>NZ_BAYD01000067.1 GCF_000685075.1 Paraburkholderia oxyphila NBRC 105797
GGGCGGCCGTTCCCGCGTTTCGGGTAGTACGGCTCGACCACCGCGCACAGTTCCGCCCACGGCACGAGCCTGTTCATCTCATCGAGAAATGCTTCACGTCGCGTTGGCTTACGCTGGGCGCCGAATCCCGCGCATTGATCGACAGCCATCGCCAGTGTCAGTTGCTTCATCGTTTTTTGCTTTCGCCGTTGCATGTCCACGCTATAACGCACGACAGCCATGAGCGGCGGACTTGATCAGCATTGCCCTAGACGAAAAAAACCATTTCGGCCCCATCAATCGCACCATTGTTCATCATCGCATCCGGGGCGACGGGGACCCGTTCCAACTATGCTCAGAGCGTCGAGCGCGCACTCGCCGATGAAGTGAAGCGGATCCAGCGTTCACCGCTTGATTTATTCCGCAACGGAATTTTAGCTATCGCCGCCAACCGCTACCCGACGAGACGCCTCGATGGAATGCTTCACGGCGCGACTCATCCAGGAGGAAAGCAGCGTGAACAGACTTCAAGGCAAGACGGCTGTCATCACCGGCGGCAGCAGTGGAATCGGCCTCGCGACGGCGCAGCGGTTCGTCGACGAAGGGGCCTTTGTATTCATCGTCGGCAGGCGCCAGGCGGAGCTCGACAAGGCGCTCGCGCAAATCGGCCGCAACGTCACCGCCGTGCAGGCCGACGTCACACGCCCGGATGATCTCGATCGCCTGTTTTCGATCGTCAGGGAGCAACGTGGCCACGTCGATGTCCTGTTTGCCAATTCCGGTTCGATCGAGCATCGGACGATCGATGAGATTTCGCCCGAGCACTACGACGCGACGTTCGACGTCAATGTTCGCGGCCTGATTTTCACCGTTCAAAAGGCTCTGCCACTCATGCCGCGAGGGAGCAGCATCATCCTCACGAGCTCGATCGCCGGCGTGAAGGGCCTGCCGTCACACGGCACCTATAGCGCAGCCAAGGCCGCCGTCCGCTCGCTGGCGCGGACCTGGACCATGGAACTCAAGGATCGCGCAGTCCGCGTCAATGCAATCAGCCCTGGGGCGATCGACACACCAATCATCGATAGCCAGGTCTCGAACTCCGCAGAAGCCGACGAACTGCGCGCGAAGTTCGCCGCGGCCACGCCGCTTGGGCGGATCGGCCGCCCCGAAGAGATCGCCTCCGCCGTGCTGTTCCTCGCATCGGACGACAGCAGCTTCGTGGCGGGCATTGATCTATTTGTCGATGGCGGCATTGCGCAGGTGTGACACCGCTATCTGTTCTCGTACTCACTTTTCCCAAAAGGATCGCCTCATGTACCACGTCCACGCTTTCTCGACGCCCAACAGCATCAAGGCACTGATCGCGCTCGAGGAATTGTCGGTCAACTATGAACTCCATCCCGTCAATGTCCGCAAGGGCGAGCAACAGAGCGAAGCGTATCTGGCGCTGAATCCGAACGGCAAGGTTCCCGTTCTCGTTGACGATCACTTCGTGTTGACCGAATCCGCGGCCATCCTCGTCTATCTGGCCGAGCAACACGGCCGATTGCTGCCGCAGGAACCGCCTGCGCGCGCCCGCGTCTTCGAGCAACTGTTCATTCATGCCTCGGGGCTGAGCCCCGCGTTCGGTCAGGCGGGATACTTCCTGAAGACTGCGAAGGAAGGCAATGCACATGCGATCGAGCGGTTTACGACCGAAGCGAAACGGCAGTTGAAGCTGCTCGACGGTGTGCTCGCCTCGCACCGCTTCGTCGCCGGCGATGCCTATTCGATCGCCGATATCGCGCACTTCGGGTGGATCTGGCGCCGCAGCTATCCGGAGCTCGACCTCGCCGGCCTGCGCAACGTTGCGCGCTGGTACGAAGACGTGCTTGCGCGTCCGGCCGTGGCGCGCGCCATCAAGCGTGCCGAGTCCCTCGTGCCGGTTTCCGCGTAAATGTTCCGCCTGCGGTTCCGCGCCGCTGCCATAACGCGCTCGACGATGTCTCCTGGCGTCGCCAGTTGCAGTTCGTTGGCGAGCACGCGGCGATCGCAGAACCCACCGCATCTTCCCTTGGCCGGTGCCCGGATGCACTCACGAACCTCGACTTCGTCTACGCAAGAGCCTTCCGCACGCCGCCGCACGACTAACCCGCTTTCTCGCATTCGCACTCTGGTCGCTGCTGCGCCTATTAGGTGTTGGACCGTTAATACGGGGCCTCAACTCACTTACACGACCAAGGAATTATTTCAATGAAGTATCCCGTCATCAATGTAGCCGTTCTCGACGACTATCAAGGTGTTTCTCTCAGCCTGGCCGACTGGTCCCTGTTGGACGGACGCGCAAACGTCAGCGTGTTCAATGATCACGTTAGCGATTCTGGTGCTGTAGTTGAACGTCTAAGGCCGTTCGACGTCGTATGCGTGATGCGCGAGCGTACACCATTGTCACGCGACGTACTTGAAAAGCTTCCTAACCTCAAACTTATCGCTTCGACGGGACTTGCGAACGCGTCCCTCGATGAAGAGGCAGCCAAAGATCTTGGTATCGAGATTCGCCACACGGGATACTCGTCTACCCCCACGATCGAGTTCACGTGGGCCCTCCTTTTGTCGATGGCACGTAACGTTGTGCAGGAAAATCTGTCATTGCGCCAGGGTGGATGGCAACGCTCTGTGGGAGACGAACTGGCTGGAAAGACGCTGGGGCTGTTGGGCCTCGGGCGGGTCGGGTCGGCAGTCGGTGTGATCGGGCGCGCGTTCGGAATGGATGTCGCCGCGTGGAGCCAGAACCTGACGGCGGAAGCCGCCGCAAGACACGGCGTAAGGTACGTCACAAAAGACGAGTTGTTCTCGACGTCCGATTTTCTGTCCATTCACGTCCGTCTCAGTCCTCGCACCCATCATCTTGTCGGTACCGCTGAACTGGCGAGGATGAAGCCGACGAGCCGGCTAATCAATACCTCTCGTGGCCCAATCGTCGACGCTAGCGCACTGATCGAGGCGCTCAGGACTAACCGAATCGCCGGCGCGGCGTTGGACGTCTACGACGTCGAGCCGCTCGATAACCCTCATCCGCTGCGCCAGTTCGACAACGTGCTGGCTACGCCACACATCGGCTACGTCTCAAAGGAACAGTACCGCACGTTTTATGGTGATACCGTGCACAACATTGTTGGCTGGCTCGACGAAACCTTTGGAGTAACTAGATTGGAATCCGGAAAATCAACCAGATAACGTCCGAAATTGACAGGTTCCAATCATAAATCTTCCATCGTCCTGGATGGTCCTCATCATGCGTTGCAGCTAATCAACGGGAGCGCCCGTGGGCGCTCCCGGCCATGAACGTGCAAATCGAACGACTCATCGCTGAGCCGACGCTGTGGTGCGATGTCGTGCTCCAACTGGACCCTACGCGCAGATGCCATGCGCGTTCATGAACGGCTCGAACGGTCACCGAGGAGGTAATCGATTGAGATGAGGCCGGGTCCCCAAGCCGCAATTCCCAGGGCCATGGCGGCCCAGGTGATGTGGACTGGCCAGCCGTCCGGGACGGTCAGTTCGATGATGCACGTCATCAGCAGTAGCCCCACGGCGGCAAACCGCGTACCGATACCAAGTACGAGCAGAACAGGAAAGCCCACCTCGCCGCAGGCCGACAGGAACGCAAACACAGCTGGCGCTGGAAACGGGTACGGCCCGCCCGGCAAATGCAGCATGAATTCGTCCGTGAAAAGCGTGATTGCCGTATCGCTCAGATGAAAGAAGCCGTGCCATTTGAGGATACCGGACTTCCAGAACGGGACTGCCAGTGCAATACGTAACGCTAGTTGCACCAGCCACGGCTGCGCGAGCCGTTCGACGAGACGTCGGACGCACACGACGCCCGTTGCAGCAATACGCCGGACCGAGGGTCTGGGGTTTTCGGTGGTAGACATCATGTTCACACTCTGGGTTTGCTGAATGATATGGAATCCGAAATTAGCCTCGAGGCGCGCTTCTACTGTTCATTTCCTTGGACTACCGAACGGATGAACGACCTGGATCCAGGCGACTAAACTTCTGCCTCGTGGTGTGAGTTGGGGACGAGCTGCAAGGGTATGCATGCCGCCATGCAGGTGCAGTCCCGCATGGTCGTCCCCGCTCCTCTCGCTGATTGTCGGGGTGATCAGGACTTAATCGCTGTGAGCGAGCCGTGTCCGCCGCCTGGCACCTGGATGCTCGTGCAGGTGCCGCCCTGAACGAACTTCCAGGAGTTACCCTGGAAGTCCATCGTCGAGGTGCCCTGGCAGGTCGTTCCGGGACCGGCCGCGCAGTCATTCTGGCCCTTCAGCGCGACGCCGAAGCATTTCTCCTTGTGTGCCGCGATGGCGGCGCTCTCTTCAGCTTTGGTCAGCGGCGCGGCGTGAGCAACCGATGCAATCAGGCTCGCAACAGCGCTTGCGAGCAGGGCGGATGTGACAGTAGCTTTTGCGGACATGGCATATCTCCAGTAGGGGCTTGGGATGAAAGTACCCGCAGCGGGTACGCGTGTTAGTACGTTGGCGCCGGGGTACTGGTTACAGAGAGGCTCATCTTTTTACCTGATGCGATTGGTGGACCTGTATTGAGTCCAGTGCGTGAGCGGTAATCGCCGACGCCCGACGAGGTCGCAACACAAGGCGCGCCTTCGACTATCGGCGCGCAGGTCAACCGATGTTGGTTGGTAGAGCGGCGTGCCGCAAACAGCCGCTTGCCGGTTCGTCAACCTGGTGTCACAAGTCGTTTTCTGATGAGGTCGTGGTGATCAGGCGGGAACTGTGCCGATACGTGAGATAGGCCCAGAGCCAGTCGAGAATGACGGCAAACCGGTTGCGGCCTCCCACAAGGAAGGCGATATGCGCGGCCCCCCAGAACCACCACGCCATGGCTCCTGATATACGGATGCCACCGACGTCTGCGACCGCAGCCTGTCGTCCGATTGTCGCAAGGCTACCCAGATGCCGGTACTGGAACGGCAACGGGGAACGTAGACGACGGATCCGCGCGGTGATCACACGCGCGACGTATCGCCCTTGTTGCTTTGCTGCGGGAGCGAGTCCCGGCGCCGGCTTGCCGTGCCAGCTCAGGGTCAACGCGGTGTCGCCGATCGCGTAGATGTTCTGCAGTCCGGGTACGGACAGGTCGCTCCCGACGATCAATCTGCCCGATGCGTCGGCTGGCGCCCCGAGCCACCTGGCTGCGGGTGACCCGGTGACGCCTGCGGCCCACAACGTGGTACGCGCAGGAATGTATCGATCACCCGCGACGACCCCCGAGGCGTCGACAGCGGTGACCTTTGTTTCGAGACAGACCTCCACGCCGAGCGCGCGCAGGGACTGCGCTGCCGCTTCGGAAAGCGAGGCCGGAAACGCGGGAAGGACCCGGGGACCAGACTGCAGGAGGATCACCCTTGCCGCGGACGGATCTACCGAACGGTATTCTTGTTCCAAGCCGTGGCGCGCAAGTTCGGCGATGGCCCCCGCAAGCTCAATTCCGGTGGGGCCACCACCGACAATGACGAACGTCAGACACGCCTGGCGATCCGCTTCGTCCCCGGTGTTTTCCGCCTCCTCAAACGCCCTGAGGATGCGACTTCTGATGGACATCGCGTCCGGGATACTCTTGAGCCCGGGCGCAGACCGGGCCCAGTCGTCCCGGCCGAAGTAGCCATGACGTGCGCCAGTGGCAAGCACGAGGTAATCGTATCGGATCCGTGAAGCACCAAGCACGACTTCCTGAGCCTGAACATCGACTCCTGTGACTTCACCAAGCCGAACCTGAACATTGGGCTGGTTGCGGAACAGGCTGCGGATCGGCGTTGCGATCTGTGGCGCCGACAGTGCGGCCGTTGCCACCTGATAGAGTAAGGGCTGAAACAGATGATGGTTGTTCCGATCAATGAGGGTAATCCGGCAGCGCTCATGGCGCAGCCCCTGCACGACTGCGACACCTCCGAAACCACCGCCAACTACGACGATGTGGGGTGCGTCGCCCGATATCGCATCGTCTTCTGGTGGCACCAGGCGACTGACTATCCAGATCAACAAGGCGTCCAGTGAAAATGGACCGGGACCTTCGGCAGAGAGCAGCAGAAAGATCAGGAGAACGGCAAATCGATCATCCATCGACATGGCAATGCCCGCCAGCGGGATCATGGCGGCGGCGACACCCGAAAAAATGCGGGTCATGAATCCGGATGCGATGCAGCATGCACATAGCGCGGCAAGCCAGGCCATACCCGACGCCGGAAAGCCGCTACCGTCCTGAAGAACGGGCAGCATCGCTGACGCAAGACCTGCCGCGGCGCCGATACGCACGAGTATCAGGAAGCCTGCAGGGATGTATCGCCCGATCCACGCGTACAGGTTGCGAACGAGCCTGACTGGCGCGAGAGGAATCTCTCCCGCTCCCCTTCGCAGCAATGCGTCGAGCGAAAGCGCTCCCGGACCGAAAACAACCAGCCACGTGAGCAAGATGAGTTTCGCGCCTTCCGGATACAGTCCCACACCCTGCAGGCCGTGAAATTCGGAGAGAATGACCAGAACCAGGGACGTGGGACGAGTCAACAGACCCGCCGCAAGCAAGAGCGGTGCAATCCCGTGCAGCGCCGCATCAACGGAAGACGGCACATACAGTGTCGGGTTCGCGGATTGCAGCGCATGATGCGCCGTCGCCATTGTCATGATCTGATGGACAAACAGGCTCTGCCCAAACCACAAACGGCCAAACAGCAGGAGCCATGGTACAAGGACTTTTTGCAAGGTCGCGCCAATTGCAAGAGCACGCGAAACAACGATCCTGGTCATAGCGGTTCTCCAGGGGCAGCCGAGCCTGAACGCGGGTATCGGCACATAGGCATAACGTGATCGATACCAAGCCCTCTGAAAGTGCGGGATGAGATCGGTAAAGGCCACTATGCTCAGGAATACGAATCGATATGGATCTACGTAAACATTTCGGCAGTCCTGGCCAGAAATAGCTGCCCATCTGGAGAGGCCGGTGGACGCGCATCAGATGGGCAGACGGAATAAGCACATCTTCAGGCGAATGCGTTGACTCAGACGCGCACATGCGACCCAAGGCTGGCCGATTTAAGGAACAGAAAAGTCAATCCGATCGATAGCTCAAGATCCACGGACTATAGTTGCTCACGATGTTCAACGGGGCCTCGCGGTCGTGGTCAGTGTCGAATGCCGGTAAAGGCACCGACGGAGAGCATGCCTGCCAGATTGGCAGCAAGATCGAAGGAATCGGTTTCCTCGAAGGCCATCTGAACAGCAGCGCCAAGCGTTTCTCCCATGACGAGCGCACCAAGCAATACTGCACCGCCTGCCGGCAAACGCGAGACGATGACATCCTGGCCCGGACGTGTGACGAGCGCGTCCTCTGCATCGCTCGAACAGAGCGGAGAAACAGGCTCATCCTTGCGGTTCATCGCGAAGATTGAAACAGCCGGATAAGGAGACCGGACGATACGCGTGGCCGGATGCGGCTTGAACCGCAGCTGTCCCAGATCCGACAGGTCGATATGCGCAAGCGCTTCGGCCGCAAGGGCAGGCAGATCCTCGGCGTGATAGGCATCCAGCCATGCCCGTTCAATGCGCGCGGTATCGGCGAGCCATGGCATCTCGCGCGCATACTCGTAGGATGCGATGAAATCCGGAAAATCGCGTCCGTATTCGAACAGCAGCGGCGAAGCCGGCGGCCTGGCGCGAACGTAAAAGCGCGCCATCGCCCTGAAGAACTCCGTGCCTGTAATGCGCTGGACAGCCGGGTATATCGCGGCCAGCGCGTCAATGAGGCTGACGGTGACGTTATTGCGGTACACGTTGTAGCGATTGACGACGCCTTTGCCGTGTACCGCAATGACGTCGGCTGGCGCTGCGACTGCGGGGTTTGTCAGTCCCGGTGCAAACAAGCACGCGTAGGATGTGTCAAACATACGGGGCGGGTGCTCAGACTGCATGACCAAACGTCCCCGCAGCAGCTTTTGCTTGTCTCATGAGGATGCTGTGGGCCTTCTGCGCCTGTGCCCGTAGCCCAGGCCACTCGGGCAGCTTGCTGTCCCATTCGATGAGCGTGGGTATCGGTCCGGTGCGGGCGAGTACTTCCTCGTAGAGTTTCCAGACTTCGTCTGAAATCGCGCGGTCGTGGCTGTCGATCAGCAGTGGCGCATCTTCGTCATCGCGCTGCTCGCTGTGTCCGGCCAGATGGATTTCGCGGACATTTCCGAGCGGAAATTCTGCGAGGTATGCGGTCGCGGAATAGCCGTGATTGACCGCTGAGACGAAAACGTTGTTCACGTCCAGCAGCAGGCCGCAGCCCGTTCGTTGCGCGACCGCCTGGATAAACTCCGGCTCGCTCATGGTTGACGAGCCGAAAGCGACATAGGTGGACGGGTTTTCGAGCAGGAGCGGGCGTCTGATGGCCTCTTGCACCTGATCGATGTGTGCGCACACCCTGCGCAGTGTTTCACTTGTGTATGGCAGGGGCAGCAGGTCGTTGTAAAACGTGCCGGCGTGTGAGGACCATGCCAGATGCTCAGAGACGAATTCAGGCTCGTAGCGGCGTACGAGAGTTTCGAAGCGCCTCAGGTGCTGCGTGTCGAGTGCGTCATGCCCTCCTATTGACATGCACACACCGTGTATGGACAGTGGATAGTCCACGCGGATCGCCCCAAGCGCATGATGGGGCGGTCCGCCCGCGCCCATGTAGTTCTCGGCGTGAACTTCGAAGAACCCGTCCTGCAGCCCATTCTGGAGAATGGCCGCAAGGTGCTCATGCTTGAAGCTTGTACCGGCGAGCACTTGTCGAGCTGTCTCGGTGCGCGGCGGACCATACCTGTCAACCGTTGCTGTACTAATGGAATCGCTCATGGCCGTCTCAGCTCCTCTCGCATGTTGCCTGCGCGATCAGGACTTGATCGGGGGTCAATAAACCCTGCACGGGAACTGCGAGCATGGCAGTACCGACGTTGAGCCTTGCGGACATGAGACCCCTCCAGTGGCCGGAACGAAAAGTACCCGTGGCAGGTACACAGGCTAGTTCGTATCCGTGACGTCTCCGGTTACACGGGCCATGATTTTTTTACTCGGACTGCGCGTGACCTGACTTGTTGTCCAGGCCGACGCGGGGACTACTCCTCTTGTCTGCAGCGCAATCAATTCCTCTTGCACCATTTTCGAACTGGACTGCGTCGAAAGGTCGAAGCCAGGCGCGCTCAGAAAATCGACCCTGACGATAAAAAGTCTCGCACGTTCCCAAACATGCGTCCAGCGCAGCGCTTGCGGGAGGAATCAGGTATGTGCCGGGGACGATGAGTGTCGTCGGACATGATGGATTTGGTTCGTCAATCGGGACGCGCTGGTTACACCAACCCGGTATTCGTTCCCATGTGGGCATGGTGGCGATGGCGTGTCCCGAAAACTCGAAAAGAAAAGCGAAATCTGCTGTAACCAGAGCACCCGCACCCACGAATTAGGATAGGTATCCCTCGTGGATACTTCCTCCCAATATTCTGGAGAACTTCGATGTCCGCAAAGACAACTGTCAGTTCCGCCCTGCTCGCTGGCGCGGTCGCAAGCCTCCTGGCGTCGACAGCTCATGCAGCACCGCTCACGAAGGCGGAAATGGACGCCGCCCTCGCGGCTCACAAGGAGAAGTGCTTCGGCGTCGCACTGAAGGGGCAAAACGATTGTGCCGCCGGTCCGGGTACGACGTGCCAGGGTACGTCTACGATGGACTTCCAGGGCAACTCGTGGAAGTTCGTTCAGGGCGGCACCTGCGTGAGCATACAGGTACCGGGCGGTGGCCACGGTTCGCTGACGCCAATCAAGTCCTGATCGAACAAGCGACGAGAGCACACGGGAACAGCCATGAACGACTCCACCATGACCAGAGCGGCGCAAGAGCTTGGCTGTTCCCGTCGTACCTGCGCAAACGCTCAATGGTTCACTGGAACCTGCTGTTCGAGTACGGCCGGAATTTCCCGTCGTTCATTGAATCCTGCTAATACGCGCGCCGGAGCTCGGCCGGTGTGTTCACCTCAGTTCAACCCGGAGGTCAATCACGATGTCAACCCGACAAGATCCGAAGCCATCCGTCCTGGGTATGATCACGATGGCTATCGTACGTGCGCGGCATCTCGTCGAAAGGTTCGCGCAACCCTGGTTCGTGCAACTGGTAATGCGCATAGCGCTCGCCGTGCCTTTCTGGAAATCGGGCGTGCTCAAATGGCACGGCTTCTTGCAGCTCAACGACACGGCTATCGATCTGTTCACCGATGAATTTCGCCTTCACCTGCCAGGAGGCCCGTATCCTTTTCCGGCGCCCGCTGTCTTCGCATTTCTTTCGGCTTGCGGCGAGGTCACATTTCCCGCCCTGCTCGTGCTCGGTGTCGGCACGCGTTTCGCAGCAGTGGGCCTGCTGCTGATGACTTGCATGATCGAACTGACGGTTCCAGACGGCTGGCCGATTCACATCACCTGGGCGGCGATGGCGCTCGGTATTGCCGCATGGGGCCCTGGACGGATCTCGATCGACTATCTTCTTGGGGACCGTTCCCACAGGACATGAAAACGCGCGAACTTATCGTTCGGCTGGCTGGCGACATGTCGCCCGTCGACCGTAACGCTGTCCCGAAGCTGCTCAACCGTGCGCTGATGACCGGCCTCGCGGGTGGCACCGGATTGCTCGTCGCACTATACGGTATCCGAAGCGACATGCCGGAGCTGATCCTCACGTCGATGTTCTGGGCACGACTGGCCTTTCCCCTCGCGACGATCTTGACGGCCATGAAGCTCTCCGAACGGCTCGGACGCCCCGGTGCTCCGCTCAAGCTCGCCTGGATTGCAGTCGCGCTACCCATCATCTCAATGTCACTGGTCGCCCTCGGTATTCTGCTGGCGACGCCCCCTGGCTATCGCCTGCAACTGGTCCTCGGGACGACGTGGCGCAACACCACCGCGAGCGTCGTCCTGTTGTCTCTGCCGTCGCTGGCCGCCATGATGCACGCGATGAGGCGACTCGCGCCCACCCGGCTTGCGCTGGCCGGCGCGGGTTCGGGTCTGCTTGCCGGGGCTCAGGGTCTGCTTGTCTACTCCCTGTATTCACCCGAGATGGC
Source organism: Paraburkholderia oxyphila NBRC 105797 (assembly GCF_000685075.1). Lineage (GTDB taxonomy): Bacteria > Pseudomonadota > Gammaproteobacteria > Burkholderiales > Burkholderiaceae > Paraburkholderia > Paraburkholderia oxyphila. Next base: position 11,102 of record NZ_BAYD01000067.1, read on the forward strand.
CGTGCCGTTCTGGAGTGTCTGGTACGTACTCGCGGTCGCCATCACCGCGGGGATCGGCGCGTCCATTGCGCCGTGGTATCTGCGCTGGTGACGCCCTTTCATATCGTTCCAGTAAGGAACCGCATTCCCCCTGGAGAAATGCGGCTTCAATCCAATATCGACGATGCAATCGCGCACAAGGGGGCGCCCGCGGCGCTTACGCCTCAATGCGTCTGAGGAAACCCGCTGAGCGTCGTGTTTCATGTATTCCGGCACGAATCTCGCCTGCCGATTTCAGATCGGTATCCGCCATGGAGTCGTGGACCATCGAGCGCACAGTCCAGTCACGGTCGATCGGCAATCATTTGACCTTCCTGCCCGTCGAGCCGGGATCCAGAAGTGCCAGCGCCGGACGTACCATCCCCTCCAGCAAAGTGCGCTCCGGCCGCGAACGGGCCAGCACCCGCAGGCCGAGGTGCACACCCAGCAATAGCCGGGCGAGATCATCGGCGGAGTGCGCAGCCGCAATCTCGCCCGAGCGTTGCCCCGCCTGAACGCAGCGCAGAAAAAACGCTTCGACCTTCACCAGTACGTCGGCAATCATCGCCTGAAAGTCAGGATCATGTGGCGCGACTTCAAGCGCCGAATTGACAAGCAGACAGCCTTTGCGGTCGCTGTCACGGACCGAGCAATCGATGATCTCCTTAAAGAATCTCTTAATGGCTTCACGAGGCGGGAGATTCCGCTCGAATCGCGAAACCCTGTCTCCAAAGCTGTTTTCAACGTAGTGCGCCAGAGCACGCCGAAACAGCGATCGTTTGTCGCCAAACGCGTTGTAGAGGCTTGCGCTGGTCATCCCCATGTCCTGAGCCAGGTCACGGACGGAAGTCGCCTCATAGCCATACATCCAGAACCGGTGGACCGCCGCGTCAAGCACGGTGTTTTCGTCAAACTCCCGGGGTCGGGCCATGTCGCCTCCAGCATTACCCATCGTGCTACCAGCCACGATTACAGCGTCACGAATGTCACGATATTCTAAAACAAATGATCTAAAATGACGTAAACAGGGTAGCGAACGCATCGGTTGACCGGAGGCAGCAGTGACGCGCACTCCCAGTGGGTGAACGTAACGCACCCGCACATCATGATAGTCCTCCTGTTTGGTCCTGCTACCAATCGACCGCCGCGCGGCGATCCTCCCCAAGCGGCGCGCGCGAAAGCGGTCCTGGGCCAGGCTGCAGTATGACGGAGAGAAGGCCGTGCATTCCGCAGAGCTGCGTCTGAAAGCGTTGTTCGTCGGTGGTCAGGCAGGCAATGAGCCAGCGTACCGCTTGTTCCTGGAGGAGCTGACGCGATTCCTGAGGGGCTATCTACGCAAGCGGATTCCCCGGCATCAAGAGGATGTGGAGGATATCATCCAGGAAATCCTGTTGGCCGTGCACAATGCTCGTCATACCTACCATCCGGATGAACCGCTGACGGCATGGGTTCACGCGATAGCGAGGTATAAATTGATGGATTTCTTCAGGACGCGGGCAAAGCGAGAGTCGCTGCATGAGCCGCTCGACGACCACGAAGAACTCTTCTCAGAGTCCGACCACGAACCGCTCGAGGCCCGTCGCGATATCGAAAAATTGCTCGATCAGTTGCCTGACAAGCAACGGCTTTCGATTTTTCACGTCAAGCTGCAGGGACTATCGATCGCGGAAGCCGCCCAATTGAGCGGACTGTCGGAATCCGCCGTCAAGGTCAACATCCATAGGGGGCTCAAGGCGCTTGCGGCACACGTGCGGGTAATGGCATGAGAACCAATGACCTTGTCGGGGTGCTTACAGCGCACCGATGTGGCGGCGCCGGACAACTGGCGTCGCACACACTCATATCGCTCCCGGTCAACACCCTCGATCGACAGGCGAGCACCTGTCACCGACCCTGGTTTCGATGTGCCCCCTGCCACCAAAGGGCACCTTCGACGATGCTCACACCGCCAGCGACCCCACCAGGTTTGCGTTTAGCAAACTCCGAAGCCTATAGCCCCGGAACGTTCCGATGATGCGTTGCAGTCTCGTACGCATATGCCAAACCCAGAAGTTCTGCCTCGCACCATTCCCGACCGACAAAGATAAGTCCGAATGGAGAACCAGACGCATAATAACCCGCGGGCACCGTTATGCCCGGGAAGCCCGCAATATTAATTTCTCCGACGGTGGTCTCTTGGATCGTTTCTCCGCCAAAAAGTGGCGGTAGCTCGCAACGCATCTGGGGAAAGACAAGCGCGTCTAATTTTGCCTCCGACAAGACCTTGTTAAAGATGCGCATATAGCGCGCTTTTAACGTAATGAACGCAGAAATGTCAGGGGGACTCTCAGGGTCGGCAAGCGCAGCCGTAAATTGTGGCAGACTTTGCATGAAATTCAACATGCCATTGGGGCCAAAAACGTCTGCGTCAGCCACTAGCGACGCGAATTCGGAGAACGTTTTCACCGCGGATTTGCCTCCGAGCCGTCGAAAATATTGATGGAGGTCATAGGGAATCGACTCCATTCCACGAGCATCGAAGTTAGGGGTTGGGGGAGTCGGTTCCCGGAGATCAGCAAACCCCGAACCGGCAAACGGATCCTCGATCAACACTGCCCCCAAAGACTGGAGCTCGCGCTTTGCGCGTTCATATAACACCGCGGCCTCGTCAGACAGTGGCTGGTTACGCCAACCCGGCCCATAGAGACCAAGACGTTTGCCTTCAAGAGCATCCGCACTGAGTAACGATGTATAGCCGTGTTCCGGTTGATGCCCGACTGCAGCCAGCGTTTTCGGGTCTTCAGAACTGTAACCGGCGAGTACGTCAAGACAAAGTGCAGCGTCTCTTACCGTGCGGGCTATTGGGCCAACCACATCTCGATTGCCTGACAATGGAACGACACCAGCATTCGGGACAAGCCCCATAGTGGGCTTAATACTGACCAGGTCTTGAGCTGACGCGGGATTCTGAATGGAGCCCCCCGTCTCTTCTGCCAAACCGATAACTGCCATTCCCGACGCGACAGCGGCAGCCGAGCCGGCACTGCTTGCACCGGGCACCCGATCAGGCATCACAACATTGAAGGTGGGACCTGCCCAGCTATCATTGGCGTGAGTGCCCGACCTGCTCAAGATAGGAACATTCGTCTTTCCAAGCATAACTGCGCCGGCGGCACGCATGCGCGCAACAACCGGCGCATCCCTGGACGGCAGAAGGTCGATGCCGCCAGTTTTGCTATACAGCTTTGACCATCCAGCCGTGGTTGGAAACCCAACCATATCCATGGCATCTTTGATCACGACAGGAACACCCGCCAAAGGACCTAACGCCTCGCCTGCCGCCCGCCGCCTGTCAATTTCACGTGCGTCGTCGATCGCCGTCGGGTTAAGAAATATCAAAGCATTGTATTTCGGATTGTACTGCTCAATCCTTTTGAAACATGCTTTTGCGACTGACTCAGCCGTGAATTGTCCAGTCCGAAAGCCTTCCTGGAGGCTCTCTACGGTCAACGTTGCAAGATCAATGTCGACCTCATTACCCTCTGCGCAGAACATCACTCTCCTCCATTCGCTATCCAAAATTAATACTTCATGGACCGCCGGTCAACGCACAGCGGCGCACCAACACCCATTGCCTTTAGCGGGCGATTTCCTTCACGTGTCGCGCCTCGTCGACATGTAAAGAAGAATAGACAAGAGTCACGAGCGTGCGCAGCCCCGTTTATGCGTTTGAGAATGTGAAATTCGCATACCGAATTGTGCGGCGCAATATCACTACATCAGAGCATCCGGTTACTCAGGAATACTACGGTTATAACGATCACCGTAAGCACTGCTGCTCTCTGTCCCTATCCACCGGTCGGTGATGAAGCCTCGACAAATCCGCAGAGACATCAAACACGGATGTACGACCTTGACTCATTCATTGTCTGCATTCATAAACCAGTATAACCGGTTTATATATGACAGACGCAAATTGCTACTCAGTGTTTACCCCTGAAATCACATATTAAAGGTTACAGATGTGGGCAATCGATGGATGGTGCGCTTGTTCGACGAGCGCCGTCTCACTCCATCTCCTTTGATACGATCAATGAACCGCTCCGCTCCCTTGGAGAGGGCGTCGGAACAGCGGTGTTTGAGTTCTATCGTTCTACGTACGCGAATGCCCAGAACGGTTGACTCGTAAGGGGCCATAGATGGCAATCTGATCCCCACCGGAATTGAACTGAAACCCGAAAGTTGGACACCGAGATGTAAGGTTTATGGGAAGATACATGGAGCAAGCCAAGTGGCAGCAGTCAGGGACGAATGTTGGCGAGGGCGTCTGAAGTCCGTCGCGAGTCCGCTTCAACGTGACGGGCGAATACGAAGACAAATTCAATCAAGGCGGTCCGAACCCATTCGCTCGAGCGTCCGGCGACTGCCGCACGAAGATGACAAAGAGGACAGCACCCTGCAATGCGAAGCAACAGAACTTCGCTCGTGAACGGAGCGCCAAGACCACCTTGGCGAACTGAGCAATCCGCGGATGGAGAAGCCCTGGCTAACGAAGCTCGAAGCCTTGGCTCGCGTGTATTGTCGGCTACCGCAATAGGAGCGCACGCCGATCGTGATTGAACTGAGGCTCAAGGGACTGAGTCCAGCGGGATCGCTCGCTCGTCATCGAATTTCGTAGTGTCCGGAGGCAGGCCCGACTCCGTTGTGCTGCAGTTCGTTCTGGCGAGCCTGCTGGCTTTGTGATGTTGGTCTTGCCGGCCGGCACAAGGTTCTGGCACATGTGACCGACATGCACGCGGGCGTCAAATCTTGTGGTCGCGTCAAATTTGCGAGTCGGGTATGGCTTTTTTGGGGGGCTGCAGGCGATGATGTAACCAGTAAAGCTTTATTTTATGAGCATCAAACGCTCTGCCAGTTTTATTGGCCCGGGGACAGTTCATGCCTGCGCTTGAATGTGTGTGCTTTCGCGCGGCTGCCACAACGCTGCATCGAACACCATCGACGTTGTCCCGTCGGCGAAGTGTCCACGAATAGCATTGCGCAATCGGGTTGGTCACACGCTTTCACACGATGACGCAAAGGCCCGGTTACGAGCTCGATTGCATCGCGCGCAATAATTGAGAGCGTAGTCGCAAACGGATCCTCTGAAATGACGGAAACGGTGCCAGATACAGAATTCAGCTGCGGTGTGCCCAACGGATACCGTGCGGCATCATTTACTACTGCGACCGCGCCGTCCGGGAGATTGCCCTCCATCGAGCCTTTCACCAATCTCCAGATCGCTTCTCGCAACTCCAAGAGTTGCGCCTCACTCTCGCTCGATAGCTTCGGATAATCTGCAAAAAGGCCAGCCGCCCTCAACCACCGCCCACACGCGCCGGAAACTGCCAGGACGTCCTTTGGCACCGACGCACGCCGACGGACGGTTGCTGCCAAATCCAGTGACAGCCGCCCCGAGTTGAACCGAAATTCATTTTCCACAGATCGAGCGTGTACCATGCAGTCGTCCTGGTTGAGTTGACGAGAGCCCGCCTGCTTCCAGGCTCCAGAACACCAGTTTAACCGGTTAAGCTAATCAATGCACCCCCTGGTGGGCGGCGACGAAGGCGAGTCATCGGCGAACGCAACGCGTCGACCACAAAGCATTTAACAGACAAAGCTTGCACTGTTTGATAGTCAAATCTCGCGCACGAGCTATGGATGTTGAAATGAAACAACCCGAAACTGACAAACAACCGCAAGATACGTAATTCAAGCTGCTTGACATCGTCGACTGTGCCACGTCGAGCAAACGGCACGATCGTGGTGCCAACGGTTCAGATGGGCAAGAGAGAAGTGCATTTATAAGCTGCGAAAGCCTGAAGGGTACGAAGCGACAGGTCCCGGCGACATAAATTCGCGAACCAATGCCGGAGAGGGAAGCTTTTGCGATCATTTTGACGTGTCCGCCGGAGCGCGTCACCTGACCCGGCTCAAACAGACTGACGAGAATGCGCAGGTGCGGCAATTTCAAGCCGCAGGGGAAGGACCGTTCAGTCGGATCGTTGCCTACGCCGAGTATGTCCCTCGGGCGGAATAACTGAATGGTTATAACTGGTGCGGAAAAAGTGATTTGCCGTACTTTGCCGGGTCTAGCTAACCTCTGCTAACAGTTCCTTGGGCAAACGCATAGCCATCAACAAGCGTTACCCAATTGGTATAGCAAGCGTGATGCAAGCCCCTCAGAGCAGCGCCCGCAAGACCATCGGGCTCGCGGGCGGCGGCGCATAAGCGGCACATCAAACAGGAGGCAAGCATGAGCGACAGCTCTCGCGCCGGGTGAGCGGGCCGCGCCCACGACTCCAATGAAAAACCGGGAGGAAACCAATATGGCGTATTCCGAACTACCCGTCTGCATGATCACGGGTGCAGCCAGCGGCATAGGCGCCGCATGCGCACGGCGTTTCGCGCGCGCCGGTTGGGCGGTCGCGATCGGCAACTTCAACTACGACACGCGCGCCGCGGCGCTGACTGTCGCGGCGGAGTGTTGCACCGACGGGGCTCCGACGTTCGTATTCGACGCCGACGTCGGCAGGAACGACGATTGTCGCCGTGTGGCCGACGAAGTCTGCGCTCACTGGGGACGTGTCGATGCGCTGATCAACAGCGCGGGGACCACACGCGTCGTGCCACATGCGAACCTCGCGGAGATCGACGACGCCGAGTTCGAGCGCGTCTATCGCGTCAACCTGATCGGCATGTTCCAAATGACGCGAGCGGCCGCGCCTTTGTTGCGCCAGACCGCGATGCAGGAGCGCACGTCCAGCGTGATCAACATTTCGTCCCTGGCTGGACTCAACGGGACGGGTTCGTCGATCGCCTACGCGGCATCGAAAGGGGCAGCCAATACGCTGACGTTGTCGCTGGCGCGTAACCTGGCACCGCACATTCGCGTGAATGCGATCGCGCCGGGCATGGTCGACGACGGTCTGCTGCAAAACGTGCTCGACGCGCACGTTTATGAGCGTGTCGTCGCACGGTTGACCGAAGCGGCGCCGCTCAAGCGCGTCTCGCAGCCCGCCGAGGTCGCCGAACTGGCCTGGTTCCTCGCCACGCATGCCCCTGCGATCACCGGACAGGTGATCTCCATGGAAAACGGCTTGCTGCTCGCCGGCGGGTAGCCGTAGCAATTTCAGACAAAGGGAGCCCATCATGGCCGATTTGCACAAGCATCGTTCGCGCGCCATCGTTGACGGCGTGACGCGAGCGCCACATCGCGCTTTTCTGCGCGCCACCGGCATGGACGAAGCATCCATGCAAAAGTCATTCGTGGCGATCGTTGACACGTTCGGTGAGAACTCACCGTGCTCGATGTCGTTGAACCAGGTTTCGGACAACGTGCGGCTCGGTGTGGCCGCCGGTGGCGGGGTGCCGATCCGCGGCTCCGCAATTTCAGTCACCGACGGAACGTCGATGAATCATTCCGGCATGCGCATGAGTCTGGTTTCGCGCGAGATCGTCGCGGATAGCGTCGAGGTGTTCGTGCGCGCGCATGGATATGACGCGCTCGTTGGCGTGGCCGGTTGCGACAAATCGCTACCGGGCATTCTGATGGGGATGGTGCGCGTCAATCTCCCCGGCGTGTTTCTATTCGGCGGCGCGATGCTGCCGGGTGTCGCGCCCGGGCGGATTCCCGGCGACGCAGCATCGCCGCAGCAGGCGACGATTCTCACTACGATCGAGGCGGTGGGCACGACGCAGCGAGGCGGCATGTCGCGCGAGACGCTCGATGCCATTGAGCGGCAATGCACGCCAAGCGTGGGCGCCTGCCCCGGGCAGTTTACGGCAAACACGATGGCGATGGTCGCCGAGGCGCTCGGGCTCGCTCCGCTCGGATCGGCGATGGTGCCGGCGGTTTACAGCGAGCGCCTGGCGATTGCGCGGCGCGCGGGCGAGACCGTCATGCGCATGCTGCACGCGGGCGGGCCGCTGCCGCGCGATCTCGTCACGCGCAAGAGCCTCGAGAATGCATGTGCGGCAGTGGCGGCCACGGGCGGTTCGACCAACGCCGCGCTGCACATCCCAGCGATTGCCCACGAAGCGGGCCTGCGCTTCACGCTCGACGACGTTCAGCGCGTGTTCGAGCGGACTCCGCTGATCGGCGATCTGCAGCCGGGCGGACGCTATCTCGCGCAGGACCTGCATCATGCCGGAGGCGTGCCCGCCGTGCTCAACGCGCTGTTGGCAGGCGGCCATTTGCACGGCGAGGTCCTGACGCTCGAGGGCGTATCGCTCGAAGAGGCGCTGCGCGGCTTCGGCGGCCCCGATGGGACGGTAGTGCGCGGTTGCGACGAACCGCTCAGCAATAGCGGCGGCCTCGTCATTCTGCGCGGCAACCTCGCGCCGGACGGCGCCTGCCTGAAGACGGCCGGGCTCAAGTCTCTGGTGTTCTCGGGCACCGCGCGCGTCTTCGAATCCGAGGAGGACTGTATGGCGGTGGTAGCGCGGCACGCATATAAGGCCGGCGAGGTGCTTGTGATCCGCAACGAGGGGCCGAAGGGCGGACCGGGCATGCGCGAGATGCTGAGCGTGACGGCCGCCATCTACGGTCAAGGGATGGGTGAGAAAGTCGCGCTGCTCACGGACGGCCGGTTCTCTGGCGCCACGCGCGGCATGTGCGTTGGCTATGTCGGTCCGGAAGCTGCAGCTGGCGGGCCGATCGCGTTGCTGCGGGATGGTGATCATATTCAAATCGACGCACGCGCAGGCACCTTGCGGGTCGAACTCTCCGACGAGGAACTGGCGCGGCGCCGCGCGGCCGCCGTGCCGTTCGCGCGTGGGCGCCTGGGCGGCGTTCTCGAAAAATATCAGGCGCTGGTGCAACCCGCGCACCTCGGGGCGGTCACGCACTCGGGCGGTGTCCCTTGGCCCTACGAGGCGCCCACGCCGGGGGACGCGGCATGAAACCGATGCGGGTGGGTTTCTGCGGGCTGGGGCTGATGGGCGTACCTATGGCGCGCCGCCTGCTCGGGGCCGGCGTGGCGCTGCGCGTCTGGAACCGGTCGCCGAACAAGGCGTGGACGCTGGCGGCAGCGTCTCGGGCGAACTGTACGGTCTGTTCGACGCCAGCCGAGGTGGCACGGCAGGCGGACCTCATTGTGCTGTGCCTGACCGACGGCGCGGCGGTTGACGCAGTCACCTTCGGCGCAGAGGGGCTGGCGGTGGGCGCAGGCACGGCGGGCGCAGCGCCGCTCATCGTCGATCATTCGAGCGTGGCGCCGTCGTTGACGCGGACCCTGGCGGTGCGCTGGCACGCGGCAACCGGTGGCGCGTGGGTCGATGCTCCGGTGTCCGGGGGAACCTCTGGCGCGGCGGCCGGCACGCTGGCGATCATGGCCGGCGGCAACGAAGACGCCGTTAAGTCGATCGAACCGCTAGCCGCTCACTACGCCGCGCGCGTCACCCGCATGGGCGATATCGGCACGGGGCAGGCGACGAAGCTTGCCAACCAGACGATAGTCGCGACCGCGATCGCCGCGCTTGCGGAAGCGACGCTGCTGGCGCGGCGCGCGGGCATAGACGCGGGGCGGATACCGGAGGCGCTGCGGGGCGGCTGGGCTGACTCGGTGCTGCTGCAAACGGTGCAGCCGCGCATGCTGGCACCAGTCGCGCAGGCAACGGGAACGATCCGCACGATGCTCAAGGATTTCGACGCGATTCAGGCGCTGGCGCACGAAACGGGCGCGCCCTTGCCGCTTGCCGGCCTCGTGCGGCAATGGTTGGCGCGCGCGGTCGAAGCCGGCTACGGCGATGCGGATATTTCGCAGATCGTGCAAGTCCCCATGAGCGGCTAACCGATGCGTCCGTGCACTCATTGATGACGCCCGCAACCTGATCGACGGAAATCAAAAATGGACACTGCCGAACTTGCCGTCGTCGACGGCACACGGGCACAGAAACGTGTATTGGCCGCGACCCTGGTCGGCACCACGATCGAGTGGTATGACTTCTTTGTCTACGCGCAGGCCGCCGGCCTGGTATTCGGGCCAGCTTTCTTCGCGCCAGTCGAGAAGCATAGTCCCGGACTCGCGCAGATCCTGTCATTCGCTTCCATCGGAATCTCGTTCCTGTTCCGCCCTCTTGGCGCGGCCATCTGCGGGCATTTGGGCGACCGCTTCGGCAGGCGCATCGTCCTGGTCTTCACGTTAATAATGATGGGCGCCGCGACCGCGTTGATCGGCGTGCTGCCGACCTACGCGCAGATCGGTCCGTGGGCCCCGATGCTGCTGATCGCACTGCGCATTTTGCAAGGCTTCTCGGCCGGTGGCGAATGGGGGGGCGCGGCGCTGATGTCGGTCGAGCACGCTCCCAGGCAAAAGCGCAGTCTATTCGGTGCCGCGCCGCAGATCGGTACACCGCTAGGCATGATCATTTCTACCGGCGTGCTATGGGTCCTCACCGAGACGCTTGGCAAGCAGGCGATGGCCGCATGGGGCTGGCGGCTACCGTTCCTGCTCTCCATCGCGCTGATCTTTATCGGCGCGATCGTTCGCCGCACTCTCGAAGAGTCGCCCGTGTACGAGGCGATGCGGGCGCGCCACAGGCAATCTTCCGCGCCGCTCGGCGAGCTGATGCGCAGCCACGGCGGCCAGGTCCTCAGCGCGGCGCTGATTTTCATGGCCAACAACGCGGTGGGTTACGTCGTGATCGCCTTTTTTATCAGCTATGGCCAAAAGGCGCTTCATATATCGCCGGGCACCATGCTGCTGATCGGTACGCTGTCGGCGGGCGGCTGGTTTGTATTTACGCTACTTGGTGGTTGGTTGGGCGACCGGCTGGGCCGCGTGCCGACGTTTCAGGTGGGATACGGGCTGATGGCAGCGTGGACTGTTCCGATGTGGTTCCTGATCGATACGGGAAATCCGGCGCTCTTCCTGCTCGCAGCGCTCGTGCTGACCGCCGCGCTTGGCTTGTCGTACGGGCCGCAAGCGGCGTTGTACGCTGAAATGTTTCCGGCCCGGGTGCGCTATTCGGGCGTGTCGGTCGGGTACGCTCTCGGAGCGATCCTCGGCGGCGCTTTCGCACCGGCGATCGCGCAATGGTTGATCACCAGCATCGGCAAGTCGTGGACGATCGGCGTCTATCTGGCGGGACTGTCGGTCATCTCCCTGATCGCGGTCTCGCTGGTGAAACACACGACGGGTATCGATCTCGACGCCGCGTAGCGTTGCACCCTTACGTGGTTCCGCTCCGCACGCAAGGGGATGTGTGGCGTAGGGGTGGCGCATCCGGTGCAGGCTCACGCAACTCAGCTTGTCGGCCAGCTGCGGATGGTCATCTGCGACCTGATCTGCATACGTTTTAGAGACGCATCGCAGTGCCACGGGGGCAGCAATCGGACAGCCGCCGCGAGCGTCGCGATTGCGGACCACAGCCAGGTTAAAGAATCCTGGTCGGACACCTGAGAGTATGGCATTGCGTGCGTCCAACCGATGCACGGTGGTCGCGATCATTCAATCGACCTTCTATCGCGGTACAAGCCAAGAGCGACCATTCGTCACCGGAATAGCTGCTATTCCGGCTGCATCTCTACCTCGGTGCCTGGTGCGGCGGTCTAATACATCCTATGCGGCCTTGTGCTCTGGACTGCGTTTGTGTCAACGAAGGGCCTGCATTCGCGAGTTTGATGGGGGGCCGACCGCGCAGCAGATCGAGCCACGGGTGCCGCAACACGTATTCAACGAGATCGACGACGCGTACCGCGTGTCGTGGTGACAGGCCGTCCCGACTCGATGCGGGGCTTGCCGGGAGCTGACATGCTTGACCTCTATTACTGGACGACGCCTAATGGTCACAAAGTGACCATGTTTCTTGAAGAGGCGGAACTGCCCTACCGGATCGTTCCGGTCAATATCAGCCGCGGCGAGCAGTTCGCGCCGGAGTTTCTGCGGATCGCGCCCAACAACCGGATCCCGGCGCTCATCGACCACGCGCCAGCCGAGGGAAGCGCGCCGCTCGCACTATTTGAATCAGGCGCGATCCTGCTGTATCTCGCCGAGAAAGTCGGGCGTTTCATTGCCAACGATATTCGCGGGCGGAACATGACACTGCAATGGCTCTTCTGGCAAATGGGCGGACTCGGCCCGATGGCCGGACAGAACCACCACTTTGTGCAGTACGCTCCCGATCCCCTGCCCTACGCGATCGACCGGTACGTTCGGGAAACATCGAGGCTTTACGGTGTTCTTGACAAGCATCTTTCGGACGGTCGCGAATACATCGCGGACGCCTACTCGATCGCCGATATGGCGTGCTATCCGTGGATCGTGCCGCATGAGCGGCAACGACAGCGCCTTGAGGAGTTTCCTCATCTGGCCGCATGGTATGAGCGAACAGGCTCACGGCCGGCCACGATACGAGCTTATGCTCGTGCGCGTGAAATCAATATGGCGCCGACGGTCGACGCTCAGTCCCGGACCATTCTGTTTGGACAGGGCAGCCAGAAGGCAGCGTGATCGTTCGCGCGTCGCCCGCGTAGTTCGACATGTCGCGGCCGCAGATCTTGCGCATACCCAGACTGCCGAACTGGAGCAGGAGAAATCTCTCTGCCGGGCGCACGCAAAACGACGTTGAATTCCGGTCGGCGTCCGGAAAAATCGGCTTAAACCATAGCCTCTTGCGCACAGCGGTGATTACCCAAGCGGTGAGGTCCGGTCATTTGAGATGCTGAACCGCAGGTACTCTGCCGCTCGCACGTTTGATCATCTTTATAAGTCAGGTAAATGAAACGACTGCTCAGAATAGATTTCGTCTCAGATGTGGCGTGCCCATGGTGTGCTATCGCTTTATCTTCACTCGAACTGGCACTTTCGCATTTTGACGACACGGTCGATGTCGAATTGGTCATGCACCCGTTCGAGTTGAACCCTCACATGGTTGACGACGGCGAGCCTGTGATCGAGTACTTCGAAAGGAAATACGGCCGCACGGCGGAACAAGTAGCCCAGGTACAGGCAGAACTCCGCGAGCGAGGCGCGAAGGTGGGATTTACCTTTGGCCAGCGCTCCCGCGTGCATAACACTTTTGATGCGCACCGGCTCTTGCATTGGGCAGGAATTAAAGGCAAACAGGTAGCGCTCAAACGGGCACTACTTCAGGCGTATCATGGCGAAGACAAAGCGCCAGGCAACCGTGACGTTCTGGTCGAGGCTGCGGAATCTGTAGGCCTTAATGGTGCAGATGCTCGTGCTGTTTTGCAATGCAACGAGTACGCCCTTGAGGTACGTAAAAAAGAAGAAAAATATCAGGCGATGGGGATCAATTCGGTACCGTCAATCATCTTTGACGATCGGTATCTGGTAACTGGGGCGCGACCTGTTGAGTCTTTTGAACAAGCCATTAAAGAGATTCTGGCGGAACGTTAAACCAACCTCCAGGTCGCAACGAATCGTTGACTTGGAAAAGCCTTCAGACAACAGGGCTGGGCGGCAAGAATCCGCCGTTTGCTGTTCCGTATTGGGGAAGACCTACTCAGCGACGAACCGGTCGCGCGAACGCGGCGGAGTGGTCGAGCCTGCTGCTCATCTGGAAGTCAGATCGCGATAGACGTGGGCCTGGAGCGGCCCCATGCAGGCAAAGTCGCCTAGGTTTTTGGCGACGCCGCGTTGAGGAACTCGATAGCAATCTCACTTACTCGTTCGGGTGCCTCCTGTTGTACCCAATGACCAGCGTTTTTGATAATTTCGAATCTCTCAAGCCTCGAGCACGCACCTGCTCGCATCTTCTCCACAGCACCGGGCCTGCGGAACATGCCCCAATCGCTTTCTCCAGCTATGTAGCACGATGGAACGTCAATCGCTTTTCCAGAAAACAGTTCAAGCTCCGTTCTGCCAATTTCACCGGTATAGCATCTGAACCATTGCACTGCACCCTGAAAACTTGTGCGTTCGAACTCTTCACTATAAAACTTGAGCTCAGAATCAGTCAGCCATTTACAGCTTGCTATTTGATCCGTCGATGGCATATAGGGCGCCACCGTCTCCGGCATCGTCGCCTCCATGTCCATGTAGTAGTACGCGGGAACCTTAGCGAGCTCTTCTGCTGAAAACGCAGCAAGCGGTTGAGGCTTATTCTCCTTCCAGTCCGCGCTTTTAACGTGAAAGTATGCACGCAGGAAATCATGCAAACCCTGAGGACAGTTCATCATATCGTCATTTGCCCACCGAGACCCGAAATACACCTGATTGTCCTTGCGTGGACGCGGAAGCGACGCGAGATCTAAATAGATCTTCGATGACAAATTCCAACCCCCTGGGGACTCGTCAACCGTGTCGAATGGCAAATCCGGCGCACCGGCAAACGGAACACTCAACAGAACCAGCTTCCGGAAGAAATCGGGCCGAACCAACGTGCAGTATGACGCAATGACGGCGCCAAAATCATGTCCAATAACCCCGTCGACCTCACGAATCCCCATCGCCATAGACAAACCGAGCACGTCTCGCGCCATATTGTGCGTTCTGAACGCTGCAGGATTCTGATCGTAACTTCCTTTCCATCCCGTCGTCCTTCCGTACCCACGCTGATCAGGCGCAATCACGTGATACCCCGCAGCAGCGAGCGGCACCATGATTTTCCTCCAGCTATACGCGAGCTCGGGGAACCCATGCAGCAACATCAATACGGGTCGATTGTCATCCTCGAAGCCCGCTTCGAGCACATGGACCAACAACCCGTTGTGATTATTCACATAGCGCGACCGAATACCCGACGGCAATACAATTTCACTCAAGTTTTCTGACTTCATACCTGCGCTCCAATACAGATTGCTGGAACTGACACCGAGAGCCATTTGTGTTCCCGGCTACTCCGCAATGTAGCGTGTGGCCGTGGCACAAACCTATGTGGAATTATGGCGCTGAAGCCAAGACAAGCATGCTGGCATACCAGTGAAACACCGTGGAAGCCTGCTTTTGGAGATAACATCCATTCCTGACAGGAATAAATCCTGAAATACATCGCGATACGTGGTGAATCGATGCTGGATTTTGCGCGTACGCCGAATTTCCATAGATAGTTTCGTGCAGCATAGTCACGTCGCGCTGCCATACACGAAGCGTTTCTCAACCTTGCGTGTCTCTTGTTCTTCTGCGCCGCCATTCAGCGTGCCCAGGAGTCTTTGTAAAACCGTCTCCAGGGCGTCCATGTCTCACTGTTTCCTTGTCTCAGTTCGCCGGATTCGTGGCCACGAACGGCGGCGGGCGGAATAACAGCTATTCCGTACGAGACTAGCGTGACGTGATACGCGCGGTGGTCCAGATATTGAAGCGTGATAGATGGATCAGCGTCGCGCCGCGAACACCAGGAAAAGGTGAAATCACGCGCCTTGAGACAACCGATGAGCCGAAAGAGCTTTAAGTTTGCCTTTAAAGGGCTGAAAAATGCCATGAAACTGGCTGAACCTTGCAACCACGAAAGGCGGAAACGCGATGGGCAGTCCCGACGCATCTTCTTTCGAGTTCACTTGACAACGATGTTTCTGGCAACGATTCCCGATTGTTTGCGCACTGGGATTTCTCATTTCGGCCTGGACATCTGGATTTTTGATGTGGGTCTCGTAATCTTGCGTCAACGGTTGGTGTTGCATTTGGTTGCTATCCAAGCGGTTACCACCTCTTTTTATTTTGGAGCCCACTATGAAGATTCGTCTCGTACCCGTTTTTCTGATTGCGGTTAGTACCGTATTTGCTGCTCCTGCCTTCGCGAGCGGCTATGGACCGGCGCCATTCTACAACCCGGCAGTGGGTGCCCCGGCGTCGCAGCGAGGGCAGAACCTGCAAACTGTCGGGGCGGAGCGGGCTGACGCTACAGACGCGCAAAGCGGATACGGTGGCGTGGTCGCGGGAAAGCACGAGTCGGGTGGACGGATTTCCCGGGCTTGGCATGTGGACCCTTTTGGACGTCACTAAAGCCAGTTCTACCGGACGTCAGAGTCGGGTTGAGACGAATGGGCAGGATTTTGCGCCTTCGTGCGTAGTACCGGAGCGGGAAGTATTTGTAGACTGGAATCCAGATTTAGCGCTTCCCGACGGAAGTACCTTTGAACGATCTCTCGGAGATTAAATGATGAAAGCAAAGCTTGTTGTTTCCTTCCTCGTCGCAGTATCGGCGGTTGTTGCAGCACCGGCGTTCGCGAGCGGCTATGGACCGGCGCCATTTTACAACCCGGCGGTGGGTGCACCTGCGTCACAGCGAGGGCAGAATGTGCAAACTGTCGCCGCCGAGCGGGCTGAAGGTAGTGACGCGCAAAGCGCATACGGTGGCGTGACATCGGAAGTCCACGAGTCGGGTGGACGGGTGTCTCGGGCGTCGCATGTTGACCTGTTCTGGCATCACTGAAGTTTGGTCAGGTTTGGGGGCCGTCACCGATTGCGAGATTGAATCTCGCTCGCAATTGGGTCGCCCCGGAGGTTATGGCGTTCCGTCGCTCGCATAGCCGCCTTTGAAGGAACAGGATCACGTCTTCAATAAGCGGAGGATGAGACTTCAATTCGTAATGGACGACATCGCTATGACGCGCCGTTTCAACGGGAACCCCCGCCGCAGTCAGTTTTGCTGCGTAGGCTTCCACTTCCAGGCAGACCGGACCGGACGCGGCATAGGCCAGCAGCGCCGGCGGCAGGCCCCCGAGTCTTCGTGACTCGATGGGAGCTGTGTACGGATGCATCCGGAGGGCGACATCCGGAAGATAGGCGTGGAAATTGCGTGCGCACGCTTGTTGAGCTAGATCCTCGACATGACCATGCGCTGATGGGGCGCGGCGAGTGAGACTGGGATCGAGAAGCGGTTCGATGAGCACTTGCGCCTTAATATCATATTCGTTTCGATCCCGAGCAATCGCCGCAACACTCGCAGCGATGCTTCCACCGGCGTCGTGTCCCGCCACAGCGATACGCGTTGGATCTGCGCCGTAAGCGCGCGCGTGATTTGTAGCCCACGTCAGAGCGATGTAAGCATCTTCTGGTGCAGCGGGAAAGGGGAACCTTGGGGCTAGGGAATACTCTACAGATACCACCCAGGCCGGGACTTGCCGGGCGATATGCGACACGAGATTATCGGCTTCGTCGAGATCCCCCGCCGCGAACCCGCCGCCATGGAGATAGATCACTACCGGAAGCATCCGCTTCTCGCAAATCGGTCGATAGCTACGTAGCGTTAATGGTTTTACGTATCCACGGACTATCACGTCGCCAACTTTCAATTCAGGCTTCAACGGATGTTTTCCTACGTCAACGACACGACTGGTGCGCCAAGAGAGATTCTGTCTTCGTCCTAAAACGTAGACGCGCAAGAGGCATTCAACGTCATTCGCCAAGGGAAGAATCGTTATATGCGTCGATTGTACCCGCGTACTGCGATGCCCGTCGGTGCGCAATTCCCACTGATACCTTCTCGTGCGCGGGAACTGCCGATGCAAAGCCATCAAATTGCTTGCACCGGACAATTCCTCAAAGTATTAGAACGGGTAAGTGATTGGTGCGTGAAGAGCACTTATCCACTGCGTTTGTGTAAACTCGTGGAAGTTGGCTGCTCCCCCAAATCGGCTGCCGTTACCCGATGCGCCCATACCGCCGAAAGGTACATGGAACTCGTTGTTGACCGTCTGGTCATTGATGTGAACCATCCCAGACTTGATTCGCGATGACAGCGCCAACCCTCGTGCTAGCGAGCGGGTATGCACAGCGGCCGCGAGGCCAAACGGAGACCCGTTAGCCAGGTCGACTGCTTCGTCATCGGTGTCGAAGACGGTTATAGGAGCCACTGGTCCGAAGATCTCATCCTGGAACGCAGGCATGTCGGGGGTCACGCCGGACAGTACGGTTGGCTGATAGAACAGATTCGCATATTCGCCACCGGCGCGCAGCGTCGCGCCAGCCGCAACACTCCTACGTACAATGTCGTCGATCCTGTTCCGCTGCTTGTGGTTGATCAACGGCCCGAGATCGACCTGTTCCGTGTGGGGATTTCCAACCCGCAGGGTTTTCGCGCGCGCAGCCAATCTGGCAGCATACTGTTCAACCACAGAGCGATGTACAAGGTGGCGCCCTGTCTGCATGCAGATTTGTCCCTGGTGAAGGAACGATCCCCAAGCACCGCTCGAACTCGCCGCCTCGATGTCCGCATCGTCGAGGACGATGAGTGCGTTGTTGCCGCCGAGTTCGAGAGCGACCTTCTTCAGCATCTCCCCACAAATTCTCCCAATCGAGCGCCCAACGGCTGTTGAACCGGTAAACGAAATCATCCCTACTAGAGGATGACGAACCAGAGCGTCACCGGCTTCGGCGCCACCGGGTACGACGTGGAGAACACCCGCCGGCAATCCTGCGTCCTCGAAGACCTTCGCGAGCAGCAGGCCGCCCGCCACCGCGCTCTGGGGGTCTGGTTTGAGGACTACGGCGTTCCCGACGGCAAGCGCCGGTGCCACAGACCGTATCGCCAGGAGGAGCGGAAAGTTCCACGGTGCGATGACGCCGACCACACCGATGGGCACATGCCGACAAAGATTCATGCGGCCGGGCATTACAGACGGGTAGAAAGCACCGTCTGGTTGCATCAGCATGGCCGCTGCTGCGAGCAATTGCTCATACGTCGCGTGCAACTCCCACTGCGCTTTCGCTTGCGTCGAGCCGCACTCGCGAATATTCCATTCGTTGATTTCCGACCCTCGCTCCTTGAGCAGCCTGGCTGCTTCGCGCAATACCGCAGCGCGCTGGTCGAACGGTGTCGATGCCCATGCTGACTGGGCGCGTACTGCAGATTGTGCTGCTCGCTCTACGTCCTGAGCGTTCCCGAGTCCCACGTTGCCAAGGGTTTCTCCCGTTGACGGTTCGACAACCGGCGAAGACCCGCCTATCGCCGGTCTCCATCCGTCGGAGAAAATGCGGTTATCCCATTCCTCGTTTTGCTTGACGATATTCATGCTGTCCTCTTTTCGAATAGAGCCGTTCAGACGAAAAAGAAATGTTCTCTAATCCGGTTGCGTCACGGCCACGGCCACGTCGCTATTCACTGTCTTGCGTGTCTGTGTACTTGAAGTGAGCGCGATCGCCAATGCGGCAACGACGCCCGGAACGGCGAACACGACGAAGTTGACGTTTATGGGCAGATTCTGGCTGAACAGATACCCACCCAGCGCTGGGCCTGCGACGGCACCCAATCGGCCAGCAGCAGCAGCCCAGCCGACCCCTGTCGAGCGAATGCTCGCGGGATAGAACAAGGAGGCGAACGAATGCACGATGCACAAGGTGCCAATGGTGGTGGCTCCTGCAAGCATCAGCAAGATGTCGAGAACGATCGGAGTTTGCTTGTATCCAATCAAACTGATCGATGCAGCTGCAATACCGAAGAAGAGAATCAAAGTGCCTTTCCCGCCCCACCGGTCCGCAAGCCAGCCACTCAGGAGACCACCGATGACTGCACCAAAGTTCAGTGTAACCAGGAAGGTCAGGCTTGAGCCGAGTGTGTATCCATTGGCCGTCATCAGCTTCGGCAACCACGTACTCAGCCCATAGACCATCAGCATACACATGCCGAAGGCAATCCAGATCAGCAGCGTGTTCCGCCCGCGACCGTCTTCAAAAATGCGAAGCGCACGCGATTTGGCATGGTTTGTGGACGGTGCAGAACCCGTCGACGCCAACAATTCCGCAGTGCCGTTGTAGCCCGGAGCGAGTTTGCGCAGAAGGCGGTCTGCTTCCGCGAACATCCGGTTCGACAACAAAAAGGCAACCGACTCCGGGAGCCACCTGACCAGAATCGGCAATGCAAACAGAGGCAGCGCTGCGACGAAGAAGTTCGCACGCCAGCCGAAGGACGGCGTAATCATTTTGCTCGTCAGCGCGGCGACAATACCGCCGACCGAAAAGAAGCTCAACATGGCCGTAACCATAATGTTGCGCCTTGATCGGGGCGACATTTCGGTCATCAGTGCGACGATGTTCGGAATCATCCCGCCCAAGCCGATACCGGTAAAGAGCCGGCAGAAAATGAACTGGGTGGGGCTTTCGCAGAATCCGTTGGCCAGTCCTGCCAAGCCAATAACGACAAGGCAGGCGATAATCAACCTCCGTCGGCCGAAACGGTCGGCCGAACTTCCCAGTGTGAGCGCGCCTATCATCATGCCAAATAGTGCGCTGCTCCCGATGATCCCCGCCGTGACCGCGGACAGTTTCCATTCTGTCATCAGCGTGGGGAGCACGGAGCCGTAGACAACCAGGTCATAGCCATCGAAAAGCATAAGCATCGAGCCCCAGCAAAGAATCATCAGGTGGAACGAGTTGACGCGCGATTCCTCGACGACACTGTCGACGATGTTGATGCTCATGAATGTCTCCAAGATTATAAAAATTCGCCGCCTTTAAAGTAGCGTCTATAAATTAGTTATTCTAATTGAATTATTTATGTTCTGACTTGATTTGTATCTGCGCCAGCCATCCCTTATCAAACGATGTACCGCTCGATCTCTTGCTCTTTCCAGACGATGCCTGCGCCGGACACCTCGCCGAAGTGAGCCTGCCCGTCCTTGAACTTGAGCGTTGGTTCCAGGATGGGGCCGGCAAGGTCCATTCGCTCAAGCCAGTGGCAGGTAGGGCTGACAGACAGAAGATGGGCGCTAAACTCCTGGAAAATATGGCTAGAAATCGGCAAATGATTTTGCTCAGCAAGCGCGGACGCACGAATCCACCCGCTCACGCCGCCTATCTTCATCAGGTCGGGCATGCACAGGTCACTCGCACCGGCGGCGATTGCCAAAGCCATCTCATCAGGACTGAACCAGTTCTCGCCCATTTGGACGGGCACGTTCACAGCCTCACGAATCTTGGCGTGTCCTTGATAGTCCTGTTGCAACGTTGGCTCTTCGATCCATGACACGCCTTCTTGTTCAAGTGCATGGCCTCGGCGGATCGCCTCCGGGACGGTCAATCCCTGGTTGTAATCCACCAGTATATGAACATCCTCGCCGACCGCTTTCCGGATGCTGCGAACGACGTCGAGGTCGCCTTTCAGCGTCGGATATCCGATCTTGGTTTTGATAGCCGTGAACCCCTGCTCGGCTGAGCTCCTGGCACGCTCCGTCGCAAGGGCGACGCCGTCCATACTATGACTATCGTATGCACGGATAGGCCTTGCGACACCACCCAGAAGCTCTACGAGAGGTAGCCCGACAGCTTTCGCTTTCGCGTCCCAAACGGCCATATCAACACCGGCAGTCGCCATGCCGAACAGGCCAGCCTTTCCGAGCAACCTGAATCGTGACTGGAGTAACTGGTCGATATGGAACGGAGCGAGCGGCTCTCCGGCGATGACCACCGATAGTTCTTCCACCATGCGTTGTACCGGCTTCAAGGCCAGCGTCGTATAGGTGAAGAGATATGAATGTCCCACTACGCCTGCATTCGTCTGCAGATCAAGCAGCACCAAGGGCGAGGTAGCTACGGTACCAACCGCGG
This sequence comes from Paraburkholderia oxyphila NBRC 105797, assembly GCF_000685075.1. GTDB lineage: Bacteria > Pseudomonadota > Gammaproteobacteria > Burkholderiales > Burkholderiaceae > Paraburkholderia > Paraburkholderia oxyphila. The sequence continues at coordinate 32,587 of NZ_BAYD01000067.1, forward strand.
TTTTAACAGGATATTCTAGTGGTACGTTGACGGCTCGCGTGCGCAGCCCTGTGATAAGGACGTCGTTCATGCGTCTTCCTTGAGTTGGTTTGTGGCGCGGGGCGCAGTCGTGTCTCGGGTGTCAGCTGACCCGCTGCGCCAGAGATAGTCTTTCGAGAGCCTGGACACGGAAGGACAGCCGATTTGCGCGAGCGTTCTATCGATTTCGTCCCTCATGATTTCGAGGACAGCGTCCACCCCGTCCCCTCCTTTGGCCGCAAGCCCATAGAGCGTTGCACGACCGAGCAATACGGCGCTTGCCCCAAGCGCGAGCGCTTTCACGACATCAGAACCGCGGCGGATACCGCTATCCAGCAGCACCGGCGCCGATATTCGAGCAGTGGTCTCCTCGAGCGTTTCCAGAGGCGCTATAGCACTGTCGAGCTGACGACCGCCATGATTGGATAAAATTACGCCGTCTGCGCCGAGTTCGATACAGCGTGCAGCATCTGTGGGTCGGCTAAGCCCCTTGATCAGAAGCTTGTGGGGCCACAGACTCCGCAACCATCGAAGATCGTCAAAGGAAAAGCTCGCGTCCATCTGACGGCTCATAAGCGCGGCCTGCAATTCCGTGTCCTGTACCTGATCGCTCGCGAAATTCTCGAGCTTAGGCATGCCATGGCGCATCAGGTCGAAAGACCATCTGGGGTGAAGCGCACCATCGATGATGGTCCGGACGCTGTACTTCATGGGTAGCCCAAATCCATTCCGGAGATCACGTTCGCGCTTTCCGTTCACCCCCACGTCAGTAGTCAATATCAGTGTCGTATATCCGGAGTTCAGGGCACGTTTTACCAGCAATTCAGCGAGCTTTCGATGCACCACATAGAGCTGAAACCAAAGCTCGCCGTCGCTTGCCTTGGCGACCGCCTCGATCGAGGCGTTCGAGGCGGTAGACAAGGCAAACGGAATGCCGAACCTCGCGGCGGCGCGCGCAAGGACCAAGTCCCCCTTGGGCCAGAAAATTTCGTTCAGCCCCGTGGGGGCGATAACGACAGGCACGCGCTGGTGCTTGCCCAGCAAATTCGTGGAAATATCGCGCGCGCTGACATCGACGAGACGATGCGGCTGAAACCGCACGCTTTCGAATACCCGGCGGTTGTGTTGCAACCCGAACTCGTCCTCCGCGCCGCCCTCCAGATAATCAAATACCATCCGCGGGAGACGCCTTCGCGCCAGAGTGCGAAAGTCTTCGACATTGACCGGCTTAGTCATACACTTTCCCCCTTACGCCGCACGAGTCTCAACTTCGATGAGCATCGGCTTCCTGCTCGCGAGCGCACGGCGAAGTGCATCGACCAGTTCGTCGCTCGAGCCTGCGTGCACAGCGTCTACGCCGTAACCCTGAGCAAGCGCGCAGAAGTCCAGTCCCGGAACGTCGAGACCCGGTACTTTCTCGGCTTCCAGCACACCGGCAAACCAGCGCAGGGCGCCGTAGGTGCCGTTTTTCATGATGACGAAAATTGCCGGGATGTTGTATTGGGCCGCAGTCCAGAGCGCCTGAATTCCGTAGTTCGCGGAACCATCGCCGATAACGCCAATGACCTGGCGGTCGGGCTTTGCGAGCTGGATTCCCACAGCTGCCGGCAGAGCAAAGCCCAATCCCCCGGCGGCCGCAAAGTAATAGCTGCCTTGCCCGGTCATGCGAAGCCGTTGCCACAGGATGTTTGTCGTCGAAGTCGACTCATTTACGTAGATGGCGTCACGCGGAGCCATCTCGTCGAGAATGTCGAAGACGCGCTCTGGAGTCAAACGCCCCGGTTCCTCGGGCGCCGGCTCGGGCATTTGCCTCGCAGCGGGCATCGATCGCGACATGCTGGCCACCCTTTCGCCGAGCGTGCCGAGCGCGAGACGAATATCGGCCACAATGGCGTCGCCCATCGGAGCGCGGGTTGCCTCGTTGACGTCGCAGGTGATGGCTATGAGGCGGGCCCCCAACGGCAGGTACTCGCCGGGCTCGTACTGGTGGTACCGGAAAACCGGCGCACCGACGACGAGAATGAGATCGTGGCCTTTCAGGATTCGGCTGATGCTGGCGATGCCAGCAGGCAGCAATCCACGAAAGCATGGATGCGTGGTCGGGAACGAGCAGCGCGGCGCGGACGGCGCCATCCAGACTGGCATCGCGAGTTTTTCGGCGAGCTTCGCGGCGTGGCCATTCGCTTCGCTCGCGTCGACGTCCGGGCCGACGACCATCACTGGGTTGCTCGCGCCTTCCAGTGCTGCGACCAGCTTTGAGATCAGCGCCTCGGAGAGCGCACCTGCCGACTGCACGCTGCGCTTTGCCAAGTGCTCGACACCGGGGCCCGCTTGCCTACCCCAGTCGTCATAAGGCACCGAGACATAAACTGGCCCCGCGGCCGGCGATGTGGCCATGTGGATAGCGCGGCTCAAGGCAAGCGGCACATCTTGTGCGCTGCTCGGCTCGCAACTCCACTTCACGAGCGGCCGCGGCAGCGTAACGGAATCGACATTGGTCAGCAGCGCCTCGACGCCCATCATGGCACGCACTTGCTGCCCTGCCGTCACGACGAGCGGCGTGTGGGAGTTCCACGCATTGGCAAGAGCGCCCATCGCATTACCGGTACCAGCGGCGGAATGGAGATTGACGAAACCCGGGCGACCCGTCGCCTGTGCATAGCCGTCCGCCATTCCCAGAACGACGGCCTCCTGGAGGCCGAGGATGTACCGGAAGTCTTCCGGAAAGTTCTTGAGGAACGGCAACTCGTTCGAACCCGGGTTACCAAAGAACGTGGTGAGCCCCTGCTCACGCAGGATTTCGTAGCAAGCTTGGTGAACTGTGGTCATGAGGTTTTCCTGTCAACAGGAGGATGCTACGCAGTGGTATAAAATTAATCCAATCATCTATTTTTTGTTTCTAAAATAGACATCGTCTATATATGGAGACGTCGTGACCACTACCGACCTGAACCTCATTCGGACGTTCGTCGCCATCTACGAGACAGGGAGCGTGAGCGGCGCCGCCAGGCGTCTGAACATCACACAGCCATCGGTCAGCCATTCCCTAAGCCGATTGCGCGACCTGTTGCACGACCCGCTGTTCACGCGAAAGCGTGAAGGCATGATCCCGACGTTCAACGCCATGCAGCTTTTCCGTGCATTCAAAGGCGCTCTCGACGACATCGAAGCCGCCATATCGGCGACGCGCCGCTTCGACCCGACGCAGTCGACCCGGTGCTTTCGTCTCGCAATGTCTGATCTTGGCGAGCTCTATTTCCTGCCCTTCCTGGTTCGCGAGTTTCAGAATGTCGCTCCCTCCATCGCTCTCGAGGTTGTGCAACTGGACAGCGAAAGGATCTCTGAATGGCTCACCACAGGCAGTGTGGACGCAGCCGTGGGCAATCTACAGCTCGTGGGAGGACACGCTCGAAAGAGGACGCTCTTCACGGAGACCTATTCATGCTTGTTGAGCGCGTCGCATTCCTCGATTGGCGAGACGCTGAGTATCGAAGATTACGTCGCCGCGACTCATGTCGTCGTCGCTCCGTTCACCGGGCACCATCTAGTCGAGGACGTGATGACGGAGATGGGCCTCGAGCGGAAAATCGGCCTTCGCGTGCCGCACTTCACCAACCTCGTGGAAGTCATCGCGTCGACCGACATGGTTCTGACCCTTCCCACGCGCGTTGCACGTGCCTTCGTTAGCGATGGCAGGATGCGAGCCTTGCCTGTACCGTTCCCCATTCCGAGCTTCGATGTGAATCTCTACTGGCAGCCGCATACAGAAGACTCTTCCGCTCAGCAGTGGTTGTGCGACACGATATCCCGCACGCTCGGCAGCGTGTGAGCACGAAAAGGAGAATACCCAAGCTATGACCGCGGATGCATAACGGATATGAACATTGCGAATAGCGATTTATTTCCGTTTCGCCTTACAGGCGCACCTGCGTACTATGAACGTGTTGGTATTGGAGGGAACAAGCAATGACGCACGAAATCGACATCGAACGTCGCACCCTGCTCCGCACAATCACCGCGGCCTCCGGTATTGCCTTGACATCAGTAATCCTGCCGCAACATGCGATCGCTCAAGCTGCAGGCAAACCTGAAAACTTCAAAAAGGCTGACGTCAAGGTTGGCGACAACACGATCTTCATAAGGCGCTACGGTAAGGGATCCCCATTGCTGATGGTGCATGGCTTTCCTCGTACGAGCCTGATGTGGCGATATGTGGCCCCACAACTAGCGTCTGATCATACTGTGATTTGCGTGGACCTACGCGGCTATGGGCATAGTGGGATCCCCGCCTCGACCAGCGATCACTACCCTTATTCAAAACGGGCGATGGCAAATGAGTTAGTCGACGTCATGGAGACGCTTGGCTTTTCTAAATTTGACCTCGTCGGACATGACCGCGGTGGACGGGTCGCTTACCGCCTTGCCCTTGATCATCCGGAGCGGGTGCAACGCCTTGCCGTATTCGACGTCATCCCGATCTCCGAGGGATGGGGTCATGCCGATGCACAATTTGCGATGACATATTGGCCTTGGGTGCTGCTGTCACAGCGGGCGCCTCTTCCGGAACGGTATCTTTCCGGTGCTCCCAGCGCCGTTTTCGACGATCCGTTCGGCAAAGGCTCCTTCGGACCCGAAATCAAAGCGGAGTACGTCGAGACGTATCGTGATCCAGCCCGGGTCCACGCGATCTGCGAAGAATATCGAGCCGCGGCAAGTATAGATATCGAACACGACAACAAAGACCGAGAGGCGTCCCGGCGGATCACATGCCCGATGTTGCATCTGTGGGCTAGCGGCGGACCGCTCGATCGATTTTATGAGAAGGACGGCGGCTCATTGGGGATCTGGAGAAAGTGGGCCGTCAATGTGCAGGGGCAGTCGATAACGGGAGGGCACTTTTTCCCCGAAGAGAACCCTACCGAAACAACCCACATTCTTACTACGTTCCTGGCGACCTGACGCCGAAGGTTCCGGCGGAGCTGCTCAGAATGTCTTATCCTTTCATTCCCGGCTTGAGAAACGGCGCAAATGCCATCATCGCGAAACCAAAGATGAGCAAGCCCAGCATCGGAATGCCGAATCCACCGGTCAAGTCGCGCAAAATCCCGACGCCCAATGGCCCTGCAGCAGCAATCAGATAGGCAACCAGCATTGCAAATGCAGTCCAAGAGTTCGCTTCCTCCGCGCTATTTGTATTGTCAAGCGGCAATGTCATGCCCAATGTGAACGCGCCTCCCAGGCCCAGTGCGATCAAACCGACCCACAACACTGGCATGACGTTCGGGGCAAGCGCGATACCGGCCAATCCTCCGACGACCAGCGCCCCACACACCAGCAACCAACCGCGTCGGTCGTGACCTTTGCTCAACCAACCGATCACCGGGTTCGCGCAGGTAAAAACAATCATGAAGCTCGCCAGTACAAAACCCGCTTTCTTCGTGGACAGCCCTAACTCCTGATACATCGGAGCGATCCACGACACAAGTGCATAGAACAAAAAATTTACGCAAGCAAAAAACAACGCAATCATCCATGCGGTAAAGTTAGTGAACGGCAACCCCGGCTTGGGGCTCACTACCGGCTGCGTACCGCCATTTACATCGGAACTGCCGACCATACGCCAGCCAATGATGCCGACAATACTCAATAACCCCCAGATTCCCGCCGCAGTTCTCCATCCCCCAGGTAACACGTTCGCCAGCACACCTGTTGACGCCGCCGCGACCGCTCCACCCAACGATAACGCCGTCGCATAAATCCCCATCAATAGCGCCGATTTGGTGGGAAATCGCTCCTTGATCAAACCGCCAAACAGGGAGCCCGAGATTGCAATACCCGCCCCCACACCCCCTGTCGTAGCAAGCAAAGTTATCGTATTCGGTGCAAGCCCTCGAATAACGGTCGACGCCAAAAGTATGATAAGCGCCGACAAAAGAACACTGCTACGTCCGAAACGGCGTGCCAACCACGGAGTCGGCAGCGCCAATAGTCCCATCAACAGATCGGGTATTGCAGTCAACAACGACGCTGTCGCATGCGTCAGTCCAAAGCTTGCCTGTATCGCGGGCAGAATAGGCCCAATCGACACGATTCCAGGACGCAGATTGATCGCTACCAAAACGATCGCACCGGTCAGAATCCATTGCGGCCGATTTGCGGAAAAAGCCGCTCTCGACGAACCTTCAGGGCCAGCGCTACTTCCATCAAGTCGTCCCTGTCCATTTTGAGCCGCCGCTATCGCGTCTACTCGAGACCTGCCCACGCTTTCCATCTCTCAGTCCTTATTCCGGTAGTGCCACCGACTGGGACAAAGTATCAGGCAAAGGGAACGCCGAAGCCATCAAGCGCGAGTCATAGCAGCTATGTGGCCCAACCGCGGAGCAATCTTTCATCATACCTTCGCCGCAGGCCCGGTCACCGACAGCTTAACCGGGAGTTCGCGAATCCGTTGGCAGCACCGGAATGCGCAAGCCGTTTAATGTCAGGACTCGATATGGGCACCTCCCGCTTTGCGTCTACGTGCTGCATTCCGGCGCACGTTGTGCGAACACATCCTTGTCCTTGGGGTACAGGTTACTCGCGCGCGCATACCAGATATGTATAGAAAGCATGTGCATTTTCGAACAATTGATTGACCGTCCGCGTTACGGTTTCGGGCGCTGCGCACTAACAGTCATAGCTGCCATTCTTGTTAGCGAACGAACGACGATTGTGCAACCATCCGTCATCGCGAAACATGCCATGGATAAGACTGCACGGAGCCACTACACTGTCGCTTAGGAGGCGTCCGCGCATCGTATGGTGCGACGAGAATATAGCCGGCGCGGTAATTTCTTGTATCGTTCCGTTATAACGGTTACGTAAGGTCGGGAGACTGAAGGAGATCGCTGTGGACTCGATTCGCGCCTGTGTCTTTGATGCCTATGGCACGCTGCTGGACGTTCATTCCGCGGTGAAGCGCTATGCCGATTTAGTCGGCGTGGACGCCACTGTCGTGTCGGCGTTGTGGAGGCAGCGCCAATTGGAGTATTCGTGGACCCGGACGATGATGGGCCGGTATGCAGACTTCTGGCAGCTTACGGAAGAGTCGTTGGATTTCGCCCTGCTCAGTCATGGTCTCGCTGGACGCGTGGGATTGAAGGAACGCTTGCTTGAGGCGTATTTCGAACTCGACGCGTATCCCGATGCAGCCGAGACGCTTCAAGCACTGCGTGAGCATGGATTCCTCACGGCAATCCTTTCGAATGGTAGTCAAGGAATGCTGCAAGCGGCGCTGAAGGCCAGCAATCTGACTGACCTCCTTGACGTGTGTATCTCAGTGGACGAAATAAGGATCTACAAGCCCGATCCGCGTGCTTACCAACTCGCATGCGATCGTTTGAGCGTCTCGCCACAAGAGATCTGTTTTGTGTCCTCGAATGCGTGGGACCTCGGAGGAGCAGGAACGTTCGGATTCGAAACGATACGGGTGAATCGGCTGAATGGCCCACAGGAATATGCGTTCGCGGCGCTGCGCCATCAAGTACAAAGCCTAAGCGAACTCGCGCGTCTTCTGGGCGATTCCCGAGCCGCCAGGACATAGACACGACGACGGCGTTCGAATTAACGCGTTGACGTGAATGCCCGCCATTTGCACCGGTGGAAAATTGACTGGACAGGGAACGTCGCACATGTCGGAGCGAATAGTGGGTCGCGTGCAGGTTGAACGACAATGGCTGGCGTACTCGCGTAGCGCGCCTGCCCCGTCCGTTGTTCTGTTGCACGGCATCCCAACCAGCAGGTACCTTTGGCGCAACATTACTAAACTTCTCTCGGCGGCGGGGCACGGGTGGATCGCGTTCGACCTCCTCGGATACGGCGAGTCGGACAAGCCGCTCGGCGTCGATCCAGGCATCAGGGAGCAGGCTCGTTTCATCTCCTCGGCGCTGCATCAGCTAGGGTGGGCTGGCGGGACAATTGTGGGCCACGATATCGGCGGCGGTGTTGCTCAGCTTCTGGGATTGGATGAGTCGCTAAAGATCGATCGTCTGGTACTCGTTGACAGTGTTGCGTACGACTCGTTTCCTGAACCGGGGATTGCCAGACTGAAGGAGCCTGTTTGGGAACAGATTCTGGGCGCGCCCGACTTTGATCTCAAAAAGGGACTCCTGAAGGGGTTGCAAAAGGGTATCGTGCATTCCGACAAGGTGACTCTCGAGTTGGTCGACCAGTATGAGAGGCCGTTCTCCGGCGTTGCAGGCCGCCTGGCGTATCTGAGGGCAGCACGCTCCCTGCGAAGCGAGGACTTGGTCTCCAGATCGCACGAAATTGAGCGCCTCGCGATACCCGTGCTGCTGGTCTGGGGGAGCATGGACGCGTTTCAACCTTTGAGATTTGCGCAGCGGCTCGCCACTGCCCTGCCAAACGCGCGTCTCGAGGTGATCGAATCTGCCGGGCATTTTCTGCCAGAGGATGTGCCGGATGCGTTGGGCGAATTGATTGTGAACTTCCTGGAAGCAGCGGAATAGCGCCGTCTTTGACTCGCACGCGAGCCGAAAGTCAGACGTTACATTCCGGACTCCACGTATCGAAGACTTATCACGTTGTGGAATACCGATGAAAATTGCGATATTGGGATCAGGCGGTGTCGGCGGGTACTTCGGCGCACGGTTGGCGGCTGCGGGGTACGACGTCACGTTTGTTGCTCGCGGCAAACACCTGGAAGCCATCCGGCGGAACGGTCTGCGCGTCGTCAGCCCGATGGGCGATATTGAAATTCCGAACGCGAGAACCGTCGATGCCGTCGATGGCGTCGGCAAAGTCGACCTTGTACTCGTTGCTGTGAAGCTTTGGGATACCGAATCCGCTGCACAGTCGCTCAAGCCGCTTGTCGATCAAGGTGCCGCCGTCGTGTCCTTTCAAAACGGCGTGCACAAGGACGAAGTCCTTGCCAGGCATCTCCCGCTGCAATCGATCTTTGGCGGCGTGTGCTATATTGCTTCGGTGATTTCCGAGCCCGGCGTCATCACGCACAGCGGCACCATGCAAAAACTGACGTTCGGCGAATACGACGGAAGCCAGTCACCTCGCGTTACGGCGTTCTACGACGCCTGCCAGATTGCCAAAATCACTGCTGAAATCACCCGTGATATCAGGCGACTGATTTGGGAGAAGTTCGTTTTCCTCGTTGGCCTGTCGGGAACCACAGCATCGATTCGGAAACCGATTGGCCCGATACGGGAAAATCCCCGCACTCGAGAGTTCCTCCTTCAGGTGATGGAGGAAGTCGTGGCAGTCGGGCGAGCGAAAGGTGTCGACCTTCCCGCCGATTTCGCGCAAGACCGTCTGGCATTCTGCGATAGTATCCCTGCAACAATGACATCGTCGATGCACCATGATCTCGAGCGGGGTAATCGATTGGAACTGCCGTGGCTCAGTCGAGGCGTCGCCGAATTCGGTGCGGAATTGAATATCGCAACGCCCAGAAACCGCGCAATCGCGGATATTCTCGAGCTCTATACGCCGGGCACGCCGCAGTAATGCATGCAGGATTGGCTGGCAACACGCCAGGGCCATGAGGTACTGCATTTCATATCTGCCATGAACCTTGACGCATAGCTTGAAAGCCTCTTTTACACAAGGCCCATTTCTTGCTTGACTGTTTAGGTAACCTAAGTTGAACGCTGGAAATCTCGTTCAGCGGCCGGAGGCGTAACTCAGGTCAACGCCCTATAGAAAAAGCGAACCAGGTCACGCTTCTGAGCGGATGCTAATTCGTTTTTCTGTTGTACCGATTTCGCCGCGCTCACTCGCAGTCGTGCGTCCTCGTATTCTGGTCACCTCCATGGCGGTATGAGCGGGTGTGATGCCTCCATCCTGGCGAGGCCACGGCTAAACGTATAGCTCTACAATGAAGAATATGTCTTGAACGCCTCGAATGTACTCGTTCAAAGGCTATTGCAAAGTTGGCGGGATCAGCGTTCTCAGTGGGACGTTGGCTTTTTCCAAGCGCAGGAACGGATCCTGGCGGGAACGTCAGCGATTGTCCGGCTACGATTCCAAACGAGATCCCGGAGGAGAAAATGAGCTTCGCTTACGACGAACGGATCGATGGGAAGCTTCCCGACTTTGACCGTGATGCGACTATTGCGGCGTTACAGGCCGCCGTGCCGGACTTGGCCATTCTTCATAGCACCGAGCACTTGCGTCCGTTTGAATGCGATGGCCTGTCCGCCTACCGTACGTTGCCGCTGTGCGTCGTGCTGCCCGAAACGATCGAGCAGGTTCGCGGAGTGCTGCGATGCGCCAAGGCCCGGGGCATACCGGTTGTTGCTCGAGGCGCGGGCACGGGCCTTTCGGGCGGTGCAATGCCGCTCGCAAAGGGAATTCTCCTGGTGATGGCGAAGTTCAATCGAATCCTCGAGATTGATCCGATCGCATGCACGGCACGCGTCGAGCCAGGTGTCCGGAATCTGGCGATTTCGCAGGCGGTTGCCCGGCATGGCCTCTACTATGCACCCGACCCGTCTTCCCAGATCGCGTGTTCGATCGGCGGCAACGTCGCAGAAAACGCAGGCGGGGTTCACTGCCTGAAATACGGGCTTACCGTTCACAATATCCTGCGGGTCGATATCGTGACCATCGACGGCGAGTTGATCACGCTGGGCTCGGACGCGCTCGACAGCCCAGGCTTCGACCTGCTGGCGCTTTTTACGGGCTCGGAAGGCCTGCTGGGGGTCGTGGTATCGGTTACGGTCAAGTTGCTTAAGATACCCCTACGCGCGAAGGTTCTTCTTGCGAGCTTCAACGATGTGCAAAAGGCCGGTGCCGCGGTCGCGAGCATCATCGGCGCGGGAATCATCCCAGGGGGACTCGAGATGATGGACAACCTCGCGATTCGCGCGGCCGAGGACTTCATCAAGGCCGGCTACCCTATTGATGCCGAAGCCATTCTGCTCTGCGAGTTGGACGGGACGCCGAGCGACGTCGACGAAGACATGCAGCGTGTCGAAGCAATTCTTGGCGAGGCGGGAGCCACCGACATCCGGATTGCACGGGACGAGGCCGAACGCACGAAGTTCTGGGCGGGACGCAAGAATGCGTTCCCGGCCGTGGGCCGGATTTCCCCAGACTATTACTGCATGGACGGCACGATCCCCCGACGCGAGCTACCGAAAGTTCTCACCGGAATTGCGAAGCTTTCGAAGGAGTATGGACTGCGGGTTGCGAACGTGTTCCATGCGGGCGACGGAAATATGCATCCGCTGATTCTGTTTGATGCCAACACGCCGGGAGAACTCGATCGAGCCGAAGGCATTGGCGGCAAGATCCTCGAACTGTGCGTGGAGGTTGGCGGCAGTATTACGGGCGAGCATGGGGTTGGCCGAGAGAAGATCAATCAGATGTGCGTCCAATTTTCGGCGGACGAGATCGTCTTTTTCCATGCGGTCAAGGCGGCGTTTGATCCCTATGGGCTGCTCAACCCGGGAAAGAATATCCCAACCCTGCATCGCTGCGCTGAATTCGGCTCGATGCATGTCCATCACGGTCAAGTGCCATTCCCTGATCTGGAGCGGTTCTGATGGATGCGACAATTCAGGATGCAGACAGCAGCGCGATGCTGATCGAGGAAGTGCAGTCTGCCATCTCGCGCAACTGTCCGGTGCGCATTCGAGGTGGAGACACCAAGCGGTTCCTCGGTCGGTCGACCGACGGAGAAACAGTCGATACGCGCTGCCATCGTGGGATTGTCAAATATGACCCGACCGAGCTCGTCGTAACGGTCAGAGCGGGAACGACAGTGACGGAGCTCGACGCGGAGCTCGACGCCTCGGGTCAGATGCTGCCCTCGGAATCACCGACGTTCGACGGCGTCGCAACCGTCGGCGGCATGGTTGCCAGCGGCCTATCCGGGCCGAGGCGCCCCTACGGTGGAGCGGTACGGGACTTCGTCCTCGGCTGTCGGATCATAACCGGCCAGGGCAAGCACTTGAGGTTCGGCGGCGAAGTGATGAAGAACGTTGCGGGGTACGACGTGTCGCGGCTCATGGCGGGGAGCTTCGGCTCCTTGGCGGTGATCACCGAGGTTTCGTTGAAAGTGCTCCCGAAACCCCGTTCGACGCTCAGCCTTGGTCTGACCATGACGGCCCAAGCGGCCCTTGAGACTCTTTCGAAATGGCGCCTGGAAGGCGTACCCCTCGCCGGCGCCTGTCACGTCGATGGCATGCTGTACGTCAGAATCGAAGGCGGGGACGGCTCCGTCAGGGCTGCCCGTGAGCGCATCGGAGGAGAGCCGACGGCCGTCGATTTCTGGGGCTCGCTGCGTGAGTTCAGGTTGCCATTCTTTGCCGACAGGCGCCCACTTTGGCGCCTTTCCTTGCCTGCAGCAACTCCCTACATCGATCTTCCGGGCTCCGCAATCACAGACTGGGGCGGCTCGCAACGGTGGATCAAGACCGACGCTTCGCCCGAGACCATCAGGGAACTCGCCGTTCAGCACGGCGGTCACGCAACTTGTTTCACGCCAAACGTCACTGATTCCCCGTTCCACCCGCTGCCCGCTCCGTTGATGTTGCTGCATCAACGGTTAAAGAGGCAAATCGACCCACAATCGATTTTCAACCCGGGCAGGTTTTATGCCGAACTCTGAGGGGGGAACATTCTTATGCAGACGAATCTAAGCCCAGACGCGCAATCATTGCCGCGGGCCAGCGAAGCTGAAGCCATTTTGCGATCATGTGTGCATTGCGGGTTTTGCAACGCAACCTGCCCAACGTATCAAATACTCGGAAATGAGCTCGACGGGCCTCGGGGTCGCATTTACCTGATTAAACAGATGCTGGAGGGCCAAGACGTCAGCGACAAAACACAGACGCACCTTGATCGCTGCCTCAGTTGCCGAAACTGCGAGACGTCCTGCCCGTCCGGTGTCAAATACCACACTCTGCTCGACATAGGCAGGGCCGAACTCGAACGCCGTATCGATCGACCTTTCGCTGAGCGCGCGTTGCGTGCGGGGTTGCGATACGTCATCCCGCGAAGAAAGGTGTTTTCGACGCTGCTCGCGGCAGGTCGATCTGTGCGTCCATTGATGCCCGAAGCCATTCGCCAAAAAATTCCTTCGGAGATTGTCCACAGCGGCCCGCGCCCGGCACCGCGTCATGCGCGGCGTGTTTTGATGCTTGAAGGCTGTGTTCAACCTTCGCTTTCTCCGAATACGAACGTGGCTGCGGCGCGGGTGCTCGATCGTCTGGGAATAAGCGTCATGGCGAGCGACAACGCTGGATGCTGTGGTGCCACCGATTACCACTTGAGCGCACACGAGGCCGGGCTGAACCGTGCGCGGCACAATATCGACACTTGGTGGCCCGCCCTCGAACAAGGCGCGGAGGCAATCGTCATCGCAGCAAGCGGCTGCGGAGCGTTCGTCAAGGAGTATGGGGATCTTCTGGCGCAAGACAGGAATTACGCAGAGAAAGCCCGCACAGTTAGCCATGCTGCCAAGGACCTGTCGGAAGTCATCGGAAGTGAGCCGCTTGAAAGGCTACAACAGGTTGAACCCAAGCGAATCGCGTTTCACTGTCCCTGTACCCTGCAGCATGCGCAAAAGTTGAATGGCTCGGTAGAAAGCATTCTCGAAAAGCTGGGATTTGAACTGGCTCCTGTCGTCGACCCGCATTTGTGTTGTGGTTCCGCCGGTACTTATTCGTTCACCCAACCCGAGCTCGCGAAGAAGTTGCGCGACAATAAACTCGACTCGCTGGAGGCCGGTAAGCCCTCGGAAATCGTGACGGCAAACATCGGCTGCCAGGTGCATCTGAACGGCGCTCGTCGAACACCCGTGAGGCACTGGATCGAGCTTGTCGAAGAGGCCCTTGCTATGACCACGGGAGTCGGGCCATGAAAGGCAAGTCTCTCACGTCTCAGCAACACAAGGACATATTCAAAAACGTGCGCGTTGCAAAGTGCGTCGCTGGCGGCCGCGTTGGCGGCAGCGCCCAACTGATTGGGCTCGGTCAGCGAATCTGAGCTGTCGGCGTTTCCGACGCCAAATCGAATGAAGACGCGTTGTTCGCAAAGCCCGGCGTTCACGCTATCTCGTCATTACATGACCAACCGACAAAGGAGAGATGCATGTCCTACCTTGAAGTCAGTCGCGCCTTTGCGGTTGCAACGCCGCTTGTTCGATTCATCGAGGAAGAAGCGCTCCCTGGAACGGGTCTGAGTGCTCCGGACTTTTGGAAAGGCTTCGCATCGCTAGTCCAGGATCTCGCGCCAGAAAATCTCAGACTCCTCGATGAGCGTGAGCGCATGCAGCGCTTGCTCGATGAATGGCATCGCAAGAACCCTGGACCGGTGACGAACGTTACTCCATATCGTCAGTTTCTGGAATCGGTCGGGTACGTCTTGCCGCCCGTTTACGGCGTCAAGGTCACGACCACGAATGTCGATGAGGAACTCGCGAACCAGGCCGGTCCTCAGTTGGTGGTGCCGTTATCGAATGCACGCTATGCTCTAAATGCCGCCAACGCCCGTTGGGGTAGCCTCTACGACGCACTCTACGGTACCGACGCACTGCCCGAAGATGATGGCGCCGAGCGTCGCGCAGCGTTCAACCCGATACGCGGCCAGCGCGTAATCGATTTTTCCAGGCGTTTTCTCGATACTGTTGCGCCATTGAACGATGGTTCGCACACAGATGCTACGCGTTACTCTGTTTCGAACGGGCAATTGGCTGTGGCATTGGGTGACCGCACGACGGGACTGCGGGACCCGGCACAGTTCGCAGGCTATCAGGGGGACGCCCGAAACCCGTCTGCAGTACTGCTCAAACATAACGGCTTGTACATCGAAATCCAGGTGGATCCAGATCACCTGATTGGCAGGATGGACCGTGCGAATGTAAAGGACGTCGTGATCGAAGCGGCAATCAGCACGATCGTCGATTGCGAAGACTCGGTTGCGGTTGTTGACGCAGAAGACAAGGTCCATTTGTATCGGAACTGGCTCGGTCTCATGCAGGGCACGCTCTCAGAGATGGTTGCAAAAGGCGACAGGTCGTTCATGCGCCAGTTGAACAAGGATCGCCGCTATCGAGGGCCGGACGACGCGGAGTTCCAGGTTCACGGCCGGTCGCTGCTCTTTATCCGCAATGTCGGTCATTTAATGACCAGCAATGCGGTGCTCTATGATGAACGCTTTGAAATCCCGGAAGGGATTCTGGACGGAGTCGTGACGACGCTGTGTGCGCTGCACGACTTGCCGGTCAAACGCAATTCGCGGGCGGGATCGATCTATCTTGTCAAGCCGAAGATGCACGGTCCTGCAGAGGTGGCCTTTGCGGACCGGCTATTTTCCCGCATCGAGGACTTGTTCAAATTGCCCATTGGCACGTTGAAGATGGGCATCATGGACGAGGAGCGACGCACGAGTGTCAACCTGTCCGCGTGTATTGCTGCGGCAGCGGGCCGTGTAGTGTTCATCAACACAGGATTCCTCGATCGCACCGGCGATGAGATTCATTCAATCATGGAGGCGGGTCCTGCGCTGCGCAAAGCGGCGATGAAGTCCACGACATGGATTAGCGCATACGAACGCAACAATGTGCTGGCGGGTCTGGCGGCCGGGATGCGCGGCCGCGCGCAAATCGGCAAGGGGATGTGGGCGATGCCTGATCTGATGCGCGCGATGCTAGACGAGAAGATCGCACATCCGAAGGCCGGCGCAAATACGGCGTGGGTTCCGTCGCCGACTGCCGCCACCCTGCACGCGTTGCACTACCATCAGGTCGACGTACAGGACATTCAACGCCAGCTCGAAAAGATCGACTACGCCGCAGAGCGCGACACGCTCCTCGATGGGCTTCTCACCGCGCCGGTTTCGCCTTCGCCAAACTGGTCGGAAGCGGAGATCCGCAACGAAGTCGAAAACAATGCGCAGGGCATTCTTGGCTATGTCGTCCGCTGGATAGACCAAGGCATCGGCTGCTCGAAGGTTCCTGATATCGACAACGTCGCGCTGATGGAGGATCGCGCGACGCTGCGTATCTCGAGCCAACACATCGCAAACTGGCTCCGGCACGGTGTCGTGACGGAAACGTTCGTCAAAGAGACGTTCAGGCGCATGGCCCAAGTCGTCGATCGACAGAACGCCGGAGACCCGGCATACCGGCCGATGGCGGTCAATTTTGACGCGTCACTTGCCTTCCGTACGGCCTGTGCGCTGGCGCTCGAGGGTCAAACGCAGCCGAGTGGATACACTGAACCGTTACTGCATAAATTCCGCGCGGAGGCCAAGAAGAGGACGAATTAATTTCCACGCGTTTGGAGTACGAAATGGCTAATACAAAGTCTTCGCGGACGGATAGCGCGGCCCTTGACGCCGATATCGACCTCACGAACCTGACGATTGAAAGCGTTCAGGATGGGTTTCGCACTGGGCGGTTTACGGCCGAGTCGCTGGCGCTTGCCTGCTTCAAGCAAATCGAGCGGTACAACGGGAAGTACAACGCTTTCATCTTTCTGAACCCGTCGTCAATCGACGACGCGCGAGAAATTGACCGCCGCCGCGCTGCCGGTGAGGCGCTGGGTCCGCTCGCAGGCGTGCCGGTCGCGATCAAGGACGCGATGGATATGGTCGGATTCCCGACCACGGGCGGCTGGTCCAAGCTCTACAGCAAGACTGGGGGCGTCGACCTGATGCCGGATAGAGACGCACCGGTGGTGGCACGTATGCGGGCTGCGGGAACCGTGATGCTCGGTAAGACCAATGTGCCCGTGCTCAGCCACTCGGGCACACACGCCAACGATAGCTGGGCTGGTCCAACGCTCAACGTCGTGATACCCGATCGGGTCCCTGGGGCTAGCAGCGCGGGCACCGCAGCTGCGGTCGCATCGAACATGGTCGTTCTGGGGTTAGGCGAGGAAACGGGCGGTTCGATTCAGAACCCGGCGGCAGCGCAGGACCTGGCAAGCATAAAGCCGACCATGGGGCTTGTGCCCAACGCAGGCGTGGTGCCATTGTCCGGCAACCGTGACGTCGTCGGACCCATTGCCCGGACGGTGCGCGACGCCGCGCTCTGCCTCGATGTGCTGGCCGGTTATCATGGAGAGGATCCGAAGACGCTCGCATCAGTCGGACAGGTGCCAGAGGGCGGATACACGTCCCAGCTCAGCAAGGACGCTCTGAATGGGAAGCGGCTCGGCCTGTACGGAGCAGGCTGGCGAAACCAGCCGTTGTCTCCGGAAACCGTGGCGCTCTATGAGCGCGCGAGGAGGGAACTGAAGTCGCTCGGTGCAGTGCTGGTGGAGGATCCGTTTGCAGGATCAGGTTTTGCCGACTTGCGGGAGCCCACGCCACCGACTGCAAATTTTGATGCCCGCGGCATGGAATCGATCCCGTATGACGTTCAGATGTACCTCGAACGGCTTGGGCCGAACTCACCTCTGAAGACGTTCGCCGACTTCGCCATGGCGACGGCGGACGAAAACGCGTTCGGACCGACCGGTGTGCTCAACTTCATGCCCAACCTGCGGCAGTTTCCGGCTGCACTGGCGGATCCGTCGTATCCGCCGGATATCTCGGACTTCATTGCATTGAAGGCAAAATATCTGCGTATCTTCGCGGAGGTGTTTGACAAGGCGGACCTCGACGCGGTTGTGTATCCTCAGATGCGTTGCGAACTCCCCTTGCTTCACAGCGGAGAAACGATTCAGGAAACGACGGTCGGCGAGATCAACATTGCGGGGCTTCCCGGCGTCACGGTGCCTGCCGGCTATTACGCGTCGGGTTCCCCTTTCAGCCTGATTTTCGTCGGACGCCAATGGGCCGAGGCTGAGCTCGTGGCCTTGGCCTATGCATATGAGCAAGCAACGAATCATCGCAAGTCGCCACGCCTCTTGTGAGCGCCGTTGCGATTTCGACTCTGCGAATTGCCGGTCCTCCACGCGCCAGCAACGGCAACGAACTCCGTTTCATCGCTTGCTTGCAGAAATGAAAGGAGCATGTCTATGGGGCTCTCGTGGCAACAAGGTCCGCTGGGCGAAACATCGCTGGGACGCTTTCTCACTTCCGAACCAATGCCGAAGCGACTCGTTTTCGCCGAACCGTTGCGCCGGCGGCTGCGTGTCAAATTGGCCCGCGAGTGGATTGCCGACAGCGAGGGCGTGATCCTTCTCCACGAACCCGGACGCTATCCGGTAGCTTTCTTCCCGCTCGTCGACGTGCGGAGGGACTTGCTCATTAGCGAGAGCCGGACGACTCAGCACCGCGACTTCGGCGATACCGGCTGGTACACCGTAGCGGTCGAAGACAGACGGGCTGCCCACGCAGCATGGCAGTATATGAAGTTGCCCGAGCACGCCAGCGAACTGAGGGACCGCGTGGCCTTCGCCTGGCGGGCAATGGATGCGTTCTATGAGGAGGACGAGCGCATCGTCGGTCACGCCGCCGACCCGTATCACCGCATTGACATCCGGCAAACGTCTCGTCACCTTGTGGTCAAGGACGGCCTGAAGGTAATCGCCGACACGAAACGCCCAATCGTGCTGTACGAGTCTGGCTTCGCGCCGCGCTGGTACGTTCGGCGTGAGGACATCGACGAGACAGCACTGACGCTGGTCGAGGGTCAAACATTCTGCCCCTATAAAGGTTTAGCGAGCTACTACGATATTGGTGATCGCCAGAAAGCGGCATGGTGCTATCAAGAGGCATGGCCGGAGGTTGCACGCATCGCCAACCTCATTTCGTTCGAACCCGACAAGATCGACGTGCAACTTGATAGCAGGAGACTCGTCCTCGAGCCGGGACAAGCAGTCACGCCGCACGGAATCGACCGGGGCCTCGATCCGGGCGAGATTCTTGCACGGGGCGACGACGCCGCGTTCCCGCGCGAATGAGCGGGTGTGTTGTGATCGACGGGTGTGGCACTTTCGGCGCCGGCCCAAATGTGCGTCCTCGGACGACCTTGCACGCAAGGATATGTGTGCAACGTGGCAAACTCGCTGCCGCAGCGGGCCCATGAGCAACGCTATGCGCCAACCGTCACTCCGGCTCACGCGCCTTGAACGACAGGATCTCGTTTGCGTTGATGATCGCGGAAGCGATGTCCTCCGCGGTCACGCGCTTGCTCATCGCCTGTTCGCGGATCACCTTGTAGGCATCGTCTTTCGTAATGCCACGCTGCTGGCACAGAATGTCCTGCGCCTCGGCGATCTTCCGAACGCCGACAAGCTTCTCTTCGAGCCTGCTGATGCGCCTGCGCTGCTTCACAAGCTCGGTGGTCAGCTCGCGCGCGAGCACGAGCGAGCTGAGCAGACCGAATGAGCGCACCGGCGAAGCGACAACACCTTTTGCGCCAATCCGCAGCACCGCTTCGATGATCGTCGGGTTCTCATAGGTGATGACCGCAATGACCGGCGGTGCGCTGTCACCTGCGCACCAGCTGAAGTCGTGCTGGAGAATGTTCGGATGCAGCGCCATGAAGACGAGGTCGGTCCCCGCGGGCGGGAGTGGCAACGGCGGCCAGAACGCCTGCACCTGGCATCCGATGCGTTGCAACTGACGCGTCAGCCCTTCTCCGTCCTGGTCCTGCGGGTGAAACACGCAAACGCGTAACGAGCGCAAGTCCTTGAGGATCTGGGGAATGGCCCGGGCCGAAGGTTGCACCGCCCGTGCAACGTTGCGTGTGCGGTTCATTCACGCCTCCAGCGAACCGAGGGCAACGGTCCAATCGCCGAGCGAATGGGTGACCAGATACGGGTCCGGGCTCACGGCACGCTTGGACGCCCGCACGATCGTGAACTCGCCTTTCGAGTTGACGCGGCCGATGCGCGGGTACAAGCACGTGTGATGATTGCTCGGCTCGATGCGCACGCGCCCCTGCGGGGCGATGAACTCGGCCCCCAGCAGCTCCGGCATCAGCGCGTCGATGTCGTCGCTGCCGCTCGCGCGCATCGCATTGGCGAACAGATGCACCTGGAAATAAGCCGCTTCCCAGCACGCGTTCGGCACGGCTTTTCCTTCGAAGCGATCGCGAAATTTCGACAGGCAAGCGTGATTCTCGTCCGTGTCAATTGTCTGAAAATACGGCGCCGAGGTGAAATGTCCGG
>NZ_BAYD01000066.1 GCF_000685075.1 Paraburkholderia oxyphila NBRC 105797
CAACGCTTGCGGCCCGCCGCGAAATCACGTTAAGGCCAACACCAATCCGACTTTCGGCAATACAAACTTTGCCACTAGACTGACAACCCTCCAGACACTTCAATAGCAGTGCCATTCACAAAACTAGCGTCATCCGACGCAAGAAATGCATAGACATTCGCAATTTCACCAGGCTCCCCAAGCCGCCGCTGCCAGCAAGCATTGCGAAACCCTTCGAGCACTTTGTCGGGCATGGTACTGAGAATATCCGTCGCGATGAATCCCGGACACACCGCATTGACCCGAATGCCTTTGGGCCCAAGCTCCCTGGCCCACGTCTTCGTGAAGCCAATCACGCCAAACTTGCTGGCCGCATAATTCGTCTGACCGAAGTTCCCATATATACCAACGACACTCGACGCATTGAGCACCACGCCACGCTGCTGCTCGAGCATCGTGTCAACAACCGCCTGCGTGCAATTAAAAACACCCTTCAGATTGACATCGATAACCTTATCGAACTGCGCTTCGCTCATGCTCTGCAGCCGCGCATCCTGCGTAATACCCGCGTTATTCACAAGAATATCGATTCGGCCGAATTGGCGCTTCAGGTCCGCAACCACTGCATCAACACCAGCGCGATCAGTCACATCGACCGCACGTGCAACAGCCGTATGCCCGCTCGCGCTCAGGCTGAACGCCTCTCGCTCCACGCCTTCCGCGGAGCGGTCACACAGCACGACAATCGCGCCTTCGCTCGCGAATTTCCTTGCCGTCGCCAGCCCAATGCCCGCAGCCGCTCCGGTAACAATCGCAACTTTGTCTTTCAGTTTCATTGCCTTCGGTCTCAAGAAAAAATGGCGCCGCACAGTCGTGGCAATCCGGCAATCTGCTCGACTGATCCCCGCAAGCCGCCCAAGCGCGCGGCGCCACGCTTCAGTTACGCCGAAACGGCGTCCGAAGCGTCCAGCTTCTGCATCCCGCTGATCACATCGACGTGATCCTTCGGCACCAGGCCGGAATGCACCGTCGTCCAGCAGCCAGGACAGAAATGCTCGCGGAACACGACCTCCGAATCGACGTAATACGATGGATCGACGCGGACGTTCGAGCTGCCGGACACCGGATCGGAGTCCCGGCACGCCAGCGACAGCCGTTTGTCGTGATCGCTCAGCTGATGGCCACAGTGCCGGCAAACGACCACCGCTCCACCCGGTACCGCCGCAAGCCCGAGGTTGTCGTCAATCGCGCGCGCCTTCTCTGGATCGAACTTGCCCGTCAATTGCTTCGGGGCCGGCGCAGCATATTTCTGGCGCTCGCCGAGAACCGCCGCGCGTCGGTGTTCGGTCCGGGCGACGTCGACCTCGCCCGCGGCGTCGACGATCACGCCATAGACAAGCTCGGCCGCGCCCTGGCTCACCTTGCCATTGCGCAGATCGGCCGCGACCGCGCGCGCATCGCGGCGAACCGGATCGCCGTAACCGCCACCGCCCTGACAATGCAGATAGAGCACGTCGCCCTGTTTGAGCTCGCCCGCCGTCATGCACTGAGCCGTGGTCAGTTCGCCACCGAGCGCGAACAGATCGGTCGGGACATTGCCCTGGGAAAACATCGCATCGAGCGGCACGTCGCGCACCACCACGTTGTGCCCCGTGTTGCCCGGATGGCCGCCCGCGAGCCCCTGGTTCTGCGCGGTCGCCATCCCCGAGCTCGAGAGCACCATCGCCATCGGCAGCGACGAGCCGTACGGCGTGATCGCAACCGATGCGCTGAGCCCGCCGCGATGCCGCCCCGGCCCGCCGGAATCCGGTTCCTCGCGCCGCCAGAGCACGACCAGCGGATACAGCAGTTCGGTCATCTCGACGTCCGGCAGCTTGCCCATCGGAATGCAGAAGAGACCGCCCGTATCGATGCCGTCCGAAGCCGGCCGCGCTCCGTAGCCGCCCGCCATCGACTCCATCACGACGTCGACGAAGGGCGCGTGTTGCTTGCCGCGCTGATCGACGCCGGCGAGCACGGCGGTGTTCCAGGTGCCGCAGCAGGTCGCCTGGACGTTCGCCTTCATGTCGACCGTGCAATCGAGCATCTGCGACAGACATTGCGCGGCCAGATTGCCGATCGCCCATGCAGTCGCGATCGGCGCCTTGTTGATCGCCGATGGGAACGTCGCGTTGTTCAACGTGCCCTCGGGCGTAATGATGTCGAAGCAGCGCATCAGGCCGCCGGCCGCCCACGGGATATTGCCGGCGAGCGTCGGCAACAGCGCGAGCATCACGCCACCGCGCGAACCCGCATACGTGCAGTTGATGACGCCGGCCTGCGGAGCCGTGCCCGTGAAGTCGAACGTCAGGTGATCGTCGCGCTTCGTCATCGACAGCATCAGCTTGTGCGGACGCCGGTCCCCTGCCTCGGCCTGATCCATGTAGCTCGACGCCTGCCACGTGCCGTCGGGCGCGTCGCGCAGCTTGTCGCGCAGGCGCCGCTCCGCATCGTTCATCATCCGCTTCATCACCGCCTTGACCGTATCGGGGCCGTACTGCTCGATCAGCGCGAGAATGCGCTTGCGGCCAACGAGGTTCGCACCGATCTTCGCGCGCAGATCGAGGCCAATCAGTTGCGGCACGCGCGAGCGACGCACCCACATGTCGGCCACGTCGCGCTGCAGTTCGAAATTGCGCACGATCTTGATCGGCGGCGTAGGCAACGATTCGGAAAAGACGTCCGGCGCGACGATCGGCATCGAGCCCGGGGCCACGCCGCCGAGATCGGGCTCATGGCAAATCGCGCTCGTCCAGCCGAACAGCTTGCCGTCGTGGAAGATCGGCGAGAACACGAGGACGTCGCTCTGGTGCAAGCCGCCGCCGATCCACGGGTCGTTGCACAGGAACATGTCGCCGTCCTGGATGCCCGGATTGTCAGCGCGGTTCTGCAGCGTCCAGTAGATCGCCAGATCGATCGCGCCGGCGAGCATCGTGTTGTAGAGGCCGATTTGCACTTCCTGGCCGGCCTCGTCGTTGATCGTGAAGTCGTAGTCGTTCGCTTCGGACACGACCGGACTGCCCGACATGCGTTTCAGGGTCTCGCCCATCTCGTCGGTGATCGACCAGAGCCGGTGACGAATCACCTCGTAGGTCAGCGGATGCAGCGCATCGACGACCTCGTCCGACACGGTGTGTGCCTTGAGCGACGGCGGCAGCGCGCGCAACAGCACCTCGGGCGCAACCGGCCGGCTAACAAAAATTTCCGAACCCGGAATGGTGGATTGCATGACGTGTCTCCTTTTCGCGGATCAGGCCGCGTTCATCTTGATCGACAGATTGCCCAGGTGATCGATGACGCCGCGCATCCCGTTCGGGACCACGACCGTCGTCGTCGGCACCTGGATCACGGCCGGACCTTCCACCACGTGGCCGGCGCGCAGGCGCGTGTAGTCGTAGGCTGGGGTATCGACATAACCGTCGTACGCATCGAGACAGATCGGACGGCGTTCGATCAGCGCATGCTCGACCGGCGTGCCGTTCGCGGCTTCGATTTCCGGCAGCTCGGGCGAAATCGGCAGCACGCCTTCGCCGCGAACGCGGTAGGTCAGCGCCTGAATGCCAGCGTCACGGAAGCCCGAGCCGGCCCCGAATAGCTGGGCATAGAGCTGCTCGAACCTGTCGACCGCGCCCTGCAGCGACTCGACCGTGACCGGGCCAGCAGCGAGCGGCGTCGCGACCTCGCCCATCTGCATCCCGTAGCGCATGTCGATTTCCCGATAGAGCTGCGTTTCGACGAACTTGATGCCCTGGCGCGCGAGCACGGTGCTGACTTCTTCCTCGAGCCGTGCGAAGTTTTCGGCGACGCGCACCGGATCGAGCGGCGCGACACCCGGATCCGATAGCTCGCGAATCACGTTGACTTTCGACGCCGCCAGACCGAACGCCGAGAACGCGGAGGCCACCGGCCCGAGCGGCACCAGCACCTCGCTCGCGCCCACGGCGAACGTATAGGCCGCACAGTGCGCGGGGCCCGCGCCGCCGAATGCGTACACGACGAAGTCACGCGGATCGTGTCCGGCTTCCACGGCGATCTTGCGCAGCAGGTCGCCCGTCTGCGCGTTCTGCACCGCGTAGATCGCGGCGGCGGCCTCTTCGACGCTCAAGCCGAGCGGCTCCGCAATCCGGCGCCGGATCGCGTCGCGCGCGAGCTCCATCGAGAGCGGGCGCTTGCCGCCGAGCAGGCCGCGCGAGGGCAGGATGCCGAGCACCAGATTCGCGTCCGTGATGGTGGGCTCCATGCCACCCGCGCCATAACATGCGGGCCCCGGCGCGGCCTGCGCGCTCAACGGGCCGACCCGCAGATTGCCGCCCGCATCGATCCACGCGATCGCCCCGCCGCCCGAGCCAATCGCCTCGACGCGCAGCGTGGGCACATTGACGGGCGACTGATTGATGATCGTCTGCGCCGCGCGCACCGGCTCGCCATCGACGATGAGGCCCGCCAGGAACGTCGTGCCGCCGACGTCCGTCGCCATCACGTTGCGATGGCCGAGTTGACCCGCCAGTTGCATCGCGCCGACGACACCGCCCGTGAGTACCGAGCCGACCGTCGTGATCGCCGTGGCCGGGGCTTCGGCCGCCGTGATCGCGCCGCCCGAGCTTTGCATCACGAGCAGCGGGCCGACGAGCCCTTCCTCGCGCAGCCCCGATTCGAGATTCTTCAGATAGTCGCGCAGACCGGGGCCGATCTGCGTGCTCATGATCGTCGTGGCGTGACGCGCATATTCGCGGATGCGCGGGCTCACGTCGGACGACAGCGCGACGTATGTGTCCGGCGCCTCTTCCTTGATGATCTCGCGCACGCGCTGCTCGTGCGCCGGATTCCGGAACGACCAGAGCAGCGACACGGCAATCGCGTTCACGCCTTGCGCAACACAGTCGCGCACCCCTTCGCGCACTTCGGCTTCGTTTAGTTCGACGAGCACCGTGCCGTCGCGGTCCATGCGTTGCGTGACCTCCTTGATCAGGCGCTTCGCAACGAGCGGCGCCGGCTTCGCATGGCCCAGCACATTCTGCAATTCCATCGACGAACGGCCGAGATAGCGCCCTTCGACATTCATGATCGCAATGGAATCTCCGTGCCCACGCGTGGTAATGAACCCAACCGGCGGCACCTTGCCCATCACGAGCGCGTTCAGCGACGAAGTCGTGCCGTGCGCGATGTGATCCGTGCTTTGCAGGAACCGCGCACGCGACATCTGGAATTGCTCGGCAAGAAGGCCGAGTACATTGAACACGCCGGCCGAATAGTCGGGCGGCGTGGAAGGCGTTTTCGCCGACACGATGTTGCCCTGATCGTCAACCGCCACGCCGTCCGTGAAGGTTCCGCCTACATCCACTCCCACTACGAATCCCATTTCCTGTCTCCTTCAAATGTTGCGTCGTTATTGGCTATTCCACCTGGATAAGCACGAGTCAGCACACGTCGAACAGCGCCGCGGCACCCATTCCGCCGCCGACACACATCGCGACCACGACATGCTTCGCGCCGCGCCGGCGCCCTTCAAGCAGTGCATGTCCAACGAGACGCGACCCGGTCATGCCGTACGGGTGGCCGATCGAAATCGCCCCGCCGTTGACGTTGTAGCGCTCTGGGTCGATACCGAGCTTGTCGCGGCAATAGAGCACCTGGCACGCGAACGCCTCGTTCAGTTCCCAGAGCCCAATGTCGTCGACGCTCAGCGCATGCTGCTTCAGCAATTTGGGAATTGCATAGACCGGTCCGATGCCCATTTCCTCGGGCGCCACGCCCGCCACAGCCATCCCGCGATAGACGCCCAGTGGCGCGAGTCCTGCACGCTCAGCCGAACGCGCTTCCATGAGCACGCATGCGCTCGCGCCATCGGAGAGCTGGCTCGCGTTGCCGGCGGTGACGGTGCCGTCCCCCAGCACGGCACGTAAGGTCGAAAGACTTTCCAGCGTCGTCTCCGGACGGTTGCCTTCGTCACGCGACAGCGTGACCTCCCGCTCCTCCGTGGCGCCGGTCAGCTTGTCCGTCACCAGGGTCGTGACCGTGACCGGCACGATCTCCGCGTCGAACAGGCCATCGCGCTGCGCGCGCGCTGTCCGCTGCTGCGACGCCAAGGCGTAGGCGTCCTGCTGCTCGCGCGTCACGCCGTACTTCTTCGAAACGAACTCTGCCGTCTCGAGCATCGGCATATAGGCATGCGGTGCGAAGCGCAGGACCTGCGCATCTTTTTCCGCATAGAGCCAGTCGTAGTAACGCGTCTGCACCGCCGAGATGTTTTCCTGCCCCCCGGCCACGACGACGTCCATCCCGTCGACGACCACCTGCTTGGCTGCCGTCGCAATCGCCATGAGGCCGGACGCGCATTGGCGATCGATCGATTGCGCAGCGACCGTGTGCGGCAGACCGGACGCGAAAACGGCGTTGCGCGCGATGTTGGAGCCCGCCGTGCCTGCCGCGAGCACCGTCCCGACGATGACGTCATCGACACGGTCAGGCTCGATGCCGGAACGGTCAACCGCATGACGAATCGCATGTCCCATCAGGCCCGGCGATTTCGTGTGATTGAAAGCGCCGCGATAGGCCTTGCCGATCGGGGTTCTGGCCGTCGATACAATGACTGCCTCTCTCATTTCTCGACCTCTTTATGATCAGGATTACTATTCATCAGAACGTCAATCACTCTTTGAATCGCATTCGACTGCCTATCGATACGTGCCGCCAAGCAGCGCGCCGGCGTTCGGCACGATCGGCTCCAGTCCGAGATGATCGAGCATGCGTCGCGTGGTGCAAACAGCCGTGGACGTCACAGGAATACCCAGTCGATTCTCGACGATCTGGATGGAAGGCAAAGACTGCATCTGGACGCACGCCGACAGGACGACGACGTCGGCATTCGCCGTGTTCAGCTTTTTCACGTCTTCGACAAGCCGGGCCGGATCGCGCTGACCGACTTCGAGGTTGTCCGGGATTTCAAAGGCGATAGAGTCGACGACCTTGATGCCCTCGCTTTCGATGTATTCCACGACGAGATCGCAAAGCGAACGCATATACGGGGCGAGTAGCGAGACCTTTTTCGCGCCCATGATCTTCAGCCCTTCCACCAGCGCGCCGGCCGACGTCATGACAGGCGCGCTGCAATGATTCTCGCGGGCAACGGCGGTGAGGTCGCGCTCGACATCGCGGTGATAGCCTTTGCCCATCGCCATGATCGCGACGAGGCAGGCGGTGCTCATCACATCGACGCGCGCATCCGCCAGTTCGGCCGCGCATCGCAGACCTTCCCGGTTCATTGCCTCGAGTTCCTCGCGCGTCACCTTGTGCATGCGCATCCGGCTGCTATGGAACGTGAAGCGTTCAGGGCGAATGGCTTCGCGCGCTCGCAGCATCGCCGGAATTTCGGTCTCCATCGTCGTGTTCGAGCTCGGGACGATCTGGCCAATTCTGTAGGTCTTTGCAGTCATGCTGCTTCCTTGGCAAGCAGATAAGGTTGGAGCGCTTCGCACAGCGCGGCCGGAATGCTGGTGCTCTCCCGCACGTCGCTGCGAATGGCGATCGGCGTGAACTGCCCTTCGAATGCTAGCCGGCCGTCCAGCAGGCACGCACGCGCAATCAGATCGAACGTATGGGTACGGATCTCGCCCACTTCGACGCGGATATCGACGACGTCCTCGGGGTATAGCGAAGCGTGGAACGTCAGGCTCATGTGCTTGCACGGCAGCCCGACTCCGCTCTCGCGCCCCGCCTGGCCGTTGGTCCCATATCCGATCCGCCGCATGAAGTGCATGACCGCCCCAAGCAGGTAGTCGGTGTAACGGCCGGCAAACACGACGCCGGCCGGATCGCAATCCGCCCAGCGGGCGGTGCGGCGCACCGTGAACGGCAGGTCGGAAACGACGACCTCCGAGCTTTCGTTCATAGCGCCCCCACGTTGCCTGCGAGCCGCTGCACCAGCTCGGGAAACTCGCTGCGCAGGCGTGCATCGTCGATACGGCCCGTGCGCGTCATGAACTGATAGACGAATTCTTCAGGCGTAGTGTTGTCCATCCACTGCGCGATGTCCTCGTACCACATGTACGATTTTTCAGAGGCGTCGATCAATTTGTTCTTCTGCGGCTTGTGGTCTTCCTCGAATGCCGCGAGGCCCGCCGCTGCATCGCCGTCGCACGCCAGCAGCGCACGGGCGAGCGCAATCGCATCGGCCATCGCGATACGGGTTCCCGATCCAATCGAAAAGTGCGCGCTTGCCAGCGCATCGCCAATCAGCACATGGCGCCCGGACGTCCAGCGCGCATTGCGAATGACCGGAAACTGCCGCCAGTTCGACTTGTTCGAGATGAGGGGCAGGCCGCCCAGTTCAGGCTCGAAGATCTGCTCGAATAGCTGCTGACGGTCGTCATCGGTCATCGAGCCCAGATCGAGCCGCTCCCACGTTGCGTCGTCGCATTCCGCGACGAACGTGCTCATGTCGTCGCTGTATGCGTAGTAGTGCGCCACGAAATGGCCGCCGTTGAATTTCCTGAAGACGAGCGCCGGCGCATCGAAGACCCGCTTCGTGCCGTACCAGGCAAAGTGATTGCTCAGCGACCGGTGCGTCGTGCCGAAGGCGTCCGGATACTGGCGGCGCACCACGGAGTTGATGCCGTCGGCGCCGACCACGACATCCGCATCGTCGAGACCGAACGTAGCGAGATCCAGCGTCGTTTCGATGCGGCGGCCGAAATGAATCCGCACGCCCACCGCTTCCGCTTCGCCCTGCAGGACCTTCAGCAACGCGAGACGCGGAATCGCGCCGCCCTTCACGTTCAGCTTCACCTCGATGGGCTTTTCCTGCTGGACGATGATCTGGCGGTCGTTATAGTGCATCGCGTCACAAAGCGCGTTATACGAATGCTCATCCGCATCGCGCAATTGCAGCATGCCGGTGTCGGCCAGCACGACGCCGAATCCGAACGTCGCATCGGCCGGGTTCTGCTCGATCACGTCGACCTGCCAGTCAGGCTGCCTGCGCTTGAGCAGGAGCCCGAGATACAGCCCGGACGGTCCACCGCCTACGATTGCGACCTTCATTGCTGCCCCCGAGGCGTGATTTCCAGCTTGTAGCGATCGAACGTCCTGACGTTGCCATCGAATCCGCCGGTGAGCGACGCGTTCCAGAGCGCGGGTACGAAGCCGAGCGCCTTGCGTTCAAAGACGATCGCTTTCGGCGAGCAGATCTTCCAGTAACCGTTGGTCGGGCCGTCGACGTGATAGCACGGATTGCTCCTGCTCGACGCGACGAGCGGTTCGAACTCGGGCACATCGAGCACGTACAGCACGGCTTCGGAGCCGTCGTTTTCGCCAATCGATTCGCCGATACCGTCGGCTTTGCCGCGCCACACCTGGTCGATCGACTTGAACTCGACCGTACCCGCGAGCATCGCGTCTTCGGCCTTCATCGCCGCTTCCAGCGTTCGCGTCGCGTCATCCGCGTCGAGGAGATTCATCGGACGCTGCTGAAGCGTGATCTCGAGATAGTAACCGTTAGGATCACTGAAATAGATCGACTCGATCAGTTCGTGACGGATTTGATAGATGAGCGGAATGCCCTTGGCCTCGAGCCGGTCGCGCCATTCAATGAGTTCTTCATAGGTGTCGACGGCCCACGCGGTATGCGTCGCTTCGAAGCGATAGTCGGCAACCGGGCGCGTGTAATCGGGTTGCTCCGTATCGATGTAGTAAAAGAATGCGATGGTGCTGCCCTTGCCGCTTTCGAAGAAGAAGTGCAGGAAGTCGGGATGGTTCGACGGCCCCCAGCCTCGCGCCGAAATCGCGTGGACGAGCGGCAAGCCGAGCTTGTCGCGATAGAACTCGACGGTTTCCCGCAGTTTCCAGGTGGGTCGGGCCGTATGGTGCACGCCCTTCAGAACCGGTTGAGTAGCTGCCACAGTGTTCTCCAGTATTGGATCAATCAGGTTCACGATGCGTTTTGAGCGCCGAGGACGTGCTGCGCAACCATTTCACGCAGCGACTGCCGGCTGAGCTTTCCCGATGCGGTTAGCGGGAACGTGTCGACCACCTCGATGCGCTCGGGCCACTTGAATTTCGCGAGACCGTAGTCCTTCAGATACGCGCCCAGCTCGGCGAGGGACGGCTCGGCGTGCCCTTCGCGCAGGATCAGCACAGCACACAGACGTTCGTCGAACACGGGATCGGGATACGGCACGGCGACCACCTGCGCGACCGACGGATGTCCGGCGACCGCCATTTCGACCTCTTCGCAGTTGATCTTTTCGCCGCCCCGGCTGACGAGGTCCTTGAAGCGGCCGCGGAAGACGAAATAGCGCTTGCCGTCGATCAGGCGCTCCTCCATCAGATCGCCCGACCGGTAATAGCCATCGCTCGTGAAGGTTTCCTTGTTACGGTCCTCGGCGCGGAAATAGCCGTGGATCGTGTATGGTCCCTTGAACGCCGGTTCGCCGATTTCGCCGAACTTGACCGGCTCTTCCGTGCCTGGGCCGAGGAGGCGGATACTGTCCCACGGACTCACGGGCCGGCCGTTGGTCGTATCGAGCGCTTCCTGGGGATCGTCCGGATGCGTGAACATGATCACGCCCTCCGTGATGCCGAAGATGTGGTAGGCGGGCACGCCCACCAATGCACGCAGCTTCGGCGCACTATTCGCCGCGATGACACCTCGCGCCTTCGAAAAGTCGAGACGGCCCGACTGGATCGCCGTCTCGATACGCGCGATGATCGGACCACCGAGCATCAGCCACGTCGGGCGCGTCGTCTCGATCAGCGAAATCAGCGTCTCGGGCGCGAGATCCGGCGCCACCGTGACCGTTCCGCCCGTCATCAGGAACGGGCCAAAGCAACAGCCCATGTTCAGGTTGTGCACCATCGGCTGCGGCATGAACAGCACGTCACTGGGTCGATAGTCGAGCCATTGCGCACAAGCGCGCATGTTGTACAAATACTCGTTGTTGAATCGCGGGATGATCTTGGGCACGCCCGTCGTGCCACCGGAGAGCTGGAACACGGCCACCTGGAACGGGTCCAGCGTGACTTCCGCCAGCCGGGCCGCAGCCGCTTCCTCGTCGATCGAGTCGATCAGATGGTCGAGATGCAACACACCATCACGCGGCTCGCCGCGCGCCTGCAGGATCAGCTTCAGGCTCGGCGCGCGCTGCTGCATTTCCCGCGCGAACGCAATGTCGTCGAATTTCGGATCGTCGCCCTGAACGAAGTGAAGCTTCGCGTCGGCCAGATTCGCCAGGTAGCCAATCTCGTGCTCGCGATGCGCGGCCAGCGTGCAGATCGGAATCAGCCCGGCCTTCACGCAGGCGAGAAACATGATGACGAGCTGGGCACTGTTGCCCAACTGGAACACGACCCGGTCGAGCGGCTGGAGCCCTTGCGCCAGCAGTGCGGCGCCGAGCCGTGTCGATTTCGAATCGAGTTCCGCATAGGTCATCCGCAAACCCGGTCCGAGCAACGCGACATTCTCAGGATAGCGCGCGGCAATCGTGCGAAATCCGTCCGCCAGCGTTTCGAATCCGAGCGCACCCTCGGCGACATAGCGATCCAGATCCGCCTGCGCCGGATAAACGACACCCGCAATCGGATCGAGGACGTGTGCCGGACGACCGGCCGATTTCGACGCAGCAACCGCCTTGTCGAACGATGCGAGTGCGGCGGCGCCGCCCTTTCCCTGAAGATTCCCTACCGAGTTCATCCTTACCGTCTCCAATGTATTCTTTGATGACTTAGCGAAATGTTGCGTGCAGCCAGGACCGCAGATGCTGGCCGGCGAGCACCTGGCCGGGCACATCGCCGTCGTCGACCGGCAAGCCGTGATGGTTGCCCCGGACGCGATGGCGCTCCTTGTCGGCTGTCGCGAACGACGCGAACATGGCGTCGACGTCGCCGGGGAACACGCAGTTGTCGCCCGTGTATTCGATCAGCAGCGTCGGCTGCACGATCGACTTCGCGCACTTGTCCAGCGACGCGT
Source organism: Paraburkholderia oxyphila NBRC 105797 (assembly GCF_000685075.1). Classification (GTDB taxonomy): domain Bacteria; phylum Pseudomonadota; class Gammaproteobacteria; order Burkholderiales; family Burkholderiaceae; genus Paraburkholderia; species Paraburkholderia oxyphila. The sequence continues at coordinate 11,981 of NZ_BAYD01000066.1, forward strand.
TCGACGACAGTCCAGACCAGGTCGACAGCCACGACTCCGGCGTCACGATCCGGCCGAAGCCGACGCTGCCGAGGTTCGAAACCGACGGGTCCGCGCCCCAGAGCGAGCCGACGAGACGATCGGACGGGTCGAGCGAGGTGTCCCAGCAGCGCAGATCGGCATCGGTGCGCCATACCGTCAAGATTGCACCGTGGCTGGCGAGTTGCTTGTCGGTGCGCGTGGGCGCCTCCTTCAACCGGGCGCGCGCCGACTGCCGCCGATCGATCAATTCGCGTGCACGCTGGTCGAGTCGCGCGACGCGCTCGCGTTGCGCGTGCCGGTAGCGTTCAATGAATGCGGGTGCGTAGCTCGACGATTCGGGCGGCCGGCGAAATCCGTTCGCAGCACTAAATGGATCGAGCCCGGCATCGCACGAGAACGGGTCCTGCTCGTCGGTCACGGACGGATCTAGCGCATTCATCAGCAGCACGCCTTGCCCCGGATGCGGCGAGACGAATGCGATGCCGTCCGCCGTCGGCATGATCGCGGTATCGAGCCCGGTGGCACGCCCGCCCGGCGTGCGGCGAATGCGCTGGTCGGCAGGCAGTTGCGATTGCTGGTTGTAGAACGCAAAGAGCCCTGCCCCGCCCGAGTTCCCGAGCAGCACGATCGTCTCGAACCCGAGTTCGCGAAGCTGCCGCATGCCGGCCGCCACGTCGTGAAGCGCGGTCTCGTGTTCGAGCCGCAGATCGCTGCCGATCGAGCGCGGCGCCTGAACCCAGCACGCCCACCCCGCATCCAGCACTTCGGGCACGAGGTAGTGCGTCATCACGAATTCGCGCGGATGCATGACAAAGACGACTTTCCGCACGGGCGCCCGGGCAAAAAGCACCCCAAGCGTCGCCTGGCCATCCTGCGTGGTCAAAGGGAACGGCGTCGTCGTATAAGGCGCCTGCATGCGGGCGGGCGTCCACGACGCGCCCCGCAGCCCGGCCGTTACCGCGACTTTTCCGTTCGATCCCTGTTGTTTCATGGCGGCTCCGTGCTCCTGTAACGTTGTCGGCCAACTCACCACAATTTGATACAGTCTCAATTAGTGATAAGTTGAGACCGTCTCAAATTTCCATGACCGAAGAATAGTGCTAGAGTTGAGACCATGTCAAATTAAAACGCGCGGCACCAGCGCTATCGTTTACCCTGCTCCATGAAGCCAGTCAAAATCGCACCGGAAGAAACGACCACGCCCACACCCCGTCGCGCCGGCAGGCGGCCGAAAAGCGATGCCCCAGGCGCCGACCTGTCGCGCGACGCCGTCATCCGCCGCGCGATCGAGCTCGCGCAGAAGGAGTCGATCTCTGAAGTGTCCATGGTCCGCGTCGCCAGGGAAATGGGTGTGGCACCGGGGCTGGTTCACTACTACGTCGGCAGCAAGGACGACCTGCTCAGTGCTGTTCTGAATGCCGCGTTCAAGGAGCGCGTGAACGCACTGCCGCCCGTGACCGGCGACTGGCGTATCGACCTGGAAGGCGTGTGTCGCTCGGTACTGAAAACACTCGCGCGCTGGCCGGGCGTCGCAAACTATATCGCGACACAAAACCGGTTCCGGCTGTTTCAGCGTGTCCAGCCGGGAGAGACCGACTACGGGCTTGCCTACTTCGACCATCTTGGCCGGATTTTCGAGCACGCCGGCTTTACGCCCGCACAAGCCGCACTCGCGTACGACCTGACCATGATGTTCGTGACGAGCATCAGTGTCGAAATTGCAAACCGGCAGGCACCCGGCGAGCACAAGGATTTCATCGTCGGCTACGTTTCCCAGTTCGATCGCGAGGACATACCCGGCGCGACGTTTCTGGCGGAGCCGTTCACGAAGATCGACAGCGAAAAAAGACTCGACGCCGGCCTGAAGCTGATGCTGGACGGCTTCGAGACGTGGCTGGCGAACCCGCCAGCCGACACGCCCGCCCGCCGCAAGACGCGTCGCTCATGACAAAACACCGGAGAGCGTCCACGACGGCTTCCGGTGTTCTCCGACCGACTTCTGGCGAGTGCGAGCCGCACCCTACGCCTTCATGGCGCTGTCGTTGCGCGCGGTGTCCCGCGTTCGCTAGAACTTGTGCGTATAGCCGATCGAGTATCCCTGGTAGCTAGCGTGAATGTTCACGCCGGTACTCGGCCCCGTTCCGATGATCGTCGTCGGAATGTCGTACTCGAAGGCCGCGGTCACGAGATTGTTTTTGTCGATGGCATAGGTTGCGCCGACTGTCACCGCGCGGGAACTGATGCCGGGGCCATACATGTTCGCGAGAGTATGGTTGGAATCGACGTTGTTATTGGCAAAGCTGTAGCCGGCGCGCACGGTCCACTTCGGATTGATATCGTACGAGACGCCGACACGACCCACGTTCTGGCTGCGATAGCCCCATGTACTGGCCGTGTTGTAGCCCGCGGCACTGGCCCACTCGATGCGGAGGTAGTCGAGCGCCACCGTCAAGCCCGGCAGTGGGCGTATGGCAACGCCCGCGCCGTACCGGGATGGGCTGTCGATATGGCCATCGCTCGGCGCAAGCACGTCGTCCTTGTAGCCCGATAGCGATGAGAACCACGTCTTGCTGAACCAGGAGGCCCCGAGCGACACCATCGGAATCGGCGTCCAGAGTACGCCCATCCCGGCGCCAATTCCCACGGCGTCCGAGTTGCCGTGACTGGGCACGGGTTCCAGCGCGCCATCCGCTCCGGGGGCGAGCACCCCGTTCAGGCGCAACTGCTCGACGCCAATCACCAGCGACGCACCGATGGACAGGTTGGGCAGCGGTTTATAGGTGACCGTCGGGTTCGTATTGACGACGATGAGGCTGGCTTTGGCGTCGCCGGCACCGGGAACCGGCAGCACGGGACGTCCATAATTCGATGCCGCTCCCGCGCCGGTCATCGCCACACCGAAGGTCCACTGCGGCGCGATCTGATAGTTGAAGCCGAATCCCGGCGAAACGACGATCTTGCGGGAAAACAGATGGTTGTCTGGCGAGCCAAAGGTGGCATTGGACGAAACCGGCAAGGCGATGCCGTAGAGATCGACTCGGGAACCCAACTCCGCCAACCCGGCCGGATTGTCCACTGCCGAGGCAACATCCTGCGGAAATGCAATCGCCGCGCCGCCCATACCGGACGAATAGGCGCCATTTCCCGTGAAATACGCGCCGTCTGTTGCGAACGCGTTCGACGCCCCCGCTGCCAATGCAGCGGCTGATAGCGCCAGACGCACCTTGCGTTGTGCACGACTGCTCATCCTGATCTCCATGACCTGACCCGTTTCGATTTCGTATCGACTTGATTGCGAGGCACTGCGGTATCGGCGAAACGCATTGCTTGCGCCAATTAATATGGACTCCAAAATTAATGAGCTAACGGTATGAAAGACCCCGCTCCCCTCCATTCAAGATTGCCTTCCGATCAAATTTGATTGACTCTCAAATTTGATGGCAGTGTAGCTTAATTGAGAGGGCTGTCAATTGTTGCGATGATCCGCATATACCCTGGGAGTCGCGTAGGCGTAGCGAAGGCCGGATGCCCGGCGCGCTTCCCCAGCACGACTCGCCACTCTGACCGCCTGCGCCTTCCCGCACGCCCATGAGCAGCGCTGCACACCGCACCGTCCCGGAACCCGATTGAGCTTGCGCTCGACGGGGAAGCCCTTGTAGTATTTCGGCGCCTTTTCATCGAGCACCGTCAGGCAGTTTCGCTGATGAAATCCCCCGCGAGACAACGGCCTTTTTTTATCAGTAGAATGCTCCCATCGAAGAGGTCCGTATTGTTCCGAAACCGGCCATCGGGCCCACCAGGCTAGCGAGCCTCGTCAGACCGTGATGCCAGTGGCATACGCGCTGACCAGATTTCAAACCTTCGCGTGAGTACTTACCTGGCCGCAATACCGTGTATTCCAAAACGCAAATCGATCCGGTTGTGAGCTTTCGCAACTCGCAGGGCGAGCAGGTGCGGGGCACCATCATCAATCTCCAGCGCAAGTCGCTGGTGATGGAGGTCTATAACCCCTACTCGATTGTCCAGGTCAGCGAGGTGCTGAACGACCTGTCGGTCAAGATGGGCGTCGAGCACGCCTATTCGGGCAAGGCCGTCGTCATCAGCATGGTCAATACCGGCCTGACCGCCATTGTCTCGGTCACGCTGATCGACGAGTGGCGCGAGCTGAGCGGCGACGCGCTGGAAGCGCGCACGGTGGGCGAAGAAGCCCGCCGGTTCGCGCAGGACTGGACCGAGCGTTTCCAGATCCGCCGTGACTACCAGATCGCGGTCAACCAGATCCGGGCATTTCTGACCGACATGTCGCGCTGGGTCGAGCAGGCGGATCTCGCCGACACCCTGCCCAAGGATGGCAAAAGCCTGCGCGAGGACTTCTTCCTCGAGCTGGCGTCGCCGCTGATGGAGCGGACCAAGTTCTACTTCGACGAATTCGAAGGCGAGGCGCGCCTCGTCGACGAAGAACTGGCGCCCGCGCATCGTGCCTTCGCCCAGGCCGCGCTGCATCCGCTGCTGCTGCGCTCGCCCTTCGTCTTCCGCACCTTCACGAAGCCGCTGGGCTACGCCGGTGACTACCAGATGGTCAACCAGATGCTCGACGATCCCCGCCAGGGCCCGAGCACGTATTTCCAGATCGTCAACGCGGCTTTCCTGCAGACGGCCGTGGCGCGCGCGCACCGCAACCGCATCGATCTGCTGGTGGATTATCTGACGCGCATCGCCAATGAAGCGCGCGCCGCGCAGCGGCCGTTCCGGATGCTGAACGTGGGCTGCGGCCCCGCTCAGGAAATCCAGCGCTTCATGCATGAATACGACGAGCCGGAGTGGCTGTCGTTCGAACTGCTCGACTTCAGCCAGGAGACGCTGGACTGGACGCGCGAGCGCCTGGGTGCCATCGCGCAGGAAACGGGCAAGCGCATGACCATCAGCTACACGCACGATTCGGTGCACCACCTGCTCAAGCGCCGGCTGGATCCGGACGCACCGGGTGTGCGCGAGTTCGACGCGGTCTATTGCGCCGGCCTGTTCGACTATCTGTCCGACAAGGTCTGCGCCCGGCTGAACCAGCATTTCGCCAACCGCACCCGGCGGGGCGGCCGCCTGCTGGTCACCAATGTCCACGCCGACAACCCGGAGCGCTTCAGCATGGAGCACGTGCTGGAGTGGTACCTGATCTATCGCAACGAGGCGCAGATGGCCGAAATCATGCCGGAGAACTGTGGCGAGCCGCGCCTGTACACGGACGTGACCGGCGTGAATGTGTTTGCCGAGGTGATGATCGGCCCGCAACAAGTAGCCTGAGATGACGACATCCCTCGTTGGGCTGCAGACGAACTATCGTGAAGAGCTGCGCGACTACCGCTTGCTGTGCAGCAAGGCTGGCGGCCTGACCGTGATCGTGCTGGTGCTGATGGGCATGGCGATGGACTATGTCGTGTATCCGGCTGAGCAGAAGTACTTTGCCATCATTCGGGGGCTGACCAGCGCGGCCATCGGCCTGGCATTGCTCTCGCTTTACACGGAAATTGGCAAGCGCCACGTGCAGGTCATCACCTTCTTCTGGCTGCTGCTGCCGCAGGCCATGATCTCGTGGATGATCTATGCCACGCAGGCTGAAGAGTCGCTGTTCTATGCCGGGCTGATGCTGACGATCTTTGCGGTGGGGATCCTGTTCCCGTCCGGCTACCTGCAGACGCTGACCTTCGGCCTGGCCACGGTCTCGCTCTACTACATCGCCTGCGCGGCCCATCCGGGCGGTATACAGAACCCCAGCAAGTTTCAGTTCCAGCTCATCCTGATCTTCTTCTGCGCGCTGGCCAGCTCCATTTACACCTACTTCAACGAGAAGGGCCGTTTCCAGCTGTTCCGGCTAAAGGATGAAGTGGCGCACAAAAACGACCAGCTCGCCCGCACCAATGAAAACCTGGCGCAGATCAAGGGCCAGCTGCTGCAGCAGGAGAAGATGGCGGCCATCGGTACGTTGTCCGCGGGGCTGCTCCACGAGGTCAACAACCCGGTGAACTTCTGCCTGATGGCGATCGAAATCGCCATGGAGGAACCGCAGGCCAAGGACAGCCCGACCCTGCAGGAGTGCCTCACGGATGCCAAGCAGGGCATGCAGCGGATCCAGCACATCGTCTCGGATCTGAAGACCTTCGCCTATCGCAAGCCCGATGCCGTGGTGGACGACGTGCCGTTCCTGTTCGAGAAGGCGCTCGACTCGTCGATCCGGCTGAGCGCACATGAACTGCGCGGCGTGAGCGTCACGCGCGAGCTGGCCGGCGACACCCTGGTGCTGGGCGACGAAGCCGCCATCATCGGCGTGCTCATCAACCTGTTCTCGAATGCCACCCTGGCCATGCAGAAGGCCGGCACCGCGTCGCCGCAAATCCATGTCACGGCGCAATGGCACGATGGCCGGCTGCATGTGAACGTGCGCGACAACGGCCCGGGGATCGCCGAGGAGAATCTGGCGCGGGTGTTCGAACCCTTCTTCACCACGCGCGAAGTCGGCCAGGGCCTCGGCCTTGGCCTGTCCATCAGCTATGCGGTAGTGGAGCGGCACGGCGGCACACTGTTTGCCGAAAGCCAGCTGGGTGAGTGGACCGCGTTCAACTTCGACCTGCCGCGCGCCGAGTGATACCGAAATGAGCGAGACCCAGCAAGAGCGGCGCACTGTCCTCTATGTCGATGACGAGGAGTTGGCCCGCAAGTACTTTGCGCGCTCGGCCGGCAGCGACTATGAAGTGCTGCTCGCCTGCGACGCGGATGAGGCCCTGTCGATCCTGCGCAGCGAAGGTGCACGGGTGACGATCCTCGTGACCGACTTCCGCATGCCGGGCCGGCACGGCGGCGAGCTGCTGCGGCAGGTGTCGCAGGAGTATCCGCATATCGTGCGGATCCTGGTGACCGCCTACGCGGACAAGGACGCGCTGCGGGACGCGGTCAATACCGGCGACGCGTTCCGCATCCTGGAGAAGCCGCTCAGCGTCGGCACGGTCCGCGCGGTGCTGGCATCGGCGACAACGGCATCGATACCGCGCGAGAAGTGATGCTGCGCTTGCAGGCTGCCCCAGTTACCACGAACGCCGCCGTTGGCGGCTTCGGCATGAATTTCTGCAGTCGCGACATGCGGTCCCTGGACGGAAGGATCAGGATCGCATCCGCGCCCCGCGCCGGCACGACCGTGACGCTGGAATTCCAAAATTTGAAGCATCGAATGTACAGGAGTTACCAATGAGCAATACGGTTGCCAACCAGACACCGCCCCCGGCGATTCTGTTCGTCGATGACGAAGCCACCGCGGTCAAATACTTCGAGCGTGCCATCGGCGCGATCGCACCGGTGGTGACGGGCGCCTCCGTGGAGGACGGCAAGGCATTGCTGGATGCCCACGCCGGCAGCCTGGCCGTGCTGGTGTCGGACCAGCGCATGCCGGGCGACTACGGCAACGAACTGCTGCGCTATGCGCGCGAGCGCTATCCCCACGTCGTCCGGATCCTGACGACGGCCTATTCGGAGCTGGACCAGACCGTCGAGGCCGTCAATCAAGGCCAGATCCATCGCTACATCAAGAAGCCATGGGACATCACCGCGCTGCGCATGGAGATGAAGCAGGCGCTGGAACTGTCGGGACTGCGCAAGGAACGCGACCAGCTCTTGCGCGAAAAGCTGGGCGTGCTGCAGACACAGACTGTGGCCACCCGCATCGGCATGGTGCATACGCTGTGCGCGAGCCTGATCGGCCCGGGCCGCTTCCAGCCGGTGGAAACCTACCTGGCCGGCACCGAACTGGCCGGCACGCGCAATGTGGAGCCGGACTGGCAGCGTATGGACTACGCCGACCTGGTCCGCGCCGAGAGCGAGTGCAGCGGCAGCTTCGGCCACGCGGTCGGCACACGCCTCGCGGAACTGCGCGCGCAGCATGCGGGGCGCAGTGCTGCCGATGCGGTGCAGATCTTCACGGATGTCCTCGGCGGCACGGTGCGCGGCGGCGGTGATGCGCTGATCTGGACTTCGCCGACACTGCTGAGCGAGTTCCTCACCCGGCCGGTGGGTCAGGCCGTATCGGCCGAGCATGCCGCCTGGGTGGCTTGCCTGCTGTGGCTCGAAGAAGCCGACGGCGCCCTGCAGTTTGCGCGTGAAGGCGACACCATCGTCTGCCGCGCCGGCACCCGCGCCGCCAGTTTTGCGGCCGACCGTCTGGCCGTCTGGATCGAGCGGTTCTCGGAGCCGGCGTTCGGCCAGGCGAAGTAGACGATCCGCTGTCGCGCCAATGCCGTCCGCTAGCGGATCATTGGCGCGCGAGCCGCTTGCCGGCCATGCTGTCGCTCACATTGGCGGGCCATTGCGCGCGGATTTTCGTCAGAACCATTTCCGGCAGCGGGATGTAGTCCAGCGCATTGACCGTGCCCACGTCGTGATCGAAGGCCCAATTGAAGAACTGCATCGCGGCTTCTTCGCGGCCGGTTTTGTCCGGCGTTTCATGAAGCAACACATAGGTGGCCCCCATCACCGGCCATGCGTCCTTGCCCGGCTGGTTGGTCAGCAACTGATCGAGCGAGCCGGACCAGTCGGCGCTGGCCGCCTTGAAAGTGGCCACGCCGGGCTGAACGACGTCGCCGGCGGCGTTGATCATGGCGGTATAGGTCAGGTGGTTCTGTTTCGTGAAGTCCCATGCGACATAGCCGATGGCGCCAGGCAGGTACCCGACGTAGGTGGCCACGCCCTCGTTGCCATTGCCGCCGATGCCGAGCGGCCAGTGCACGCTGGTGCCCTCCCCAACCCTGCGCTTCCATTCGGGGCTGACTTGTGCGAGATAGTGCGTCCAGATGAGCGTCGTGCCCGAGCCGTCCTGACGGCGCACGACGGCGATCGGGGTGTTGGGCATCTTGAGCTTCGGGTTGAGTCGCGCGATCGCGGGGTCGTCCCAGTAGATGATCTTGCCGAGAAAGATTTGCGCAAGCACCTGCCCGTTCAGCACGAGCTGACCCGCCTTGATGCCGGGAAGGTCGACGACCGGCACGACGCCGCCGATCACGGTAGGGAATTGCCGCAAGCCGTTTTTGGCCAGTTGATCGTCGCTGAGCGGTGCGTCCGATCCGGCAAAGTCGACCTCGCGGGCGACGACCTCCTTGAGTCCATCGGAGGAGCCCGTGCCGCGATAGATCACCCTGCTTCCGCCCGACCTTTGATAATCGGTTGCCCACTTGCTGTAGAGCGGCGCGGCGAACGTGCTGCCGGCCCCGGTAATGTCGCCGGGGTAAGCGGCGGCCGCAAATAGCGCGCAAATCAGACTTGCCAACAACGTGCACCCTGTTCTCATGACCGTCTCCGGTTGGATCACGTCGCGGGACTTGCCACGCGCAGCCGGCGCCGCGGCACGCCGGCTGTCACGACTGTATTCGCTGCCCGAATACCCATGAATAAGGCCGCCATCCTAAAAGCGCCTCGGGGATTGCCCTATTCGACAGGCGGCCGGCGCCCTATTGGTTTTCCAGCGCCCTATTGGCTCTCCATCCACTGGATGGCGAATCGCATCAGCTCCTTGCCGCTGCGGATATTGAGCTTTTCCTTGATATTGGCCTGGTGCGCCTCGATGGTCTTCACGCTCCGATTCAGCTTCTCTGCAATTTCGCGGGTGCTGAAGCCGAGTCCGATCAGGTGCATGACCTCGAATTCCCGTTCCGAAAGACCCGCGATTCGGCCCTCGGGCTTTTTACGGGGCACCGTCAGGAGCGCCCGCGCCAGCTTCTCGTGCATGGTGGCGCTCAGGTAAATATTGCCCGCCAGAATTTCCCGGATCGCGCTCAATACGTGCTCGGTGGCCTCGAGTTTCATCAGATACCCGTTTGCCCCGGAGCGCAGTGCGCGTTCGGCAAACAGGTTTTCGTCGTGCATGCTCAGGACGAGGATCGCCAAATCCGGGTAGCGGTGACGCAGCGTTTTGACAAGCTCGAGGCCGGAGTCCGACTGCAGGCTGATGTCCACGATGGCCATGTCGGGCTGGCGCTCCATCGCCACCAGGGCCTCTTCGGCGCTGCCGGCTGCACCGCAGACGTGCAGATCTTCCTGCAGATTCAGCAAGAGCGTCATCCCCTCGCGGATGATGGGGTGGTCATCCACGATCAGGATTTGCGTCGCACGGCCTGGGCTATTGGACTTCCCGTGCATGGCCGGGGCCCTCCGGTAGCGGATAGCTGATGGCGACCGTGGTGCCGCCCAGATCATTGCGCGTCACGCTGCAAGAGCCGCCAAGAAGACTCGCACGGTGACGCAGGTTGTGCAGTCCCAGCCCCGAGGCGCGCTCCATTTCCTCCTGGCCGATCCCTACCCCGTCGTCGCTGATCGACAGCGTCAGCACGCCGCCCGCCCGCGCCAGGTCGATCCAGATGCGGTGGCCCTGGCAATATTTCAGCGCGTTGCTGACCGCTTCCTGGGCCGCGCGGTAGAGGTTAATCTGCATCAGCGAGTCCAGCGCGTCCACTTCGGGCGCGATCCTCAGCATGCAATCCACGCCATTGAGCGTACGTGCCGTCTCCGCCAGCCCATTCAGCGCCGCCGCAAGACCGCCATACTCCATCGCGACCGGATCCAGGCCGTGGGCAATCCTGCGGGTGATCGAGGACGCCTGCTTCACCAACCGGACGACGGTCGCGGCGTCTTCGGCAGCCGGGTGACCTTGCGTCTGCAGTTTCTGGTTCAAGGCGGAGCAGTACAGCCCCAGGCTGGTCAGGTGTTGCCCGAGTCCGTCATGCAGTTCGCGGCCGATGAGTCTCTGGTGCTGATCGCCGATCTGGATCAGCTCTGCTTCCAGCAGACGGCGTCGCGCCATTTCCTCCTTGAGTTCGTTATTGGCCGTCTCCAGATCCGTGGTCCGCTCCTGAACGCGCTGTTCCAGTTCGATATGGGCCGCCTGCAGGAGGCGATAGGCGCGCCGCTCCTGCGCGCGTGCCGCCACCAGCAACAGTCCGGTTACCGAGACGACGTTCGCGAAGGTGCACCACCTCACGAGGCTATCCACCGGAGATTCGGCAGCGAAGGGACCCGTGCCGTGAGTCGTGCCCCAGATGGCCAGGACTGAGACCACCAGGGTTCCGATGCTGGTGCCCAGATGGCCGAAGCGCAGCGCCGCCCAGATGATGAACGGGAAAATCGCGAGCGCGGCAGGATAGTAGCCGTGCCCGGCAAGTTGTGTCGCGCCGAAGATGAGGTAGCTGACCCAGAAGGTCGCGATGGTCAGTCCGCACGCTTCTACGATCTGCGCCGCGAAGCGCACGGGGTTCGAATACGCGAGAAAGCTCAAGAGCGGCGGCGCCACGACCAGCACCCCCATCATGTCGCCGAGCCACCACTTCAGAAACGCCGCGACGTACCCCGCGCCCGGCACCAGACCGCCGCCCAGCAGCGCGGTCGTGCCAACCAGCGCACTGACTGCCGTGCTCATCACCGCAGCGATGCCGATGAAGGCCAGCACGTCACTGATGCGCTCGAGGGTGATCTGGAATCGGGTTGCGCGGTCCAGCAAAATTGCCGCGCTCACGGAGGCAACCATGGATCCGGTGCCGATCACCACGGCGACGGCTACCGGCACGCCCGCCGACACGTTGGCGAGGAACGAGCCAATGGCAATTCCCGGAGCCACTGCGGGACCCAGCGTGAGCACCGCGACAAGCGCGATGCCGCTGGAAGGCCACACCAGCGAGATTGCGCCGCCCACTACCGCATAGGCAAGCCCCAGCCTGGCTCCTGCGTAATAGGCCAATGCGACCATGCCGATGGACAGGAGAAGGCTGAACCTGGAATGAATTCGAACGGTAGCCATGGCTCGCTTCTTCCTGAAGCCGGAGTGTGGATACACACCAGCGTGACTTCTGAGTGTGCTAATAGCTCCCGCGTTAATCAAACGCTACACAGCGCTTTCAGCGCCTCGCCAATCAACGCTCCGTCGTGCGGGCTTTTTCTTCGACGATGGATTTGCTGCCCGACGCCGAACGCGGTGCTATAGTTGCTCACTCTTCCAGCGCCACTGAGACACCCCATGTCCTGCGAAGCCTGCGAAAGAATGCAACTCGGCGACACGGCCCAACCCCACGGCGGGCTGCGGATAATCGGCCAGCAGCATCGGCTGCTCCCGCTCGGCCGTCGCCCCGTGCTCCTGCAACGTTACTGCTGCAGGCTATGCAATACGAACTGGTTGCTCGAGCTCGATCCGCTGCAGCCGCAGCACGCGGATTGGATTTGTCTGTATCAGGCCTCGAGCATTCTCGACCCCGTCTCGGCAGCGCATCAGGGTACGCGTGCGTCGATTCTCCGTTCTGCACGGACTGACGCCGCACGCGGCGCGACGTCCGAGCAGCTGCGCCACAGCCTGACCTGACCCGGCGCCGCCTTGATCGACTGACGAAGTACGTGGCAGGACACCCTGCGCATAGACCTGCGTCCGCGAGAGCGTCGTATCCATTTCCGCGTGCGATGGCACGTAGCGTTTGTGAAAGCGATGAGCGTGCTTGCACCCGGCATGCCGCATCGGGTGCGAAGTCCTTCGCGAAACGGGATCTCAGCGTGCGGGCCGGGCCGGATGTTTTTCCGGTGCCGGCGATCCGGGCTACTTCCTGCGCCGCTGACTCATGAGCTTCACGATATCCGTCGTCGGCCGGCTGGTCAGGAGGTCAGGGATATCGTCCAGGTGGACCCAGCGACAGCGGGCTATTTCGTTGCTCGGCCGAGCTTTTGCGCGATTCGGGATTTCGCAGGTAAACACGTGATGGTGCTTCTGCTTGCCACGGAAGTCGAAGAGGTGCTTGGCTGACTTCCCGGATAGTTGTGTTTCTTCCTTCAGTTCCCGAAGCGCGGCGTCCGCGCGATGTTCCCCACGCTTGAGAATCCCGCCCGGCAAAGCCCACTTCGATTGACTACGTGCGACCAGGAGGATTCTCTTACCCCTGCGGCAGATCACGGTGGCGCGTTTCTTCAAACCGGACTCCCACTTTTGCCCCGGACATCTTCGAGGCGCGCTCGATGCGCCAGCTTGTCAGGCGGTGCTGGACCTGGGTCAGTATCCTAATACAGAACCGCAAAAACCGCGATATGGTGATGCGAGGGCGGTATTCTCGCGACACCATAAGGGATTTCATCAAGACGTCACAATAACGGCATTCGAAATTGGCTATGGTAAGGTCTGGACGAAATCTGTTTTCGTCCGACTCGAGGATGCTATGAATATGGATGGTGACTGGCCCTTGCCACAGCCAAACACGCTTTTCAAAGTCAACCGGCGGGCAGTGGGTTCATCGCTCTCCAAAACGAGCTCGATCGCCAGCACCTTTTCGTCGCTGGCGAAGCCGGTGGTGGCCGAAGCGGTGCAAAGGGCGAGAGATCTCTCCACACAGAACGATGTAGAGGGATTTCATCAGCTTCGCGTCGCTTTCAGAAAGCTTAGGGCTTTGTACTGGGCGTACTCGCCCTACCTCGGCGAGGAAGCGACCGCGCAAGCCACCGAGGAATTCAAGCGTCTTGCGGCAGTGGCAGGCGGAACGCGTGACTGGGACATAGCAGGCGATCTCCTGAGAGCCGCCCAGGCGTCCGGCGCATCGATCGAACTGCTCGTGGCCGCGGCGTGTGAGAAGCGCGCACAGGCGGTGCTGCATAGCCAGACGATGATCAAAGGCGACGATGTCGAGGCGTTCTTGAACGATGCCCTGCTTCAGGCCCAAACCACACTGCAGTCGAGTTGCAACGATCTACCCATTCGGGCGTTCGCCGAGAAGCGCATTCGTCTGGCGCAGCGCGCGCTTCGGAAACGAAGCAGACGCGCAGCGCTTAGCGAGACGACCCAGGAGGAAGACCTTCACGACGTGCGAAAGGCGGGCAAAAAGCTGCGATACCTGCTCGAGTTTTTTCAACCGGTCATCAAAAGCGGGCACGAGCGCACAATCGAGGAGTTGACGTCCGTGCAGAACAAGTTGGGGCAGTTCAACGACATCGCCGCAAGCGCAACATTGATTCGCAGCGCGTCATTCAACGAGGTTCCGCCCGAGGTCGTGCAGGAATCGCTGCAATGGCTGGAGGAACAGAAGTGCCGGCGAATGCGCGCGGCATCACGCCGGGTCCGGGCGATCTCTGGCGTGGCCGAAGCACCGGCCGTGAACCGGCCGTGAACCGATAATCAATATCGGACGATTCGCGCTGGTATGTGCCTTGCCATTGTCTATCTTGCAATGAGTCGGCCCGCCGTCATGGCGTGCCCGCCCGACCCATGACAGGAGGCATCCTTGAGTCCGACCGCTTCGCCCACGTCCGGCTGCCAGCGCGCGCTCGACACCGAACCCCAATCGATCGACGCGCCGTTGTCGCCGGTCGCTGCGTTCCTGGTCCTGGTCGTCAAGGACGATGACGCATCGATCGGCACGGCCCGCTCCGTGCTGGCCAGCACCGACGACCTCATCAAGGACGTCCGGATCCGTGCCAACGGCGCCGCCTTCACCTGCAACGTCGGTATCGGGCATCGCGCCTGGCAGCCACTGACCGGAAAACGCGCGCCGCGCGAGCTTGCACCGTTTCAAGAAGTGCGAGGCGCCGCGCATGTCGCGGTGGCCACAGCGGGCGACCTGCTGTACCACATTCGCGCCGCCTCGACTGACTTGATCGTCGAGTTCGAAAAGATTCTACTGGAGGCCTTCGGCAACGCCATCACGGTCGTCGACGATGTGCCCGGCTTTCGCTACTTCGGCGGGCGCGACCTGCTCGAGTTCGTCGACGGCACCGCGAATCCCGACGGCCTCGACCTGCCCAACGCAACGATCGTCGGCGACGAGGATCCCGACTACGCCGGCGGCAGCTACGTCGTGATCCAGAAATACCTGCACGATCTCGCGGCCTGGCGTGCGCAGAGCGTGGAGACCCAGGAAGCGATCATCGGCCGGACCAAGTTCGACAACGTCGAGTTGCCGGATGCGGCGCAGGGCCAGAAGTCACACAAGACACTCTGCACGATCGAGGACGCCGAAGGCGAACACGACATCCTGCGCGACAACATGCCGTTCGCTGTTCCCGGTCGCGGCGAATATGGCACCTTCTTCATCGGCTACTCGCGCTACCTCTGGGTGATCGAGAAGATGCTGGAGCGGATGTTCATCGGCGACCCGCCGCCGTTGCACGACCGGATACTGGACTTTTCGAGAGCCGTGGCCGGCGTCACGTTCTTCGCTCCTGCACGAAAGTTTCTCAGCAACCTTGCCGATTGACGGACGGCGTTCTCGCCTGGCCGGGCTTACGCTACTTTCATCTGGATTCCTGATCAGAAGATCGGAAGACGACGGGACCGCTCGCTAACCATTCGAGCGTGCGCGAATCTGCAGGAGCAGACGCTGGCTCTGTGCAAAAAACTCGCCGCTCGTTGTCCGTCGCTCGCGCTAGTGCAGACGATGCCCAATTTCACGGTGGGATCCTGCCGTTTGGCCTCGCCGGCGCCTTCTTCATCGATGTGGCCTTTGAGCCCGCGCGGCAGCCGGCAGCGTTCTGCTGGCACATATAATTGCTTTAAGTTGCGCTTAACGAAACGCGCCTATATTGCAATCGCTGTCATCTGGAGCCGGGCAAGCGCTGCTTACCGGTGGCTTACGCACGAGGGCTCCGAGGTCGGAGCCGTGCAGTGAAACAAGGCCATCGTGGCCGCGCTCTCGGAGGGCGAAATGAAACGCACGTCAATGTCGCAATCGGGCTCCACGGAACCGGCAGATCGCGATCGGCCATCAACGCCAGACGCGCGCCCCACGTCACGCCGGCTCCCATGGGTGCTCATACTTGCGCTTCCCGTATTGATCATCGCACTGGTAATCGGACTCGAGATATTCGGTCTGATCGTGCGTTTGTCTGGCCGCTGACGCCAATTTGCCGCTGGCGGCGATCACGGCGATCAGAGCGATCAGGGCGAATGCCAGTGGAAGCGCTCGCCGCCCAGTTTTGAAGCACGGTCATCGAATCCCGCCGCCGCGCGTGGCATCGCCGGGAAATACGACATGGCATGCCCGCCCTGGGCAACATGCCCCACGGGGAAGCCGCCAGCGGCATCCAGCACGGCCAATGCAGCGGGCGCACCGTAGACGCCCGGGTCCTCGCATGACAAACACGGAACTGCGCTCTCGCCGGCAGCCGAAAGCTCATCGGCATAACCCGGGCCTGCGGCGCAGAACAGGATCAACAGGGGCAATGCAAAACGTCTCATAGCTCCGCCCTCGCGACGCCAGGCCTGGACGGACGGTCGCCGCCGCTCGATTACAATGCAGTTTTTGCACGACTGCGCAACTGCGCCTATATTTTATGTCACATAGTGACCTGTTTCCAGTTCAGCCCCGTAAACCGTGGAGCGGCCTATGCCAGCGAAACCTCGCAAGGTAGCGCAGACAGTGACGAGAGCCGACCTGGAGGAGCTCTCGGAATTCCGTTATCGACTGCGCCAGTTTCTGCGTATTTCGGAGGAGATCACGCGCGCGGAAGGCGTGACGCCCCTGCAGTACATGCTGATGCTGCACACCCGCGCGTTTGCTGACCGTGACTGGGCAACCGTGGGGGAGATCGCCGAACGCCTGCAGGCTTCGTCGCATGGAACCGTCGCACTGATCACGCGCTGCGAGGCGGCCGGGCTGGTTGAACGGGTGCAGAGCATCGACGACAGGCGCCAGGTCCAGGTCCATTTGACGCCCGCGGGAGAGCGCTGCCTGATGAGGCTCGCCGCCTCGCACAAGTCGGAAGTCCAGTCTTTCGGTTGGGCCTTCAGGGAAGACAACGCGTAGCGCGAATGCACTTGGGCGCCATCGCATGCCAGGATTGCCGAATTTAAGTTTCACTTAAGTTTACCGGCATAAATTCCCATAAATGTCATGTCGTGACCATTGATTGCAACACGGTTTCAGCACGCGATGGGAGCGTATGACATCGTTGTATCCTCAGCTTGCCGGACTGAAAACGTCCAGTTGCCACCGGCCGTACCGGCGGCAACTCCCCTGACCCAGCCTGAGCGCTGGGTTTTTTTTCGGTTGACCCACATGCACGCCTCTTCAACGAAGTCGACTCCCTCCTCATGCCTGTGCATGCGCGGGCCTCGTCTTGTGCTGGCTCCGGATCGCGCTCAATATGAAGGCGCGTGCGCGACGCAATGCTTGACCTTCCCGTAATCCGGCATGGACTGCGGGAAACCACTGCGCCTCGCGCACCACGAGAACCGACAGAGAGGGGATACAGATCGTGCGCATTTTCCGGCTAATAGACAGACGGGCGTTACAGCGTGCCAACCGGTTATGGCTCCACTACGGCGTCTTCTGGCTGGGCGCGATCGCAGTCGGTCTCGTCGCCGTGCTTTACGCGAAGCTGATCGATTTCGGCTACGGGCTATTCCTGCATTACGCGGCTGAGCGGTTCTGGCTGCCGCTTCTCGTTGCGCCCGCCACAGGCGCGGTGACGGTCTGGCTCACGCGGCGCTTTTTCGATGGCTCGGAAGGCAGCGGGATTCCTCAGGTCATTGCCATGCTGCACGGGCCCAATGAGCTCGGGCCGCGGCTGCTCACGTTGCGCATTCTCGTCGGGAAGATTTTCATTTCCTTCCTGGCCATTCTCGGCGGCTTCACGATAGGCCGCGAAGGACCGACGATCCACGTCGGCGCTGCCCTCATGTTCAGCCTGAGACGCTTCTACCCGCAGCGCTTCCTCACGATCCGGCCCGGCGTGCTGGAGCGCAGACTTGCGCTCGCGGGCGCAGCCGCAGGCTTGTCCGCGGCATTCAATGCGCCACTTGCGGGCGTGGTGTTCGCCATCGAGGAACTCATGCGCAGCTTCGAGCAGCGCACCAGTGGCGTCCTGATCACCGCCATCATCTTCGCCGGCGTCGTCTCGCTGGGTATTCAGGGTAACTATGTTTATTTCGGCACGATCGATATCGGTTCCGGGCTACCCAGGTCGCTCAGCCTGGCCGTCGTGCTGATCGGCGTCATCGCGGGCGTGCTGGGTGGCGCCTTCTGCTGGCTGCTGC
Organism: Paraburkholderia oxyphila NBRC 105797; assembly: GCF_000685075.1. GTDB lineage: Bacteria > Pseudomonadota > Gammaproteobacteria > Burkholderiales > Burkholderiaceae > Paraburkholderia > Paraburkholderia oxyphila. Next base: position 30,024 of record NZ_BAYD01000066.1, read on the forward strand.
TCAATACCCGACGCTGGATGCCCAAGCCCTTGCTCGACATGCGCGCGCAGCAGCCGGTCCTGTTCGGCGCGCTCTGCGGACTGATCATTGCGGTCGTCGGCGTGCTCGCGCACGGCCACACCTTCGGCAGCGGATATGCCGAGGCGCGCGGCATGCTCGAAGGCACAGCGCATGTCAGCGCGGCGTATCCGGTCTTCAAGCTCGTCTCGATGGTGGGATCGTACCTGCCGGGGGCACCCGGTGGCCTGTTCGCTCCATCGCTGGCAATCGGCGCGGGCATCGGCAATACCCTGCACATGGTGTTCTCGGAGATGCAGCTACCGATGCTGATCGCGCTCGGCATGGTCGGCTATCTCGCCGCGGTCACGCAGAGCCCGATTACCGCGTTCGTCATCGTCATCGAGATGATCAACGGGCATGCGCTCGTCATCTCGCTGATGGCTACCGCGCTCATCGCGAGCCGCGTCTCGCGTCTTTTTGCACCACCGCTGTATGAGGCGCTTTCGGAGCGCTATCTGCGCGAACCGTGAGCGGACACTCAACGGCAAACCAGTACGGAAATCGACGGGGTTGAAATGAAGATTGCGGACGGACTCGAACGCCACCTTTTGGGCATGGCACGCGTGTTGTGTCTGCTCGCCCTTGTGGCCGCCATGATGGCGATGAGCGCACTCATGTTCGCGCTCGCGGCTCCCGGAAAAACGGTCGTGGTCACGGATCCGCCCGTGGCCGCGGCCGACGTTCTCGAAGCCATCCCGGGTTCGGAAACGGCAAACGACGCCCTGGCGAGCAGCAACGCCGGCGACAGCACCGCGGAATTGAACATCCAGGCCGCACAGGGGCTTGTGATCCCCGCCCCCCTGCGTCAGGTGCTGATCGGGGATAACGCGAGTCAGGCACTGCTCGATGCGTGGCTGGGCAGCGTGCCGCGCTCCGACCGGCAGTCATTCGTCAATGAGCTTTCCGGGGTCGTGGCGCGTGCCGGCCAGCATGCAGCGGCGTGGGAATGGGACGATCGCGAACGTTATGTCGCGGCGGCGATGAACCAATACGCCCGGATCAAGATAGAACGCATCGCCTCGGCCGAAACCGCCATCGAAGCGGCAGACAACCGGATCGGGCAATTCAGGACGTCCCTCGGGACACTGCTCGCCGTGGCGGGATTCCTCACGCTGCTGCTGGTCCTGATCTCGATCGAACGCAATACGCGCCATCTGCGCCTTGAACACAAAGGGTGATGCGAGCGCGCTCGATGGTTGCGAAATCCAGCAACGAGGATAGCGAACAAATCAGGCGTTCATAGCCCGGATGCGCGGCAGGACTTGCGCAACGTGGCTGCCGTTCGGCGCCGACGCGCTCCCAACTGTCTCAACGGTCTGCGGTGGGGCTGTCTTGAGCACGACCATGAGCGTCACAAGCAGCACAGCGGCAATCATTAGCAGAATGGTTATCGTGATCCGCTTCATCGTTCCATCCCCTCGCATCGAAGTCGTCAACAACGGGCCTCGCCGATTCGAGATGGTATCAAGTGCGAGTCGGGACGATGGTCAACTATGGTCAAATCGAAAACGAAATGCCGAAGCCGCCCGCCAACCACGACGGCCCCTGGCATTCGCACAGCCTTCGGTCACCGCCTACTGCGCGGCCGTCAGCTTCAGATTCGGGCGCAACTCGTGCGCGACCGATTCACGTTGCCCCTTGCGCTGATCCGATACCTGCTCGATACCCGCCTTCAAGACCTCTTCGCAAAACGCAATGCGCATGCGGTAATACTCAGCCTGCAATTGCGCGTCCAGGACCCTCTGCTCGGCCTGAAACAGCGCCATGCGCAATTCGCCTAGCCCGCGTTCGGCCTGCTTCTCCGGCGTCGGAGCATTATGAGCAATCAAGTTTGAAAGCCAGCGCAACATGGATAGGCCCTCCAGTCATCGATTCGACGATCGCGCAGGTCAGGGTGCTGAACAGCCCGAACTGTCGCTGGAAAAAGGCTATCAGAGTCGAACGAAATCCATACGTGCACTAGCGAACGTGTTGTATAAAAGACGCATATTTCCTGCCAATGATGCGCCTGAAGCGGCTGTCCAAATTGGGGCCGTCATCGACCCGGTCCAACGCGCTGCCGGCCATGTAATCTTTACCGTGCCTGCACAACGCAAGTCCCGATTGCCTGAGCGCAGATCCATTTGACCGGGCGGGCCGCGCAAACAGCGGCGAACCGCATCACCACCGGTAACCCATACCGGCCAGGATAACGTCGGTGTCGCGGTTATAGTTCGTCACGACTCGATTCCATTCGAGCCGCGCATCCCAGTTCTGGCTGAAGCGATACGAGCCGGCGATGGTAACGAGCCCCGAAAAATTCCCGGCGCCCGGCCCCGGCCCCGGCGAGGCGCTGTTCTCGTTCTCGTTGAAGTACTTGCCGAGCCCTTCCTGATAGTTGAAGGCCCACGTATAGGTATTGATGACGCTCGCACGCGAGCCGCCGCCAAACAGCGAGAATTCCTGCGCGTGCGCCCGCGTTGGCGTGGCGAGCCAGACGAGCGCGGCGGCAACGGCCGCGACGGGCCACGCTTACGAAACCAGCGTGCAGCGTAGCACGGCGGGTCAATCGGGGTTCGTTTGCGTGGCCAACGATCAGGCATGACGCCGTATCACTTCCCTCAGCCGCTCACAGCTTCGAACGAGGTTTCTCTCCGGCGAAGTCGCGATGCCCAGCAGAAGCCCCGAACGCGCGGATGCCGGCGACATATACCAGGGCGACAACGGCGCCGGGCCCAATCCGAACGCCAGCGCCTCCCTGAAGATCGAAACGTCGGGCGCGCCGTCGGGCAGCCGCACGAGCACGGCCAGACCGGCGCTCTTCGTCTCGAAGTCGAGTGCGCCCAGGCATTCGAGCAAGGCGGCGCGCTGCGCGGAATAAAGACGCTTCAGGCGCCGCAGATGGCGCAGATAGTGCCCCTCGCGCATGAACTGCGCCGTCGCAAGCTGCACGGATGGCCACGGCGCCGGCGCAAGGCACGCCGCGACTTCCGCGAACCGCGACGCCAGTGTGGCGGGCGCAACGACGAACCCCAGGCGCAGTGCCGGGCTGATCGTCTTGCTGAATGAGCCGATATGAATGACGCGCTGGCCGCGGTCGAGCGATACGAGCGCGGGCGCGGCGCGCGCACTCAGTTGCAGCTCGCTTAGATAGTCATCCTCAATGATCCAGGCGCCCTGCTGCTGCGCCCATTCGAGCAGTTGCAAGCGTCTTGCCAGCGAGAGCGTGGGGCCGAGCGGCGCCTGCTGGCCGGGCGTGACGACGGCCAGCGCCGCGTCCGGCGCATGCCGCAGGCCGTAATCGACGTCGATGCCGTCCGCGTCCACGGGAACCGGCGCAAGCTCGAGCCTCGCGAGTTCGAGGCCGTGGCGGGTGAACGGAAAGCCCGGGTCTTCGAACCAGGCCTTGTGCCCATCGAGGCCCAGCACGCGCAGCGCGAGTCCCAGGCCGCCGCTGAACCCGCTCGTGACGATGATCTGCGCGGGTGAGCAGGTCATGCCGCGCGCAATGGCCAGATACGCGGCGATTTCGCGCCGCAGTTCCAGCTCGCCACGGGGATCGGGATAGCCAACCGAGGCGCTCGACTCCGCGCGCAGCGCAAACGAGCGCACTTTGGTGAAGAGCCTGGCGGGCAGCGTTTCCTGGGCGGGCACGCCCATCTGGAAGATGGCCGGGCCGGCGGTGAGCTCCCGGTACATCTCCATGAACGAGCCCGGATCGCGGCTCTCCTCCGCTTCGGGCCAGGCGCGAGGCCGGTCCGCCACACGCGTTCCGGCAGCCCGGGAAGCGACGATCAATTGCGAGTCGGAGAGCCGGTCGTAGGCGAGGCGCACCGTGCCCCGCGCGACGCCCAGTTGCGCGGCAAGGTCGAGCCACGAAGGCAGACGGGCACCGGGCGCAAGCACCCCGCCCTCGATGGCGGCACTGATTGCCGAGCGGATCTGCTCGGCGAGGGGCGTCTTCGCGGACCGGTCGAGTTCGATTTTCAGCGGCTGGGACATCCGCTCATGGTACATAAAGAATGTTCATTTCTGGTGCTTTCTTGTAGCCCAGCTTGCGGCCACAATAAGCCCGGTCGCAAGGAGAAACCCTGTCATGAACATTCGAACCGCTCTCGGTACCGCCTGCGCAGCGTTTGCGCTCACCGTCGCCATGCCGGCCATCGCACATGGCGACGGCTGACCACGCCGCTCAAGTAAGGCATTCAAGTCAAACAGGAGAGAACACATGAGCAAACGTCTCGATTACAACCAGATCGCGCCCGCTGGCGTCAAAGCCCTCGGCGGTGTCTACGGCTATGTCATGCAAAGCGGGCTTGCGCCGGCGCTCGTCGATCTGGTCTACCTGCGCGTCTCGCAGATCAACAACTGCGCCTATTGCCTCGACATGCACACACGCGACCTGCTGAAAAAGGGCGTAAAAGTGGCAAAGCTGGCGCTGGTCCAGGCATGGCGTGAGGCCGGCCATCTGTTCGATCCGCGCGAGCGTGCCGCGCTTGCGTGGGCCGAATCGGTCACGCTCGTCGCGCAGACCGGTGTGCCCGACGCGGCCTATGAGGAAGCGCGCGCGGTATTCGACGAGCGTGAACTCGTCGATCTCACCATCGCCATCGGCGTGATGAACACGTATAACCGCATGGCGATCAGCTTCCGCAATACGCCTCAGGCGGTGCTGGAGCAGTAAGCGCGCGGCGCGATTTGCAGGTCTGCAGCGTCAGTCAGCTTTGGCGCAATATAAACCGTATATACTGTTTATATTGTTTCCAGTTGGAGAAGCCGACATGACCGCAGCAAACGTACGCAAACCTACCAAGAAGGCCTTTCATTTCCCCAAGTCGCCGGACGCGGCGCAAGAGCAAGAGCAAGAGCAAGAGCAAGAGCAAGAGCAAGAGCAAGAGCAAGAGCAAGAGCAAGAGCAAGAGCCAGAGCAAGAGCCAGTGCAGGAGCCGGTGCAGGCCGAAGCGGCAACGTCCGCGGCCAGTGCCGAAACCGGCAAAACCCCGCGCGCAAAGGCCGGTGCCAAGTCCAGCACGAAGCCCAGCAGCAAGACCAATGCAAAAGCCAAGGCCGGGAAAAAGCCGACCACCAAGGCCACTACCAAGGCCACCAAGAAGGCCGCCGCCAAGCCTGGTGCCAAGACCCGTGCCAAGGCCGCAGAACCCGCAACCGAGGTAGCGGAAGCCGCGGCACCGAAAGCGGCAGCACCGAAAGCCGCAGGAAAGGAAAAGGCCAAGCGCGCCAAGAAGGAAAAAGTCGTGCGTGACAGCTTCACCATGCCGAAGGCGGACTACGAGCGGATCTCGGTCCTCAAGCGCAAGTGCCTCGAAGCGGGCGTCGCGGTCAAGAAGAGCGAACTGCTGCGCGCGGGCCTGCAATTGCTCGAGGCGGCTTCGGCCAAGCGTCTCGCAGCCGCCATTGCCGCGCTCGAAGCGGTCAAGACGGGGCGTCCGTCGAAGAGCGAATAAGCAGCGGCTCGCTTGCGCTCATCACGCAAGCACCCAGCCGGCGGCATCGATCTCGACGGTGACCCCGTCGAGCGCCGCGCCCGCGCACGGGCCTTCGATGCAATGGCCGTCCTCGAAGCGAAACAGCGCGCTGTGGTGCGCGCACATCAGCACCTGGGAGCGGTAGCAGGAGATCAACCCGGGCTCGAAGTCGAGCGGCACGGAAAAATGCGGACAGCGGTTGGCATAGGCCCACACGCGTTCGCCGCGCCGCACGACGATGACGGGCTTGCCCGCGGGTCCTTCGACCACGACGCGTGCGCCGCCGTCCGGCACGTCGCTCACACGACACAAGCGGTGGCCCGAGTGTTGAACTGAGTGTTGATCCAGGCGCGACGCGTCCATCGCTCAGATCCTCCGCTCGGGATTGCCGAGGCTCCAGTCCCATGGGCGGACTTCGACACGCTCGAACAATCCCGCCTGCATATACGGGTCGTGCGTCATGAACGACATCACATCGTCGATACCTTCTGCTTCGATCACGAGCAGCGTGCCGTTCATCGCATCGCACTGCGGCGCGAGCGTCGATCCGCCGAGGCGGACGAACACGCCGTGCTGCGCGGCGTTGCGCAGCCAGTTCCGATGCACGGGACGCATGCGCTCGCGCTCGGTGCGCATGCCGGGTTTGTCGGTGGCGAAGATCGCGAAATAGCGCGCCATGATGTGTCTCCGAATCTTTTCTTCATGAACGGGCGGCGCCGGTCAGGCCGGCGCCACGCCCTGCCACGCCCGCTGCAGCAACGCGCGAATGGCCTCGCGCTCGATGGGGCGCGGATTGGCATACGGGTTCTTGCACGCGAGATCGGCGGCCTCGTCGAGCCCCTGCTCCGGCATGCCGATTTCGGCGAGCGCCACGGGAATGCCGAGTGACTGGTTCAACGCGAACAGCAACGCACCTGCTTCCGACGCGTCCTTGCCGCCCAGCGCGCGCGCCACGCGCGCGAGTGCCTCGGGCGCCGCCGTGTGGTTGTAGTGCGCCGTGTGCGGAAGCATGGCCGCGTGGGTCTGCGCGTGCGGCAGGTTGAAAGTGCCGCCGAGCGTGTGGCACAGCTTGTGATGCAGCGCCATGCCGACCGCGCCCAGACACGTCCCCGCGAGCCACGCTCCGTACAGCGCGCGGCCGCGCATCGCCGCGTCGTCGGGCGCGCGCACGATGGCCGGCAGCGCCTCGCCTAGCGCGCGGATCGACTCCTCGGCCATCAAGCTGATGACCGGATTCGCGTCGTCCGCATAGAGCGCTTCCACCGCGTGCGCCATCGCATTGATGCCCGATGCCGCCGAAATCGCCGCCGGCAGCGAGAGCGTGAGCGCCGGGTCGTAGATCACGGTGCGCGGCAGCACGCGCATATCGCGCCCCGTGCGCTTCAAACGCCCTTCAGTGAGGCCGTAAATCGGCGTCATCTCAGAGCCCGCGTAGGTCGTGGGCACGGCCACGATGGGCAGCGTCGACTCGAGCGCGATGGCCTTGCCGAGCCCGATCGTCGAGCCGCCGCCCACGGCCACGCAGCAGTCCGCGTCGAGCGCCGCCGCCGCGTCGCGTGCGGCGCGCGCCACTTCCACGGGCACGTGCATCACGGCCTGCGCGTGCACGCCCGCCGCGCGCTCGCCGAGCACCTGCGCGACCTGGTCGGCGAGCGCGCGCTGCTCGGGCGTCGAGAGGATCAGCGCGCGCCGCGCCCCCAGCCGCTCGACTTCCGCGGGCAGCGTGGCGAGCGCACCCCACGCGAACACCACACGAGAAGGCGTTCCCTGATAGACGAACGGTTTCATACCGGCCTCAGCGCTTGAAGTGGGGCGGCACGTTGCCGTCCACGTTGACCCAGACCGAGCGCGCTTCGGTGTAATCGTGCATCGCCTCGAAGCCCATCTCGCGGCCATAGCCCGACTGCCCCACGCCACCGAACGGGCTGCCCGGGTTCACGCGCTTGTAGCAGTTGATCCAGCACATGCCGGCATCGATCTGCCCGGCCATCCGGTGCGCGCGCGAGAGGTCGCGCGTCCACAACCCGCTGCCGAGGCCATAGGCCGTGCCGTTGGCGATGGCGAGCGCCTCTTCGTCGCTGCGGAAGCGCAGCACCGTCACGAACGGGCCGAACACTTCCTCTTGCGCGACACGGTCGTTGGGCGTTGCCACTTCAACGATCGTCGGACGCACGTAGTAGCCGTTCGCGAGCGCGGCGTCCTGCGGAGCGCTGCCGCCCGTCAACACGCGGCCGCCCTCGCCGCGCGCCACGTCGACGAAGGCCAACACACGCTCCTGGTGCTGCTTCGACGTGAGCGGCCCCATCTCGGTGTCGGGATCGAGCGGATTGCCCACGCGAATCGACGATGCGAGCGAGACGAAGCGCTCGAGGAACGCATCGGCGATGCGCTCGTGCAGGATCAGGCGCGAGCCCGCAATGCACGCCTGCCCCTGGTTGTGGAAGATCGCCCAGGCCGCGCCGTTGATGGCCGCGTCGAGATCGGCGTCTTCGAACACGATGTTCGCGCCCTTGCCGCCCAGCTCGAGCTGCACGCGCTTGAGATTGCCCTGCGAGGCCTCGACGATGCGCCGGCCCGTCGCCGTCGAGCCCGTGAACGCAATCTTGCCCACGCCCGGGTGCTCGGCGAGCCGCTGCCCCGCGGTGTGCCCATAGCCCGTCACGATGTTGACGACACCTTCCGGAAAGCCCACCTCGGCCATCAGCTCGACAATGCGCAGCGTGGAAAGCGGCGTGATCTCAGAAGGCTTGAGCACGACCGTGTTCCCCGCGGCCAGCGCCGGACCCATCTTCCAGCTCGTGAACATGAGCGGAAAATTCCACGGCACGATCTGCCCGACCACGCCAATGGGCGCGCGCTGCACGTAGTTCAGAAAGCCGGTCTCGACGGGAATCACCGAGCCCTGCAGCTTGTCGGCCATGCCGCCGAAGTAGCGGAAGCATCCCGCCGTGCGCGGCACATCGAGTGCGCGCGAGTCGCGGATCGGATGGCCCGTGTCGAGCGATTCGAGTTGCGCGAGCTCTTCCGCATTCGCCTCGATGGCGTCGGCCAGACGCAGCAGCAGGCGGCCGCGCTCGGCGGCGGGCATGGCCGCCCACTTCGGAAAGGCGCGCGTGGCGGCGTCCACGGCGAGATCGACATCGGCGGCCGTGGCGGCGGCGATCTTCGTGATCAGCGAGCCGTCGTGCGGATTGAGCACGTCGATCGTGCCGCCTTCTACGGCATCGGTGAAACGGCCGTCGATGAAGAGTTGGGTTTGCATGAGCAGTCCTTAATTAATGCAATTGAGCGGTTTCGAGGTTCGAGCGCTCAAAAGTCGACCGGATAGGGCTTGAGCTCGCCGCTCTCGTAGCGCTTGGGCAGATTCGGCGTGGCGTTCTCCCACACCAGCAGCATCGAGCGCTTGGTCGAATAGCCTTGATGGCGGATATCGGCCGGCATCGCGCAGATGTCACCCGCGCGCATCGTGATGCGGGCGCGCGGCGCGCCGGTGTTCTTGTCGCCGATGTCCCAGACGATTTCGTCGGAGAGCTGCAGGAACCATTCGACGCGGTCGTTGCCGTGAAACACCGGCAGGATGAATTCCTCGGTGGTCGGGCAGAACAGGCTCTGGCCGCAGACCGAAGTCACCGACGGATTCCACGTGACATCCGAACGCGACAGATACTTGAAGAGATTGAAGGCGTGCAGCTCGCCCTCGAAGCCGGGCTCGCAATAGACTTCGGGCTCGTCCTGCTCCACGTCGGCGAATGCGCGGTTCACGGGCAAGTCGTGGCGCAGCGGCGAGTCGCCTTCGAGGCCCGGCATGCGGCGCGTGGCAATGCGCGTGCGCTCGATCGCGGCGCCGTTCTCGCCGTGCTTGCGGCCGTAGGCGCTGCCCGTCTCGGCGGGCGCCGCGAACGGGTCGAAGCCTTCGTTGGTCCAGTCATGCAGGATGGCCTTGAAGGTCGCCATGATCGTGGGCGTTTCGAAGGTCTCCATGTAGTCCACGCCGGCTTCCTTCATGATGCCGTTGAACGAGCCCGCGTACATGTCGACCTTGCCGTAGTGATTGCGCGTGCCGAATACGTGGTCGAAATTGACCCAGCCGTAGAAGAAGCCCCACGCGACGTCGCGCATCATGGCGCGCAGGAAGGCGTCGGCGGGAATGGCGTGGGTGCGCGTCTGGCCTTTCGCGGGCCAGTTGATCTTGACGAAGTATTCGTCGCGCAGGAATTCGAACGAGCCCAGCGTGAAGCGGCGATAGCCGGTCACCGCATCGGGTTCGCTGGCCTTGACGGCGTCGGCGGCAAAGCCGGCCGTGGGGAGGTTGTCTTCGAGGGATGCCATGATGTCTTGTCTCCAGATCTCTTCGGTTGATCGTTTCCGCGCTTCTCAGTGCAGGCAGATATCGGCCCACTTCTGCACGGAGAGCTCGCCGATCATCGTCTGCACGAGCGCCACGCCGGCCTTCGGCGCGCTGAAGCGATACGCGCAGCCCGCGGGCAGCAGCGCCTGATGGCCCTGGCGCAGCACGACATGGCCCATCGGACGGCCTTGCGGATGCTCGCCGGCGGCCACGGTGCCCGTGCCGTTCTTCGGCGGATTGTCGAGCTTGATGAAGTCGATGCGGACTTCGCCGTCCATCAGGATGACGAACTCATCGTGGGCGCAGGCGAACCATGCCGATTGCCCTTCGGTGCGCAGCACCTCGATCACGTACTCGAGGTTCTTGCCGGCCACGACCTTTTCATACGGCGCCGACTTCGAAGCGACTTCGAAGACGTTGGAAAAGACGTAGTGGCTGGCGCTGCCGCTGGTGATCTCGATCTCGCCCTTGCGGTAGCCGTCGAGCGAGCCAAAGACTGTTTGGAATGACGTCTCGGTCATTGCTGTCTCCTTGAGTGGAATCCGTTCGCTGGAACATCTTGTCGTTGGATTCAACTTTAGGAGCGTACCGGGGCGGCAACAACCGGCGCCGTAGCGATTACGGCATTCGCGCTTCGCGAATAATCGGAGCAAAAGCGCGGATTAAAAGCGCGGCCGTAAGCGGGGCGCTGCAAGAGCGGGCGCGAACGCGCGGACCCGAGGCCCGGCTTCAGCTCACCCAGCCGCGTTCGATGAGCGGCAGGTCCCAGGCGGGCTCGGGGCCCAGCCAGTCGGCGAGGAATTCGACGAGCGCTTTCACCTTCAGCGCCTGTCGCTGCGTTGCGGGATAGACGGCCGCGAAGCTGAGCGGCGAAAGGACATAGTCGGTCAGGATCGGCACGAGCGTGCCGTCGATCAGCGCGGCGCTCGCGACGAGCGTGGGCAGGCACACGACGCCACCGCCCGTGAGCGCATAGTCGCGCAGCAAATGGACCGAATTGGAGCGGATCATGCCAGGCAGCTCCATCTCCACGACCTCTTCGCTGCGCGTCATGGTCCAGCGGTTGCGTGAGGGATAACCCGAATAAAGCGCCGTGGTGTGCTGCAGCAAATCGCGCGGATGCTGCGGTGTGCCATGCTCGTGCAAATAGGCCGGCGACGCGCAAAACAGGCGCCGCACGGTGAACAGGCGTCGCTCGATCAGCGAATCGGAGATGGGGGGAAAGATCTGGAAGGCGACGTCGAAGCCCTCTTCGATCGGATCGACCACGCGGTCGTTGACGATCACATCGAGCTGGATGCCGGGATAGCGCTTGTTGAATTCGGCCAGCGGCGTCGCGAAGTGGCTCAGCGCGTAGCCGGGCAGGATCTGGATGCGCAGGCGGCCCGTGGGCGTCGCGCGCAACTCGCGCATCTGGTCGGTCAGCTCGTTCACGCGCCCCACGACTTCGGCGCATTCGCGATAGAAGGTCTCGCCGACTTCGGAGAGCCGCACATGCCGCGTGCTGCGGTGAAAGAGCGGCGCGTTGACGAACTTCTCGAGCTGCTGGATACGGTTCGTGATGACCGAGCTCGTGACGCCCAATTGCCGCGCGGCCTCGGCGAAGCTGCTCGTTTCGGCCACGCGTACGAAGGCCTCGATACTCAAAAAACGGTCCATGCTGCTCCCTTCTCCACCGGTGTCGCCCGTCAGTTTATACGCTGGCGGGCGAGCACGGTGGCGCGCGGAACACGCGCTTGCGGCTTACTCCGGCAGCTCGGCCGCGGCGAACCCGGCGGCTTCGCGGCCCCGGCGGCGCAGCTTCGCGGGCGCGGTCTCCGTGAGCAGCAGGCTCACGCCGATGCCGAGCACGACCGCGCAGATCGGCAGCCAAAGGATGTTCTGAATGCCGAAGCGCGTGGCGACGAAACCGGCGAGCGCGGGCGCCACGCCGCCGCCGAAGATCTCGCCCGCGCCCACCACGATGCCGATCGCCGTCGACACCATGCCCAGCGGCGCGGCTTCGGTCGAGACCGGTCCCGAGAGCAGGGAAACGAGGCCGAGCGTGAAGAACGAGGCAACGAACAGCACTACGAACAATTCGAGCGGCTGCGCGCCGATCCCGCGGAAGAGGCACAGCATCACCGCGGTGCCCGCGAAGCCCACGACGCTTGCCACGCGCCGCCCCAGCAGATCGGAGAGGCCCGGCAGCCCGAACTGCCCGACGAAGCCGCCGAAGCCGATGGCGGAGACCACCACGCCCATATGCTGCGTATCGAGCGACAGGTAGTTCGTGAGATACAGCGGCAGCATGGCGCCCAGCACGAACACGCCGGTCATGGCGCAAAAGAGCGCCACCATGGCAATCGGAATGTTGCGGCTCTTGAACACGGCGCGCCAGTTGCCGCGCTCGCCCGGCGCGTGGGCGCCGGCGTGGGCCGTCACGGCTTCGCCTTGCGGCGCTTGCTGCGGGCTCGGCTCGCGTATCACGCGGAACATCAGGAGGCCCAGGATCAGCCCCGGAACCGACACGAGCGCGAAGACCCAGCGCCACGACACGAAGCTGAGCAGCTGCGTGGCGATGATGGGCGCAAGCGCGAGACCGAAGAGCGCGAAGCCGCTTTGCTGCAGCCCGAGATTGAAGCCGCGGCGCTTGGGATGGGAGGCGTCCGCGGTGGCGGCGAAGCTCGTCGGGCAGAACGAGCCTTCGGCCACGCCCATCAGCGCGCGCACCGCCAGCAGGCTCATGAAGCCGCCCGCGAGCCCGGAAAAGCCGGACAGCAGCGAAAACACGATGATGGCCGGAATCAGCACCTTGCGGCGCCCCACTTTATCGGAAATGCCACCCATCAGTGCCGCAAAGATCCCCCACGAAAGACCGAGGATGCCGATGCAGTTGCCCACATCCTGGGCGCTCAGATTCAGGTCTTTCATGATCGACGGAAACAGCGGCGCAATCAGCCACCGGTCGAGTCCGACCAGCCCGAAACCCAGGGCCAGTAGCACCACGGCCTTCCATTCGTAGGCCACATCCCAATCCTGCGTTTTCATCTTTGTCTCCTCCAGACGGCTCCATCGGCCACCGGTGAGGGAAAGATAGAGGCAAGCGCCGCGCGACGGGTATGGGTTAGGGGCCGAATGCGCCATTCGCGAAACGCGAACAATCGCTCTAGCCCGCGCCCGGCGGGGCGGCGCGGGCTGGCGTGCCTTATGCCGGCAGCTTCGGCGCGGCGGGGAAATCGACCGGCACGCGGGTCACGCCATGGAGATAGTTGGTCACGACCTTGTCGCCGATCGCGACGACCGCGTCCATAAGGTTTTCATTCGTCCACCCCGCGGCCAGCCGCGCCATGCCGTGCAGGAATGACTGCTATCGCCGCCACCTGTCTTCTTGCGCCACGCGTTTGCCGCGAACATAGCCTCACCGCAATCCCAGCAGGAAGGAACTCCAGATGAAGCTGTTCAGCCAAACGCAAGTCGGATCGCTTGCCCTCAAGCACCGTGTCGTGCTCGCGCCGCTCACGCGCATGAGAACCGAGCCCGGCAATGTTGCCGGCGACCTGATGGTCGAGTACTACGCCCAGCGGGCGTCCGAAGGCGGTCTGCTGATTACGGACGCGACGGCCGTGACGCCGCTCGGCATCGCCTATGTGGATGCGCCGGGCATGTGGACGCGCGAGCAGGTTGCCGGCTGGAAGCGCGTGGTGGACGCCGTTCACGCAAAAGGCAGCTCGATCTTCGTCCAGCTCTGGCACGCAGGCCGCCAGGCGCACTCGGCCAACACGGGCGGCCTCACGCCGGTCGCCCCGTCCGCGCTGCGCTCGCTCGAGCACGCCGCGATTCGCGACGCGCAAGGCCAGATCGCCGAAGCCGAACTGCCCGTGCCGCGCGAGCTGGCAACGGATGAAATCCCGGCCATCGTCGAGCAGTTCCGCCACAGCGCGATGCTCGCGAAGGAAGCCGGCTTCGACGGCATCGAGCTGCATGCCGCCAACGGCTATCTGTTCGAGCAATTCCTGCTCGATGGCTCGAACCATCGCACGGATGCCTATGGCGGTTCGCTCGAAAACCGCGCGCGTTTTCTGTTCGACACGCTCGACGCGGTCGTCGGCGTCTGGGGCCCGGGCCATGTCGCCGTGCGGCTTTCGCCGAGCGGCACCTACGGCACCATGTCGGACAGCGATCCGCACGCCACCTTCGGCTACGTCGCCACGCGCCTGAACCGCTACGCGCTGGCCTATGTGCACGTGATCGAGCCGCGCATCCGCGGGATCGAAGAGCGCGAGGCCGCCGAGTCGGACGTCTCGTCGAAGGACATCCGCCGCTTCTTCAAGGGCACGCTCGTCGCGGCCGGCGGCTTCACGCGCGAGAGCGCCGAGCAGATCGTGATCGACGGCCATGCCGACCTCGTCGCGTTCGGCCGGATGTTCATCGCCAATCCGGACCTGCCAGAGCGCCTGCGCACGGGCATGCCGCTCAATCGCTACGACCGGACGACGTTTTATGGCGGCGACGCGCGCGGGTATATCGACTATCCGATCGCTTCGAGCACGGCTTCGCCCTCCTCCGCAGCGCGCCAGGCCGCCGAGCGTGCATCGGGAGCGCTGGCATGAACGCTCGAACCTTTCTCGTGACCGGCGCAACCAAAGGCATCGGGCTTGCGCTTTCGCACCGGCTCACGAAGGCGGGGCATCGGGTCGTGGGCCTCGCCCGGCATCGCGAGGACTTTCCCGGCGACCTCGTGAGCGTCGATCTGGCCGACCGCGCGGCCACGGAGCAGGCGCTCCATGAGTTGTCCAGCCGCTACGCTTTCGACGGCCTCGTCAACAACGTGGGCCTCGTGCGTCCGCAGGCGATCGGCGAAGTGCAACTCGACGATCTCGACAGCGTGCTCGCCGTCAATCTCCATCCCGCGCTTCAGGCCATGCAGACGATCCTGCCGGGCATGCGCTCGCGCGGCTGGGGGCGAGTCGTGAACATTGCGAGCCTCACCGTGCTCGGCGCGGTCGAACGCACCGCCTACGCCGCCGCGAAGGCCGCGCTCGTGAGTTTCGCGCGCTCATGGGCGCTCGAGCTCGCGCCAACCGGGATCACGGTAAATGCCGTCGCGCCGGGCCCGACGGTGACCGAGCTCTTTCGCGCCAACAACCCGCCTGGAAGCGCGGGCGAAAAGCGTTATCTCTCGAGCGTGCCAATGCAACGCTTCGGCACGCCGGACGAGATCGCCGCCGCCATCGCTTTCCTGCTTTCCGAAGACGCCGGATTCATCACCGGGCAGACGCTCTTTGTCGACGGCGGTGCGTCCATAGGCAAGGCGTTGATTTGATCCGCTGGCGCCGGCAAAACAGGCCCTGCGCGCATTGTGGCGCGTGGGGCCAATGCGTTCGTGATCGAGCTTCGGTAACGCTCAGGATCGCTAACCGAGCCGTGACGACAGTTGCCACGTTGCCTGGATCAACGGCGTGACGTAGGGGCGCACGTCGTGCTGCGCGGCAAACGACACGCCCATGGCGGCCAGCGGTTCCCCACGGCGGTTGAGCACCGGCGCCGCAAGATGGCAAACACTGGGGCCGAGGTCCGAGCGGCTCAACGCGTAGCCGACGCGCTTGATTTCCGCGAGCTCGTGCATCCATTTGTCGACGCTCACAGGCGCAGCCGCGCCGTGCACGGCACGCCCCGAGATGAACTCGCTCCAGTAGTGCTTCTGCACGTTCGCGGGCAGCATGCTCATCATGGCCTTGCCGGACGCGCACTGATGCAGCACGTCGGACAGGCCCACGTAGACACCGAACGTGTCGGCAAATGGCCACGCAACGTGGGCAACCACGAGCGCGTGCGAGCCCGCCTGCACGCTCAGGTTCACGCCCTGGTGCAGTTCGTTTTTCAGCACGTCGGCGATGGGGTGGAACAGCGGCACGATCGGCTGCTGGAGATAGGCCGCGGACGCCATCTGAAAGAGCCTGGCGCCCGCGCAATACGCCTTCCTGCGCTGCAGGTCGCGCACCACCATCCCCCGCTGCAGCAGCGTGCCGATAATGCGGTGGCAACTCGTTACGGGGAGGCCCACGCGCTCGGCGATCTCCGAAAGGGTCAGTGGCCAGGTGGACTGGACCAGCGTTTCAAGAATGTCCAGTGCCCCGTCCACGGCGGGGGCTTTCGACTTCTCTTCGGGTAAGGGATCGGGCGCGTTCATCGGCAATCATTCTATCGGCTTTGACCGGGACTCGCTGAACCGGAGGCCAGCCTTTACCCGAGTCCGGTAAAGATCTGCCTCCAGGCAAGCACGGGAATATCCCGACCGATCAGAACGAATGGCGCATGCCGATACGCACGTCGGCCTGGGTCGTCGTGGTCGATGGCGTGAAAGCGTAGCCGATCACCGCATTGACGCCGCTCGATGCCTTCAGCCAGTCGCCGGAAAGATAGACATCGGTGCGCTTGGACAGCAGGTAGTGCAGCCCTGCCGAAAGCTGGTTCCAGTGATGGCCCTCGAAGTTCGTGTACTGGTAGCCGCCGATCGCGCTGAACGCTGGCGTGACCTGCCAGTTGGCGCCGCCCTCCGCCACTTTCATGTGCGACGAGTCGCCAAACGCCTTGATGGTCGTATAGGTGAAGTTGCCCATCAGCGTCACGTTGCCGATCACGTAGCTGCTACCGACGCCGAACGTGCCCTGCTTGTCCACAGGAAATGGGGTGCTCGCATAGAGGTCGGTCACCGCTCCCGTTGCCGGATCCACACTGATCGTCGGGCGGCCGAGGAATGTGCTCGTGCCTATCATTGCGTACGGGTCGAACGCGTAGATGCCGTGGGGGTTGTTCAGCTGCGTGTAGGCCGTGCCGATCGTGAATGCGCCATTCGCATAGTGCGCACCGGCACTCCACGCGCTGTTCTGGTGGAAGTCGCCCGCCACGCCGCCGAACGAGTACATGCCGCCGAACATGAACCCCGCGAACTCCTTCGACATGAATTTCACGGAGTTCGGGAGACGGTCGCCGTTGACGCGATCGAAGTCGCCCTGGTGGATCGCGTAGCCGCTCGCCCATCCGGAGATGTTGTAGTTCGAAATGATCTCCCGCGTCATGTCGTACTGGTTACCCAGCGAAAGCGTGCCCCATGCGTTGCTGAGCCCGACATACGCCTGACGCCCGAATTCCGCCCCACCCTGCGCCAGCGTGCCATTGCCCAGTTGAAAGCCGTTTTCGAGCACGAACACCGCCGAAAGGCCGCCGCCGAGATCTTCAGTACCCTGCAGGCCCCACCGGTTCCCCCACGAAACGCCATCGTCGAACTTCACGACATGGGCGCCGCCGGAGTTGTTCAAGTACGTGACGCCTCCATCGATTATCCCGTATAGCGACACGCTGCTCTGGGCTTGGCTTGCCGCAGGCAACCCCGCCAGCAAAGACGTTAGTATGGCTAAATGATATTTATTCAGGTCTTTTTTCATGGTCTTTTAACTTGTAAAAATTGTCTCCTGCCTGCTGCTTCAGGCGGCAGCGCCCTCCAGGATCATGTCTGCCGCCTTTTCCGCCACCATCATCGTGGGTGCATTGATGTTGCCCGAGGTGATGTTCGGGAATACCGAGGCGTCCACCACCCGCAGCCCGGTCAAACCATGCACCTGCAGTTGGCTGTTCACGACCGTGCGCTCCGTATCGCTGCCCATCGCGCACGAGCCGCAGAGGTGGTAGATCGAGCCGCTCTGCTCGCGAAAGAACTGCAACATGCTGGCGTCGTCGGAGACGGTCTGCGCCGGGCGCACTTCTTCCGCCGTCACCCGTTTGAGCGAGGACGTTGCCGCGAGCTCGCGCACGAGCCTGCTGCCGGCGATCGCCTCGGCCTGATCGTGTTCAGTCGACAGGTAGTTGGGATCGATGCGTGGCGCGACGTGAATGTCGGCGCTGGTCAGCTCGATGCTGCCGCGGCTGGTCGGCCTGCACGGCGCGAAAAAGATCGTGTAGCCCGAGTACGGCTCGACGCGCGGCATGCCACCCGATTCCGGCAGGACATACGAAAGCGGATTGAAGTACAGCTGCACGTTGGGGGCTTTTTGCGCGGGATCGGTGCGCAAAAAACCACCGGCCTTGACCGTCGTTGCGAATATCCCCTTGCGCCGGAACAGGTACTCGAACATGGCCCGCGCCTGCTGCGGCAGGCTACGCACCTCGTCGTTCACCGTCGGGCAGTTGGCGCGATAGTAGTACGACGCACACAGATGGTCCTGCAGGTTCTGGCCAACCGCGGGGAGATGGTGGACCACGGGAATCTGATGCCGCGTCAGCAGCGCTGCGTTTCCAACGCCCGAGCACTGCAGCAGCTTCGGTGTCTCCACGGCGCCGGCTGAAAGGATCACTTCGCGGCGCGCGGCGAAGTGCTGGCGGCGGCCTTTGATCAGGACGTCAACACCGGTCGCCTTGCGGTCCCGGTCGAACAGCACGCGCTCCACGAGGGCGTCCGTCTGCACAACGACATTCGAACGCTTCATGGCCGGGTGCAGGTATGCGGTGCACGACGAATCCCGCTGCCCGTCACGGGTGTTGATGTCATAGACGCCGAACCCGTCGAGCCGCGCGCCATTGAAATCATCGTTCGAGCGATGGCCCAGTGCGCTGCACGCCTCGAAAAACGACTCGCAGATCGGATGCACCGGGTCCCGCGTGATACGGATCTTGCCGCTGCTGCTATGCCATTCGGAATCGCCCGCGTAGTGCGATTCCAGCCGCTTGAACCAGGGCAGCACGTCGTCCCAGCCCCAGCCGGGATTGCCCTGCGCGGCCCAGTCGTCGAAATCCTCCTGCTGGCCGCGCACGTAGATCATCGCGTTGATCGAACCCGAGCCGCCCAGCACCTTGCCACGCGGCGTGTAGACACGTTGGCCCGCCAGCTCTCGCTGCGGTGCGGTCTGATAGCGCCAGTTGTACTTCGAGTGATAGAAAAGCTTCGCAAACCCGAGCGGCATGCGCAGCCACATGGATTTGTCGGCGCTGCCGGCCTCGAGCAGCAGCACCCGGAACTGGCCCGATTCACTGAGGCGGTCAGCGAGAATGCAGCCGGCGGAGCCGGCGCCCACGATGATGTAGTCAAAGGCCTTCGCATCCATCCCTGGCGCCTATTCCTTGTCGACGGCGTAGCGCGCCTTCCAGCTATCGGACGGTCCGGCCTTCACGTCGAACGGTTGTGTCGAGACGGTCAAATGCAGGCGGCGGCTCGTGTACGGCATGTTGGCCTTGACGACATCCATGTCGAGCTCGACGCCGAGGCCGGGCTCCGTCGGCGGAATAATGTAGCCGTCTTCCCAGACGATCGGCTTCTTGAGGATCTCGGCGTGGAAGCCCTCCCAGCGCATGATGCTTTCCTGGATCAGAAAGTTGGGCGAGGCCACGCCGAGCTGGATGCTCGCGGCCGCGCCAATCGGCCCGTTGTAGAGGTGCGGCGCAATCTGCGCGTAGTGCACTTCAGCCAGGCTCGCGATCTTCTTCGCTTCGAGAATCCCGCCCACACGGCCGAGGTTCATCTGCAGGATCGAAGCCGCGTTGTTGCGCAGCACGTCGAAGAACTCATATTTGGTCGTCAACCGCTCGCCGGTAGCCACAGGAATACTGGTCTTCTGTGCGACGCGCCCCATGGCTTCGGACTGGCCAGGGGGAACCGGCTCCTCGAACCACAGCGGGTCATAGGGCTCGATGTAGCGCGCGAGCCGCACCGCGGCCGAGGGCGTCATCTGGCCGTGCGTGCCGAAAATCAGATCGCAGCGGGTGCCGACGGCCTCGCGCAGGCGCTTGCAGAACGTCGCCGAGAGCTCCAGCAGGTCGAGACTGAGCTGGTGGCCGCAGTACGCGGTGTAGGGACCGGCCGGGTCGAACTTGATCGCGGTGAAGCCCTGCTTCACATACTCCTCGGCGCAGTGCACCGAGAGCTCGACGTCCTCGTAGTCGTGGCTATACTCGCCATCGGCCGTCTTCGGATAGAGATAGGTATAGGAACGCAGGCGCTCATTCACCTTGCCGCCAATCAGCTCGTAGACCGGCTTGTTCGCCGCCTTGCCGATGATGTCCCAGCACGCCATTTCAAGGCCGCTCACGATCCCCATCATGGTGAGATCCGGACGCTGCGTGAAGCCACTCGAATAGGCCTCGCGGAAAAAGCGCTCGATGTGATGCGGATCGTGGTTTTCGAGGTAGCGCTGGTAGACGTCGGCGATCGCCGCTTCCATCACGCCCGGATGGAAGCTCGCCGCGTAGACTTCGCCTACCCCCTCGATGCCGCAGGCGGTCTTCAGCTTCACGAAGATCCAGTAACGGCCGCCGATATACGGGGGCGGCACGGCAACGACATAGGTCTCAAGCGAGGTGATTTTCATCCGTATTTCCTGTAACTAAGAGCAGTTGAATCGTGTCGCGCTGCACCGCCAATCAGCGGACCGGGAAGCGGTAGTGTTCCGTGCGCTTCTTGAAGACATAGACGAGGCCGCTGCCAACGAGGCAACACACGCCGATATACACGAAGTAGAGCTGGGTGCCCAGCACGCCCGGGAAGCGGTGCGAAATGGCCGAGCTGATCATCGGCAGGAACACGTCCGGCGAAAGACCGATCATCGAAATGATGCCGATGGCCAGCCCCGTCACGCGCGCCGGCACATGGCAGCGGTCGATGATGGCCCAGTACAGGCCATGCACCGAATAGGTCATCAGGCCGAGCACCACGATGCAGCAAGCCAGCAGCCACATGGGCACCGACGCGGGCACCAGCACGAACAGCAGCCACGCGATAGCCGCCGCGAGCATGCCGCCGCCCAGCACATTGACGTTGGAGAAGCGGTCGCCGAGGAAGCCGCCGCCAATGGCGCCGATCGGGCGCATCCACAGCTTGATGACGGTCAGCTCGCCCGCGAGCACGGCGGACGCCGAGAAATGTTCCTGAATGTAGCTGGAGAACGAGAACGTCGCCCACAGCAACTGATAGCCCGCAAGCACGATCAGACTGATAAGCCAGATTTCCGGAATGCGGATCAGCGTGACGAAGTCGCCGATGGCCGATGAGCGGCCCTGCCCCGCGCCGGCGGATTCACGCGTGCGGTTGCGGTCATTCGGCAGGATCAACCCGGCGAGCACGCCGATCCCGAGGCACGTGTACGCGTACATGTGGATCACGGGGCGCAGCGAAAGCTGCGGGGCGAGGCTCGCGTAGCGGGCGAAGATCGCCACGGCGATCGAGGCGAGCACGGCTTCCGTGAGTCCGCGGCCACCGTCGAGAATGCCGAAGAAGCGGCCCTGTTCGCGCTCCGTGGCCAGCAGCTTGACGGCGCGCAGGATGGCCGACCAGAACGTCAGCCCGCCCGCGACGCCCCAGCCCAGAAAGATCCAGCGCAGCATCGAAGGCTCGGGAAAGGTCGCGAACCACAGACCGAGCAGGCCCACGACGCCAAGAGAGAACACGACAAGCCAGCGCGAGCTGACGCGGTCGGCAAGCCATCCGCTCGGGATGTAGGTGACCACGTAGACGATGCCCAATATCGAGTAGAGCTCGCCGAGCTGATCGACGGTGATATGGAATGCCTGCAGCAGGGTATTTTCAAAATTCTGCCGCAGATAAAGCAGCGGATACAGTGCACCCGCTGCGAGCGTCAGCACGGCCAGCTGAAAATAGCGGACCAACGGGGAACCGGGTGTCGCGGATTGCGCCCGTGTCCGCTCGGGCGTTTCGATTGTTACAGTCATGGCGTCTCCTTCGTTTGGTATCGTGTGCCCGGTCCGCTGGACCGGGATTGCATGACAAGCTGGGACAACGTGCTGCTTTGGCGGGTGGTTTCCTCTCTATTTATTTTGTAGTCCAGACGATATGCGGCACTCCCGCCGATTTTCGGGGACGAACCGCAGCTCGCGGTGGTACGCCCCGCCGGGCTTTCAGTCCGACTTCACGTTACGGCTCAGTAGGGCACGACAACCAGGCGCGTCTGCGTGAACGCGAGCATGCCGTGCTGGCCATCGTCGCCGCCGATGCCCGAGCGCTTCCAGCCGCCGTGGTGGCCTTGATAGGGATCGTCGGGAATACGGTTCACGTAGCACTCGCCCGCCTCGATCTCGTTGGCGACGCGCATGATCGTGCGGTGGTTCTCGCTGTAGATCATCGAGGCAAGGCCGAACTGGTGATCGTTTGCCATGTCCAGCGCCTCATCGAGCGTCTGATAGGTCACGACACCCAGTACCGGGCCGAACGTTTCTTCCTGGACGATCTCCATGTCCTGCCGGCATCCGGTGAGGAGCGTGGGCGGATAGAAGAAGCCCTTGCCTTCCGGAATCGCGCCACCGCACTCGAGCACCGCGCCGTCGTCGATCGCGCGCTCCACCATCTGGTGAATATGCAGGCGTGCGTTGTCGTGGATCAGCGGCCCCATCCAGTCGTGGTTCTTGCTGCGATCGCCCCATTGGCGCTCGCGCATGCGGTTGCGCAGCAGGCCGATGAGCCTCGATGCGACTTCCTCGTGCACGTAAACACGCTCGACCGCGGTGCAAAGCTGGCCGCAGTTGGTGGTCTTGGAGCGCACGATATCGGCGGCCGCCTGCTCGAGATTCGCGTCGGGCTCGATGATCGCGGGTGTCTTGCCGCCGAGTTCGAGCGCCACCTTCGCGATATTGACCTGCGAATATTCAAGAACCTTGCGGCCGGCGCCGACGCTCCCCGTCAACGTGATCATGCCCACGCTCGGGTGCGTACAGATCTGTTCCGCCACGACATGGCTCATCGCCATGATATTGATGACGCCGGCCGGGACGTTCGCGTCCTGCACGGCGCGGGCAATCTCCAGCGCCGAGCACGGCGTGTAGCTGCTCGGCCGGACGACCACCGTGTTGCCCGTGATGAGCGCCGGCGCGAGCTTGCGCATCAGCGTATAGACGGGGGAATTGAACGGAATCAGGCAGACCACGACGCCGATCGGCTCGCGAAACAACATCAGGTTCTCATTGACGTTGTCGCTCGGGATGATCTCGCCCGTGATGCGGCGCGCCCACTCCGCGTGATAGCGCGTGACTTCGGCCGCGTACAGCACTTCGGCGCGTGCGTGCTGGGGGCTCTTGCCGGACTCGAGCGCGAGCGCCTGGCCGATGCTGTCGGCGCGGGCAACCAGCGCGTCGGCCAGCCGGTACAGGACTTTCGCGCGCTCGACGGCAGGCATGCGCCGCCACTTTCTCTGTGCGGCGGCAGCGGACTGAACGGCCAGATCCGCGCCTTCGGGACTCGCGCTGTCGACGGCGGCAACGATGTCCCCGGTTGCGGGATTGAAGACCTCGATGGAAGGCACTCGGGCCGAATCGTTGAAGTGGTTGTCGGCAAAATTCTGGTAATGGCGCAAGTTGACATCCTCGTTCGTTGAAGTCCCCGCGGACTTGCAGAGTTCACGGGGACTATACGAGCGCGCTTCGCGGAAGGTCAATTAATTCCCATACACCAGAGTTTTTTTCCATATATGGAAAACGCCCGATCCGAACGCAATTTTTCGAGAAAGGAAGCCGATAGCGTCTTGGCCGTCGCCGCTCAAACCCCTTCACGCCGGCAACCGAGCTGGTGAGGACGATGCTCGCGCCCGCGCGCATCAGCGGCAGCGCCTTTTGCACAGTAAAAATCAACCCGCGCATGTTCACATTGAACGTCACGTCGTAGTGCTCGGGCGACATGGAAGAACGATCTGCCTGCGTTCAAAGGCGACCCGGGCTGGACCCTGCCGATGCCGGCGCGATATGTCATCGGTATGGATGGCGTCGTTGCGTATTCGGAAGTCAATCCTGACTATACGCAGCGGCCTGATCCTTCGGAGATGATTCCGGTGTTGCAGAGGCTGGCATTGGCTGCCTGAACCGCTTGTATCGGTTGTGTCGATTGGCAGAATTTTTCTACTGAGACAGTGCTGTCTGAAGTGTTGCAATTTTCAAAATCAATTTTATTATTCTTGATTGCGTGCTTCGCACAGTTTTAAAGTTATACGCGATTTTTCTATGATTTGAGATCGTTTTTTAAATTATGGATAAGTGATCCTGCACTATGCACTATCTTTTTGTGAATTATCGGGTGTTGGCATTTCCTTGTTTTCGCGGCGGGCCGCAAGCGTTG
>NZ_BAYD01000065.1 GCF_000685075.1 Paraburkholderia oxyphila NBRC 105797
GACTTGAGGGGGTTGCGTGCGTAGAGCTATTGCAGATCTTCGTTGACGACACGCTACGGTATGTGGCGTCTCATCCGACCTCCGACGGAAAGTTCGAGATCGACAACTATCCCATACGGCGGGGAACGACAGTGGTCATCGACGATCTCACGGCTCTATTGTGGGTCCACGGCGCATCTACTGCTCTAAATCCCAGAAGACACTATTTCCAGGGCAAGCGGCGAATCCCAGCCCCCTTGGTAATTCGCCGTCATGCGGGCACGACCGATTTGATGACCATTGCCGACGAAGTTCTCGGCTTGTCGAAAATGAATTTCAACAGTTTCGACCTTTACGGGCAACTTCCGGCAACAATCGAGACGTCTCGGCGCGTCGCGAAGATCGGCGCACTTCTCGATCGCTTCTCAGACCACTCGTACGATTACCGCCTGTTTATGTAGGGGAACTGCTTCCTTCAAGTCTCCGAGTGCTGATGTTCAGGCTGGGATGACCTACCTGAGCCAGCAGTATTGGCTCGGGTAGGTCCGTTCTGCGTGGACACCAAAATACAGCCTTCGGGTGAGGCGGCGAGGTTAGTTCCACGGCATCCCGGGCCGCCACTGGCTACAATCGCGGCCGATCGGGTGATTTTCGGCACCAAAGTTCAGCCGCCCACCCTATGAAGTCCGCCTTCGAAAAGCTTTGCCAGTGCCTTTGTGAATGTTTGGCCAGAAACCCCAGATTGCCCCTCCAGACGCTTTGTTTGAAGTAGACCTGCCACCCACCGGGATCGACTGCTTCCCGCGCAACGAGATAAAGCACTGCACTGCATCACCTGAAAGAGCGGCCAGATCCCGATTCGTCGTTCCCCTTGCAAGATAACGAAGCGTTCGCACCCGTTTCAATTCGCTCTGGCCGCGCCGGTCATACCGGGAAGCTCAGCCCCTCGCTGCCAACTCAAGGGCAGCGAGCGGTATGTCCGAGTAGTCGTGGCCGATGGCCCAGAAGAAGCGAGGCGACTTTACTGGAACTCCAGATCGCGAAGCAAGCTGGCTGACTCTGCCTGGATCCTGAATACCGCCGTCACGCCATCGACTTGAATTCAGACAGCGATCGTGAAGGCAATCCGGGAACGTCCGCGCATATCCGCGCCGCGGCGCCAAAAGGTACTCGCCGTGCGATGCCCGAAAGTGATGCCGGGACAGCGCAACTCCGTGGAAAACGGTAGCTGTTTATGCCGGCTTCATGGCATGGCATTGCCTCCCCGCGACGCCAACTTCACCGTCGATCTCCTTCATGCATAAGCCGTCAGCTTGGAAAAGCCAACTCCATTCGGACGAATCTCTCTTCTCCGATATCGGCTCGCGAACAGATCTCACCGATCATAGAGAAGCCAAGATTCTGATAGAAAGTCAACGCGCTAATCCGGGCTGTGCACCATACACGTTCGGCGCCGGAGCGTTTGGCATATGCGATGCAGTATCTGGCGAGCGTCGTGCCAACTCCGCAGTTCCGACATTCGGGCTTGACGGCCATGCCGCCAAGGCGCCATACGTGAGTGTTGCGCTCGCCGCTAACGTCACGGCAGATCGAACTCACCGCCACGAGGTGCCCATGACTGAACGCCCCAACGTGAAGAGTGTCGGCACTCTGATCACCCGCGTACATACTGTCGCCGGGCGGCAGGCCGGCGCGGAGGATCTCATCGCGAAGTGCCCACACGTCGGCGAGCGCAACCACATCAAGCTGGAATTCGTCGTGCATGCTCCATCCGTGACAAGGGACGCTTATCCATTTTTCGACATAGTGCACTGGCCCTTCAGCCAACGGCGGTAACCATTGATCGCACACGATCAAACCGCCAGTCTACGGCGCTACCAGGTAACTCGGGCAGCTAAGCGCGCATTAGCCCGATTGATTTGTTTTTTGGGTATATTTATCGCCTCCCTGCGGATCCCGCCACCACGACTTCCCGGCGACTATGCCTCCGCCAGCAAAAGGCCATCGTGGATCTGGCGCGAGCTGAACAACCAGAGCGCCCCTTCGCCTGGCTCGGGACCTGCCCTGTACTGGCAACCCGGTGGTCGGCGCCGAAGCATCCGTTTCACCATCACAGCAATAGTCGTCGTAGTACGACATGACATGTTCAAGCAACGAGACAACCCTGCTCATCTGCTGAGGTTTGTCAGAAAAAACGAACGCCAGCAGGTAGAAGCAGCCCGCCAGCACGACCGGCATCCAAAGCCATGGATTGTCAGTGGTGGTGAGCTTCTGGGCACCAGCAGTGACAGCCAGCCATGCCGGAAACAGTCCGATCTTCTTAAGATCGCCGCTCGTCAGCGCGATTCGAGTCTCGAACGCGTCGCGATGAAACCGGTACTGCATCAATGCGTATTCAAGAAGCGATTTCGGATAGCTCGCCAGCAACGCGAGGAAGTGAGCGTATTCCCTCATGTCAGTATCTACGGCACGGAGCACCGCGCCAAACGGATCTCTCCTGATCGCTAGCAGCGAAGGTATCGTGCTGACTAAAAACAGGATCAAACCGGTAGTCGCTATGGCTGCCATGATCATCCCCGCGAGCCAGCGGGCACCGCCAGGCACAACCATCGCCGCCGCCACTTGCGAGCGGAGTAGAAAAGCCACGACCACAAGGCCCGCGAGTTCAGCGAACGCGGTCACTCCTATCACCCAGGCGCCGATGCGCTGGCTGGTGGTTGACTCAGTCCGCGAAACCAACCGTGTCATCTCGGCTATAACTGCGGCCAATTCGCTCAGCATTTCTGCCGAAGGTTCGCGATTCTTCGGTTCGCTCTCGTTGCTCATCGTTGCATGTCTTCCCTGGATCTACGTTGTTGTCGCAGGCCAGACATGTCGTCTGTTTAAATGCCCGCGAGGATAAAGCGGCAGGAGTGAGCCCATCCAGGCAGTCGTGACTGGATGGACGTGAAACCAGGCATCGAGTGTACGCCTGACTGATCCAGACGGCGTCACGATGAGCCCTTCGGTCCTTGCCTACCGGCCAAAGCATGCAAACTGCTGAGGGACATGAATGCTCGTCGGCTATGCCTGCACAACAGGGTTTCGCGATCCGCTACTGAAATGCTACGAGAAGTACAACGATCCCGGAGTGGCCTCGATGTCACAGCCTGGCAACGGAGATTGCCCGCGCTGGCCGGCCCGAAGACACCCCCGGTAGATTACTTGCCACGCTCAAAGAAGTAGATGTGTATTCCTCGCTCCCAGCGGGTAGCCCCCATGCATTGTCTATAATGGATACCCGTTTTGGCTGACGTCGGATGATGTTCCTTGGGGTTTAGGGTTTCCGACGGATCGAGGCAGTCAACCCACTGGGAAAGAAAAAGCATGACCAACATCCGCGCCATCGACATGATGTTGATCGATGACCTGTTCGACATGAGCGGTGGCTACGTTTTGAACTTTTCCGATCGCACCTTCGCTCAGTTCTTCGCGAGCGAGCTGGGTGTCAATATCGACGACCCACGCTACGCGCAGGGTGGCAATTCAAAGGCGAAGCGCCTTCGCTATTTCCTCCAGAATGTCGACAAACCGACCGTCGTCCGGACACTCAATGCTCTCTGGGAGTATCGCGAGGCTCTTCGCGCCCGCGCCAGCGAACCGGAAAGAATTGAGGACGCAGGCAAAAAGCTGCGCTCGCTTATCGGTCAGTTGGGTGGACGTCCGGACAACGCTTCTTCAGCACCGCCAGGCAGCCCCATCATCAACAAGTCAAGAATCGCCCAGATCAAGGGTGATCTGCTAGGCATGACAGCGCTTGACCCGCATACACGCGGTTATGCATTCGAGAAGTTCCTTCGCGATCTGTTTGACGTCTATGGATTGTGCCCCCAGGACCCGTTTCGCCTTCGGGGCGAACAGATCGATGGCAGCTTCCAGTTCGGCAATGAGACCTACCTGGTCGAAGCGAAGTGGCACGGAAAACCTTTAGGAGTTGCCGAGCTTCATGTTTTTCATGGAAAAATCGAGCAGAAGGCAGCGTGGACCCGAGGCCTCTTTGTGAGCAATAGCGGCTTCACCGAGGAAGGCCTCGCTGCCTTCGGCCGGGGCAAACGCGTCATTTGCATGGACGGCTACGACATCTATGAAATGCTCAACCGCGAAATCGCACTCGACGAGGTTCTCGCCCGCAAGGTTCGCGGTGCCGCCGAAACTGGCGCACCCTTCCTGCGCGTGCGCGACCTCTTTACAAACTGAGCCGGAAAGGGGGCAGCGTGGTTCAGTTTAACGATTGGTGCGATTCTGTCGACACGCCCTTGGGAAATCACCATGTCCGCGTGATCACCGGCAGGCCCGCAGGTATTCCCACCGGGATCCAGTTGACCGCAGCGGCCATCCCTGGTCATTACGCGGCGGAAGAGCGCGTGGCCCGCGCACTGGCACGCCTGGGGAAAGCCGGGGCTGCCGGAATGGTGACGGACCTGCTGCCCCAGGCGCCACAAATCAGATCGGGAGACCTCGGTGAGATCTATGCGACGGAATGGATCAACGCCCAGAGCGGCTATCGCGCTCCCATAAAGCGGCTTCGCTGGAAAGATCATCGTGACATGGCGATGCGCGGTGACGACGTCATCGGCATGATTCTGGATCCCGAGACCCAACGTCTTCGCTTCCTGAAAACAGAGGCCAAGAGCCGGATCGACTTGCGTGCGCAGACCCTGACAGAAGCGCGAGCCGGCCTCGACAAGGATGGCGGACTTCCATCCGCCCACGCGCTTTCCTTCATATCAGCGAGGCTACTCGAGCTCGGGGATCTCCCCCTGGCAGACGCGATCGACGACGCGCTGCTCCGACACGGGATCCCGGTCGAAAGCGTGCGCCACCTGTTATTCACCTTTTCGGGTAACGCACCACAAGCGCTACTGGAGCAGTCGCTTCAGGCGTATCCCGGTCCCATTACGCAATGGGGCATCGGCCTCCACGTCGCGGGGCACGCCGCTTTTGTCGGCGCCGTCTACGCACAAGTGATCGCCAATGCCAACTAACCCTGACGCAATCGGGCAAGCCATCACCGACGCCGCGGCCGCCGGGTTCCGCGGACGGTTGATCGCGCGTGGCCAGGCGCGTGCGATGATCTGGCGGGACGGCATCCTGCCAGCCGACGCGCCTGCCTTTTCGCCCCAGCTCAGCTTCGACCTTCACAGCTACGCCTACGCCCTCCTTAACCTCGGGCTGCGCCTCCTGGAAATGGACGGCGATCCGGGTCAGGCCCGTCTGGCATTTGAACAGGCGGCGACCGCCCTTGAAGCCGTCATGGCAAAAGGCAACCGCCTGGAAGTGGATCGGGACTTTCACTTCGTCATGGCGGCCGCCGGCTACCATCTTGCCCACCTGTCGGCCCGCTCCTATTCGCTGCTCGCCATAGTCGCCACCGACGAGAACTTCTCGCCGGTCGAACGAGCGCTCGCGCTCCTCATGCGGCGAGATATCACCACGCTCCGCACCCTGGTCTACACTTTTCGTCTTGACGGCCGAGGTTCCGATGCCCGGATAGTGGGCCTTTTTCGGGAACGCCTTGGACAGGAAAACCTAGCGCGCGATGCGCAACGCGATGGCCACGACTTTCTGTTCGAGGGCCTCGACCTTGCTCTGACGGACAGCTTTTTCGGCGCACTTGCCCAGTTCCTGCTCGCACTGGAGCGCGGTGAGCGGCAACTCGTCGACCATGCCATTGGCGTCCTCCGGGAAAGCCTGAGCATCTGTGCGGAGCTCAATCTTCTGCCGCAGTGGTGGTCGCATCGTGTCGCGATCCATCTTCTATCTGATCTCTGGTCGAACAGCTTCCATGAAAAGGTGCCACTTCAGCCTGCCGGCGGCGACGCCCCCGACTGGACGAGTCTCCGGGAACTGTTCATCGCATCGCTTGGATGCCGCCCGAAAGCCGAGGTGGACCTCTGGCCCTCCCAGATTGAGGCCGCCGCCCGCGCCGTGGACCAGACCGACGATCTCGTCGTGTCGCTCCCGACCAGTGCGGGAAAAACGCGCATCGCCGAACTCTGCATTCTTCGCTGCCTGGCCGCGAACCGCCGGGTCGTATTTATCACCCCACTACGCGCCCTGTCAGCGCAAACCGAGACCACCCTGCAGCGCACCTTTGGCCCGCTCGGAAAAACCATCTCGGCACTCTACGGCAGTATCGGAGTTTCCGGATTCGACGAAGACGCGATACGCGGAAGAAATATCGTGGTCGCGACGCCCGAAAAACTCGACTTCGCCCTACGGAACGACCCGTCCCTGCTCGACGACGTCGGCCTGCTTGTGTTTGATGAAGGACATATGATTGGCCCTGGCGAGCGCGAAGTTCGCTACGAGGTTCAGATCCAGCGCCTTCTTCGCCGGCCAGACGCCGGTCAACGCCGGATCGTATGCCTGTCGGCCATCCTGCCTGATGGCGACCAGTTGGAGGATTTCTCCGCATGGCTGCGCCGCGACCATCCTGGTGGCGCCATCAAGCACGACTGGCGCCCTACCCGCCTACGCTTTGGCGAAGTGATCTGGAACGCCCCCTCCGCGCGCTTGAACCTGCGTGTCGGCGAGGAGCGCCCCTTCGTTCCCCGCTTTCTGACCGGCACCGCGCCGCCGCTCTTTGTCAGGCCCAGGAGGATCCGCACGCGGCTGTTCCCGGACGATCAACGGGAGCTGAGCCTGGCCACCGCCTGGCGGCTTGTCGACGATGGGCAGACTGTCCTTATCTATTGCCCCGAACGGCGAAGCGTCGAACCGTTTGCCGGGGTGATCGTCGACCTGCATGAACGGGGCGCGCTACGGTCCCTGCTCAACGTCGACGCTGCTGTACTGCAAACGGCCATCGCGCTCGGCGAGGAATGGCTCGGCGTCGATAGCGATCTTCTAAAGTGCCTCCGGCTCGGCGTGGCACTCCACCACGGCGCTCTGCCCACGGCCTATCGCAAGGAAGTGGAGCGGCTTCTACGCGAAGGCGTCCTGAAGGTCACTGTCTCGTCGCCCACACTCGCCCAGGGGCTCAATCTCTCGGCAACCGTCATCATCATTCACTCGCTTTACAGGAGTGGCGAACGGATCAAGGTTTCGGAATTCAAGAACGTCATCGGTCGCGCCGGACGTGCCTACGTCGATGTCGAGGGCTTGATACTCTTTCCGATTTTCGAGGACGTGCGGAACAGGAAGCACGGCGAATGGGTAGAACTGATCGAAGACCTCGGCGCGCGCGAGATGGAAAGCGGTCTTATCCAGCTTATCGCCGCCCTGCTCGTGCGCATGCATGCACGCGTCGGGGGCGACCTCAATCACCTGATGGACTACGTCGTCAACAACGCGGATGCATGGACCTTTCCCGAGGTCGTGGGCGAAAGGATCGACAGGCGCGAACGCGCCTTGAAGGAATGGGAACGCAATCTCCCGACCCTCGACACCGCGATACTCGGCCTTATTGGCGACGTCGACGTCCCTGACAACGGCATCGAGGCGGCACTGGATGCCATCCTGCAGTCATCCCTATGGCAGAGGCGGCTGTTGCGCCTGAACGACGCTTCCCGGCAAGCCTATCGAGCTTCGCTCCTGACCCGCAGCCGGTACATCTGGGCGCATTCGACGCCAGTCGCCCGCCGAGGCTATTTCCTCGCCGGTCTTGGCCTTGAGGCAGGTCTCGCCCTCGATGCGGTCGCGCCCACCGTCAATCACCTGCTAGTCCAGGCCAATGCCTCACTGCTCGCGTCTGACGGTGAGGCGGCCATCCAGGCAATCACAGCGCTCGCCGAACACGTCTTCAATTTTTATCCTTTCACGCCCGACCCGTTTCCGGACAACTGGCGGGAGATTCTGCGCTCCTGGCTGTTGGGACAGCCGCTCGCCGGACTCGTCGCCGGGCAGGAAGGCGACACGCTCCAGTTTATCGAAGGCGGCCTCGTCTATCGCCTGCCGTGGGCCATGGAAGCGGTGCGGGTACGCGCAGTTGCGAACGGTGATGTAGTCGGTGACTTCGGGCTCACGCTGGAAGACCATGAACTCGGTCTGGCTGTACCAGCGGTGGAAACCGGCACAATGAATCGCTCTGCCTCCATCCTGATTCAGGCCGGCTTCAGCTCACGACTCGCCGCCATCAAGGCC
Source organism: Paraburkholderia oxyphila NBRC 105797 (assembly GCF_000685075.1). Lineage (GTDB taxonomy): Bacteria > Pseudomonadota > Gammaproteobacteria > Burkholderiales > Burkholderiaceae > Paraburkholderia > Paraburkholderia oxyphila. The sequence continues at coordinate 8,104 of NZ_BAYD01000065.1, forward strand.
GTCAATGACACAGCCGCGACATTCACCACTGGCGGGGAACTCCGTGCCTGGCTGCGATCGGCGGCCGTCACGGCCCTCTCCGCTCAACCCGGATGGCCAACCCCGGAAACCAGAACGCTGTGGCTCGACTTCACGCGTGATTTCGCCCCTCCCGATGGCCGGACATGGACCGAGCGCCGGTACCGGGCACAAGTCCAATGGCAAGGGGTGCCGCCGCCCCCCGGCGCGCCCATGACGCTCTATCATTCGGACGGGCGACCGGTCGTGCTCTCAGCCGAAGGCCTGTTGCGAGGTGTCCTGAACCATCCGCTCAATCCCAACCGCCGTGGGCTCGTTCGCGCCGCTGTGGCGCTGGAGCCCGGCCACCTCGACGTGAGCTATCTTGGCCCTGATGATCTATGGGCAGCTTGAACGCAACGGCATTTTTTCTTGCCATCGACTTAATGTGGGGGACCAGTAACAGCCTTGCGGAGGACCGCCGGTGATGGCCCGTCTGCCTCCGTTGAAGAGTCCAGGAACGCATGTTCCCGTCAATGCGGGCTGCTGGGCGAACGCGCATCTTCTAAGCGCGTGCGCAGATAAGCTGGTGCCGGAATTTCGGTTCAAGCATCAACTTGTGCGTCACATACGTGACGCTCCTCGAAGGATTGCGTGGGTCCTTTCCCTCTTTCTCTACCCGGTCCAGCACCCGCCAGATACCGAACATCACGATGTCGGCGTCGACTGGAAAGTCGGCGAGCCATTTCCCGTCTTCATGGGCAATGCTCACTTCGAACGTTTCCACCCGGTCGGGATTGTCGGTTTTGCGATACAGCGCGTGGCAATTCAGAAAGCTGTTTCTATACTTTCCGCCCGGTGCCGGAATGTGGTGTGTGCGTACAGTACCCGCCAGTGCAATTGGGGAAGGCATTGGACCCGCCCGCCCTCACAAGCTCCCAGGCGTCGTCATACCGTTCCCGTTCGAAGAAGAATTCCTTCCACGCAATACGCCGGGTACCAAAACGCAGGACCAGTTCCGATGCCAGGAACGCATCCGATTCACACAGCGCGCGCAAGGCCACGAGATCGGACGTCGTGCGCAGATAGCTGGAGAGCTTCTTCCCGGACTGGGTGACATCGATCGCAGTGTTGCCACCCGACGTTCCAGTGGCCGTACCAGTGCTCATCGGCGTCGCACCGGACAGCCCCTTTCCACGCAGACCGTTGTGCAGGACCAGCAGACGCAGTTCGCGTTTTCCGGTCTCGAGTGTCTTGATGAAATCCGGATCCGAGTCCGCGACAATGGCCGTCAACCTGCCCGGCGCGTCATACCGGCATCCGGCGATATGTTCGGAGTCGCTGGTGAGCCCAATATAGGCCGGTACGTCGATGGGCTCAATCCGGTTGGACCGGTTCTGCTGGTAGCGATGCACAAAGCGCACCGCGCATCCACACGGCAGGTGATCGCAAACAAGATCAGGAACCCCCCGTTGCTCGTCGTGAAGCGCCTGCAGCGCTTCGACTGACCAGACCTTGCCCTGGCGGTCCAGTGCGGACCGCATCCTGATTCCCTTGCCCACTTGTTCTAACCGATTTGCCGTCCGGCGGTAGCAGGAATGTTAGCGCATTCCGATCTTATCCTGTCCCCAGATTGGTCAGTCGCCTCGGGCGCCGGGATAACGCTGGGATGAGTGACCGACTCGCCGGCTTACCCACTGCAGCAATTGCACCCGTCACGTAAGTTCCTGCTAGCCGGGCGTCTCCCTCCGCTCACGCTGCAGGCCGGGTTTTCGCGCTTCGCGTCGAGCCGCGCATCGCGTCTCGACCCTGACGGGCTTCAACCCCTGACGCAACACCTGAACCCTGTAAAGCCCGGTCAGACCCGCAGCCTGGCATCTGCCAGCCTCCAGCGTTCCCGCCCGACACCCGCGACCGTAGCCGATAGCGGGCAGACGTCAAGGGGCGAGGGACCGTGTTGCCCGCACCCCTCCCTCGCCTTCTTTCCTTGACCTCTGCCCGCTACCGGCTCCTTCAGTCGCACGGGCGCGAACTCAGGAGACTGGCGGCAACAACGCCAACCCCGGGTTCCACCGGGACGAGCCTGCCCCCTGCAGCAGGGCGGAATCCTGGAGCCCGGTCAGCGCAACACCGTTCAACCCTTTTGACCGTTTCTCTTTCTGGAGACTGCCATGCAACTCGCTTCTTCCTTCCGTTACGGCTCCCCGATGCTCCGCTCCGACTCGCCGCTGTCGGACGACCAGATCCGCCGTGTTGCCCCTTCGATCTTCGCGGACGGCAAGCACGAAAGCCGCTCCGAGCGCTATACCTACATTCCGACCATCGACGTGCTGCGTGGCCTGCGCAACGAAGGCTTCCAGCCGTTCATGGTCTGCCAGACCCGCGTGCGCGATCAGGACAGGCGCGAGTTCACCAGGCATCTGATCCGCATGCGCCCCGCAAGCGAGATTACCGGCGAGGACGTCAACGAAATCATCCTCCTCAACTCGCACGACGGAAGCAGCGGATTCCAGCTACTCGGTGGCGTCTATCGCTTCGTCTGCCAGAACGGCATGGTTGCAGGCGAAACCATCGGCGAGGTTCGCGTCCCGCACAGGGGCAACATCGTGCAGAACGTCATCAATGGCGCGTTCGACGTGCTCGACGGCTTTGACCTGATCCGGGAACAGAAGGACGGCATGCGCGCCGTGACACTCAACCGTGACGAACAGCACGCATTCGCCCGCTCGGCCCTCGCCCTGCGCTACGACCCGACCGATGCGGAAGCGCCCGCCCCGATCACGGAAAGTCAGCTTCTGAACGTGCGCCGCTTCGAGGACCGCCGTGATGACCTCTGGACGGTTTTTAACCGCATTCAGGAGTCTTTAACAAAAGGCGGACTGCAGGGGCGCTCGCGCAGCGGACGCGCCATGTCCACCCGCCCCGTCACCGGCATCGACCAGAACGTGAAACTGAACCGCGCGCTATGGATGCTCGCGGACGCGATGCGCCAGATGAAGGCGTAAGCACGGCACGGACGGCAGCCTATTGCCGCCCAACTCCGGTTCATACCATCAGGACTCCTGTCCGGGTCAGCCCTGATGGCAAGCCGCAGCACCGTGACCCGGAACCTTACTTTTCCATCTGGAGCGAATCATGCAAGCCGAAGTCAACACGCAAATGAACGACACCGCAAACGCCGCCAAAGCCGACACCGCCACCGCCACCGACGCGACGGCCAATGCTGCGCCGCTGCTCGAAACCAGTTTCGGCAACGAGCAGCCGGTCGTGACCATACCGTATTCCGCCCTGCGGCGCTCGCCGCTCAATGCCCGTACGAAACCGCTGTCGGGCATTGACTCGCTCGCCACGAACATCAGGGCAAAAGGCCTGTTGCAGAATTTGATTGTTCACGAACTAAAGGGCTCGCGCAGCAAACATCGCAAGCTTGGCGTCTGTGCCGGTCAACGCCGACAGGCCGCGCTCGATCTGCTGTTCGAGCAGGGCCACATTACCGCCGAATATCCGGTACCGGTGCGCATCGTCAGCGAGGGCGAAGCCCTTGCCATTTCGCTGATCGAGAACTGCGAACGCGAAGGACTCGACCCGTTCGACGTGCTGCGCGCCTACCGGATGCTGGCCGAGGAAGGTCGCAGCGTCGATTACGTGGCCGCGCTTTTCTCCGCCGCGCCAATCACGATCAAACGGCGCATGAAGCTCGCCAGCGCCTCCCCAAAGCTGCTTGCCCTGCTGCGCGAGGACGCCATCACGCTCGACCAGCTTTCGGCGCTCGCGCTCACCGATGATCACGAGACGCAAGAGGGTATCTGGTTCGAAGCAAACGAGTGGCAACGTCAGCCCAACTATCTGCGGCAGGCGATCACACGCACCGAGATCGACGCGAGCCGCAGCCGTCTGGTGCGCTTCGTGGGGCTGGACGCCTACGAAGCAGCGGGCGGCTACGTGAGACGTGATCTCTTCAGTGACGACGAAAACGCGGGTTACATTGCCGACCCCGAACTGTTGCAACGCCTCGCCGCCGCGAAGCTCGACGACGCCGCCGAAGAAGTCCGCATCGAAGGGTGGGGCTGGACCGAACAGCGTATCGAGCGCGACGTGTTCGAACTGAACCGCTACGGCAGATTGCAACCTGTGCAGCGCCCCTTCACCGACGACGAACGGCGAGACATGGACACGCTCACCGCGCAGCAGGATGAACTGGCCGAAAAGTTCGAAGCATTGTCTGAGGATGATGAAAACGCGTACGAGGAAGCCGAACGGCTCGAAACCGGAATCGACAGGGTCAACGCGGCCATTTTCGCACTCGAAAGCCGAGCGGAAACATGGGACGTGCAGCAGATGGCCGAAGCGGGCGCATTCGTGATGGTCGGCCCGCAGGGCGAACTGATCATCGCGCGGGGTCTGGTGCGACGTGAGAACAGCGCGGCGCTGGAGGCGGTGGGCGCGACCGTGACCGGCACGCCGGAAACTGAACGCGCATCCGGCGAGAAAGAGAAACCCGAAGTGGCGGAGAAGCCCGTTCACAGCGCGAAGCTCTGCCAGCGCCTCACCGCGCACCGCGCCGCCGCTGCTCACGCGGAACTGATCGCGCAGCCAACCATCGCCCTCGCCGCCATCCTGCAACGCCTGATTCCGGAAGTCTTTCCGGAACGGTACGGGGTCTCGTTCGCACCGCACGCCCTGAAACTGTCCTGCACGAGCAACCGCGACGGTCTGCTCAGCGCGGCGGACGATCTGCCCACGAGCACTGCGTGGAGTCTCATTGAGACACAGCGCGAGCGGTGGGGACGCGAACTCCCTGCGCGGCGCGCGGACCTGCTGCCGTGGCTGATTGAACAGGATCCCGGCACGACCCTGCTCGACCTGCTCGCCTTCTGCACCGGCGCGCTGCTTGATGGTATCGCGGGTGACGAGAAGCCTCATGCCATCAATGCGCTCGCGAGCGCCCTGAACCTCGACATGACGCGGTACTGGACGCCCACGCGCACCTCGTATTTTGATCACGTCAGCAAGGCGCGCATCGCTGAGGTCGTCGCCAGCGCCGTGTCCCCGAAGGTGGCCGCCGACCTCGGCAAGATGAAGAAGACCGACGCGGCAGCCGCCGCTGAACTGCGGCTCATGAAAGCCGCATGGGTCCCGGAAATCCTCACCGATCGCGAAGTCCCGGCCACGCCTTCGTGGGAAAGCCACGACGACGACGATGAGGACGACAGCGACGATGCCAATACCGGGGACGGAGGGAACGACACGCCGGAGGGTGAGGACGGCCACACGGAACCGGATGCCGGGACCGGCACGGAACACATCAACAACACACCTGCCGACACAGAACCCGCTCCCGGCGCCAGCAGTCCGCTGACGCCGTGGCCCTTCCCCACTGCGGATGGCATGAACGGCACGCAATCTGGCCCGCGCGTGGCCTGACCCTACCGCTCGCCCCGGCAACGGGGCGAGACGGGCGACAGGTCCGTACCTGCTGTCTGCTTGTCTAACGGAGAAAACCATCATGACCACCCACATCCGCTTGACCGTGCTCGCCACCAATGCCGAAGGCTCGCCCGACCTCTATCTGACGTTCGTCGAGGCGACCGACGTGCAATACAACGAAGGGCAGCACTACGAGATGGCGCTCGCCCGCGCCGAAGGTGAAGGCTACCGGGCACCGATGATTGCCTTCGACCAGAACGACGCAGCAGCAGGCATGCTCCGCCCTGCCGCCGCGTTCATGGAAGGCGAGACCGATGAGGTGTAGGGTGTGCGGGCGGACGGCGAACCGTCTGCCCGCACAGAATGGCTGCTCGCCCACCAACCTGCCAGCCCTCCAAAGCCCCCGGCCAGCATCATCACAACCAGACCGCCGATTGCCAGCCCGTAACACACCCTCGCGAACCGCCGTGCGGCAACCCGTTCATACGACGCCACTGCTGCATCGAGCCGTTGCCGCTGATCGCGTGCCGCGACAGCCATCGCACCCACGAGCCGGTTGCCTGCTGCATGGGCAATCCGGTTCGCGGCCCGTTCCGACAGCAACGTCAACGCCGCGCGGTTCAGTTCCGCGAGCGCGGCCCGATAGCGCGTTTCGTGCTCGCTGATCATCTGCTCCGCCAGTTCAATCGTCGCCTTGCAGCGCGCGAGCGCGTCGCGATGCTGCGCCATCAGCGCATCCACCGCCGTGCCCGTCTCGGCCCGTACCGCATCGAGACTGCCCGCGCCCGCCTGCCGGATGCGCTCCGGCATCACCTCATAGAGCCGTCCGTAGTATTCGAGCATGACCAGCACAGACCACAGCGCATCGTTGTCGCGCAGGTTCAGCGCCCCCGACACCCGCCGCATCCGCAAGATACTGGCGTCGTCGGGCAATTCGCCCGTGACGTCGAGAAACAGGCGGGCAAGTTCATCCGGCGGCCTGCCCCGCCTGTTACCCATCGACTGTCACCCTGTCAAACATCGTTCCGCACAGCGCGCGCCATCGCAGCAGCTCCGCCCGTTCGCCGATATGCATCGTCTCGACAGCCTTGCGTATCGACAGACGCTGACCACGCAGTTCGTCGGCAACCCGATCCGCGAGTTCGGGAAAATCAAGCGACTTGCCCTTCTTCTCGATGGTTTTGCGAAGCTCCGAGCTCTGATACAGCGTGAACTTGTCCGGCGTGCCGAAGTACCCGTTGCGCACAACGTGTGATAGCGCATCGGGGAAGGTCCGGCTGAAACCATGCAGCAGTTCCAGACTGTCGCGCTGCCGGTTAATCACCCACAGGACGACGAGTCGGCGCTGAAGCTCACCCAACGTACCGGCCAGCATCGCACCAAATCGCGCAACACCTGCCTGATTACGCGCCGCCGTATTGACGATTACTGCCGCGTCCCGATGTCCGTCGCAGAAATTGACGAGGCCAATCCAGCCGTCTGCATCATCCAGACTATAGGCAACGCAATGCATCTCGTCCTGAACCGCCTTCATGACGTCCGGATTCGAGGTGTCGGTTTCAACCAGCGCGGCATGGATATCCTGACACTGGAGATAATCGGCCAGCGCAAGCGATACAAAGCTCTTGCCCACACCGCCCTTGCTGCCGCCAACCAGATAAATCGGGGGAATCGTCGTGTCCATTTGAGCCCTCTACAAGTTTTCAACATCGGGCGTGATCTCGAACGAGAACGCATCCCGAATCACCATTGACCCCTGCTGACCGACCGCTCTTCCCCCATCCTGCGTTTTCCCGGCAGGCTTGTTGCCGGTATGTGATGACCGTTCCTGACTACCTTTCTTCGCGCGTGTTGCTGTTGTCGCCCTCTGCACAGCGGTCGCTTCTATCTGCGCAGGTCGATTCTCTTTCGCCGCGTGCTGCATCGCGTATCTCAGCGTGCTTGCGCTGATCTCGACGCCATCCTGGGCAAGCTGCTGCACGATTTCCTCCAGCGTGTACCCCTTTTTCTGGGCGCTCCTGATCTGGGCCTGCATTGATCTGATTGCATCCCGGACATTGACGCGATGCTCATGCGCGGGCTTCACCGGCAGCGTATCGAGACGGCGCGAGGCGGCGTCCCATTGCGCCTGGGTAAAGCTCTTCACCATCGGCATGACTCGCTCCGGTGTACGGGCTGAGTGCCATCTTGCAAACAATTCCCGGCGATCGTCAATACCCCGAATCATGCGTGAAGCAAGGCACGGGAACAGGGCGGAATACAGAGGAACTGACCGGAACAAGAAATTTTTTGCGTCGTGGTGCATGGGCAACGCGCAGGGATTCGCGCGAGAAGGCACGACTGTCCGGGCTAACCGGTGGTAGCAATCAATGGTTGCGCGCCGATACAGGTTCGACCGGTCGCAACATTGCTCACCGTAGGAGACTACGGTTGCGCAGGTTGCGCCGGGCAATCGCAAGATTCAATTTAACCCGCGTCGTTACGCGGGCTTTTCCTGCGCAGCTCGCCAACACCTTGCATCTTCAAGTTGCGGAAGAGGCTGCCTTCTCGCTTAGAAAACCAACAGGTCATTTGAATTTTTCTGCGCGAAGCATGGAACCCTGCGTTCTTCATATTGCGCTAGCACCTACGGGTTTCGTTCTCCAGACTGGTCGGTCAATTTGCGCGGGCAAGGAAGTCTAACCGTAGGATGTCAACCACCTTCCCCCGCGAGCGGTTCGATGTTTTGCGTGCCGCAGATGGTTTTTCTGTGCCGATGGATCGTCTTTCTTGCGCGGGGCAGTCGTTCTTCTCGTGCAGCATCGGCTACCCCACTCACGGGATCTGCGGACGGCAAACTGAACAACGAAAAAACGAGGGATGGCAGGATTGGCGAGGGCCGGTTTCGGGCGCCGGTTGGCGATGGGAGACCACCAACTCGGACAGAGATCAGCCCGCTATACTGTTGTCATTGCAAGACTCGGCGATGAGACGAATAGGGGGAGCGCATGTTTTTGAACGACCAGGAGACAGCTACTGATCTGCTGTACTACGACGCAATCGCGAAGACGATCGTCAAACTGATCGGGAAAACGCCCGACGTGCCAGTCACGATCGGTGTGCATGGCGACTGGGGGGCAGGGAAATCGAGCGTCCTCAAGATGCTGGAGGCATCGTTTGCCGGCGACGACCGGGTCGTCTGCCTGTGGTTTAACGGCTGGACATTCGAAGGCTTCGAGGACGCCAAGACGGTTGTCCTTGAAACCATTGTCGACGAACTTCGTCGTGCGCGACCATTGTCCACCAAGGTGGCCGAGGCGGCGAAGAAGGTTCTCAAGCGAATCGACTGGTTAAAGCTCGCGCGAAAGGCTGGTGGGTTTGCCTTGACGGCGGCCACCGGCATACCGACCTTCGACCAAGTCACCGGGCTTTACCAGTTGGCAAAGAGCTTTATCGCAAAGCCTCAGGAGCATATCACCGCGGAAGACCTGAAATCCGCCGCCGAGAAAGCCAGCGACTTCATCAAGGACGCGCCGGAGGAAAGCGATTACCTCCCGGAGCATATTCACGCCTTTCGCGAAGAGTTCAAGGAACTGCTCGATGCCGCCGAAGTCGAGCGGCTCGTGGTTATCGTGGACGACCTAGACCGGTGTCTGCCGAAGACGGCAATCGCCACTCTGGAAGCCATCCGTCTATTTCTCTTTGTCGAGCGGAGTGCATTTGTTATCGGTGCCGACGAACTGATGATCGAATACGCGGTCCGCGAGCACTTTCCCGACCTGCCTCCGAGCGCTGGGCCGGTAAGCTATGCGCGCAACTACCTTGAAAAGCTGATCCAGGTGCCTTTCCGGATTCCCGCACTCGGAGCTGCCGAGACACGGGTATACATAACACTACTGCTCACCGAGAACGCGCTCGGCGCTGGCGATTTGCGGTTCGCTGCCCTGCTCTCGACGGCGCGCGAAGACATGAAGCGACCTTGGAAAAGTCAAGGCCTTGACCGGCGGACCGTTGAGGCGGCAATGAACAACTCGATGCCCCCGGAAGTGGATCAGGCCCTCATCATCAGCACACAGGTCACCCAGATCCTGAGCGAGGGCACGCGCGGCAATCCTCGCCAGATCAAACGCTTCTTGAATTCGCTTATGCTGCGGCAGGCCATCGCCGTTGAGCGTGGCTTCGGTGCCGACATCCTACGCCCGGTGCTCGCGAAGATCATGCTCGCGGAGCGTTTCTATCCCGACTTCTACGAGCAAATTGCCCGACTTGCCGCCAGTCACCCCGACGGCAAGCCAGAAGCCGTGCGCCAGTTCGAGGAACACGTGCGTAATCCCGCCGAGCAGGTCGACGAAGAAGGTGAACAGTCCGATGCGAAAAAACGCAAGTCCTCCGGTTTTGCCCCTCCGCAACCCGCTGCCGAGGTAGCAGAGTGGGACAAGAACCAGTGGGCACGCGGGTGGGCTGTAATCGAACCGTCCCTCTCCGGCGTTGATCTGCGCCCCTACGTTTTCGTCACGCGCGACAAGCGCAGTTCGCTGGGTGGTCTGGTCGCGGCCAGCCACCTTGAGGCACTCGTCGAAAAGCTCATGGGACCAACCCTGATGGTACGCGCTGCTCAAGACGAGATTGCGAAGCTCACTGCTCCCGAATCCGAAGAGGTGTTCGACGCGATCCGTGCTCGAATCATGCAGGAGGATAAGTTCTCCAGCAAACCAAAGGGAATCGACGGACTCGTGCAGCTCGTCAAGGTCCATCAAGGGCTGCAGCGCAAGGTGCTGGAATTCATGCGCGAGCTGCCTGTTGGGAAGCTTGGAACCTGGGCGCCTGCACGCTGGGGGGAGTGTCTGACCGATACTGCAGTTGTTAACGAGTTCCAGACGATGCTAAGGACATGGTCCGAACAGACAGAGAACAAACCTCTGCAGAAAGCAGCAGAAGGAATAACCAAAATGACGAAACGGAGCTGAAGCGATGGGCACATCCAAAGCCTATGGTGGCCCCGCAAGCGGTCTTGTTCCCTCGTTCGTCGATGACCCAACGCCGCCAGCCATGCCTGCACCTGAGGTCAATCCGCCAACCGCACCCCAGCCAACCACACAGCCCACCGACCCGACGACTACGGCCGCGCCTGTTGTACAACCGGCTCCACAGCATTCTGACATGACAGGTGGCGGCGCGCTCGGTAGTGCACGCGGTAGCTTTTCGCGCTTTGTGCGAACGGGCAGTAGCAGTTCGCTCGGCGGCGCCGTCGCCCGCTACGTCCGCAATGGGACTGGTGGTGCTGCGCGTGCCGGTCGACGGATGGGAGCATCTCGCTCTGCGGCCCGTGGGCTGCTCGGCATGGTTCGAGATGTACAGCGTATAGGGGCAGCCGAGGCGCTGCGTCGGCTCAACCTCGAGGGAATGGCCGGGCAACCCGCGACCGACGTCTTCGTGTCACTCTTGGAGTTCATCTGCCCGCCAGGAGGCACAGTGGACGAAGGCGTCGCCCGCCAAGCTATGCTGGAGGCTATCGGCGATCTGGCCGATGCCGACGTTGGCAGCTTCGATACACTCACCCGCGAGCAGTTGCAGGACTTTTTTCTAGATTTCGTCGTCCGCTCGATCGAAGGGCGAGTGATGGCCGACATCGGCAAGCGCGGCATAAATCTCCCCGATGACGTGTCCGCCGTTCAGGACACACAGGACCAGTTGCATGACTTCGTCGAAGGGGCTACGCGAGGGCAGTTGGCAGGCCGCCTGACCGGCCTAGAAAACCTGTCCGACCAAGAACTCGACACAGTGGTCACCCATATCTACGAAACAGCGTTCGAACTGGTCGCAGCAGCCGGAGAGGCAGCAACATGAGACATCACAGCATCGTCGCACGACTTGGCCCGGCAGATTCGGCTCCGGTTGAATTGAGCCGCAATGATACGCAGAATACCGGCATCAATTTTATCGAGGGCGAGCGTCGCCTCGGCTATGGACTCGGCCACGCACTCGAGCAACTCGCCCTATTAGGGCTTCGCCCGTCCGAAACAGCCGTGGATCTTGCATTGCTGGCCGCCACAGTTACCGCGGCCGATACCCGCATTTCCCGGACGGAGAACTCGCAGGACGCGTGGACCCGGGAAATCGACTTGCACCTGCCGGTCCATGATCCGGAGCGCTGGACACACCTCACGCGACTAATCAAAACCACGCTGAACTTCCTGACAGGGGATCGTTGGGCAGTCTACTTCCGTCCACGCCCACCGGGCTTCGACGAACTGGCGCCGCAACCTGCCCAGTTGCGCCTAGTGGAGCCGACATCCGTGTGCCTCTTCTCTGGGGGGCTCGACAGTTTCATCGGTGCAATCGACCTGCTGGCGAGCGCGCAGTCACCGCTGCTCGTGAGCCACTACTGGGATGGCATCACCAGTACGCATCAGACTCACTGCGCTCAAGCGCTGGCACACCAATATCCTGACGCCGACTTTCGGCATATCCGTGCGCGCGTCGGCTTCCCGACCGATACGGTGGACGGAGGCCACGTCGAGGATACCCTGCGGGGCCGCTCTTTCCTGTTCTTTTCGCTTGCCGCGATGGCTGCGGATTCAGCGGGTGGAGAGATGGTCGTGCATGTGCCGGAAAACGGATTGATCTCGCTGAACGTGCCACTCGATCCGCTGCGCCTAGGTGCCTTGAGCACCCGTACGACCCATCCATACTATATGGCGCGTTTCGATGACCTGTTGCGTGGCCTTGGGCTGACCGTCCACCTGGACAATCCCTACGCCTTCATGACGAAGGGGCAGATGGCTGTACAGTGTGCTGATCAGGATTTCCTTCGGCGCGAGGCGGAAAACACCATGTCATGCTCTTCACCGGGAAGCCGACGCTACGATCCCGATCCGGAAGAGCGCCTGCCAAAGCATTGCGGTCGTTGCGTGCCATGTCTAATCCGGCGCGCGGCCATCCGCGAAGCCATGGAGTCCGATAGCACGCCGTATCGCATTGCCGATCTGCGTGCACAGGTACTCAACACCAACAAGGCTGAGGGCAAGGATATACGTTCCTTCCAGCTAGCGCTTTTACGACTTTCTCAGAAACCAGGTCGAGCACGGTTCGACATCCATCGCCCCGGCCCCTTGATCGATCACCCCGAACGGCTGGCAGACTATGAAGCGGTCTACGTGGCCGGGCTGCGGGAGGTTGGACGACTCCTGAACGGTGTACGGGCGGAGCCGCTATGACAGCGACAGGATCAAAGCCGCAATGGATAGACTTCCATTGCCACCTGGATCTCTACCCAGACCACGAGGCGCTGATCGCAGAGTGCGACCGTGAACGTGTGGCGACGCTAGCCGTCACGACGACACCTAAAGCCTGGCCTCGGAATCGTGATCTAACGCTGAACTCTACACATGTGCGTGTGGCGCTCGGACTACATCCACAGCTCGTCGCCGAACGTGAGAGCGAGCTCGCAATACTCGAGCGCTATCTGCCCGAGGCACGCTACGTCGGGGAAATTGGACTGGATGCTGGGCCACGTTTCTATCGCAGCTTCGCGGCACAGCAACGCGTCTTCGATCGCATACTGCGAGCCTGCGCCGAACACGGTGACAAGATCCTGTCGATCCATAGCGTGCGCTCAGTGGGCAAGGTCCTCGCGCACCTTGAGCAGGCTCTGCCCGTCGACCGCGGTCGGGTCGTCCTGCACTGGTTCACCGGGACCGCGGCCGAAGCGCGGCGAGCTGTCGAGATGGGCTGCTACTTTTCCATTAACAGCGAGATGCTCCGCTCGCCCAAACATCGAAAATTGGTCAGCGAACTCCCGCTGGAGCGGCTTCTCACTGAGACCGATGGGCCATTTGTCCTTAATGACGACCGCCCGGCTCGACCACGGGATGTCGTTGGGACGGTAGCGGAACTTGCCACTTTGTTTGGCATGCCCACGCCAGCGATCGCCAACCAGTTGCTCAACAGTCTGAAGCAATTGGTAAGCAGCTAACCTGAGCACCGCGACATGGGTGCCCGACCGTAGAGGATATCGCGCTGATAGTCGCCATCGCGCTTTGTAAGGCCGGCTACGAACCGGACTCCAATGCCCGCGCAAGCGCCAGAAGATCGGCTCTTTTTCGTTTCGGAAGCCTGCCAAATGCCAGGATTAGCTGGGCAAGTTCAGGGTCTTCAGCATAGAGAAAGGCCACTGGCACATGGAGCATCGCCGCAAGACAAATTGCGAATGTGTAATCGACTTTGTGAATGCCCAGTTCATAGCGGTTGATGCGGGTGCTCGCAACGAACGGAGCCAGACCCGCCTCTATTCCAAGTTGCTTCTGCGACAGCCCCGCCACCAGGCGAGCCTCTTTCAGTCGCGCTCCAAAAATAGAAGATGACGCCGCAGACATTCGCTGGTAGCTCGGTACATACGAAACTACGAATATCGTTGCAAAGCGTCTGCTTAGATACTACGATTATCGTAGTATCTAAGCGCGACTCGACGGTACTTGAAGCGCCCCACGGGGCACCGCCTGGGACGCGTGCCGCTTCAGGGCGGTTTCTGCACGACCACGGCCCGGCGCCCTTCACGCTCAACGCCCGGAAACGCAGGAAGCGAAAAATGCAGGACAAGCGACTGCCCACCAACATCAGCATCGACCTCAACGAACAGGATTGCGGCCGCCTGCGCCTGCTCAACGGCGAGTTGGCGCAGGCAGAACAGTGGATCCTCGCCGCAGCAGCGAAATGGTCGCGGCGTACGACCTCGCTACCGCCCAGACCCGTCACACTGACCGGCTGGACAAAGACGTGGAACTTATCGCTACCGTATTGGCCCTGCTCCGGAACGATCACCCTGATTTTGACCCCGGGCACCATAGTGTTGTGACACGAATCGATATCCCTATCCTGCCCGCAACCCTTCGTGAGGAGGATGTCCATTGCAATGGCACACGAGCGGCCTGGCCGTTTCGGGATCGCCGCGAAAACTGGTGTGCATCGTTTCTGGAGCTATACGAACGCGCACTGCAGAAGGACATAGCGAAAGTGCTGAGCATCGGTACGGTATGTATCGACATCGCACTGATACAACAACAACTGCGCTCGTGGTAGACGAGCGGCACGCTAACCACCAGTCATCTTTTCTAACCCTTCATGGCATTCGCATGGGCACGCGTCTATATTGCTTGGAAGGGATATTGAGGCTATGTGTTTTTCTCGAATTCCGCGCACTCACGTTTCATAGGAGAACGTCATATGGCTCTGCTGAAACTTGTCGTCGTTGTCGGCATTCTTCTTGTTACTGCCAGGGCAATCCGGTTATGCGGTCGCCACTGCCGGCATCGTTTCGGCCACAGCTTTTTCACTGCGCGCGGATTCTGGCTCGCCGCCATCGCAATCAATTTCCTCTGGTGGGGATACTATGCGTGGGCGACAGCTGGACTCCATCACGCGCAACCGTCGGGAGGACTAGCCCTGATGGCTCTGGGTATCGCCGCAGCGGGCTGGTTGATCTATGAAAACGTTCACGCAACAAACGCCCTCTACGGCGTCGTCGGCTCGTCTCTCCAGTTCGTGCTGTTTTTTCCGGTGGCACTCTACGGCCTGCCGCTCCTCGCGATCGCCCTGATTTTCCTGCTCTTCGCAACCTACAAAGGCGCGCCCGTTTGGCTCATCGATCTGTGAACAGCCTGCAATTGATAACAAACGGGCCTGCATGCTCCGCGCGGTTTCGCTGCGTCTTACGCGAGCACAACCTTCATACCGATCGTAACTTCAACGTCATCTTCGCGAGCGCACGATGACGGATGCACGGTGATGCGAGACGCATCACTCAAGACTAGCCCATAGAGCCTGTCGCGGTACGTAGATGCTGATACCGGACTGCGCGTCGCTCACTTCGCCCATTAGAAGGCTATGTTCGCCTTGACCGCACTAGCATTCAATGTCTGGGTCGGGCCCGACAAGCTTACTATCGCGCTCTGGCGCCGTTCGATGCTCGCGCGTTGGTGCAGGATCCCGCCTCATGTCGGGGACAACGGCGTTCCTCTGGATCGGCATCGCACGCACGAACTCCACGATGCCGACGGCCATCGCGCGGTCCGCACCGGCTGGGGACGCGGCCACTGTCCGCGCCACCTCCCGCCACGCTGCAAATGCCCTGTCGTGAGCCTGCCACCCAGCCTGCCGCTGCTTTTCGTTCACCACGGCGGACCAGTACTTTGGTGTTTCGCCACGCTCCACCATATGCCTGACACCCTGAACGGGATACCGTCGTGTCTCGCCACGCACCCGTCGGGGCGTCGCATTTGCGTCCACCCCGTTCGCGCGCAGCTGCTCCGCGAACCGCTCGCGCCAGCGCCGCAGATCCTGCTTTCGCGGATTCAGACGCCGGCCATCCGGTCCACGCACCTGCACGCTCAGGTGAACATGCGGGTGTGCCTCGTCATCATGGGCGGCAAACACATAGGCGCGCCCATCCCCAAACTCGACGGCCGCAAAATCCCGTGCGGCGTCCCGCACGGCCTGACGGTTCGTACCAGGAGGCATCGACAGCAGGATGTTGAATACCTCGCGGCGGGCACTCGTTTCTGGGATCCCCCATCCGCCGAATTGCCAGGTTTGCACGAGATCAAGTACCGCTTCGGCTCCTGCGATCCGGTCCCCGTTCTGGTCTTCCAGCTCCACCTGACCGTTTCGGGAAATATAACGAAGATGCCGGCGCACCGCGCCGATACCCTGCGCGCCCGATGCCTTGTTCGTGATCTTGATCATCACCTCCGGCGTGCGCCTGAGCGTACGCGCCAGTTGCTCACGCATACGCGCAGCCTCGTCGCCCAAGCTCGCCTGCGAGAGGCGCTGTGTGCGCGCGTGCCTGAACGGTTCCTGAAACAACCGGTCACCCCAGTTCAGAAGCATCGCATCGATGTAGACTTTCGGATAAGGCATGTCACCGGCTCCATCGATCCAGGTTCGCACGCATCACAGCCGCCACGACACGCAGATGCGCGTCGATCACTCCACGGATGGCCTCGATATCCCCGTTTCTGTCCCGTCCGGCACGTGGTATTTGATCGCCACGGACAAGCTGCCCGAGCCACCGGCTGATCGAAGCGAGCTGCAGGTTGGAATCCGACAGCAGCCGCATCTCCCGCACGCCGAGCTGGGGTTCGTGCATCAACTGCGCACGGATCAGCGCAACGATCCAGCGGTTAGCGCTCAGGCCTGACGCCTCTGCGCGCAACCCAACCGCCTCAAGTTCGGCAGCCGTCAGCCTGAGTTCGATCCGGGTACGAGGATCACCGACAGCACTCCAACGGACGTCCGCGTCTATCCCTGGATCACCATCGCCAGCGTCTGCGCGCAACGCGGCGGCCACCAGTTGTCGCGCGCCCTCACCAACGGTCAAGCCCCTGCGCACGCACCAGCGATCCCAATCCCGTCGCATGCCACCAAGCTCGACACACAGGCGATCGCGCACACGCATGACAGCTCCTAGCGTCCAGGCGAAGGTTCGGCAGGCGTGTGCCCTAACTCGAGCTCGATATCCCTTGCAGGCGTACGTCCAACCGCCGTGCGTGTCCGGCGATCCCGTTCCGATGGCGCTTTCGGATCGAAAACCTTCGGCCGTGGTACAGGAATGCCCTCGCGACCAAATGCATCGAGCAGCGTTTCCGCACGCCGTTGTACACGCTCAATCGATCGCGCGCTGAAACCCTGCTCCCGCATCGCGCCGACGAGCACAGCCAGGTGCAGCACCTTGTCCTCATCAGAGACGCTCGGGCGCCGCGACTCCTGGCCGCTTTCGCGCGCGTTTGTGCCCGTTGGTGCCTCCTCCGCTCCCGCTACGCGTCCGGGCCTCGGTACAGATTCAGCTGCCGTACGCTCTTGCCGCATCACCTCAACCTGCCAGGTGTTCCGGTGCACATCGCGCTCGTCTTCACCGATCACCACACCGTGCTCGCCCAGGATCGGTACCTTGACGGTGACGAGCCGTCGCCCCAGGTTTTCAAGTGCGACCTGCTGCCCGGGCTGCGCGCCGGACTCTCGCACCGCGCGTTCGAGATCCACACCCCAGACCACGTGATCCGCGCCCGTCGCATCGCGGAACAAGACGTAGTACGACTGGCTGCGCGCAGGATTATTCTGGTACGGCGCGCCGCCGTGCTCGCGCAGCTCGCCGGTATATCGCCTCTGGGTATCGGCTTCGTCGCCTGGTGCCGGCTGTCGCTTCGCGTCAAGAG
Organism: Paraburkholderia oxyphila NBRC 105797; assembly: GCF_000685075.1. GTDB lineage: Bacteria > Pseudomonadota > Gammaproteobacteria > Burkholderiales > Burkholderiaceae > Paraburkholderia > Paraburkholderia oxyphila. Next base: position 25,716 of record NZ_BAYD01000065.1, read on the forward strand.
GCTCACCCCGCTGAGCATCACGTCGCAGGGCTGCAGATGCGGCGCCATCCGCCACATTCGGCGGCCCGGCGGCTGGCGCGGGGGCAGACGTTGCACGACTGCGCTCTGCTACTTCTATCGGCGAACCGGCTGCATGCAACGACGCATCCGCTTCGATCCGGTTGTTCAGACGGCCCTGTCGCGCATCGGCCAGTCGCGCCAGATCGGCGGCCTTTGGCTCATACCCGCTAACCTCGATACCGAGCAGCGAGCCCTGCAACCACACTTCGCCGCGGAACGCCTCATGCCCCGCCACGCGAATGCGACGCCACGATTTCGCCGCCACCATGTCGACCATCGACTCCACCACGTCCGGCCGGTTGTGTTCCGTGACGAGGTACGGCCCGATATCCTCGAACGCGAGCTGATACGGAGCATCCTTCAGGAAATACTGGTTGCCGGCGCGCAGGTAGCGTTTGCGCACGCGCTCCGGCACCTGATCAAGCGGCGCGCGAACGGCATCGGCACCGTCCCTCTCCGTTGGAGCATCGCCGGTTGGGCGGGAGGCGGACTGACGGGCCGCACCGGCATCGTCCCGGATGGCCTGATCACGCAGACGCGCCCGCGCCGCATTAAACTCACGCCGGCGCCGGGCCGACACGGCATCCAGAGCGGCCGCGTCGAGGCGACTGGTATCGCCATCACTTTTCGGGGGTTCAATGGATGCCGAATGCCCGGGAATATCCTGCTCGATCAGATTGATGACCGGCTCGGCAGGCGACAGGGTTTCAGACATGATGGAGCTCCTTTCTTATCGGTCATGCTTCCGGGCGACACATGCTTTGGTCTAGCGATCCGGCCCAGGCGGATCCTGCGATGCCGACCGCCCCTTCGACTGCTCGAGCGCCGCTGTACGCGCTTCGCGTATGCGGGCCCACGAGCGTGCCTGTAACTGATCGAGCATCCCCTCGAGATTCGGACTGAAATTCAGTTCCCGGGCAGACTTCTTGAGCGAGCCCACCGTGCGGTCGAGCAGGTCACGCGCGCGATCCCACGGATAAACCTTCGGCCGATCACCCTCGTAGCCGACCTGCAGTTCCGATCCATTGAGCCGGGCGTTCTCGTCCATCCATCGCAGCCGCTCCGAGACGAATTCCATCTGCGTCTTCGGATGGAAAACAACGCTGCGCGTCGCCACCTCCTGGATCAGGTAGTGCCCGGTGTTGAACACTTCGCCACGATACGGTCCACCGTTTTCCCGTGGTGTGCCCATGCGGAGCGGTGAACCGAACCGATGTTCGGCCAGTGCCCTTACCTCATCAGGCACATCCGCTACAGCGAACAATGGTTCGCCAACGGGCGGACGCGTTGGCGCGAAGCGCCTCGGCTCAGCAGCCGGCGTACCACCCGCTGGGACAACCGTAGACCGCTCACCGGTCGGTTGTGCCTCCGCCGATGCCGTCACCGGCTCTGGTGCTTCCGACGGAGTGGCCGGCTTCGGTGCGCCGCGCTTCGACGTGCGACGACGCGGTGTGTCGTCTCCAGCATTGATGAGTTTTTCTTTCACGTTGCCCATCATGTCCTCCATCGGTTCGTCCGGCTCCCTGCCGGTTGCTGTGCCCGCGAGCGACTCATTGCCATCGACTACCCGCGTGAAATGGCGGCCCACGACTTCGCGCAAATGGTCACCCACATGATCGAACCCGGACAGCACTGCCATGTCGTTGAAATCGGTCGGAGCCTTGTCGTCAATGCGCGCGTCGGCGGCGAATGCGGGCAAGACCACGCGCGCGCGAGATGAGTCCGCAGCCTGTCGGGCCTTGGCCTCGCCCGGCCCCAGCTCACCCAGCACGACGATGTCTGCGTCCGGGAACTGCTCGCGCACGGATTCCGCGACGGGAGGTAGATTGCCGCTGGAGAGTGCCGCGAGCGCCACCCATCCCGTTGCGCGATGCGCTGAGAGCATGGTGGCCATGCCCTCGCCGATCAGGATCGGCACTGCCTGTTCGCGTGTTGTGGGCGCAGGCCCGGCGATCCAGTAACCGCCTTTCTTGACGCCACCGGCCAGCGACGACTTGTTGCCCGCTTCGTCGATCAGCTCCAGTGTGGAAACGGCAGGACCGATCCAGACCGGCACAACCAGGACGCGCCCGGAAAGCGGCCGCTCCTCGCTCGCCGGGGCATAGCCCAGCAACGCGCGCAGTTCCGGCGCTTCCAGTTCGCGCAGTGTCGGCACGGGATCGAGACCCTTGCGCACGAGATAGGGATGTTCCGGACCAACAGGTCGTGCCCATTGCCAGATTTCCTGTGCCTCGCGAGCCGCGTCAGCATGCCGTGCCTGCTGGCGTGCCGCTTCCCGCGCGCGACGTTCAAGCACATCGGGACCCGGCACGAGCGTCGTTGCCATCTGGTCCGGGTAGCGCCCACGTCTCAGGTCAAACCCATGCTCTCGCGCGAGCCAGAAGAGCGACGCGAGCGTCTTTCCGCCTGATTCCTTCACCGAGCGCCAGGTCGTGCGGGCCGCCCGCTCGTCATAGTTGCCGGCTGTGCGACTCCATTCGTCCCAGATCTCGAAGCCTGCGTCACCCAGACCGTGCTTCAGTGCAAACGCCATATCGACCCATGTGCCGTAGTCCTCCGCCGGAATCACGGCAAGGGCAGCCCGTACACGGGCGGTTTCGTCCGCATGGGGCGTACTCATCGCCGGACTCCCTCAATCGATGCCGTGTTCGTCCCGGCACGTGTCACCGGGTCACGCCTCGCTCGCGCGGACTTTGGCGGCACCAGCTCCGCGACGTCGAGGTCCGCAACCGACAAACGGCGCGTCGCCTGCCCGATACGCTTCGCCGGAACGCCCAGCAGCATGAAGTGCCGTTCGACGTAGGTCGTGACCTCGTCCTCACTGAGATCGGCGAGCCGCGGCGGCAGATCGCGCGGGTCCCAGGCCTGCAGCACCTCCAGATACTCGGCCGACAGAGGAAGGAGACCCGCACCGTCCGGATCGATCTCGTCAGACCCGACTTCGCGCACACGTCGTTCGATCTGGGCGGTGAAGCGGACCAGGTCCATGGCCGGCACCGATGGCGCACTCGAGACCCGCGAAGCGAAGACCGGATCGCGCCAGTAGCAAACCCGGTCGGCGAGAATCGGCTTCGTGTTCTCCAGCACGATGATTTCCTTGTCGCGCCCCAACTCCTTGAGCTCCTGCGGCAACAGCAGCGGGCGACGCTGCTCGGACACGCTTTCGCTCGATCCACCGCGGCCGCCGAACATCGCGCTCGGGCGGCTGGTGCTGCGCGACTGGTCCGTGAAGGTACCAAGCATCTCGGAATAGTCGTTCGCATCCTTCTGGTCACGCGGCGCATAGAGGATCTGCATCGCGTGATTCGTGAGGAACGTCCGGGCGTCGGCCCGGCCGTAGACCGACTCGAGCTGCGCAATCGACTGCACGACTGAGAGCAGACGCAGGTTGTAGCCAGCCATGTAGGCCACGGCGCGCGCGATGATATGGATCTTGCCGATCGCGGTCATCTCGTCGAGCAGCAACAGGCACTGGAACCGCAGGGTTGGATCCGCCTCCGGCAACTGTTTCGTGTTCAGGTTGACGAGCTGCGAGAACACGAGGTTCACGAGCAGCGCCGCTTCGGACAGGTGATCGGGCGTGATGCCGATATAGACCGACATGCGACGCCGACGCACGTCGCGCAGGTCAAAGTCGTTGGCGCTCGTTGCCGCATCGACGATGGGATTCGCCCAGATCGTGAGCGGCGCGTGGAATGTCGCGAGAATGCTCGCCAGCACCTTGTCGTCGTTGGACAGGAAGCGGTTCAGGGCATCGACGCATGCGCCGCTGAGCAGCGCGCGATGCTGGACGAGTGCGCGCTGCAAATACGCCTTGACTGGCATGCCGTGGCCCGACGACTGCCGCAGCACCTCGCCCATCGTGACGGGATAGTCGGGAATGGATTCGCCCCTGCCCGTGCGCCGCGCGTCACGCCACTCACTGAGCAGCAGGATGATGCCGAGAAACAGATTGCGTGCCTGGTCCTTCCAGAAGTCGTCGTGGCCACCTGGCGGATACAGGGCGTAGCCGATCGCCAGAACGTCGCCCACCCGGAACAGACCATCCGAAATGGCCGACAGCGGGTTGAACCGGTGCGTGCGGCCATCTTCCGCGAACGGGTCGAAGAGATAGACCTCCTGCCCGTGCGCGCGCCGGAATCCTGCCGTGATCGCATAGTTCTCGCGCTTGATGTCGAGCACCACAACCGAACCGGTATAACTCAACAGGTTCGGGATCACGATGCTGACGCCCTTGCCTGAGCGCGCGGGCGCCGCGAGCAGCACGAACTGCTGTCCGGCAAAGCGCAGATAGCGCCCTCGCCAGATCCCGACGACAATGGGCGGCGCATCGATCAGTGTCCGCGCATTCATAGCAACCCCGCCGCGCGGATTTCCGCTTCGCTGGCGAACCGGGCACTGCCGTAGAGACGCCGCCGTCCAGTCCGCTCCCAGATCGAATACAACGCCATCGCCGGGCTACCCACAGCGACCAGCACGCCGAGCAAGGCCGCGCCCGCGAGACGCCGACCGCCGTTCGGCATCAGGCCGCCATGCCATGCCAGCAGTGCATCGGGCCAGCCCCATAGGCCCGCGTGGAACGGGTTCAGCCGCAGGCTCGCGTACAGGAAAAATGATGCGAGCCATGACGAGGCCAGCAGAGCCCCCGCGAGAATCGCCAGAACTACGAGCGTGACCAGGGCGGTACGCACATGATGTGCTGCCGGACCCGCGGTGTCGGAAGAAATTGAGGATCGACGGTTCGTATCCATGCCGGTCTCACGAAAACGTCGTACGCGCCTTGCGCACCGGATCGAACCAGATTTCCGTCATGCCCCAGCGCTTGCCAACCTGCTTGCCCGCCTCATCGTGGAGCGGAGATGCCTCCATGTGCGCGACGACGTCGATCGTCAGCGCAAGCAGGCGCTTGAGCGCCGCTTCGTTATAGGCTGCGGCTTCGGGGTGCTCCTTGGCCATCAGTGCAAAGCGCTCGATTGCAACGGTCGCGCTTGATGCGTGATAGCTCGTGATCGACCCGGCGTGCCCGGTCGTCAGCAGCTTCAGGAAGTCGTAGGCTTCGGCGCCGCGCAGTTCGGCGAGCAGCACGCGATCCGGGCGCATGCGCATCGTGCTCGCGATCAGGTCGGCCGGCGTCACACGCGCCTGGCCGTGACCGCCCTTGCTGTACAGCAGGTGCACACAGTTTTCGACATGCCGGATGAAGAGTTCCCGGACATCCTCGATTGTCACGATGCGCTCCGTCGAGGGGATCGACCGGCAGAGGGTCTTCATGAAACTGGTCTTGCCTGACCCCGTATTGCCAACGACCACGATATTCAGGCGCCCGGTCACGGCCCACTCGAAGAAGGCACTCCAGTCCCGCGCTTCGAGGCACTGGACGAGCTTCCGGTCCGTCGGGCGCAGCGCCGGCAGCACGGCATCGAGCCCATCCGGGCGGTGCCAGACGGTGTCGTCGAACAGCCCTTCGTTGCGATATGCGTCGAGGCTCTTTTCACGCGAAGACGGCCGGCGGATCGTCACCGAGACCGTGCGCGGCGGCACGACGGGTGGCACCACGATCTGGATGCGCGCGTCACCTGGCAGCAACGCGGAGAGCACCGGATGCTGCGCCGATACCTCCTGGTTCGTGAGCGTTGCGACCGCGACCGCGAACGACATCAGCCGCTCGTAATCGAGATCGGCATAGTCGTGACCGCGCCAGCCGAGATGGGTCTCGGTCAGCACGCGCTGCGGCCGGTTGATGACCAGTTCAGTCACGTCGGCATCGTCGAGCAGCGGCGCAAACGGCCGCATCAACTCGCGTACCGACGCGTCGTCGGGAAGCCGCGCGAGCACAGTATCGACAGACCGATCGGGCGTGTCAGCACTGGATATCATGGCGCACGCTCCGGTTGAAGCGCATAGACCGTTCCGAAATCCAGATCGCGGGCCACAACGATGGTAAATTCAGCGCCCTGGTTCTGCGTCAGCGTCGGCGGAATATTGATCGTGCTGTTGAGCACCCGCGTCGCCATGTCGTTGCCCTGCTGCTGCGTGTTCTCGTAAACGACGGGCCCGTTGCTGTTGCCGCCTCGCGTAGCCAGATACCCGATCGCGTCCTGGGTAACGCCCAGCATCATCGCGGCGCCGATGCGCTGCCCCCAGTGGTTGTCGACGTAGCCGTCAATCCCCATGCGGCCGAGAGCGTCGGCCGCCGGCGAGTCTATCTCGACGGTCACACCCTGCGGCGTCTCGATGCGGGCCGCGAGGATGAAAGTCCGCTTCTGTCCGGGCGACAGGTTCGAGCGATACTGACTGTTGATCTGTGAACCTCGCTCGATCAGCACAACCCGCCCGTCATCGGAATAGACGTTCTTCGTCACCGTACAGGTGGACAACCCCGCTTCCGTCGAATCGAACGCGGTATCGCCTGCGCAATCGATCTTCGCGCCCTGCGCGAGAACCAGGCTGCGGTCACCGAGCGTACTGGCACGCACCCGTGGCGTGGCGGTCGGAGTCAACGCCTGGGCAAGCGCACCAATCCCACTCTGGCCCGGCGTTGTCAACGGCTGGCCGGATACCGATGCCGCCACCGAAGAGGCTGCTACCGCGGCGCCGCCAGCAATACCCTCCGCAGCGAGCATGCCCTTCAGGCTTCCACCCTGACCACTCACCCCGGTTGCGCCACCGTTCGCGAGTAACGGCGCATCGTAGTAACTGCGGACCGGTGCCGCACGCTGAACCGCAACGGGAGGACGGGCAACGACCGGCCCCGAGACCGCAGCAGGCGCACTTGCCTCGGTTGGTGTCGACGCCGCGCTTGCGGCCACTGGCACGTCCCTGAATACACGTCCCTGCGTCGCAGTGCCCTCGACCGCATCGCGATGCGCTTTCGCTTCCGCGTCGTGACGTGCGAGGAACGTGTGAACCGTCCAGACCGCACCGGCACCGGCCACAAGGACGACGACAAGTGGCGTCAACCACCAGGCGCGCGGGCGTGTGCCCCGGTACTGACCAAGTGCGGGCATGCCGCGATCGACTGGCTCCGCGGCCTCGTTCATGGCACTCCGGTCCGCACCATCCAGGCGACTATCGGACGGATCGTCCGGTTCGATCGTGTTGCGGATATCGTCACTCATGATCCGGACTCCGCGAGACGCGCTTCACGCCGTTGACGGTTGTGCCGTCGCGGGGTGGTACACCATCCATGTCGTACGCGTCGTTCCAGATACCGACGACCTCGTCGCCGAGCCGCAGTACGAAGCGCTTCGCCACTTCATGGACGACGATCGTGTCGTTCTCCATGTGTTTGTCGACCACGCTCTCCGTGCCGTCATCCGCCACCCGGAAGATCGCCGGAATACGCCGATTGGCAGGAATGCGGATCCAGGTGAACCGTCCGTCGTCCCACGCCGCGACCGGTGCGATGTCGTCCGAATGCGGCATGACCTGCATCGAGTACCCGGTGTTGCGCACCACGGAAGGCTGGACCAGGCGCTGCGCCACCAGCGCCGCATCGGCTTGAGCGTGCGTCTGGGCGCTGACCTCATCCGGGTAGACGAACGTCACGCGATACATCTCTTCGTCGTTGCCGAATTTCGCCTTCAGGGGCAGCACCACCAGGTCGAAGCTGTAGCTGCGTTTATCCGTACGGACCTCGAGGTTCGAGTTGTGCGCGACGAGCTGCGGTTTGAGGTAAACGTCATGGTCACCCCTATTCGCCACCACCTGCCAGCCATCGCGATCGCCCGGGGCGACCACCTGGATCTGCTCGTGTGGATCGAGCGCGATATGGGTGGCGAACCCGCGCTGCGCCTCGATGCGCACGACGGCGTCGGACGCGTACACGATCTTCCGCACCCGCGAGTCATCGGACCAGCCCGGCACGTCCCAGGCACGGGCGACCGGACTCATCACCAGCAGGCTCACAAGACAGAACATCGAAACAGAGCGCGTTCTCATGGCGCACCTCTCGCGCTCGACGATGATGCCGGCGGCGTATATTCGGGATCCCGGCTGTAAGCCGTCACCTTGAAGCCGAACGGATTCGCGACGGCCACGCTTTCACGTGTGAAGACCGGCGGCCGGTACGTGTAGGCCAGCGTGATGACGTACCGTTGCGTGGGTTCGGCGTTCGCCTGACCGTTCTTCAATGTCGTACGCTCGACATGCACGACCGCGTGCCCGGGTTCATCGGGCGGCAGCGTGGTCGACAGAATCCGCACGCGTCGCTCGGTGTTCGGGCCAAGCTGCCGGTCCAGCGCATCGGGACCACTGTAAACGCCGCGGTAGTCGCGCGCGACCACGTCATCGCTCATGGCAAGCACGCTGTCGTAGTCCATCTGCAGCAGCCCCCAGTCATAGCGTTCACGCTCGCGCACATACGCTTCAACCCAATGCTTGTCCTGGATTTCCTTCGTATGCACGTGACGTGCATCGAGCACGTCGATCACCTGTGATTCACCTGTCAGACGATCGACCTCGATCGGCAACGGCACCACGCGGTAGAACGGCACCATGACGGCGAGCGCCATCACACTGAGCACGGCCACGCCAACCGCCCCGTACGCCACGTGCCACGCCCGTCGCTCGGAGCGCTCCTGCAGGTGCGTCAGCGACGCCTCGATGTCGAGCACGCGTCCATAGTCGTTGTCCATGCTCATGATCCAGCCCCCACTCCCGACGCGGCGAACGGCGCCGGCGGAACGGGAAGCTCGCGGTTGATCGGCACGCGACGCGAGCCATCCGGCAGGACGGGTTTTGGTGGTCCCGACGAGCATCCACTGATAAGGATGACGAAATTTACAAGGAGCGATCCGATCAGCGATGTTTTCATGATCGCCCCCTCAGTTTCCGAATGAAGCCGGCACCATCTGGTCCTGCAGCCGGACGGTATTGCCCGCACGACTCAATACCAGTTCGCTCTGCTGCTCGGCGACGAGCCGGTCTTCCGTATCGGCCAGCATCCGGAAGAGTTGCAGCTTCGTCATCTCGTCACCGACCGCCGTGGTCTCGGTCTGGACGCGCGCCTGCAGTTCCGCAATACCTTTCGGGTCCTGCGTGACATCGATCTGCTGCATCAGGCTCTGGATCTGGTTCAGTTCCTGCAGTTCCGTCTGGTACGCCTGCTGGCCGAACGCCTTGTCCTGGAAGGGCTTGTTCAGCGCCCGCTGGCACACCTGCTGGTCAATGCCGGCCTGGTCCTCGCAGTTATAGATCTCGCTGGCCGAACGCAGCGCCTGCGCGCTTCCGGTCAGACCCGCGTAGCCGCCGCTCTGGACTGCCGTATAGACACTCTGCCAGTTCGACGGCAGCGAATTTGCCACCACCGGATTGGTCAGCAACGCACCGAAGCCCCGTGTGCCAACCGTCGACTGGTAGATCTGGATCTCCTGCTGGACCTCCTGCTCAAGCTGGCCCACCGTCGCAATGGCCTGGGCTACGTTCTGGGCATCGAATACCGGAATGCCCTGGGCGTAGCCCACCGGAGAAACTGCCGCCCAGGTAAGCGCAGCAGCGGCTACATTCAATCGTGCTCTCATGATGTCCACCTCTCTCAACTGCCCTGTCCCAGGTTGGCGTGCGCAGCCCGCTGGTACGCTGGCACCACGCCGCCCGATGAATTTCCCGGTCCGCCGCCGGATCCTGTCCGGTCGCGGATCGTGCCGCCCGGACGCGGACCGTTCCCGCCGCGGGTGAGCACCTGACCGATCACGGTGGCGAGACGCCGCGACGCCACACCCGCCACAAACGCACCGAAGCCGGACACGGTCGCGCCACCGGACAGGCCAGACGCCACCGACGGCAACTGCCAGCCGACCATCGCAAGGAAAATCGAGGTCGCGAACATGCCGAGCGCCGCGCCCCAGGCCGACGCGGCTTCGAGCGCCGCCTGACTGGCCGCCACCAGCGCTGCCGCGTTGGAACCGGGCGCTGACGTCGTCACCTGGAATGGCGCGAGCTCGGTCGAGAACGCCGTCAGCGCCATCCCCAGGAAAGCGGCCACCAGTACCTGCAGCAACGCGTAGTTCGCGACTTTCGCGGTCCATGCCTCAAAGAAGCGCGCAGTCGGCGCAAACGCGGCGCAGGCAATGAAAATCGGACCGATCCCGAGCACCAGGTCGAGCAGCATGCGACCCATCACGACCTCGAACGCGAGCACGATCAGGAAGATCGAGCCGCCGATCGCTGCGATGAACCCGCACACGATGTCGCCTATGGCGGCAGCAAGGCCACTTGGGCTGAGCCCTTCATGAGTCGCCTTTTCAGAATAGGCATCCAGAACCAGATCGATCTGCTGGTCGTAGCAGTCGAGTGTCTGGTAGATGCTGGTTGCGCTCGTCGATGTCACGCTGCTGCCGCTCACCGATCCACAACCCGGGTTGCCGCCGCTCGTGGTGTTGGCGGCGTTCTGGATCGTCTGGGCCAGCCCCGACGTGGCACCGCTAATGGCCGTCACGACCTGCTGCTGGTAGATGCCGCTACCGAGCGCAAACGCGAGGATGGCGGCCACTTTCAATCCGCGCCACGCGAACGCGGGTACGGCTTCGTGCGCCTCACCGCGCACGATTGCAAGACCATAGGCGATGACCCAGATCGTCACAGCCGTCGTCACGACGGGAACAAGCGCGCCCGACAGCGCCGACGAGACGTTCGTAACATAGGTCGACATGCCGTTTTCGAGCGTGCCGCCGATCGCGGTAAAGAGGCCACTCATTACGCACCTCCCGCCCGGGTTGCCTGGGTCGCCCGACGCTTCGCTAGTTGTGCGTGGAAGACCGGCAGCCATACGTCCGGGTCATCGCCCACCTGCGCACGGATCGTGTCGAGAAGCTCGACGTTGTCGGTCGTACCCGACAGGACATCCAGGACATCCCCAAGCCCCGCGAGATCGAGTTTTCCGATCGCCGACCGGTGCCCCTGCTTGACCAGAAACATGCGGCTGCTCTCGCCGAGATTGCGCACAATGTTGAATTCGGCTTCGGTCAGCTTGAAGCCATGCACGTAGTCGTCGTAGTCGGCCCGCGGATTCGGCAGGAAGAAGAAGGTCGCGCTCTGCTCGATCAGCGCGCGCGCGATATCGCTGCGCAGCACATCCGCCGGTGACTGGGTATCGAAAATGCCCAGCCCGTTCTGCTTGCGGATCGTCTTCTGCTTGTTCTTCGCAAAGTCCGTGAAAACCGGATCACCCAGCCGTTTCCAGAATTCGGTCATCACATAGATGAAGCGCCGACCATCGATCAGGCTTTCCGTCAGGTGCAGCAGATACATCGTGACGGGCGTCGAGACTTCCGCGTCGTCGAGCAGCTCGGTATCGTCGAAACCGAAGAGACTTGCACCCGCGAGGTTCACAGTGTCCGTCGGGTTGTCGAGCACCCAGCCGAGACGCCCACCGGCGCACCATTTCGCGAGACGTGCATGGAGGCTGTTCTCACCGACGTTCGGCAGAAGCTGCCGCACCATCGACAGGCGTCGCAGCGGTCGCTCCATGCGGGCGACCTCGCGCACGGCGCGCGAGATGTCGAGTTCGTCTTTAGCGGACAACGGCAAACCCGTAGCGACGAGCTTGCGCACCAGCCGCTCCCATAAGTCGAGCACGGACTCGTCCGGCGTCATCTGGAACGGATTGAGTCCCGTTGGTTCGCCACGATGGAACACGGTATAGATTCCGCCCATCGCCCGGATTGCGATCTCGGTACCACGGTCCTTGTCGTACAGCACCGCGGTCAGCCCGAACTTCGTCGCCATCGCGAGCAGAAACAGTTCAAGTACCGTCTTGCCCGCACCGGCCTGACCGATGATCTGCGTATTGGCGAGCGCCTTCTCGTCGGCCGAATCCTGCTTCTCCGGCGTGACGTGAAAATTCAGGTACAGTGGCTGGCCGCTCGGCGTCTTGACGATCGTAATCGCCTCACCCCACGGATTGCCGTCGCGTTTGCCGGTCGCGAAGTTGTGCAGACTGGCCAAGCCGCAGAAATTGCGGGACGTCAGCTTCGCTTCGCGCGGCCGGTAGCGCCAGTTGCCAGGCAACTGCGCGAACCATGCGGCGTCCGCCACGAGGTCAATCAGCGCAGTCTGGAATCCGGCGTCGGCAAGCTGCGTGCGGGCCTTCGCAACGTGCTTCGAGACTGCCGCGGGGGTATCAGCCAGCACCGCGAGCGAATAATGATATTCGCCCAGCACGAAATCGCCGTTGATCAGATCGTTCAGTGCCCGGTCCATCGCCTCGACCTGGGAGACAGCCACATCCTCGCCGGCGATCAACTGGTTACGCTGGCGCTCCAGCGCTTCCTTCGCACCGGGTTTGTCGAGGACTGTGAAGCTTTGCGTCTCGATATACTCGAAGTCGCCATACAACAGCCCATTGAGCATGCCAGGCTCGGTTTCTTCGGGATAGTCCTTCAGGTCGAGCAGCGCGGCGTAACGCGTCATGGCCGGCATGCGGATCTCGACCTTCTCGACGCCCACGAACAGGCGCGAAGTCGGCAGCGCCTCACGGATCGTTCCGGCGGGAACCGGCTCCGGCTCCCAGACGGCATTGACGAGATAGCCGAGCAGCTCCAGCGCCGACGAATACCGGCGCGGCCGCTTCGTAAAGGGGCTCGACTTGCGATAGACCCCGAGTGCCACCGGATCGTAGGGCTTCAGCCCCGTTTCGACCTGGACGCCGAGTTCGCCCATCACTTTCAGCGCTTCCTGCTGGTCGCGCCCGATGTCCTCGCGCGTGCGGCGCGCCGCGCGGCTGAAGACACGTCCGAGCTTCGTGCGGCTGGGACGATAGACAAGCGTCAGATACAGCTCGTTGGCCATCATCCGGTACCCCGCGAAGCTCGCGTAGTAGCGTGTCGCCAACTCCTGGCAGAAGCGGTTGCTATAAGGCGTGGCAAACTGGTCCGATACACGCCGGCGCAGACGGTGTACCCAGAGTGCGACGTGACCACCAGGCAGTGCGCGCACGAGTTGGTTGAATCCATCATGACGCACGAGGATGTCCACCGGATCGGCGGCCTCGAATGCGATACCGGCAAGCTTCCAGATCCGCAGGTAGTCACCCTCGCGCGCCCTGATCACCTGATCCGTGACGTGCGTCGAGTAAGGGATGTAGTCGGCAAGCGCCACCTCGCGGCTGGCAACGGCGCCGTGGCTAGGGTCAGCCAGCATGTCGGACCCTCCTCTTCAGGCGAACCGGCGTGTAGGCGCGCGCACCCCAGAAGCGCCGATTGCCCTGTCGCAGGACCATGCGCAGGCGCAGTGCGTACTGTGCGAGGCGCTGGTCGTCGCGGCGCGTGACAACACGCATGGCGACGAACACCGGGATCATCAGGAACAGGAGCCCGACACCGAGCGGTGGGCTGGCAAGCAATGCCCAGATGGCGGGGATCAGCATGCCGCCACCGACCATGAGGAATGGCACGAGCGGTACACCCCAGAGCATCGCGGGTCGCGTGCACCCCTTGAAGACCGGATCCTTGAGCGAGTTCATGATGGGGTTCATGGTTGCTGGCCCCGGATCAGCTCGTCGGAATGAGCATGCCGGCGATCACCGTCGCGCAGCCGACGAAGAGACCACCGATGAACACGTTCGCAATGTCGCCGAACCGGGCATGCTGGAACATCATCCGGAAGCCCGCCCAGATGATCGAAATCGAGCAGATCACACCGCCGACACCCAAAAGGGTCGTCTGGATCGTGCTCAGGAGCGTATTGACCTGCGACAGCTGCGCCCAAGCGGGTGATGCCATCAGCGGTGCAGTCGCGATGACAGCAGCCCACCGCGCCATCCGACGGTTAGAAGAAAGCGGGACAGGTATGTGTCCAGTTTTTCCATTTGTGATATGGATTCCTAAATTCATGACAAAACTCCTTTCCGCCTGAATTGGATTTGCAATCGAAGGGACACCGGGCTAGAACACCACTGCACTACCGGTTGAGTCACCGACATTCGTGCCGGATGCGGTATCCGGCGGATTCGGCGGCCGATGGCTCGCCGGTTGTGACGACGCCCGCGCTCCGGGCACGGCCCGGTCAACCGGAACAACAGGAATGGGCTCAATCGCCGGCACGACTGTCTGTACGGGAATCGACGCGGGCAGGCGGGCGTTATCGACCACCCTTTGCACATACCCGGTGCGATACCCCGTCGAGAAATTGCCGCTCACGTAGCACGAGAGAGCCGATCGCAATGCAGCCTGCGGATCGCGTCGGCCTTCGGTCCGCGCAGCGCGTGCTGTAGCAAAACAGCCTTCGAGGACCCCAGCTCCCGCTGCCAGATTGCGGCACGGATCGAAGGCGTTCTGCTCGCTCAGGCCATGCGCCGCCCAGTTCGCGTGGTTGACCTGCGCGAGACCGACGCTGAAGTCCCAGCCGCCGGACTCGAGCGCGCGGACGGTAGCCTCAGCCTCGGCCTGGCTCAACGGCTGGCGAACCAGCCGGCCGTGCACCACGCCAATTGCATAGGGATTGAACCCGGACTCCGTCTGCACGATCGCGGCCATCGTCACCGGCGAGACGTGGGGCGCGCACTGCTGTACAAGCGTGGCAAAATCGAGCGGCAGCATCATTGCCCCCCGCCACCGGCGCTGTTCTGCTGTTCGCTCTGCTGGAGAAATAGCGCAGCAGATTGCGACGGGTCGTATGGCACCTGCGTACTGCCCGCGCCGTAGAACTCGGTGATCGTCGACCCCGCACCCGCAACGTCCCACCAGACACGGGTATAGAGTTGATTGTCGATGTCGACATTGATCGCCCCAGTGGCACAGCACAACAGTTCGCTCTGCTCGGGGCCGCCCCAGTACAGCAGGTTTTCGCGGCAGTAGGCATCGCTCGCGAAGGTATTGGTCGCGAACGTCCCGTGCGAGCCGCCCGCACCGAAATCACATGTCGGAAACGGATCGCCATGGCGCAGCGCGCTCCAGAGTCGCTCGATCGGTGGCACGCACGCACCGTATTGCTCTGGGCCACCCGGGTTGGACAGACAAAGCAGCACCTGACAGCCCCAGTCGTCCGCGCGCGCCACGCAAGGCGCGAGAAGCGAGGTACCGGCGAACAGTGCCAGGGCAATTGCCCACCGATGCGCGATACCGTGCTTCGTCTGAAACCGCCAGCCATTCGTTTTCAGTCGGGACAAGTTCATGATCCGCTTCCTCCCATCGATGCAACGCCGAGGTGTCGAACCGGATGGGGGAAAAAAGGAACCCGCGTCGCCTTGCAGGCAAACCGCGGGCTCAAGGGGGATCAGTCGTCCGGATCAGGCACAGAAACAGAAAGACCTGCAAACGCAGGTCTCGGATCGGAAAACAACGGCCATTCTCATACGCATCCGTCGATACGTCGGGGCCGCTCATGCGTACTCGGCCGTGCATGTCGCACGTCGGCCGGAACAGGTTGTCAAATTACTTCCGGAGCAATGCCACCAAAGCGCGAGATCGTGTCGCATCGACCGACCGCGTGTTCTTCCGGCATGCCCCCCGACGCTTCAATTCATGGCTTCTCCGCCAGCAGGCCCGCCAGTGCCCGCTTTGCAGACGACAGTTCAAGCTCATACCCGTGCCAGGGATACCGTGAAATTCCTAAGCGGCGGCATATCACCTCGCGACCCGCACGCCAGAGATACGCCATGCGCAGCAGCTCACGTTGGCGTACAGATAAACGCTGCCATGCATGCTCGATGCACTGGGCATCGACAGGATCGTAAGAGCCGCGGCTAGCACTCGCCCAGTTGTCCAGCCGCGCATCGAGGGATCGCTGTGAGGCACGCTCACACATCGCCGCCGTCCTTAGCTGGCGATGAGACGCGATACCCGGCGGGATCCTCAAGAAATCGCTCGATATCCGATGCGCGCCAGCCCACCGCGCGCTCGCCGAGGCGGATCGGGCGCGGGAACGTGCCCTCCTGCATCCGCTGGTAGATCGTCGAACGCTTTAGTCCAACTTCCCGTTCGACCTGCCCGCGCCGTAGTATTGCGCCTGCTCCCCTCAATTGGACCGACATGGCCAACCTCCCGCTGTCCTGTTCGAAAGAGTTGCTGCATGGCTCTCATTCAAGCAGCAGAAGCGCCAGACCGGCAATTCCGTCATGCCGTCGGAAGATTTCGACGGGAAAAGCGGGTCATCGATGGCGGCCGTCGACCTCGTTGACCGAATCCGGGCGCAATGCCGCGGCGAACGTTTGTGCGCTCCGTGAGGCCTCACCATTCGCTTGACTCTTTAACCCGAGTTTCTCGTCAATAGCACGAGCGACTGTAGAGGACTTTGGAGGGCGTTCCGGGTCCCAGTCAGACCAGTGTGACCACATCACCTCGAAGAGGGCAGCAAGTGTCTGGGTCACGTGAGGCAGATGTACGACAACACCTTTCGTTACCTCTTGGGCGCGCACCGGTACGCGATCGGCTAGTTCAGTTAGGGTTTCTGGGGCCGCACGATCGAGCTTACGCTCCAAATGCACTGCCCATATGTGGTGCATAACGACTGTCCGCGCCAATGCACGTTCCAGGAGCTGGATACGGCGATCCCGTCCTCTCAAGCGCCCCGTGAGACGCAACACCGCCGCCTGTGATGCTTCAGCGCTTCGGCGCAAAACCTCCTCGTCAGACGCCGTCGGAGAGTCGTTCAACTTTAGACTTTGATTGTCGGTCGATTCGGACATACCTCCTCCTTTCGGTCTTCGCGGAGTTACTTGATGTCCGTGCAACGACTTGGAACCCGCACAACCGGATCAGATATCTCGTCACGCTACCGCACAGGTACGTCGCGAAAGTGCTTCTACGAACCAGAGAATGAAGCGCCTTGAGTTGTCGGTATCCAAATCTCAATTTCCATCGACTTCGACCGAATCTCTCAACATCAAGTAACTTCTGACGACGCCGTCAGGAATTTCGCGTGCGTCGATTCCGGGAATCAGCCACCTACAGACGGGTCAGTGTTTTGGCTCTTTCAATCTATTGGGGGATCGCGTGCACCGCAAGGCCAAATCCGCAAACTGAAGAAGTGCTATCGGCTGAATAGAAAAAGTAACAGGCGGCCCATACCATGCCAACCAAATGTGATTCGCTTGGCTGAATTTCTGCGTCAGAACGCGGAAGCCGAGATCTCATGCAACTGAGTCATCGCTTCATCCGCCTGATCGACGGGCACGAGAACATGATCGTGGTAATAGCCGGCGATCACGTTGCAGGGAATTTTCGCCTGCGCGAGCTTCCGACTAATCACCGCGATGAAACCAATTGCCTCAAGGCTGGAATGCACAGAGAGGGTAATGAGGCGAGCAACGTAAGTGTAGGGCACGCCCAAGCGCTGAGCCTCAGTACGCTCGACAATCGCGGTCAACCCCTCACTTTCCCGGATGGTGCACAAGCAGGGCAAGCCCTCCGGAATATTGAATTCGGGAAACGAGCAGTAGACGTACACTGCCGGTGCCATCACCGGTTTCAGCGTCGCGCACAGCTTTACAAGATCGATCTCGCCCAATGTCTGGTCCTCCTATGTTCCTGATTGCTTTATGCCATCAACTCAATCGATACGCATATGCATATAGAAAGTCTAACCGGCCGATAGCAGTTTTGATTGCCCCTTCCGTTATGCCGCTGACTTCCTATGATCCGGTCATCGCTTCTAATTTGTCTCACGAACGGAACTCAGAGTCCGAACCATCGGGGCATACATCCCATCGGAAGGAGAATGCGATGTGGTCACCCCAAACAGCGTCGGTTATTGCCGATCAAGCGATTTTACAATCTGCCTTAGGAGAGAACTTTCCGGCTGTAACTGCGAGTACATGGCGGTCAGTCAGAGATATCGTGCTTGACTGGGGCATCATCTGTCTGGCCGTCTGGGCAACCTACCGAATCGGTGGCTGGACTGCGCCGCTCTCCATTATTTTTATCGGAAACCGGCAGAGAGCGCTTGGCAATTTGCTACATGAAGCCAGTCATCAAAACCTAAGTCCCTGGCGCCATCTCAACGACGCGCTCGCCTGGATTCTGCTGGCAGCGCCCCTCTTCAACAGCTTGGCCTTTTACCGCCGTCAACATGCAATGCATCATGCCTGGCTTGGCGATTCTGTCCATGACCCGGATTTCATTGCTTGTCCCGTCAAGGACGGTGACCGCTGGCTCGATGTTTATGCTCGCGTGGTCTTTGACTATCCGGTTTGGGAGGGCTCGCTCCTCGGGCACTTGACTGGTTGGCGCCTCGCTTGGCGCCAATGGTCCGCTATCGTGTTTTGGTGGATCTTGTTTGAAACCTTAATCGCAATATTATTAGGTGTGCATATGGCGTGGCTATGCTTCGTACTCTGGATAGCCGCCAAAGGCACCATCTTTCACGCCATCACAACCTTCCGTGAGATGACGGATCACTATGGCCTGAAACCGGGCGGGATCTTTCAATACACAAGGGAGATCCCCACTCACGGATTGCTGTCTGTTCTGCTCCATCCACATCATAACGGGTACCACCTCACACACCATTTATTCCCGCATATTCCGTACCACCACCTACCTCGCGCACACGCTCATTTGATACGGGACTCTAAGTTCAGCCAACGCGCAATAATTTGCCAGGCGTACTTCAACGGTACACATACCGGCGTCGATGGATGGGGAGCGAATCATGCCTGAACGCTCACTGAATACGAGGCAGGTCGCAAGCATGCTGGCATCCACGAGTTGCGGCATCGGCTTTCTCTTGGGAACGGGCGAGCTTGCCTTATACCAAGGGATGGTGGGCTGCGTTTACGCCCTCGCCAGCGCACTGGGACTCGCCATACTCGCAGTATGCTCATCCGCGCTATGGAACGCAGGTCGATCCATCTGGGGTTTGTTCGGTCAACTCTACGGCCCTTCGGTTAGTCACAGCGCAGCGCTGTTGTCTCTCATCTGGATGACAGGTGCGCTTGGTGCGCAAATCCGTGGAGGATCGGCGATACTCGCCCTCTCGGGCCTGCCCGAGACTGTCGCGCTCCCGTTGATCGCCAGCATCCTGATAGGCTTATCCCTCGTCCGGCTCTCATGGCTTTCAGCGGGGTTAGCCATCTGCATGTTGGGTTGCGGTACCATGCTCGTCAGCGCATTGCTCGAAACCGGGGGAATTGGTGTCTGGTTGCACGCCCCGATGCTCTTTGCCGATGCAATGCGACAAACTTCGCTTGGCCGTGTCGGCATCACTGTGACGTCTGTCGTTGCGATGGTAATCTGCGGTGCCGACTACCAGCAGTTTGTCATTGCAGCGGATAAACCGAGCGCAGCTCGTACGGGATGCCTCGTCGCAGCCGGATTTGTGTTCATCATCGGCTTTCTGCCCGCCTCCGCTGTCATCGCCGCCCGATCGTTCTGGCATCTAAACGAGGTGAGTGACCCCGCAGAGGTCGTTCCGATACTGCTCATGCGCAGTCTGTCGGACAGTATGGCCTCGAACGTTGTCATCGCGTTATTGAGTGCCGCGACCCTCGGTGCGGGGTGCGCGATCCTGCGCGCCATGTCAGAAGTAGTCGCCGCAATTGGGCCCCAATCCGTTCGGCGGCCCATCTCATCACGCATCTTGCCCGTCGTCCTCAGTTTGCTCGTGGCAGCGCGTGGGCAAAGTCTTGTCGACATGATGGTCGACCTCAACATGGTCTATCTCGCGGCAGTCGGACCGCTGCTTGTTCTCAGGCTGCTGCGCTTGCGTGTATGCGACATCGCGGCAAACACATCGATGGCGGCGGGATGCGGAATAGCACTGAGCTGTTACTTGTTACGCTGGATGGGCGTGATCTCGCTACCGTCAGGGGCCACCACACTTCTCTCGTTACTTATTGCGCTTGTGCTTGCAATTGCGCGCCACAACCACACCGTCTCGCCATATCGCGACTCCGAACATCCGAAACGCTCGCTATGGCTGACGCTCATGTCCCAGCGGCGCTTTCTTCTCCCTTACCAGGTACCACAGGGGACAACTGAACCAGACTCCGTCGAGCGTGATACATCACGATTTCGCTGACCGCCCGCGCGTTGGGCGGCGCTGCCTCCCAATGATGCCAATACAGATCGACGAGTATCTTGCGGCGCGGCGCCAAGGCAACCAGATCGCCCGAGTCCTTCAGCGCCTGAACCTGCATGGACGGCACGAGACCATAACCGACCCCCGCCTGAATGGCTGCGAGCAAAGCTGTGGGCGATGGAAAATAATGCGTGGCATAGCCGCTCACGGGGAAACCCAGCAAACGCTCCAAGAACAGAGCGTGAAGGCCGTCCTTGCGGTTGAATAGAACGGCCGGCACGGCCAGGATATCGTGCAAACCCAGCCCCTGAGCAAAGTGGGTCTGCGCAAATGCCGGATGGGCGACGCATTCATATTCCATAGCGCCGATGGGCTCAGCTACGAATCCAATCGGCGCAGCACTATCCGTCGAGACACATCCCATCGCTTCCCCCCTGGACAAGATGGGCAGCGTGTGATCCTGGTCGTCGACAATGAGTTCAAGCACGAACTCTTCCTTTGCAATAGCACATGCGACAGGCTCGAACCAGGTTGCCAGCGAATCGGCATTGACCGCGATGGCAACCCGCGTACGTTGGCTCGCCTCCGGCTTGATTTGTTTCAACGTGTCGGATTCGAGCGTCCGAAGCAACTGGATATGCCGCAGAAGCGCTTCACCCGCCGGGGTAGGTACAGCCCCATCTCGCACTAGCAAGGGTGTCCCGAGAGATTCCTCCAGCGCGTTTATTCGCTGGGATACCGCGCCGCGGGTGATGTTCAATGCGCTAGCTGCCCGGCCGAAATGCCGCAACTCTACGACTGCGGCTAATGTTTCCAGCTGCTGACGGTCGAAGCCCATACAACCTCCCGCGCAAGCGTTACTCACCTTAACGCAATCGCCTGGTAGCCAACATTCATTCTGCCACCGGCCAAGCCATTCTATAGACAAATGCGCCAATTGCTTTTCAAGCGTGCATGGGACATGGTCAGCGAGGCGCTGCGTATGCGGAATGAATGTAAAAACGCCACGAATGGCGACGTCGCTGCCGCCCCGACGAACACGGGTATGCGAGGAGAGTCGCGACTTTAGCCACCGTCAAGGTGGCGCCAAGCTATCGGTTGGCATGGAAAAAGTGCCGATAAATCGGCATAGGGGCGGTCAGGCAATCTGACCGATCCCCTTCTACACCACCCGGCATTCGGGTCCGCACCGGGCGGTTCGAGCAGTTGAGGTTATAGGAGCCGAGGTATGCCGAGGCGGTCGAAGTAGGCGATCGGCATGGCTCGGTTCAGCAACAGGCGGCTGCTACGCCAACCAACTACGACTGTTCGCGCACAGCCGCTGTGCGTCGACTTCCGACGCACCCAGTCCCAACATCGCCCGGTAACCCAGCCTACGTAAAGCAACATTCACCGTATTCTCGCTCAGCGGTCGTGCACTGGTTCTGACACTCGGAAAGGGATACCAATTTTGCCGAACGCCAGCCTCCACCTCAATCGTGCCAGGAGAGAAACCGGCACATGGCGGAATACGCTCTGCGCGGTGCGACCAAACCGTTGGGAGGCGCCGCATTCCAGTTCATACGCTACGTGCCCCGTCGCTCTAACCCGGCCTCCCGACCATCGGTCAGATCGAGGCCGAACTGCGTCCCGATCCTCCGGATGCCCCAGCATAGTATTCATTCGCCCGCGTCTTGCGCCGGTTATCCTGCGCACTACGAGACGGGCGACATTTGCACAGTTGGTACTCCTGGACCGATTCATCCGACGGCTTTGCAACTAACGTTGTCACGTCTCGCTGTCCTGTCGAGTCGATGCCACTGGCCCTCTGGTATCCCGCCAACGAAGACGTCCCTTCACTTCGATAGTCGATAGCCTGCCTATGTCGCAAATAGACGATACTTGACACCGGAGTTCTTGAAGTGACGCAATCTCCCGACAGACACTGACTGTAGCCGCCTTTCGACATCGCAATGCCAGGTTCGTGACGATAACCGCAACTTTCTCATACGCGAAATGGGACTGACGCCTCTACCGCCGTTAGCATGCCTGCAAGCCTTCGAAGCCAGTGCCCGCTATCTTAGTTTCACGCGGGCAGGCAAAGAACTTCACCTTTCGCCCAGTGCGGTTAGCCGACAAATATCACAACTCGAAGAATTCCTCGGGAGGCGACTGTTTGTCAGGGAGCACAACGCTCTACGCCTCACTCCCGCTGGCGAAACCTATGCGGTTGACGTCAGGCGCATACTTGAAATGTGTGTCAGTTCAACCACCAGCCTGATGGCGCGTGTCGTCAAATCCAGGCTGACGGTGTCATGTACTGCAGGCATTTCCGCGTTCTGGCTGGCACCGCGCATCGGCGACTTTCTCGCACGTCATACGGATATCGATCTACGCATCATCGTTCGAGACCATTTCGGCGTGGTTTCGCCTGCGGAATACGATGTCGGCATCTTCTACCTGCGCAACGCCGAGTTCCCAGGCACGGATGTGCAGAAGCTGTTCGACGAAAGAGTGCACGCTGTCTGTGCGCCCGGCTATCTCGGAGGACGCAGCGTCGAACCTCTGGAACTCCTGTCCCACACCCTTCTTGTCCTCGAGGACGCCGAGCGCAGCTGGATGTCGTGGCACAGCTGGTTCGAAAGGAACGGTGTGCCTCGTGTCTCGCCCGCATCGACAATCATCGTCAACAGTTATCCCTTGCTGGTCGAACTTGCGGTCTTCGGCAAAGGCATTGCGCTCGGCTGGGAGCGTGTCATCGATCCGCTGCTGGATAGCGGCGCACTCGTGAGGGCGTCGCACGGCAGCGCGACGATGGGTGGCTCATACTACCTGACGTGGCCCTCCGAGCGAGCCGAAAGTTCGGCGGCACGACGTTTTCGTGCGTGGGTCGTCGAGCAAATGAACTGACGTATTGCCCCCTTCCTGTCGCTCGACAGTCCTGCTCGCGGTCTGCGGCGTTCTGCATGCAAATTTCGCAAACGCCTTTGCAGAACTATCGTTGTCGTTCCGACGCGCCAAAAATTACATTGATTCCTCATGGAGGCCCCGACGCGCGGGGCTGTCCGGTTCACGTCAACGGAACAAGTAGGCAGGGTCTCGGATAAAGGGGAAATCATGTCATCTGGTGCATCTCAAGCCGTAATGGCCGCTGTGCCGCGCACCTCCAGTACGGTCACACGCCGCCGCGCGATCTTTGCAACCGTCATCGGCAGCGGCCTCGAATGGTTCGACTTTTCGGGCTACGCCTTCTTTGCAGCCATCATCGGCAAACTCTTCTTTCCGGCTGGCAATGAGACAACCTCGTTGCTGCTCGCGCTTGCGACCTTCGGCGTAGGTTTCGTCGTGAGACCGCTGGGTGGCATCGTATTCGGCATCTACGCCGATCGCGTCGGGCGCAAAAAAGCCCTCTCGCTGGCAATGCTTGTCATGGCGACCGGCTCCGCCCTCATCGCCTTCGCGCCAACGTATGAAGCCATCGGTATCGCCGCGCCTTGCCTGATCGTCCTCGCCCGCATGCTGCAAGGCATTTCGGCGGGCGGCGAGATGGGGGGAGCCACCGCGTTCCTGACAGAGCACGCGCCAGCCGGCAAGCGTGCCTATTATTCCAGCTGGATCCAGACCAGCATTGGCTTCGCCGTTGTCATCGGTAGTCTGGTCGGCACGCTGATCGTCTCCGCCATGCCGACCGAATCGCTGACGCAATGGGGCTGGCGAATCCCGTTTGTGATCGGCACGCTCGTGGCGCCCGTCGGCTACTTCATTCGCCTGAAGATCGACGAAACACCTGAATTCTCCACGGAAACAGTGCATGCGCAGAGTCCGCTTCGCGACGTGATTCGCGAGTATCCGCGCCAGGTGATCTCGAGCCTGCTGATGGTCGTGCTCTGGACGGTGTGCACCTACGTCATTTTGTTCTACGTGCCGACTTACGCCACACGCTCGCTGCACATGCCACAACAGCAGGGCTTCATCTCCGGCATTGTCAGCGGCTCGGTCCTCATGGCGATGGCGCCGATGTTTGGTGCCTTGTCCGACCGCATTGGCAAGCAACGCGTGCTGCGCGTGGCCGCTGTGGCAATCCTCGCACTGACCTACCCTTTGTTCGCCTGGCTGAACGACTCGCCGACTTTCGCGACGCTGCTTATCTTCCAGGTAACCTTCGGTATCCTTATCGCTGCTTACACGGGACCGATACTGGCGCTGTTCACCGAAATGTTCCCGAGCCGTGTGCGCACAACCGGCCTTTCGCTCGCCTATAACGGTGCCGTCACAATCTTCGGCGGTTTCGCGTCGTTCATCATTACCTGGCTCATCCAGCTCACGGGCGACCCGAAGTCCGCAGCCTGGTACATCCTCTTTGCCGCCGTGGTCAGTTTGATAGGCGCGATGTTGATGAAGCCCTATTCCACCCGAGGTTGATTTCCATGAGCAATTGCGTTCTCGAGAACGTCGATGTTTTCGATCCAGAAAGCCGCAAGCGCCGTAGCGGCGTCGACATTCTGATTCAGGACGGAGTCATCGCCGCAATCGGCACGATTGCGGCGGAGGCCGCTAATGGCGCAGTCCGGCTGCGACTCTCAGGACACACCGTCCTGCCCGGCTTCATCGATCTGCACGTGCACGTCGTGGCGTCGAACACGAATCTCGGCGCCAATGCGGCGCAGCCCAACTTTCTCGCCGCGCTACGCACGCTACCTATCCTGCGCGGCATGCTCAATCGTGGCTTCACCACGGTACGCGATGCCGGTGGTGCGGACTTCGGCATGTGCCAGGCCGTCAACACCGGTGTGGTCGCTGGTCCACGCATCCTCTCGTCCGGCAAGGCGCTTTCGCAGACCGGCGGTCACGGCGACTTCCGCCAACGTAGCGATCAGCTTGACGATGCATGCGGTTGCCTCGGCCGTCAGGGTGCCATTGCTCGAGTCGTTGACGGTGTGGACGCCATGCGATTAGCGGTGCGTGAGGAGATCCTGAAGGGCGCTGCGCAAATCAAGGTGATGGCGTCGGGGGGTGTCGCTTCTCCCAATGACCCGATTACCAACACGCAGTATTCGGAAGACGAGCTGCGTGCGGCCGTAGAGGAAGCTTCAGCCGCCGGCACCTATGTGATGGCGCATGCGTATACCGCACGAGCCATCCGCCGGGCAATCGACGCCGGTGTGAAATGCATCGAGCACGGCAATCTCGTCGATGAAGAGACGGCACGCCTGATGGTAGAGCGCGATGTGTCGATGGTGCCGACACTCGCAACGCTCGATCACTTGATGGAATACGGCCCGAAGCTGGGGTTTCCAGCCGCGTCGCTTGCGAAAATCGACGCGGCACGCTCGGTGGGACGCGAGGCGCTGGCGATGCTGGCGAATGTGGGCGTGCGAATCGGCTTTGGCTCGGACATGCTCGGCGAGTTGCACCAGCATCAGTCAGACGAGTTCCTTGCACGCGCAAAGGTCGTCGGCAATGAGGCGGCGATCTGTTCCGCGACATCGGTGGCCGCTGAAATCATCAACGAGCAAGGCAGACGCGGCACCGTGGCCGTTGGTGCCGTTGCGGATCTGGTCATTGTCGAAGGCGACCCGCTGCGGGATATTTCGTTGTTGCTTGGCCAGGGCGAGCACATTCCCGTTGTCTTGAAGGGCGGGACGCTCGTCAAGCGCGATGGCCGGCTCTGCGAATCTGCGTAGCGCTGTTCCGGCCGCCTGGCGGCAAGGCGGCCGACGTCTCTCTCACGCTTGTTTCGCGCCTTTGCGGCGCCCTCTTCACATCTCCTGGTGAGCACCATGCAAATTAGTCGGACCGTCAGTACTGTGGAAATGCACACGGGCGGCGAGCCGTTCCGTATCGTCACGTCCGGCCTTCCGCGCCTGCCCGGCGACACGATCGTCGCGCGTCGTGCGTGGCTGGCCGACAACCTCGATGACGTGCGCCGCTTCCTGATGTGGGAGCCGCGCGGACACGCTGACATGTACGGTGGCTACCTCACGTCGCCGGTATCGCAGTCGGCGGATTTTGGCGTCATCTTTCTCCACAACGCGGGCTATAGCGACCACTGCGGCCACGGTGTCATTGCGCTCGCCACGGCGGCGGTCGAACTGGGCTGGGTCACGCGCACGTCACCGGAAACGCGCGTCGGCATCGACGCCCCCTGCGGCTTCGTCGAAGCCTTCGTCCAGTGGGACGGCACCCATGCGGGCGCGGTCCGCTTCATCAATGTGCCGTCGTTCATCTACCGCTGCAACGTGACCGTAGAAACACCAACTTTCGGTGCGGTGACCGGCGACATCGCCTTCGGCGGCGCGTTCTATTTCTACACTGACGGCGCACCGTTCGACCTTGCTATCCGCGAAGCCAACGTCCAGGCGCTCGAGTGCTTCGGTGCCGAGGTCAAGGCCGCGGCCAACGAAGCCGTAAAGGTCGTCCATCCGCATATTCCGGAAATCAATCACATTTACGGCACGATCATCCATGGCGCGCCGCGTTTCGAGGGTTCCACGCAGGCTAATTGCTGCATCTTCGCCGACCGCGAAGTGGACCGTTCGCCAACGGGTTCCGGTACGGCGGGCCGCGTGGCGCAGCTCTTCCTACGCGGCGAAATCGGCTTGGGCGAGCGCATCGTCAACGAGTCAATCGTGGGATCGGCTTTCGGCGCCAAGGTGCTCTCGCGCACGCGCGAAGGCGAGTTCGACGCCGTCATTCCCGAGGTCGAAGGCACTGCGCACCTGTGCGGCTTCGCCAACTGGGTCATCGACGAGCGCGATCCGATGAGGCACGGCTTCCTCGTGCGTTGAGCGCTCACGACACGGCAGTGCGACAAGGAGATCAGCGCAACATGAAGCATATCGACAAAGCCAGCGCGGAGCGCCTGCTGCCGTTTCCCGAACTGATTGCCGCGCTGCGCGAAGCGTTCTGCGCGGACATATCAGTGCCGCTGCGGCAGACGCTGAAACTCCCCGACGAAACGGCGCCGCTGGGCACTTCTCTGCTGATGCCCGCCTGGAATCGAAGCAGGTATTACGGCGTCAAGCTGGTGAACATATTCCCCGAAAACGCAAAGCAAGGGCTCCCGGGCCTTCATTCGGTCTATGTGCTTTTCGACGGCAGTACGGGCGTACCGTTGGCCACACTCGATGGCGACGTCATCACCTCCCGGCGTACGGCTGCGGCCACCGCTCTGGGCGTCTCGCTCCTTGCGAAGCCAGATGCGTCGCGCCTGCTGGTGGTCGGCGCGGGCCGCGTCGCCAGCCTCGTCGCTCCAGCCATAGCGAGCGTTCGAGAATTGTGTGAAGTCGAGGTGTGGAATCCGACACCTCCATCTGCTGCGCGATGCGCCGCGCAATGGAGGGAAATGGGCATACCCGCTATCCCCGTCAACGATTTGGAAAGCGCCGTTCGTCGCGCCGACATTGTCAGTTGCGCCACACTTGCCACCTCGCCGTTGATCAAGGCTGACTGGTTGCCGCCGGGGAGCCACCTCGATCTTATCGGAAGTTTCACCCCAACGATGACGGAAGCGGCGCCGGCATGCTTTGCCGACGCATTTGTATGGGTCGATACCAACGAGGCCACGCAGAAGTCCGGCGATATCCTGAATGCCGTTCGTGACGGTTACCTGAGCGTAGCGGATATCAAGGGGACCATGTTCGATCTGTGCCGAGGCACACGCGCGAACCGGTTTGCTTCGATGCAACGCACCGTATTCAAGGCCGTGGGCACGGCACTGGAAGACCTGGCGGCGGCGATCATGGTGTACGAACGCAGCATCGATCCGCCATGCTGACCGCTCAGCGAATTGCTTGGGCATTCAATGCGGCGAACAGGCTTGATAGCGGCAACATCCGGTCCTCGCGATCCAGCGCCTGGATGGCTGTCTTCTTGTCCAGGCAGAACACCACCGCATGCAGCGGCGGATTGAGCTACAGCCTGATCACATCGATGGCCTTGGCCTCAAAATCGGGATCGTTGGACACCATGTGGGTGTCGAGACGATGTGGCCGAAGGTCGTGCTTGCGCCAGGTACGTTGCACTGTCATGAAGGCCATGGCCAACTGTGCCGCCAGTTTGCGGCTGCTCCAGTGTGTCGAGCCGTCGGCCGGCTTACGTCGTAGCGTGTAGTCGAGCACTCTCGCTTCAAGACCCGCAAGGTCGGGTCGCGGCGCCCGGCCCGGATGTCTGCGGTACAAGCCGGCCAATTGCTCACTCGCAAAACGTGTTTGCCATTTGATGATGAAACGCGAATCGCAACGCAACTCGGCCATGATTCGTCGCACGCGATACACCTTCGTCGAGCAGCAGGATCTACCGCGCACGCTTCACTCGGGCGATGGCCCTCGTGCGGCTGCGCTGCATCGACATCGGTTCTTCGCGCTCGGTCTCACTCAGATTCATTTTGCCTATGCACTATTACCCGGGGGCGCACCGCGTCATGGCTTTGAATACAAACGCAACGACACCCCGAACGTCGACGAACGACCAGTGCGGTGTCGTAACCCGGCGGGTGCCGTCGGTCGGAGGGGTCGGGTTGTCATATTTCATGCTAACGAGCATCCTTGGCGATCGCGCCGCTCATCCAGTCGAGGATCTATGGGAGTTGTCGGCGCGTCTCGGCTGGAAACAAGGCCAGCATCGTACCTTTGCTGGATCTCGGGAGTTTCCGATCTTTCCGACTTTTCCTCGCAGGACGGACTATAGCGGGAGTAGCCCACCCGTTCGCCTGGAGGCCGTCTGTGGTCACCATCAACTGGCGACGGCACGCTGGAACTCTGCACGCACCTGCATGTCCTGCTCGAACTCACCCGTGTAGCATTGAGTGATTACCCGCTCATCACCGCGACGGTTTTCTCCCATCAGCAGGCATAACTGTTCGGTCTCGACAAGACACGCCGCACCGCGCGCCTGTCCATATGTCACCAGGGCATGGGCAATCTCGTTTGTAATCCATTCCTGATAGGTATACCGGTGGCTGATGGCGTCCACCATGCGCGTAATACGGCTAAAGCCGTGGAGACGACCGCCGGGCAGATACGCAACATGCGCGACACCCCGGAACGGTAGCAGATGATGCGGACAAACACCGTGCACAGCGATGTTGCGAATGACCACCATGTCCCGTCGTGCATCCTCGAATCCGTTGCCCAGCGCTTCAGCGAGGCCCACATCGTAGCCATCCAGCAGGCGTTTTTGCCACAGCTCCCGTACGCGCTGCGCAGTCCTGGATGTATGCACCGTATCCATATCAACCCCGCTCGCATCAAGCAGGCTTATTACGGCTGCCTCAAACCGTGCCGCGTCAAACGCACGTGCACGTCTTACGCCAATGCTACCCAGCCTTGTGCAAGCGTCGTGACAGTGATCATCCAACAAAGACATCGCATCTCCAGAGTACAGAGTAATTTACAGGGAAGAATTTCGAATCCGCTGCGCATTCTACGCATGATCCAAAAGAGGTTTGCTCACTAGAGAATGAAAGAGCGACTTCACCGTCCCGAGACTGCGGCGAAAGCCGCGTGTCTGCATCAATCTGCCAAGATGAAGTCGCGTACGTTCATCGACACCAGCGGGAGGGGAAGTCCCTTTGACTCTCCAAACACCTCACCACCAATTCTGATCTCGATTGCGCCGACATGTGATACACGCTCCGTGCCCTGCGCTTACGGCTCTACAAGAGATGATGCCATGACCTCCGTTGGCATATCACTTCGCAATACGTCCGGAATGAGACCCGCAAACCGGGGCTTGCTGATCTGCAAGGTATCATCGCCGCCGGCTGAGCAGCATGCGCGCTTTGATCCCATCCTACCAACCAGCTTCGCGACCGATACGCCGGGATTGCAAGCTGTCGCCAGTCGCTCGCGAGATTCCGGGGTAATTTGCAGCCTAGCTCCGATACCCGGCTTCTTCTCCGCTAACTGAGACAAGGTAATACTCATCAGATCCGAAATGAAGGGAGTCACTTTGAGGTCACCCTCGTTGCCGTCTATAACACCCGGCCCGAGCCGCATATCGCCCAGCACCTCCCTATAGGCCTTTAAAGCGATTCTCACTTCCGCAAACCCTGCATGCTCCACCATAAAAGACTTGAACAGGAGTCGATGCCACGCCGATACTCCAGTAGCGACTTATACGAGGTCGACTATAAGACCGAAAGCCTGATTGACTCCTTGGCTGCGATCTCGTTTAGGTATGCTTAATCGCACATCTTGAGCGATCTTCGATAAGATATTTCACTCAACTCACGTGACCTTTGACGGTAACACATGATGGTTCCGCGCCATATAGCCGCCCACAGCATCAACTCTTTAATAGATTTGGTAATACACACACGTCCGGCGGCCGCCTATACTCCATCGTGCACCTCGAAATGATCGATGTAGCGGCTAATCGCAACCGAAATCCCAATGGCCGAATTCTTCCGCCACGTCAACAATGGCACCGTGTTCATCAGTCGCAGCGATACGCCGAAAGGACCAGATTGCAGTCTATATGGTCGATCCCGCGGCAGTAACGATGCACTATTTCGGAATGGCCGGCTTGCCTCGCAGTTCCTCCAGGCGACGTTTCCGCTTGATATTCTAGCTAGCAGAGTGACAGTGCAAAATAGAAAACGACAGTACCAATGATTGCGCCGGCAAAGCAATACCCCTCTCCACGGACATCCGCGGCGTGCTTTCGGCCGCTCATTAG
>NZ_BAYD01000064.1 GCF_000685075.1 Paraburkholderia oxyphila NBRC 105797
CCCGACGTTCTCGGAATCCAGTTATGGCTTCCGTCCGGGACGTTCGGCGCATCAGGCGGTGGCAAAGGCACAAAGCTATATCCAGGCGGGGCATTGCTGGGTTATAGATTTGGATCTGGAGAAATTTTTCGATCGCGTGAGCCACGATATCCTGATGAGTCGGGTGGCAAAGCGGGTGAGCGACAGGCGCGTCCTGAAGCTGATCCGCTCGTTCCTGACGGCAGGCGTGATGGAACACGGGCTGGTTGGCGCAACGGAGGAGGGGACGCCTCAGGGTGGTCCGCTCACGCCATGGACGCAAAAGATAACTTTGAGTTTGAGAGGCAGATTCCGCTGTGCCGGTCCGAATCAGTCCTTGATTTGCGTCACAAGAAGTAATATAAAAACGTCATATGTCGCGCTCAACTCTTTCCGTAAGGGCTCAGCGTTTGAATGCCGCCTTTCATCTGCTTGCCGATGGTTGCAGCCTCAACGAGGCAGCCGGATTCATGGCCGAGCAGCACAGGATTTCGCGGCGCCAGGCCTACCGTTATTTACAAGAGGCACAGCACTTGTCGTCTCCGGTAGCCGTGGCCGAGCCTGCCATTCCGATCACGTTCAAGGTCCCTGCAGACGTTGCACTCACGTTGCGCGCATACGCCCAGGCCAATGATTTGACGATGGGCGAAGCGCTCACGCGTGCCGTCCATGCTTTGCTAGCGAAGGCTGGTGGGCGTGGCTAATCGCCGCCCGCGCAGCCATCACGTTGACCTGGAATATGCGTTTGATCGCCTGCTGGCGAAGAAACTCGGGCAAGTCTATGACATCCTGGTGCCGGATCGTGTACGCCGCACCGGAGAGCAAGCTGGACTCAATGGAGAGGCCGATGAAGGTTGCCGCGATCTACGCCCGGGTATCGTCCGATCAGCAGAAGGAGGAGAAGACCATCGCCAGTCAGACGGCGGCGCTGGTGGAGTTTGCCCGAAGCGAAGGCTACAGCGTGCCGGATGAGTGGATCTTCCAGGACGAAGGCTACAGCGGCGCAAGCCTGGTGAGGCCTGGACTGGAGCGGGTGCGCGACCTGGCGGCGGCGGGCGAGATTCAGGCGGTGCTGGCACTCGCCCCCGATCGCCTGAGTCGTAAATATGCCTACCAGGTGCTGCTCATCGAGGAATTAGCTCGCCACGGCGTGGCGACGATATTCGTCAAGGCGCCGCACTCGGGCACGCCGGAAGATCAATTGCTGTTGCAGTTCCAGGGGATGATCGCTGAGTACGAACGGGCCCAGATCCTCGAACGCTCGAGGCGAGGTAAGCGGCACCGTGCGAAGCAAGGCGAAGTCAGCGTGCTCAGTGGCGCGCCCTACGGTTACCGCTATGAACGCAAAAGCGAGGAACAGCCGGCGCGCTACGCGGTGATCGATGCCGAGGCGCAGGTAGTCCGCCAGATCTACGATCTATACACGACAGGTAGGTTTAGCATCAATGCGATCGCGCGTCGGTTGAGCGAACTGGGCGTTCCCACAAGGAAGGGCGCGGCATGCTGGGAGCACTCCACTGTCTGGGCCATCCTTCGCAATCCTGCCTATCGTGGCATGGCCTGCTTCGGCAAGACCCAACTTGCCGCGCGGGAGCGCACCAACAACCGGACGTTGCGCCAGCGCGGCGGTCTACCCACGCGCAACAGCGCCAATCACGAACTGCCGCGCGATCAATGGATCGGGATTCCGGTTCCCGCGTTGGTCGATCCCGATACTTTCGCGTTGGCGCAGGAACGGCTCGAAAGCAACAGGAAGCACGCTTCGCGTCGCACGCGCGAACCGAGCATTCTCCAGGGGCTTGTGCACTGCCGCCAGTGCGGCTACGCCCTGTACCGGACCTCGACTCGTAGCAGCGCCCGCAAGATTTATTATTACCGCTGTCTGGGCAGTGACGCCTGGCGCTACGACGGCCACGCCCGATGTGACCAGAAGCCTGTTCGGCTCGATCTGCTGGAACACATCGTGTGGTCGGAAATTGTGCACCTGCTGGAGGACCCCTCGCTCATCCAGGCCGAACTGGATCGACGCTTGGAGACGGCACGTAATTCGAGTCCGGCCAGACGTCAGCAGGACCGCGTCACTCAGGAGCTGGCGCAGGCGCAGAAACGTATGGACCGATTGCTCACCGCGTACCAGGAGGACCTGCTTTCTCTGAACGAGTTACGGCGGCGCATGCCTGCGCTTCGACAACGCGAGCAGAGTCTTCAGGAGGAGCTGCGCGGGCTCAGTGCCCAGTTGGTCGACCAGGCGGCTTACCTACGCCTGGCGCAAACGCTAACAGCGTTCCTCGGGCGTTTGCGCAACAGTGCCGCCACCCTCGATGTTCAGGACCGTCAGCGCATCACAAGACTGCTCGTCAAGGAAGTGGTGGTGGCCGATGACCGCATCACCATTCGCCATTCGATTCCCACCACCATGCGACCGCCCGGAGGAAATGGAGGAGGCCCCTCTCGCCTGCCGGGATCTGCGCACGGCGCCCACGCCGACCAAAGTTATCTTTTGCGTCCATGGCGTGCTGTCACCGCTGTTGTCCAATCTGATGCTCGACGATCTTGACAAGCTGCTTGAGCAACGCGGACTGCGGTTCGTGAGGTACGCCGACGACTGTAACGTCTACGTACGCAGCGAACGTGCGGGTCAACGGGTGATGGCTGGGCTGAAAGCCTTCCTCACCAGCAAGCTGAAGTTGAAGGTCAACGAGGCGAAGAGCGCGGTCGCGCGGCCACACACGCGTAAATTCCTTGGATTCACCTTCTCGAACCGAGAACAGGTCGCTCGGCGCATCGCGCCCAAGGCGCTGGCCCGCTTCAAGGATCGAATCCGGGAGTTGACTCAACGCACGCGCGGAATCGGCGTCGACCAGATGATTGGTACGCTGAAACGTTATCTGACGGGTTGGCGTGGTTACTTTGGATATTGCGAGACACCTGGCGTGCTTCGGAAACTGGATGAGTGGATCCGACGGCGCATACGCTGCTTCTTCTGGAAGCAGTGGAAACACCGTGCTGCCCGATTCCGGGAACTGACGACGCGCGGGGTTAACCGTAATCTTGCTGCCCGGACGGTGGGCTCACCTCACGGGGTATGGCGGCTCAGTTGCAGCCCTGCGCTGAGCATCGCCCTGTCCAATCGCTACTTCCGCTCGCTTGGGCTTCCATCGGTCGGTTCATAGTCGATCAACTGATCCGAACCGCCGTGTACGGACCCGTACGCACGGTGGTGTGGGAGGGGTCGGGCCGCGAGGCCTGCCTCTATCCCGATTATGGGTCGCCGGACGCGAGTCTCGATCAGCGCGCGAAGAATTCGGCGCGCATTGTCGCTCGTCAAACAGCGCAGAGTTGACTGGCCGGAGCTTGCCTCCTAGACCCGCATGCGCACAATCCCGCGTGTGCGTTCCCAGCGCAGCGTGCCGAGAAACAGCAGCGCGCACGCGAACAGCACCCAGAGCATGGCGTCGCGGCCCGCGTGCTCCATCAGCGCGCCGGTGACGATCGGGCCGCCGAAGCTCGCCGCGCTCCACGCCGCGCTCACGAGCGCGCTTGCCGAAACGAGCGCCACGCCCTCGAAGCGCTCGCCGCACGCGACGATGGAGAGCGTGTAGATCGAGCCCGCCGCCGCACCCAGCACGAACAACAGCGGCCAGCGCAGCCAGGGCGTCGCGACGGCCAACGGCAGCAGCGGCAAGAGCGCCGCCACGAGCACGCCCATCAGCGCGTGCACGCGTTCGCGGCCGAGCCGGTCGGCAAGCCAGCCGATGGGGAACTGCATGGTGGTGTCGCCCAGGAGCACAGCCGATGCGAACAGCACGGCCGTCTCGCTGTCGATCCCGTGGCCCATCGCGAAGAGCGGCAAGAGCGAGAGCGCGAGCGTGTCGAAGATCGCGAAGAACCCCGTGGCGACGATGATCGCGGGCATCTTCGGCAGGACATGGCGCCAGCTGCCGTGCTTTTCGTGCGACTCCGCACTCTGCGCGCGCGTGCGGATTGCCGCGAGCGTCGGCAGCGCGATCAGGAAGACCGCGCCGCAGATCGCGA
This sequence comes from Paraburkholderia oxyphila NBRC 105797, assembly GCF_000685075.1. Lineage (GTDB taxonomy): Bacteria > Pseudomonadota > Gammaproteobacteria > Burkholderiales > Burkholderiaceae > Paraburkholderia > Paraburkholderia oxyphila. The sequence continues at coordinate 4,054 of NZ_BAYD01000064.1, forward strand.
AGCGCCACGCCGTGAATTCCGCGATCTGGCTCACGAGCACGGGGCCTGCCATCTGGAACAGCGTGAAGGTGGTCGCGTAGATGCCGACCACGCGGCCGCGGTTGGTGTCGTCGGCGAGCTCGTTGACCCAGGCCTCGCCGATGGTGAAGAGCAGCATCAGCGCCGCGCCGCAGGCCATACGCAAGAGCGCCCAGAGCCACAGGTTCGCGCTGAACTGCATCAGCGCGGTGGCGACGGCGACGGCGAGCACGGCGCCCACGATCACCTGGCGCGAGCCGAAGCGCGTGGTGATCCACGCGGTGGCCGGCACGACGAGGAGCCCGCCGAACGCTTGCGCGGCGGTGAGCAGGCCGACGATGGCGGTGCCGTAGCCGGCGTCGGTGAGGGCGAGGGCGGTGAGCGGCAGGGTTGCGCCGGAGCCGAGGCCGACCACGGCCACGCTCAGGATCAGCGCGAGGAAATCACGCGTGAGGACGGTTTTCATCGGGCCAGATCGTACTACGGGCGAGCGGATACGCGTCGGCGCGCTGCCCGCCGTCTGCACGCGCGTCGTGCACTGGCGTCGCGCGCGCTCGCAGATGCAGTGGGGTTGAAGCGTGATGCGCCGCACAGCGTGCGGTGCAGTGTGCGTTGCGGTGTGCCTCGAAGCGAACGCCGAAATCGACGTCGAAGCGAACGCCGAAGCGCGCCAGCCGCTCAGGCGCAGGAAGTGGGCCCTGCCACCGCCGTGCGTCGGCGCGCGCGCCGGTCGAGCTGCGCCGAGACGAAGGTGAGCCCAAGCGCCGCGAACGCCATGAGGATGCCCACCCACGGCAGCGCGGTGAGCGGCGCGCCCGCGCTGATGGCCGCGCCGCCGAGCCAGGCGCCGCTCGCGTTGCCGAGATTGAAGGCACCCTGGTTGAGCGTGGAGGCGAGGTTCGGCGCATCGCTCGCCCGGTTCACGATGAGCATCTGCAGCGGCGGCACGATAGCGAAGGCGAGCACGCCCCACATGAAGATGGTCGCGACCGCGGCGAATTGATCGTGCATCGTGAACGCAAATACCGCGAGCACCGCGCCAATTGCGGCAATCAGCGAGAGCAGCGAGCGCATGAGCTTCCAGTCGGCGAGCTTGCCGCCGAGCGTGCTGCCCACCGTGAGGCCGAGGCCGAACACCAGCAGCACGAAGGTGACGTCATGCGGCGAGAAGCCCGTGACATCTTCGAGGATCGGCGTGATGTAGGTGAACACCGAGAACAGGCTGGCCGAGGCCAGCACGCTCATGCCGAGCACCATCAGCACCTGCGGGTTCCTGAGCACGCTGAATTCGTGCACGAGGCTCGCCTTGTGCATCTCGATGTGCCTGGGCAGGCAGACCTGGAGCGCCGCCGCCGCGAGCACGCCGATGCCGGTCACGGCCCAGAACGTGGTGCGCCAGCCCGCGAGCTGGCCGAGCGCCGTGCCGAGCGGCACGCCCAGGACGTTTGCAAGCGTGAGGCCGGTGAACATGAGCGCGATGGCCTGGGCGCGGCGGTTGGGTGCCACGAGCCCCGCGGCGACCACCGAGCCGATGCCGAAGAACGCGCCGTGGCAGAACGCGGTGACGATGCGCGCGGCCATCAGGATCGAGTAGTTGGGGGCGAGCGCGCACAGCAGGTTGCCGACGATGAAGATGCCGATCAGGCGCATGAGCGCCGCTTTGCGCGGCACGTTCGCGACGGCGATGGCAACAATGGGCGCGCCGATCGTCACGCCGAGCGCATAGGCCGAGACGAGCATGCCCGCCGCCGGAATCGACACGCTCAAGTCGCGCGCGACGTCGGGCAAGAGGCCCATGATGACGAACTCGGTGGTACCGATACCAAACGCGGCGACGGCAAGGGCAAGAAGGGGCAATGGCATGGGCGTGTGGCGTGGTGAGGTGCGCGTGTCCAGTTCGCGCCGCTCGATGTCGAGTCGCGGCGGGCTGTGCGCGCGTGTCGTGCGTAGCGGGGCTGCACGCGCCCGACTTTGCAGGCGTTTCGGGCTAAAGCGGAGCAACCGAAGTCAAGCCGGGATTGTACTGAAATGCGCCGCGCCGCATGCGGCACGCTTTTCTTGCGTTCTTCTTACGCAACAGTCGCGAGGCGCGGACGGCCTTGACGATTTCTTCAGCTTGCGTCCACGGTGCGCCCCGCAGGCGCGCCGCAGCATTAGCGGCTCGCACACAGACCTTGAAGAATCAGCCATCGAGCGGATCGCCATGGCGGCCCGCGCCCGCGGCGAAGCGCGCGGCCAGCGCGAGCCCTTCGTCCATGACTGCGCGATAGCCGCCTGCGCCTTCGCGGCGCAACGCTTCGCCGAGATCGGCCAGCGTGCTGTTTTCCCACGCCGAGCGGCGGTCGGCCAGCAAGGCCGCCTGCGGGAATGCCGCGAGTTGCGCCGCGAGCGCCTCGGCTTGTTCGCGCGCCGTCCCCGGCTTCACGACGCGGTTTGCAAGGCCGAAGGCGAGCGCTTCTTGCGCGTTCACGGCGCGCCCGGTGAGAATCAGATCGAGTGCATGCGATAGTCCAATGAGACGCGGCAGGCGTACGCTACCGCCATCGATGAGCGGCACGCCCACACGCCGGCAGAACACGCCGAGTACGGCGTCCTCTTCGACGACGCGCAGATCGCAGAGGAGCGCGAGCTCGAGGCCCCCGGCGACGGCGTATCCCGCGATGGCGGCGATGGCCGGCTTGGCGAGCATCATGCGCGTGGGGCCGAGGGGGCCGGGGCCGCTGCCGTCGGGGTGGACTTCGTTGCGCCTTGCGTCGTCGTTGAGCGCGCCCAGGTCGGCGCCTGCGCAAAATGTGCCGCCTGCGCCGAACAGGACCGCCGCGCGCCATTGCGGATTCGCTTCGAAGCGCGCGAAGGCGGCGGCCAGCGCCTCGGCTACCGGGCGGTCGATGGCATTGCGCCGTTCGGGCCGCTCGAGCACGATGGTCGCGACCTGAGCGCGCGCTTCGATACGCACGTGGTTGCCAAAGGTTTCGGTGCGAGCGGGAGGGGTGGGATTCGCATTGTCCATTGGCTTGTTTCCTGACGCACAGACAGCTTGCGCATTCATGGTGCATAGGTCACGAAAATTTCACGAATCCCTCGTAGCTTAGGCCGCTTTTCACTACTACTACGAGAGACGCGCCCTTCGCATGCCGCCGACGTCCCTGCCCACGCCTACCGAGATGCCTTCGACCCCGTCACCGCAGCCGTCCGGACCCTACTGGGTCGTGCCGGTGCCGGCCCATCAGCCCTACGACCACGTGCGCTTCAAGCGCGTCTTCACGACGGACGGCACGCGTCACGAAGTGGTGATCGTCGACCTGCACAAGCTGCTGGTCTGCGCCGAGCGCGACGACACGGACTACGTGCTCAAGCCCGTCGACGACTGGCATGCGGGCAAGGTGCGCGGCATCCGCGAGTTTCTCGACCCGCGCAACGAGCGGGTGCCGCAGATGCCCTACGTGACGATCGCGAGGCGGCGCGCGGCCGGGCTCGCGGGTTGGCTCGGCCTCGCGCACGTGGGCGTGGTGGCCTTTCGCAACGGCCAGCATCGAGCGCGCTACCTCGCATGGGCGGGCGCGACGTGGCTGCCGGTGGAGGTGCATGAGCGCGAAGCGCCGCTGCTGCGCGAACTGTGCGGCGCGGCAAACCTCGATGAAGACGGGGAAGGCGGGGTGCAGCGGCAGGAATAGTGGCGCTCGACGACCGTTCAAGCACTGCCTTGAGCCTGCTGCGTCTGGGTCCGGCTTGTGCCGGCTGGTGCCTGATCGACGCCTGATTTGTGCTCAGCCGGCCTTCAATTGCCGTTCATCGCGTGCAGCGCGGGACTGCTGCCGAGGAGCGTGCTACCGATCGGCAGCCGCGCCGCTGGACTGGTGGCAAGGACCGCAGCAGGCGAGGCCGTCGTTTTGCCGTCGGCATCGTTTGCACACTGGAAATGCTCGACGGCGTAATCGACGAAGCGCAGCGTTTTTGCGGGCAGATACTGGCGGTTCGGATAGACGATCGACATGTGGGCCTCGGGGTCGTCGATCTCGTATTCGGGCAACAGGCGGATCAGCGTGCCGGCGGCGAAGTCGTCGGCGACGAGCGACGCCGGCACGACCGCCACGCCCATGCCCGCGAGCGCGGCGTGCCGCACCATCAGCATGTTGTTCACCGCATAGGCCGGGCTCAGCGTGATTTGTTGCGCTTGCTCGCCTGGTTTCGCGAACTGCCAGCTGACACTGCGCTCTTCGGGGGGCAAGGTCACCGCGGCGTGACGCGCGAGCTGCGCGGGCGTGGCGGGTTCGCCATGCTCGGCGATCCAGCCGGGTGAGGCGCATGGCACGAACGTTGCCACGCCGAGTGCTTGCTCGACGACCTCCATGTCGTTGTTGCGCCCGTTGCGCGCGGGCTGGGCCGCGACGATACCCACGTCGAACCGGTCCTCGACGAGATCGATTTGCCGCTCGGCCAGCGTGAGGTGCACGTTCACGCGCGGATAGCGCCGCCGATAGCCGTCGATGAGCGGCGTGAGCGTGACGAGCGAGAGCGTGCTGGCCGCCGCCACGCGCAGCGTGCCGGCCGGTTCGCGCTCGGTGTGCGCAAGCGCGTTTTCGAGGTGGTCGAGTTCTTCGAGCACGCTGCGGCAGCCCTCGAGATAGCGCAGCCCCGCTTCGGTGAGCGAAAGATTACGCGTGGTGCGGTTGATGAGCCGCGTATTGAGGTGCGCTTCGAGCATCGCAACCGAGCGGGTGACCAGTGCATTCGAGACGTCGAGTTGTTGCGCGGCCCGGCGAAAGCTTTGCGATTCCGCAACCCTGACGAAGACGCGCATGGCGTGTATTTGATTCATCGAATTTCGCCTCGTATGCTTGATGCATTTACAGGGTTAAGGGGCGTTCTGTTCGACATTGCGGCTGTATCGTTTGGCGATGGAGCACGCTTGCTGCGGCGTCGTGGCCGCGTTATTAGTCAGAAAATAATATTGACAGTCGTCAGGAATTGCAATATCTATCTCAATCGATGCCGGTGTTTCAGTGCAGTAAAGGGTGAATTGCCGGGTAGTAAGGGTATTGGGCAATGCGTAAGGGTATTGGGCAATGAGTAAGGGTATTGGGCAATGCGGCCTGCAATCGAAGCCAATTGCCTGATTCAACGGCGCGCAAGTGATGCGCAGTACGCTTTTCCTGTATGGTGTGCTTCGTGAGGAATGCCTGTCTGGCGGGGCTGTGGCATTGGTTGTTCCGGAACGTTTGTTTTCAATGAATTGAAGGCTTTGTTGCAGAATCGCTTAACATTTTCCGCGCGATTTTGATTTGGGTTCGCTGGTTTTTTTGCGCATCGCGCCAAAATGTCACGAAGCATCGGGATAAAGATGTGCATGCCGCGCGCATGTTTTTTTATGCTTTTCTCTGAAAACTAAAACGTAAATCGGCAGACCAGACATGATCGTCGAATTGCTGAAGTCGCAGCCCGAGATTGCCCTGTTTGTCAGCCTCGCGCTCGGTTATTTGATCGGTTCAATCCGCTTTGGGCCGATTTCGCTCGGCGGCGTGTGCGGCACGCTGATCGTCGCGCTCGTGCTGGGCCAGACGGGCGCGCGCATCTCGCCCGATCTCAAGAACGTCGCCTTTGCGCTGTTCATCTTCGCGCTCGGCTTCACGGGCGGCCCGCAGTTCTTCGCAAACGTCGGGCGTGGCTGGCGCTATGGACTCCTGTCGATCATCGAAATCGTCTCGGTCATGACGCTCATCATGATCGCGGTCGTCACGATGAAGCTCGATGCGGGCACGGCCGCCGGGCTGCTGGCGGGCGCCGCCACCGAGTCGGCCGTGATCGGCACGGCCTCGGAGGCCATCACGAAGCTCGGCTTGAGCGACGCCCAGGTGAGCACGCTGCAGGCGCACGTGGTGACCGCCTATAGCGTGAGCTACCTTTTTGGCCTGATCACCATCGTGCTGTTCACGAGCCAGATTGGGCCCATTCTCATGCGCGTGAACGTGCGCGAGGAGGCCGCGCGTCTCTTTCGCAAGCTCGGCGGCGACGGCGTGCTCGACGACGGCCAGCGGCTCGCGCTGCCGCCGCTCGAGGGCCGCGCGTTCGAGGTCGGACCGGCCGCGGGCACTCAGGTCTCGGCGTTCGAGGCGCGCTTTGGCAACAACATCACGGTCGAACAGGTCCTGCGCGAGCAGCGCCAGATCAATACTGACGCGCAGTTTGTGCTGCAGATGGGCGACATCGTGTTCATCGGCGGGAGGCGAGAAGCCGTGGTGGAGGCAGCGGGCAGTCTGGGCGCCGAAGTCTCCGGCGAGGGCTTCGTGAAGCTCTTCGCGCAGCGCACGGACGTGATGCTCACGCGCCGCGAAGCCAACGGCCTCACGCTTGCGCAGATGCGCGAGCGTGCCGATCCGGAAGCGGGGCGCGGTATCTACGTGGGCGCGATCACGCGCCTCGACACCACCGTGCCCGCGCTGCCCGGCACCGTGGTGCACCGCGGCGACGTGCTCACGCTGATCGGCTCGCCCGCCGACGTCGCGCGCGGCGCGAAGCGCCTCGGCTACGTAATCCAGCAGACCCAGAAGACCGACTTCGTCTACCTCGGCCTGGGCGTGCTCGTGGGCATGATGATCGGCCGTTTCGGCGTGAGGGTAGGCGGCGTGGCGCTCGAACTCGGCACGGGCGGCGGGTGTCTGCTCTCGGGCCTCTTCTTCGGCTGGCTGCGCTCGCATTTTCCCGTGGTCGGCTCGCTGCCCTCGGCTGCGGCGCAGGTGCTCAAGGACTTCGGCCTCGCGACCTTCATCGCGGCCGTGGGCCTGTCGGCGGGACCAGACGCCATCAAGCTCGTGCGCGAATACGGTCTCGCGCTGCCACTTGCCGGCATCCTGATGGTGCTCATTCCGGGCCTGCTCTCGCTGTGGATCGGGCGCATGTTCCTCAAGCTCGAAGCGCCGATGCTGCTCGGCGCGATTGCTGGCCAGCAGTGCAGCACGCCGGCGATCAGTGCGCTCGTGGGCGTGACCGGCAATTCGACGCCGGTGATCGGCTACACGATCACCTATGCGCTGTCGAACATTCTGTTGCCGCTCATGGGGCCTGTGGTGGTCGGCCTCGCGACGAAATTCGGCTGAGTTTTGCTTCAGCAGTGGTGCGCGCGGTGTTAGTGGACATCGCGCGCGCCGAACCCGTCCGCGGTCGAATACGGCCGCGATATCTCAAAACTGGCGCGCTTTCATCATGCCGCCCAACAGGTCGTCCAACTGGCCGTCCAACTGGCCGTTCAACTTCAACGGCAGCAAGCAGTTACTTCTACCCATGCGAGGGCACGATGGAATGGCTACATGACATCTTTCATAAATCCCCGGAAATCGCCTTGTTTCTCTCACTGGCGGTCGGCTACTGGATCGGCCAGATCAACTTCGGCAAGTTCCAGCTAGGCGGCGTGGGCGGGTCGCTGATCGCCGCCGTCGTGATCAGTCAGGTAGGCGTGACGGTCGACAATGGCGTGAAGGCGGTGATGTTCGCGGTCTTCATTTATGCCGTGGGCTACGACTCCGGGCCGGGCTTTTTCAACTCGCTGAACCGCAAGACGCTGCGCGAGATCGCGATGGCCGTGTTCATGGCCGTCTCGGGTCTCATCACCGTGCTCGTCTGCGCCAAGCTCTTTCACCTCGACAAGGGCCTTGCCGCCGGCCTCGCCGCAGGCGGCATGACGCAATCGGCGATCATCGGCACCGCGGGCGACGCCATTGCGCGCCTGGGCTTGCCGGCCGACCAGGTGAAGGCCATGCAGGCCAATGTCGCGGTTGGCTACGCGGTGACCTATGTGTTCGGCTCGCTTGGCGCGATCATCGTCTGCGTGAACATCCTGCCGAAGTTCATGGGCCGCAGCCTCAAGGACGCCTCCATGGACGCCGAGCGCGAGATGTCCGGCGGCGACGCCGCGGCGGGTCCGGGCCAGATTTCGGCGCTGCCGGACCTGTTCGGCCGCGTGTTCCAGGTTCAAGCGGCGGCAGGCAAGACCGTCAAGCAGATTGAAGTGGCCGAGAAGGATCTCGTCGCCATCGAGAAGGTCCGCCGCGCGGGCAAGCTCGTCGATCCCACGCCCGACTTCGTGCTGAGCCGCGACGACCTCGTGCTCGTGGTCGGCCGCCGCGAGCAGATGGTCGAGGTGGGCGCGCTGATCGGGCCGGAAATGCCGGACTCGGGCGGCATGAGCCTCGTGATGCAGACGCGCCAGGTGGTGTTCACGGCGAAGGGCATGAATCACACGACGATCGCCGAAGTGCGCAAGAACGTCGACCGCGATCAGCGCCACGGCGTGTACATCGAGAAGATCGAGCGCGCGGGGCAGCCCGTGCCGGTCCTGCCGGGCACGAAGCTGGAGCACGGCGACGTGGTGACCGTCTACGGTACGTCGACCGACACCAAGCGGGCCGTGCAGGCGGCCGGCTATGAGCTCCCATACAGCAACAAGACCGACTTCATCTACATGGGCGTGGGTCTCGTGCTCGGTCTGCTGATCGGTCTCATCGTCATCAACGTGGCAGGCATTCCGCTCACGCTCGGCTCGGGCGGCGGCTGCCTGCTCGCGGGTCTGGTGTTCGGCTGGATGCGCGGCAAGCATCCGATGTACGGCGTGATGCCGACGGCGGCCTCGCAACTGCTCAAGGATTTCGGTCTCGCGGCGTTCGTCGCGGTGGTGGGGCTGAATTCCGGGCTGCAGGCCGTGGTGACGATCAAGCAGAGCGGCATCACGATCTTCCTGCTCGGTGTGGTCGTGACCCTCGTGCCGCTGTTCCTCACGATGCTGTTTGGCCGCTACGTGCTCAAGTACAACAACGCGGCGATTCTCGCGGGCGCGCTGTCCGGCGCACGCAGTGCGAACCCGGCCTTCGGCGGCATTCTCGACAAGGCCGAGAGCGCCGTGCCGACGGTGCCGTTCGCCATCACCTATGCGATCGCCAACGTGCTGCTCACGCTGCTCGGGCCGCTTGTGGTCGGTCTCGCATGAGATGAAGTCAATACGGGCCGCGCGCAGCGCCGTACACGCGCAGGCCCGAGCGCATCGATCTGTCGAAACCGCGTGCCGCTTGCGCGCAAGGCGTCAAACGCAAGCAAGGGCGGCACGCCCAACGTCTTCCAACGGAGAGCATCATGGCAAAAGGTAAAGGCAACGACACGAAGGAAAAGGCAGGCCTTGAGGCACTGAGCCCGTTCGAGCTCAAGGACGAACTGATCAAGGCGGCCGGTGGCGGCGCGACCGAGCGCCCGGCCAACTTTTCGATGCTCAACGCCGGCCGCGGCAATCCCAACTTCCTCGCCACGATTCCGCGTCACGGCTTCTGGCAACTCGGCCTGTTCGCCATGCGCGAGTCGGAGCGCTCGTTCGCCTATATGCCCGAGGGCGTGGGCGGCTTCCCGCAGCGCGCGGGCATTGTCGAGCGTTTCGATTTGTTCGTGCGCGAGAACAAGGGCCAGCCGGGCATCGAATTCCTGGCGGGCGCCGTGTCGTACGTGCGCGACCAGATGGGCCTTTCGGCGGGCGATTTCCTCTACGAAATGTGCGAAGGCATCCTGGCCTGCAACTATCCGGTGCCGGACCGCATGCTCAAGCTCTCCGAGATCATTGTCGGCCAGTACCTGCGCCGCGAGATGATCGGCAAGCATCCGTTCGTGGGCGAGATGGACGTGTTCGCGGTGGAGGGCGGCACCGCGGCCATGACGTACATCTTCAACACCATGCGCGAGAACTTCCTGATCAAGAAGGGCGACACCATCGCGCTCGGCATGCCGATTTTCACGCCGTACATCGAGATTCCCGAGCTCAACGACTACCAGCTCAACGTCGTGCATGTGAACGCGACCGTCGAGAACAACTGGCAGTACTCGAAGAAGGAGCTAGACAAGCTGCGCGACCCGAAGATCAAGGCATTCTTCCTCGTCAATCCGAGCAACCCGCCTTCGGTCAAGATCGACGACGCCAGCCTCGAATACATCGCCGAGATCGTGAAGGAGCGCCCGGACCTCATCCTGCTCACCGATGACGTCTATGGCACCTTCGCCGATAACTTCGTCTCGCTCTTCGCGCTGGCACCGAAGAACACGATTCTCGTGTACTCCTATTCGAAGTACTTCGGCGCGACGGGCTGGCGTCTGGGCGCGATCGCCACGCATCGCGAGAACGTGCTGGACGCCGCGCTCGCGAAGCTCTCGAAGGAGCAGAAGAAGGAACTGCACCATCGCTACGAGTCGATCACGACGGAGCCGGACAAGCTCAAGTTCATCGACCGGCTGGTGGCGGACAGCCGCACCGTTGCGCTCAATCACACGGCCGGCCTCTCGACGCCGCAGCAGGTGCAGATGGTGCTGTTCTCGCTGTTCTCGTTGATGGACACGCCCGACGCCTACAAGAATGCGCTCAAGCGCCTGATCCGCAGCCGCAAGCGCGCGCTCTACGAGGAGATGGGCATTGCCGTCGACGAGGGCGACCCCAATCAGGTCGACTACTACACGATTATCGACATGGAGTATCTGGGCGAGAAGCGCTTCGGCCGTGAATTCGTCGACTGGCTGCTCAAGCAGGTTCAGCCCAACGAACTGCTGTTCCGTCTCGCGAGCGAGGCGCGCGTCGTGCTCCTGCCGGGCAAGGGCTTCGGCACGCCGCATCCCTCGGGCCGCGTGTCGCTCGCGAACCTGAACGAAGCGGATTATCGCAAGATCGGGCGCGCGATGCGCAAGCTCAGCGAGGAGTACGTGCAGCGCTATAACGAGGCCACGGGCAAAAACCTCGATCCGAATGCCGTGAAGAAGTAAAAAAGGCGGGGGTGGCGCTCGTTTGGCCATTGAGCTGTGGCTGGCCATTCGGGACGCCGCAACGCGTAAAAAAACCGCACCCGGCGCAACGCGCTGGGTGCGGTTTTGCTTTTTGCCGCGCGCTTATTCCGCCTTCGATGCGATGGTGCCGCCTTGCGCGGCGTTGCGCACGCTCTTGCGATGGAGCGAGACCGAAAGCGCCACGGCCGCCGCAGCTGCGATCGCCGCGAACAGATACACCGACCCATAGCCGAACAGATTCGCGACATAACCCGCGAGCGGCCCGGTGATGCCGAGCGAGAGGTCGAGAAACACCGAGTAGGCCGAGAGTGCCGCGCCGCGGCTCGCCGCCGGCACGAGACCGACAGCCTCCACGCCCAGCGCCGGGAACACCAGCGCGAAGCCGAAGCCCGTGAGCGCCGCGCCCACCAGCGCGACATGCGGCGTGGGCGCGAGCCACAGCAGCAAGAGACCGACGCATTCGCACGAAAACGATGCAATCGCCACGCGAAAGCCGCCGAACGTCTTGATCGTGTTCGCGAACAAGAGGCGCGCGCCGATGAACATGAGCCCGAACAGCGTGAGCGAGAAGGCCGCGTTGGACCAGTGGCGCGCCGCATAGAACAGCGTGATGAAGGTGGCGATCGAGCCGAAGCCCGCCGACCCGAGCGCGAGGCCGAGGCCATGCGGCAGCACGCGCGTGAGCACGCTGCGATACGACATGCGCTCGCCGTGCACGATCGGCACCGGCGCGATCGGGCGCGCGAGCCAGAAGCCCAGCGCGGCCAGCGCGATCACCGAAACGCCGAGCGTCCAGAAACCGAGGTAATGCGTCATTTCCACGCCGAGCGGGGCGCCGATGGCGAGCGCGCCATAGGTGGCGATGCCGTTCCACGAGATCACGCGCGCGTTGTGCGCGGTGCCCACGCGGCCGATGCCCCAGAGAATCGCGCCTGTGCCGCACAGGCTTTCGCCGCAGCCGAGCATGAGGCGGCTCGTCACGAGCAGCGCGAGCGAGAGCGCCGGCCAGTGCGCGACGAGCGTCGCGAGCAGCAACAGCACGCCGCTCGCGCCACAGCCGATCATCCCGATCGTCACGGTCTTCTTGGGCCCGAGCGTATCGGCCGAGCGCCCGGCCAGCGCCCGCGAGCAGAGCGTCGCGATGTATTGCACGCTGATCGCCCCGCCGGCCACGATCGTGCTGAAGCCGAGGTCGTTGTGCACGTAGCCCGGCAGAACGGCGAGCGGAATGCCGATGGTCAGGTAGCAGAGGAAGGTGAAAAAGACGACCGGGATGATCTGCAAGGTCGTCGACGCGGCGTTGCGCTCGGGCGCTGAATCGGCGGACATGGGGAAAACGAGGATGGATAACGGCGGGAAAGCCGTGATTCTCCCATGGAACCGGTTCTTCCGCAGATGTTGAAAAGGTGTTCCAACGGGTTGAACAGGCGATTTTCCGTGCGTTTTCGCGTCCGACGCGGCATATCGTGCTCAGGGGGAGATGAGCGGAATTGAGCGACGATGGCCGCATTTCAGCCGCTTGTGGCATCCGGGCGGGCGTGCTGCGACTTGCTTGCCTCTCCTTGGTGCACGGGCTCAGGCCCGGAATTGGCTGATTTGCACGAAACGGGTTTCCAATAGCGCGATTCGGCCAACTACACATAAGTGCAGCGAAACCGCAATCCGACGATTTATCGCATCAACGATATATCCCCCATGTACCTCTGCCTATGGGTTCTCAATATTGGCAGTGATAGTTTTCGAACCGTCCACAGAAGCGCGGTACACGCAGACCCCCTCGGGCAGTCCAGCGAGCCGCAGAACACGACGAGACAGAAATCATGAGTCAGCAGCCGATCCGCTTTTATCACCGCAACGCCGTTCGCGAAGTCAGCGACGCCGATGTCACCCGCACCGTTCTCCAGTACCTGCGCGAAGACGCGCGCTGTACCGGCACCAAGGAGGGCTGTGCCGAAGGCGACTGCGGCGCGTGCACGGTCGTTGTCGGCGAGCGCACGGCCGAAGGCGGCGTGAGCTTCAAGGCCGTCAACGCCTGCATCCAGTTCCTGCCCACGCTCGACGGCAAGGCGCTCTTCACCGTCGAAGACCTGCGCCAGCCCGACGGCTCGCTGCACCCCGTGCAGCAGGCGATGGTGGACTGCCACGGCTCGCAATGCGGCTTCTGCACGCCCGGTTTCGTCATGTCGATGTGGGCGCTCTACGAAAAGCACGGCCATGAGCACGCCGGTCAGGCGGGGCATGCCGGGCACGCTGGCCAGGGCTGCCCGGGCAAGGCGGCCTGCAGCGTGCCCTCGCGCGACGAGATCGCCAACGCGCTGACCGGCAACCTGTGCCGCTGCACGGGCTATCGCCCGATCCTCGACGCCGCCGAGCAGATGTTCAAGGCCGACACGCCGAAACAGCCCATCGACGTGAAGGCGCTCGCGCAGACGCTCGCCACGCTCGAGCGCGGCGAGACGTTCCACTACGAGCACAAGGGCCAGCAATACGACGCGCCGCGCACCGTCGACGCGTTCGCCGAGATCAAGGCCGCGCGCCCCAACACGCGCATTCTCGCGGGCAGCACCGACATTGGCCTGTGGGTCACCAAGCAGATGCGCCAACTGGGCGACATCGTCTACGTGGGCCAGGTCGAGTCGATGCGCCAGATCGACGTGAGCGATGAATGGATCGAGATCGGCGCGGGCGTGACGGTCGAGCGTGGCTACGCGGAACTCGCGAAGCACTATCCCGAGCTGGAAGAAATGTGGCAGCGCTTCGCTTCGCTGCCGATCCGCAACGCGGGCACGATCGGCGGCAACGTCGCGAACGGCTCGCCGATCGGCGACTCGATGCCGGGCCTGATCGCACTGGGCGCGCGCGTGGTGCTGCGCGGCGGCGACACGGTGCGCGAGATGGCGCTCGAAGACCTCTACCTGGCGTACCAGAAGAAGGACATGGCCGAGCACGAGTTCGTGCTTGCGCTGAAGGTGCCGACCCGCACCGGCGCGCGCGCGAACCTGAAATTCCGCACCTACAAGATTTCGAAGCGCTTCGACTCCGATATTTCGGCGGTGTGCGCAGCGTTCTCGTTCATCGCCGATGGCGACACGATCCGCGAGCCGCGCATCGCGTTTGGCGGCATGGCGGCCACGCCCAAGCGCGCGACCCACACGGAAGGCGTGCTCGCCGACGCGCAATGGCACGAAGCCACCGCGCAGGCGGCCATGATCGCGATGGCCAACGACTACGCGCCGCTCTCCGACATGCGCGCGACGAGCGACTATCGCCTCGAAGCCGCGAAGAACACGCTTTATCGCTTCTGGCTGGAAACGCGGCCGAACAATCCGCTCGCGCCGCAAGCGCTCAACGTGCGCGCCGTCGCGGCCGAGTCTGCACACAGCGCAGCTTGATACACCAGGAAACGGACAACATACGGAGATCGAAACAATGAACCAGCAAGCCGAACCGTTCCTGGAAGAAGCGAAAGCGCGTGAACCATTCGCGCAGGTGCACGTCTCGCGTGCGCACGAATCGGCGCATCTGCACGTGAGCGGACGCGCCACCTACACCGACGACATTCCGAACGTGGCGGGCACGCTGCACGCGGCGCTCGGCCTCTCGCAGAAGTCGCACGCGCGCATCGTCTCGATGGATCTGTCCAAGGTCCGCGCGACGCCGGGCGTGGTGGCCGTGCTGACCGCCGGCGACATTCCCGGTGTGAACGACTGTGGCCCCATCATCCACGACGATCCGGTTCTCGCCGATGGCGTCGTGCAGTACGTCGGCCAGCCGATGTTCATCGTGGTGGCCACCACGCACGACACGGCACGCCTCGCCGCGCGCCGCGCCGAAGTGCAATACGAAGAGCTGCCTGCGGTGCTCACCGCGCAGCAGGCGCGCGCCGCCGAGCAATACGTGCTGCCGCCGATGAAACTCGCGCGCGGCGACGCGTCCACGCGTGCCGCACGCGCCGCGCACCGCCACGAAGGCGAAATGCTGCTGGGCGGCCAGGAGCAGTTCTATCTGGAAGGGCAGATCGCCTACGCGGTGCCGAAGGACGACGACGGCATGCACGTCTGGTGCTCGACGCAGCACCCGAGCGAAATGCAGCATCTGGTGGCGCACGTGCTGGGCGTGCACTCGCACAACGTGCTCGTGGAATGCCGGCGCATGGGCGGCGGCTTCGGCGGCAAGGAATCGCAGTCGGGCCTGTTCGCGTGCTGCGCGGCGCTCGCCGCGTGGAAGCTCCTGTGCCCCGTGAAGCTGCGTCCGGATCGCGACGACGACATGATGATCACGGGCAAGCGTCACGATTTCCACTATACGTATGAGGTGGGCTACGACGACCAGGGCACGATCGAAGGCGTTTCGGTCGACATGACCTCGCGCTGCGGCTTCTCCGCCGACCTCTCCGGCCCGGTGATGACGCGCGCCGTCTGCCACTTCGACAACGCCTACTGGCTGCCCGACGTCTCCATCGCCGGCTACTGCGGCAAGACCAACACGCAGTCGAACACCGCGTTCCGCGGCTTCGGCGGTCCGCAGGGCGCGTTCGCGATCGAGTACATCATGGACGACGTCGCACGCTCGCTCGGCCTCGATTCGCTCGACGTGCGCCGCCGCAACCTCTACGGCAAGACGGAGAACAACGAGACGCCGTACGGCCAGACGCTCGAAGACAACGTCATTCACGAGATCATCGACGAACTGGCGCAGACGAGCGGCTATCGTGCGCGCCGTGCCGCGATCCGCGAATTCAATGCGAACAACGACGTGCTCAAGAAGGGCATCGCGCTCACGCCGGTGAAGTTCGGCATTGCGTTCAACGTCACGCACTTCAACCAGGCGGGCGCGCTCGTCCATATCTATACCGACGGTTCCGTGCTCGTGAACCACGGCGGCACGGAAATGGGCCAGGGCCTGAACACCAAGGTCGCGCAGGTGGTGGCGCACGAGCTCGGCATCGACTTCGGCCGCGTGCGCGTGACCGCCACCGACACCAGCAAGGTGGCCAACACTTCGGCCACCGCCGCATCGACGGGCACCGACCTCAACGGCAAGGCCGCGCAGGATGCGGCGCGCCAGTTGCGCGAGCGTCTGGCCGCGCTCGCGGTCAACACGTGGGGCGAGGGCCGCGTCAACGCCGCCGATGTGCGCTTTGCCAACGACTGCGTGATCGTCGGCGACGAGATCGTGCCGTTTGAGGCGCTCATCGCAAAGGCCTATCTCGCACGCGTGCAACTGTGGTCGGACGGCTTCTACGCCACGCCCAAGCTGTACTGGGACCAGAAAACGCTGCGCGGCCGGCCGTTCTACTATTACGCGTATGGCGCGGCGGTTTCCGAGGTCGTGATCGACACGCTCACGGGCGAGATGCGCGTGCTGCGCGCCGACGCGCTGTACGACGCGGGCTCGTCGCTGAACCCCGCGCTCGACGTCGGGCAGGTGGAAGGCGGCTTCATTCAGGGCATGGGTTGGCTCACGACCGAAGAGCTCTGGTGGAAGCCGGACGGCAAGCTCATGACGCACGCGCCGTCCACCTACAAGATCCCGACCGTGAACGACACGCCGATCGAGTTCAACGTGAAGCTCTTCAACAACCGCAACGCGGAAGATAGCATCCATCGCTCGAAGGCCGTGGGCGAGCCGCCGCTGTTGCTGCCGTTCTCGGTGTTCTTCGCACTGCGCGACGCCGTGGCGAGCGTGGCCGACTATCGCTTCAATCCGCCGATGAATGCGCCCGCGACCGCCGAGGAGATCCTCAAGGGCGTGCGCGCGGTGCGGGCGATGGCGCGCGCTTGAAGGTGATTGAGCGTGCTCGAGCGTGATTGAGCGCGCAGTTTTGAAGGAGTCTCACAAGATGATGAGCGGTACGAATCATTGCGAACGAATCGACGCCACGGGGCGCGTCGTGATCGGACGGCGCGGCACGCCGGTGCCGCACTACGGGCCGATGCACGTCGTGCTGTTCGGCGCGGGCCATGTGGGCCACGCGCTCGTGACGCTGCTCGGCATGCTGCCGTGTGTCGTGCAGTGGGTGGACGAGCGCGACGAGCTGTTCCCCGATGAAGTGCCGCCCAACGTGCAGATCGAGGCGACCGACACGCCCGCCGCAATCGTCGACGAGGCGCCCCCCGGCGCGTACTTCATCGTGATGACACACAATCACGCGCTCGATTTCGAGCTTTCGCTGCGCATCATGCAGCGGCGCGATTTCGCGTGGTTCGGGTTGATCGGCTCGAAGACCAAACGCGTGAAGTTCGAGCGCCGTCTGATCGAGCGCGGCGTCGTGCGCGAGCACATGAGCGAGATGACCTGCCCGATCGGTGTGCCGGGCATCGTCGACAAGGCGCCTTCGTCGATTGCGGTGGCGGTGGCCGCGCAACTCATGCAGATGCGCGCGCCGCTCGGCGATGCACAACATCGGGCGAGTACGCCGATGCTTGCGAGAGTTTGATATCGAGCGCCCACCTGACGTCGATGTGACGGTGGGCGCGGAAAATCCAGGGTCTGCCGTGAGCTACACCCCAACCGTTGGACTTCGGTCCTGCGCTTGGGGTGCTTTTTTTTTGCCTTCTACGCCGTGCGATGACGTAGCGCCTTTGACGCGTTTATCGGCAGGCGGGTGCGCTCGTCCTGGTGAAATTACTTGCCAGTAACCGACACGGATTGCGCCGCGTCCTTGCCGGCGGCGCCCGTTGCGGGCCTGGCGCTCGCCTTGCGCGTCTTCGCCTTGCGCACCGGTTCGGTGAGCGTGGCCGACACCTTGTCGATCAGCTCGCGCAGCCAGTCGATGTCGCTCGGACGATCGGGCTGCGGGTGCCACATCTGATAACAGCGAATGCGCGGAAACGAGAACGGCGGCTCGGCCACGGCGATTGGCATGAGCCGCGCGTAATGCGTCGCGAAGCGGCGCGTGGTCGTGAAGATCAGGTCCGACTGCAGCAGCACCTGGGGCGCGAGCCCGAAGTAGGGCAGCGTCGCGACGATGCGCCTTTGGGCGCGCGCTTTCGCGAAGCCCAGGTCGACGGGGCTCGCGTTCGCGCCGGTATAGGGCGTGGGCGCCAGATGCGCCGCCGCGAGATACGCGTCGCGTGTGAGCGGCGCGCGCGCGAGCGGGTGGTCGGCGCGCATCATGCAGACGATTTTGTCGGTGAACAGGTCGCTGCGCGCGAAGTGAGGGTCGGGCTTCGGCCAGTTGCCGATCACGATGTCGATTTCGCCCGATTCCAGCCCGGCGTGATGATCGAGCGTGGGCGAGAGCGAGAGAATCTCCAGGCGCGCCGAGGGCGCCGCTTCGCGAAAGCAGGCGATCAGCGTCGGCATGAAGAAGTCGTTGAGATAGTCGGGCGCGGCCACGCGGAAGGTGCGCTTGGAGCGCGCCGGTTCGAAGTCGCCGTGCGGCGTGGCGACGAAGTCGACGTCGCGCAGCACGCGCTGCGCGTGCTGGAGCAGCGACTCGCCGTACTCGGTCGGCACCATGCCGGCCTTGCCGCGCACGAGGATGGGGTCGCCGAGAATCTCGCGCAGCCGCCGCAGCGCCGTGCTGATCGCCGGCTGCGTCTGGTTCAGCCGCAGCGCGGCCTGCGTGACGCTGCGCTCGATCAGCAGCGTGCGCAGCACGCGCACGAGCCAGATATCGAGGGAAAGGGCAGTGTCGTCCATGGCAATGCGTGAAGCGTGGGGAGCGGTGCCGCGCGTTGCTCACACACGGCGGGATTTGTAACCTTATTCTGCTGCGCGCGCGGCCGCCATAGGGCGCTGGGTATGACCGGCATCAGCAGGGCCGGCCGGCGCGAGCGCCGTGTGGTGCGACCTGCGCGGCCCGACCCGCTGCGCGCAGCGTTTCCAGGCCGCTTTCAGGCCGCCTCTATGCCGCTGCTAGGCCGTTTCCTGCTTCACGAGCCCCGAAGGCAGCGCGCTGATGCGCTTCACTTCGCGCGAGTCGAGCCAGTTCGGCGTGCGCGCGCAGTAAAGCACCATGGGCAGCGCGTCCTCGCCCCAGAAGAGCTGCTTGTTCATCCAGAAGGTGGGCACGCCGAACACGCCCATCGAGATGGCGTCGTTGGTGTTGCGGCGCAGTTGCGCGCGCACCGCCTCTTGCTCGATCATCGTTTCGCCGTGCGCGATGCCCACGCGCTCGCACAGCTGCTCGAAACCCTCGTCGCTCGACGGATCGCGTCCCTCGCGCCAGATGAAGCGGAAGATCTCGCGCACACAGGCAAACTCGCCGCCGGCCGCGATGGCGAGCAGCATCGGCTTGACCGAGTCGAACGGATGCGCGGGCGGCATCTTGAACGGAATGCCGAGCTGCTCCGCGCGAAACAGCGCGTGCCGGTACGTGAACATGCGCTTGGCCGGGATCGAGCCGCCGTATGGCGTGCCCCAGTGGCGGTACAGATCGCTCAACACCACCGGCGTGGGCGCGAAGTCGAAGCCCGGCCATTTGTCGTATTGCTCCAGCAGCAGGTACGAGAACGGCGACACGAAGTCGTAGAACCAGGCCGGCCGGTTGGCGTCGATGCCGCTGATCATGCTGTTCCTCCGAGATGGGCTTCTTGTGGGCCGCATCGGCGGCCCGTTATTCGAGTATTGATCGTATTCGCTGATGCGTGCTGCTTTTTTTCGCTAATGTTTCTCGTGTGCCCGACGTCATTGACTTCGCTTACGTGCTTCGCGTGCGCGTGTCTGCGGCCGGCGTTTCGCGTGGCGCATCGGCGCTTGCGCTGTCCTTGCTCGCCACGCCGCTGCCTTCGCGGCCGTCATCGCTTGCGTTGCCTGCGGCGCCGCTTTCGTCCTGCTCGCTGCCTTCGTGGTCGGCGTTGCTATCGGCATCGTCGCTCATGGCCGAAAGCCGTTCGCGCACGGCCAGCAGCCGCTCGCGCACGAAGCCGATATGCTCGCGCAACACGTAGAACTGGCCCGCGTAGGCGAGCGGCATCTTCATGCCGTTCACCGACTCTTCGATCTTGTCGAGCTGGCGCGTCAGCGTGCGCCGCTCGGCGGGTGAATTGTCGGCGTTCGCAGCGCGTTCGAGCGCGATGAGCGAGCCGTACCAGCGGTAGATCCGTGATTTTACCCGCCATGCATAGAGCCCCGGCACGAGCCGCAGGCCCGGAATCAGCACCACGATGATCGGCACGAGCACGACGATGAGGCGGTCGGCGAGGCTCGCGAGCCAGAACGGCAGCACGCGGTACAGGAAGCTCTTGCCCGATTTGTAGTAGCGCGCGGCGTCGTCGCTGATCGGAAAGTCCTGCGCGAGCGGCGCCGGGAATTCGCCCGCGCGCTGCAAGAGCGTCGAGCGGCCGTGCACCTGCTTGGCCGCGTCGATCAGCAGATCGGAGAGCGCCGGATGGAGCGAGTCACGCGCGACCAGCTCCGCCGTGGGCGCGATGAAGTGCAGCGGCGCCGCGGGCAGGTTGCGGCCGAAATCGAACGCGCCCATCGGGATCGTGATCGCCGTGAGGTACGGGAAGCGCCGTGCGTAGGCGTCGGCCTGGGCGAAGTCGAAGAAGCGCACGCCCGGCATGCGCATCAGGCGCCCCATGACCGGCGGCTGCGCGGAGTCACCCGCGAGGAAGGCCACGTCGATCTTGCCCTCGACGAGCGCGCGTGCGGCGTCGTCGCCGGAGAGCGGCAGCAGCCTGGTTTTGCCGCCCGGCTCGATGCCGTTGGCCTTGAGCAGCGTGAGTGCGAGCTCACGCGTGCCGCTGCCCTCGGCGCCGATGGCGATGCGCTCGCCCTCGAACTCCGAGAGCAGCCTCACAGGTGGCCCGTGATAGAACACCACGAGGGGCACGTACGCCACGCTGCCGAGCGAGACGAGGCCCGCGGGCGGCTTGGTCGAGAGCCCGTCCTGGACGAACGCGACGTCCACATGCGAGGCCGGATCGGCAAGACGCTGGAGGTTCTGCGCCGACCCTTCCGATTCGAGCACGTTCAGGGTGATGTTGTTTTGCGCCAGGATCGTCTTGTACTTCTGCGCGGCATTCCAGAACGTGCTGCCCTTGGGGCCCGCGCTCATCGTGAGCGTGCTGGGCGGCGCGGGCTGGATCAGGCGCACGGCCAGCCAGATCGCGCCAGCGCTTATCAGCAGGATGGGGCCGAACGTGACGGCCAGGTCGCGCCACGAAATCGCCACGAAGCGCGCGACGAGACGGGGAGGAGGTTTGCGGCCGGTACGGAACTTCATTGCGGAATGGCGGGCCTCGGGAGTTTGGGGAAACGTTGCGCGGCGCGGTGCGTCCGGGATCGCGCCGGGGATCTTGCCGGCGCTGGTGGGTACACCCCTGCCGGTACGCCCACGCCGATATGCCCGCCGATGTTACATGAGATTGGCCGTTGCAACGGCATGCGCGCTGCCATCGCACGACCCGCGCCGCCGATGCCGCTCCTGCGAAGGCGCCGCGCCGAGGGCGCACCGCCGGGGGCGCTCCGCTAAACCCTTTGCACTCGCGCCGCACCCAGGCTAAATTGTGGATCGCCATGGCGCTTGCGCCATGCGGTACGCGCCGCAAGGCCGTCCAGCCGATAACAAGCTACCTGGCATAATCAGGCAATCGATGCAGGCGCTGTGCGCCGCCCCTGCCGTCGCGACGCGCTCGTCTGCGTTCGCGTGCCATATCAATCCTTGCCTCTCGCCGCAGCGTGTCCAGGCCATGACAGTGTCCGTGGGCGCGCGGTGCGCGCTCGCACGCTGCCCGTGGGTGTCGTAACGAAGCCGTCAGACCCGGTCTGGCGGACGGCGAGTCCGTCCGTCCGGCAGCCGCGTGGCGGTCCATCCTCGCAACGAGTGAAGCAACAACGCGAAAGCAACAAGGAGAAAACATGAAATCGGTCGCTTTTCTGAAGACGCTGACTGCAGTGGCCTGCGTGACGGTCGCCTGCAGCGTGTATGCCCAGGACAACTCGGCGGCCAGCGGCGCGGCCGCCACGACGATGGCCGCGCCCCCGGCCTCGGCCAAGAAGGTCGACCGCAAGCTCGGCTATACGGTGCGCAAGGCGCTCTCGAAGGCGCAGGGCCTCGACGTCAAGGACATCACGGTGCGCTCGCGCAGCGGCGCAGTCACGCTGACCGGCACCGTGCCCGATCAGGGCCAGATCGACCAGGCCGGCCAGGTCGCACAGGGCGTGGCTGGCGTGAAGTCGGTGACGAACAAGCTGACGGTCAAGCAGCAGTAAAACGTCATACTGCCCGCGGTTGCGCGCCAGACGGGTGCGAACCGCGGGCACGAACCGCGCGAACAGGCCCCGGCACGTTGCCGGGGCTTTTTTTCGGCGCGACGGCGGCGCGGATGGCTGGCGGGCGGCGCATGTGCGGACTGACACACTCCAGTCCTGCGATTGGGGGTATACCTTCTAATTGCGCGGGCTCTGCGAGTTCACGCATGGCTACACTGCGGGGAAACGCCATGACTATCCATACCTACACCGACTTGCCGCTCGTTGACCGGGCGGCGTTTGAGCTGGCGTGCGCGCGGCACGGCTTCGCTCCGATTCACTTCGACGTGCATGGAGAGACGGATCCCGATGACCCCGAGCATGGCGAATTCGTGATCGTGCGGCGCGGCGCCTGGGCCCAGGCGTACCGCATCGACGCGCGCGGACAGTGGCTGCGCCAGTTCGAGACCGATCTGAATGGCCGCTTCTTCAGCAGCGCGCCGCACGCCTGAACGGCGGCGCCCCTGCTGAAAAGCTCTCCGCGCGGCCTGCGAGCCGCGCGGGCGACCGTATGCGCGCGCGCCGAACGGCGTCACGCAGGGCGGGGAGAGGCGCGTTCGCACGCGCCGCGTGGTCTTGCGAGGCGCTCAGGCGAGCACGAGGCGCACGCCCACGAGCGTGAGCGTCGCGGCGAGCAGGCCGCGCAGCAGCTTCTCGGGCGCGCGCGAGGAGAGCATGCTGCCGATCGCGATGCCGGGCAGCGAGCCGCAGAGCAGCGAAAGCAGCATCGACCAGTCGATCGAGCCGAGCAGCCAATGCCCCGCGCCCGCGAGCAGCGTGAGCGGCACGGCGTGCGCCACGTCGGAGCCGACGATGCGCACCGTCGGCAACGCGGGATAGAGCAGCAGCAGCACGGTCACGCCGATGGCGCCCGCGCCCACCGAGGTGAGCGAGACCAATACGCCGAGCACGGCGCCCGTGAAGATCGTGAAGAACAGCGTGCGCGCCTCGCTGGGCCCGTGGCGATGGCGCGCCGCGAACTCGGCGAGCTGCGGCCGGAAGATCAGCGCGATGGCCGTGATGAGCAGCGCCACCCCCAGCACCGACTGGATCAGATGCCCGGCGCGCGGCGTGTCCATGCCGTAGCGGTGCAGCAGGATCAGCGTGATCGTGGCGGCAGGCACGCTGCCCGCCGCGAGGCGCAGGGTCACGCGCCAGTCCACCGAGCCCTTGAGGCCGTGCACGAGCGTGCCCGCCGACTTGGTCGCTGCCGCGTAGAGCAGGTCGGTGCCCACCGCCGTGGCGGGATGCACGTGGAACAGCAGCACGAGGATGGGTGTCATCAGCGAGCCGCCGCCCACGCCAGTCAGGCCGACCAGGAATCCGACCAGCAGGCCGGAGAGCGAATAAAGCGGATCGATATGAGGTAGGACCATCGCGGGCGTCGCTAATCGGGGTTCGTGCGCTGCTTTTTTGTTGAAAAGATGGGGCCGCCCAGGTCGGGCCGCCCAAGTCGGGCCGCTCAAGTTGGGCGGCGCAGATCGGGTCTCGGCGATCACCGTGCCGCCCACCGGAAAATCGTAAGCGTAGCGTCAGGCTGGACAGCGGCAAAGGCTGGCGGCGAAAATCCGCTATTGTCGCAAAACCGGCGGATCGGCGCAGGGCCGCTTCAAATCTCCCCCAAAATTTGCGGGACAACGTGCGCCGCGCACGGTTGCCTACCCCGCTTCAATAGAACGACTCATGAATCCCGGCATCGTCTACGCCTTTTCCGCCTTCACGATCTGGGGGCTCTTTCCGGTCTACTTCAAGACGCTGCACCAGATTCCCGCCCTCGAGATGCTCGCGCACCGCATGGCGTGGTCGCTCGTGTTCATCCTCGCCGTGCTGCTCGTGCGGCATCACTGGGCCTGGCTGCGGCCCGCGCTGCGCGACCGGCGCCTCATCGCGCGCTTTGCGGCGAGCGCCGTGCTGCTCTCGGCCAACTGGGGCATCTACATCTGGGCCGTGAACGCGGGGCATATCGTCGAGGCGAGTCTTGGCTATTTCATCAATCCGCTCATCAACGTGCTGTTCGGCTATGCCTTCCTGCGCGAGCGGCTGCGCCCGCTGCAATGGTGCGCGGTGGTGGTCGCGGCGCTCGGCGTGGCCTGGCTCACCTGGCAGAACGGCGCGCCGCCGTGGATCAGCCTCGCGCTCGCGCTGACCTTCGGCGGCTACGGCCTGTTGCGCAAGACCGCAAAGCTGGGCGCGCTGGAGGGCCTCGCACTCGAGACGGTGCTGCTGTTTCCTGTCGCCATCGTCTATCTGACGATCATCGGTATGGCCGGCGCAGGCCATTTCGCGCATGCGCCGCTCGGGCTGCAACTGCTGCTGGCTGCCGCCGGGCCGATCACGGCCGTGCCGCTGCTGCTCTTCGCGGCCGCGGCGCGGCGCATCCCGCTTTCGATGCTCGGCCTCATCCAGTACGTCACGCCCACGCTTCAGCTGCTCACGGGTGTGCTCGTCTATGGCGAGCCGTTTGGCTCGGTGCGCGCGATCGGCTATGGCGCGATCTGGATCGCACTTGCGCTCTACTCGTTCGAGGGGCTGCGCGCCACGATGCTCGCGGCGCGGCGCGCGCATGAGGTGGCGTGAGGTGGCCTGAGCGCCGGCGGCGCGCAACACACAGGGGGCGCGCGGCAGGGACCGTCTGACAGGGGTTGGCTCCCGCGGCTGCCTCGCGCTAGCATGTCTCGACGCATGATCCGCTCCCGTTGCCGCATGGCCGGTGTTTCGCGGTCATCTATCCGGCCAGCCGCCACGATCAAGACGATCGGCATAAACGATCGGCACAAACAGCAGGAGACACCCGCGCATGAGCAGCGCTGCCGTTTATCGCTTCGAAGAAGAATTCGCGCCGCGCATCGCCGCGCGGCTCGCGAGCCAGTTCGGTCCGGAGGTGAGCGTCGAGGTCGTGCCCCACGAGGGGCGCGGGCATCCCACTCGCGTGCGCCTGTCCGGTCTGCCGAGCGAAGTGCGCCATCCCTACTCGCATCCGTTGAATGTGTCGCTCACGTGGGACGTCGACGAGATCGAGCGCCTCATGGAGCCCGATGGCGAGGCGCGCTTCGAGCACTATCTGGAGGCGACGGTGCGCAAGATGGCCTCATGGGAGACGGCGCGTCCGGTGGATTTCACCACCCGCACGCAAGGCGAGCCGGAAGTGCTGATTGGCGGGCTCGATTTCGAGGGCTGAGCCGCGCCGTAGGCCAGCCGCGTGAGCGCCGCCCGGGTGCGCCGCGGCCCGGCGCTGTGCGCTGCACGCGTCAGATGCCGCTCGCAAGCGCTATTGCATGAACGGCCTTTACGGCCATGCCAACGGCCACGCATCCCGCGAACACCGCAAACGACTGTTGCAGCCGCGCGCCGCTCACATGGCGTGAGAAGCCGCGGCCGCCCAGCATGCCGGCGAGCGCGCCCGCCGCGAACGGCAGCGCGTTGAGCCAGAGCATGTGGCCGCTGGCCGCCGACGCGGCAACGCCCGCCGTCGAGACGAGCGCGATGACCGCGAGCGAGGTGGCCACGATGCCCTGCATCGGAATGTCCGACGCGCGCTTGAGAGCGGGCACGATCACGAAGCCGCCGCCCACGCCGAGCAGGCCCGAGAGAAAGCCCGCCGCCGCACCCGAGAGGGCGAGCGCCCGCGCGCAGGGTGCGGTCCAGTCGAGCTTGCCGCGCTCGAGATTCAGCCGGCACGGCAGATCGGAGGGGCAGGGTTCGGCGCCGCTGTGCAGATCGTGCTCCGCGCCACGTTTTTGCTGAAACATGCGCCACGCCACGCGTGCCAGCACGAGCGCGAAGACGAGCGTGAGCGGCGCGTCGGGCACGCGGTGGGCAACCCATAGCCCGGCGGGCGAGATGACGGCACCGGTTGCAGCCATCAGCGCGGCGGCCTTGTAGCGCACCTTGCCTTCGCGCAGCGCGAGCAGGGCGCCGATGCCGGCCGCGAGCGCGACGGCGAACAGGCCAATGGGCGCGGCCTGCGCGACGCCCAGGCCGAGGCCGAACACGAGCAGCGGCACGGCGACGATGGCGCCGCCCGCGCCCGTCAGCGCGAGGATGAGCCCGACGACCGAGCCGAGTGCGGCGCTCACGAGCGTAGCGGCGTCCATGAACCGTGATCTCCTGTCAAAGGTGGCAGTGTCTGCGGCAGCGCTCAGCGCGACGCTTCGCCCGGCGCCGCACCCGTGAACCACTCGCGGCCCTTGAGCATGCCGCTCCAGTAAAAGCGCGGCAGCACGCTGGCCTTGAGGAACCACATCAGGCGGCGCGGCCGTGTGGGGTTGAGCGGGAAAGTGGGCAGCAGCTTGCCGCCGTAGCCGAACTCGGCCAGCACGACCTTGCCTTTTTCGACCGTGAGCGGGCACGAGCCATAGCCGTCGTAGCGATAGCGCAGCGCCTCGCCGGCGCGCGCGGCGAGCAGGTTCTCCGCGACGATCACGGCCTGCTTGCGCGCCGCCGCGCCCGTCTTGGCGTTGGGCGCCGAGCACACGTCGCCGAGCGAGAACACGTTGGGCCAGCGCGGATGCTGGAGCGTGGCATGATCGACTTCGCACCAGCCGGCCGCATCGGCGAGCTCGCTGTCGCGGATGAAATCGGGCGGCACCTGCGGCGGCACCACGTGGATCATGTCGAAGCGCTTCTCGATGCGCGTGACATTGCCCTCGGCGTCCTTCGCTTCGAAGGTGGCGCGCCGCGCGGGGCCGTCGATGGCGACGAGATTCGATGAGAACGCGAGCTTCGCGTCGTAGCGCTTCACGTACTCCATGAGCGGTGGCACGAAGGTCGGCACGCCGAACAGCACCGCGCCGGCGAGATCGAATTCCACGTTGAGTTTGGAGAGCACGCCCGCTTTGAGCCAGTGGTCGCAGGCGAGATACATGGCTTTTTGCGGGGCGCCCGCGCACTTGATCGGCATGGCCGGCTGCGTGAAGAGCGCCGTGCCGCCCTGCATCTGCTGGACGAGCGCCCACGTGTAGGGCGCGAGATCGTAGCGATAGTTCGAGGTGACGCCGTTCTTGCCGAGCGTCGCTTCGAGCCCCTCGATGCGTTCCCACGCGAGCCGCAGCCCGGGCGCGACGATGAGCTGGCGGTACGCGATGGTCTCGCCGTTCGTGAGGCGCACGAGATCCGCATGCGGCTCGACGCGAGTGGCCGCCGCGCGGATCCACGTCGCGCCGCGCGGCATCACGCTCGCCATGGGGCGGCGCGTCTTCTTCACGTCGTACGCACCGCCGCCCACGAGTGTCCATGCGGGCTGGTAGTCGTGGTGGTCGTTCGGTTCGATGATCGCGATGCTCAAGCCCGGCTGGCGGCGCAGCAGGCTCGCGCTCACGCTGATGCCCGCGAGGCCGCCGCCGATCACGACGACGTCCCAGCGCTTGCCCGTGCCGCCCGGCGCGGCGTTTTTGTGCGCGAGGCTTTTGCTGCCGTTCTCGCTGCTGTTTTCGCTGCCGCTGTCCCAATTACATGCCGCCGACGCCGTGCTGCCAGTCTCGACCGGCGCCGTGACGGGATGCGCCTGCGCGCTCGCCTGTGCGAACTGCCACAAGTTGGTCGCGCGGTTCCCGGTGCGGCAATACGCGAGCACGGGAGCGGGCATGTCGGCGAGCAACTGGGCGAAGCGCGCGATTTCATCGGGGCCGATCTTGCCCGGCGTGACAGGCAGATAAGCGAATTGCAGGCCGAGCTGCTTCGCGGCTTCGCGGATTTGCGCCGCAGCCGGCTGCGACGGGCCGCCTTCGCCGTCGGGCCGGTTGCAGATGACCGAGCGATAGCCGGCGGCGGCGATATCGGCGAGGTCGGCGGGCGTGATCTGGTCGGCGCTCGCGAAGCGCGCGTCGTGTTGCACGATTTGCATGGACTGTTCCAGAAAAACTGCTCAGAGCCGAGCAATGGATTTATCTGCACTTCGTTGACGCGACCTTCGCCGCCCAACTGAAGCCTCTTGACGCTCAGTTGCGCCGGAGGAGCGTGCGAGAAGAATCTGCTTCACCTGAAGGTGAGGCATGTACCGGGTGATTTCCCCGTCGTGAATTCTCGCTCGCACGTTCCGAGCAGCATTGGTGTCCGCCTGAAGAACGTCCCCGTTGACACGGTAAAACTTGTCGCCCTCGCGCTTCCCTTCCAGGAGGCCCGAGAACGAGTCCATTTGCGACGTATAGGCGGCATTGACGACGACGTGCGTCGCGCCACGCTGCTCACAAACCTCGTAAAGCGCTCGAGCCAGAACACCTTTGGCCCATGCACTCATGCGGCGGTTGTATTTCCGCCACTGACCCTTGCCCTTGATGGGCGATGTCAGGTCTTCAGACCCAACGACAGCGGCCTTGCCCACTATGGCGTGGGCGGCCTGATACGCAATCGTGCGCAAGTGCTTCTGCGTGCGATCGCGACGCGCTTCAAGCTTCACGCGACCAAGATTGTTCGCCTTGATGCGATCCGCCTTCGCGATACGGCCGGCTGCGCGATGCTTCTTTTCAAGCACATGCAACTTGTTGCGAGTCTTCCCCGTCTTCGCAACCGTGTCGCTGTAGACGGTCATCACAGCGCCGAACTCCTCGCCGTGAAACCCTCCATCCGAATCCGCAAATGCTTCGGTGTAGCCCTTGTCTACGCCGACTTCCGCACTCCCGCAGGGGCGCCCAGCGGTTTTCTCAGTCGCATAATGGACTTCGACAACGTCGCTCTTCAGTATGATGCGCAGGTTGCAGCCTTTCAGGTTCACGCCCTTTCCGCTGCTGTTCGTTGTGAGCATGATCGGCTCGCCGTACCGCTTGGCGATCGAGATCGTGATGACGAGCAGGCCACCTACGATGGCGACATCGTGCCTATCGGAACGCACGATGAACTGGTTATCGCAACTCGACACGCCGTGCCGGAAGTGCTTGCGCATCATCCGGTGCAGATACCGATCTTCGAGCCACTTGTCGCTTTTCACCAGCGCATAGAGCCGCTTGCGCTCGGCTTCGTCCGAGGTCCGCTTCGCGACGGCCTGCCGCACCTTCGCGCAGGCAGCAGCCTTGTACGTCAGAATGTCGTTGACGGCATCCTTCGTGGTCTCGGCCCGGATCGTGCCGTCCACCGCGAGCCCTGCATACTGGCCCGCGGCAGTCACTTCCTTGCGGATGTCAGCCGCACTTTTGCCGACGTTCCCCAGCGCGCCGTAGCGTCGCCAGAGGTCGGCACGCACGAACGCCATCGCTTTGCAGACCGCGCGAATAGCGGGCAGCGAGGACGGCGTTGCGTAGAGAGTACGGGTGACGGTTGTCATTCCAAAATTTCCTTCGGCTCCTTGCTTCCTGGGTAGTCTTCCTTGATCTGTTTCTTGTACTTCCGCATACGGCCGCTCCTGACTAGCTAGATGAATGACGGTGGCGGGCGACTGCGTCGGAAAGGCGCTCAAGCGCGGCGAAGAGCGCCATGCCCGCGAGCATGGCGGCCACGAAGAGCCACGCGCGCGGCTGGCCGCTCGCGGCGCTCACGAGCGCGGGGCCGGGGCAGAAGCCCGCAAGGCCCCAGCCCGCGCCGAAGACGAGGGCGCCCACGATCAGACGCGCATCGACGCGGCGTGCCGTGGGCAACTGCATGGGCGCGCCGAGCACGCTTGCGGTGCGCGTGCGCGCAAGACGAAAGCCGATGCTCGCGATGGCGACAGCACCCGCCATCACGAAGGCAAGCGACGGGTCCCAGCGCCCGGCCAGATCGAGGAAGGCTAGCACCTTGGCCGGGTTCGCCATACCCGAGACGATCAAGCCGAGGCCGAATAGCAGGCCGCAGGCGAAGGCGCTGACGTTGCGCAGGGCGTTGTGTGAGCCGTTGCCGCCGAGCGTGTCCATGTCAGGCTCCCGCGAGGTGACGCACCGCGAACACGGTGACGAAGCCGGCGGCCATGAAGAGTCCCGTGGCGGCGAACGAGCGCAGCGAGCCGCGCGCGATGCCGCATACGCCGTGGCCGCTCGTGCAGCCCGAGGCGTAGCGCGTGCCCAGGCCGACGAGGAGTCCGGCGACAACGAGCGTGACGGGCGAGGCATCGATGCTGGGCGACAGGGCGCCGGCGCCCAGGGTGGCCAACCCGGTGCCCACTGCGCTGGCGCCTGCGGCAACGAGCCGCCAGAGCCACGGCGCGGCGGCGAGTCCCGCGATGAACGCGAGGCGCCAGGCACGCTCCCCGTACACCCCGCGCACGCTCTGCAGCAGGCCGCCGACGATGCCGCTGATGCCCGCGACGCGCCCGTTGCCGAGTACGAAGAGCGCAGCGGCGGCGCCGATCATGAGGCCGCCCGCAAAGGAGGCGAGCGGCGTGAAGTGGGCGAGGTCGAGGCTCACGATGAACTCGCCGGGCGGGCCTTGAGCCGGCCGCAGTAGAGGCTGGAGAGCGTCTGCATCACCTGGATGACCTCGTGACTCGCGAGCCGATAGTAGATGTACTTGCCTTCGCGACGCGTCTCGACGAGGCCTTCCTCGCGCAGCACGCCGAGATGCTGCGAGAGACTCGGCTGATGCACGCCGACGAGCGCTTCGAGTTCGCCCACATTGCGCTCGCCTTCGGTGAGCTGGCACAAGAGGAGCAGGCGGTCTTCGTGCGCGAGCGCCTTGAGCAGGGCGCAGCACTTCTCTGCGGATTCGCGCAGCGCCTCGCGCGCTTCAGGGGTGAGCGGTGAATTCATGTGTCGTGGCGCCGAGCGCTGAATGGGGCAATGAACGCGGGGTACAGAAACATTGACGTTCGTCGCCTGACAGTTGGTTGACAAACATTATATCGATTCATAATATGTGTTTCAATAAATCATAGGCCGGTCGAGCCTCGTATTCAACGCGTCAACGCGCATTTCCCACGCATTCAGCAGCCAACTATCACGTCAAGGCCGCATGGAGTCCCCGATGTCCGAGTCAGCCCCCGTTCCCGCGAGCACTGCGCCCGCCGCGCCAGCCACCGCCGCCACCGCCGCCACCATCGTCGAGCCGTTCTTCGATCCGGTCACGGCCACCGTCACTTACGTCGTGCACTCGGGGCGCGGTTCGGTGTGCGCGATTGTCGATCCGGTGCTCGACTACGACCCGAAATCGGGGCGTACATCCACGGAATCGGCCGACCGCGTGATCGCGTTCGTGCGCGAATACGCGCTCGCGGTGCACTGGCTGCTGGAGACGCATGCGCACGCCGACCATCTCTCGGCGGCGCCGTATCTGAAGCAGCAACTGGGGGGCAAGATCGCGATCGGCGAGCACATCCGCCACGTGCAAGGCGTGTTCCGCGCGGTCTTCAACCTGGGCGCGACGCTCGTCGCCGACGGCAGCGAGTTCGACCATCTCTTCAAGGACGAGGAGCGCTTCGAAGTCGGCCCGCTCGCGGCGCGCGCGATGCACGTGCCGGGCCACACGCCGGCCGACCTTGCCTATCAAATCGGCGACGCGGTGTTCGTGGGCGACACACTCTTCATGCCCGACGTGGGGTCGGCGCGCTGCGACTTTCCGGGCGGCGATGCGCACACGCTCTACCGTTCGGTGCGCAAGCTGCTGGAAATGCCTGGCGAGACGCGCCTCTTCGTGTGCCACGACTATCCGACCGCCGACTCACGTGGGCCGAGCTTCGAAACCACCGTGAGCGCCCAGCGCCGCGGCAACATTCACCTGAACGACGGCGTGACCGAGGAGGCCTTCGTGCAGATGCGCTCGGCGCGCGACCGCACGCTCGCCATGCCAAACCTGATTCTGCCGTCGATCCAGGTCAACATTCGCGCAGGGCGCATGCCCGAGCCCGAGGACAACGACGTGCGCTATCTCAAGATTCCGATGAACGTGCTCTGATTGCGCTATGTCTGAAATACGAAAAGCGTGCGTCGGCAATTTAGACTCCGCTTCATCAGATCTTGCTCAGGGAAATCCCGTCCTGAGGGCGGGAATGAAAGGAGCGCAGCCAAAGGCTACAGAGCTGCGCTTATTTCACACGATCGTATGATATTGTGTGAGAAATGGACGTCAAGCGCGCATTCCGATTCCGGTTCTATCCGACGCCCGAGCAAGCCGAAGTGCTTACCCGGACGTTTGGCTGCGCACGTTTCGCCTACAACCACATGCTTCGGTTGCGTACCGATGCCTGGTATCAGCGCCAGGAACGTGTCGGCTACCACGAGACCTCCGCTGCGCTAACGGCGCTAAAAAAGACACAAGAACATGCGTGGTTGAATGAGGTGAGTTCGGTCCCGGTACAGCAGGCGCTTCGGCATTTGCAGACGGCGTTCGCCAACTTCTTCGCAAAGCGGGCGAAGTATCCGAACTTCCGTCGCAAGGGTGGCGTCCAGTCAGCCGAGTACACAACGAGCGCTTTCAAGTGGGACGGCACGGCACTCAAGCTGGCGAAAATGGACGAGCCGCTGGCAATCCGCTGGTCACGCACGTTGCCGAAGGGTGCAAAGCCGACGACTGTGACCGTGTCCAAAGATACGGCGGGCCGATACCACGTCTCGATCCTTTGCGACGACGTTGTGTTGGAGAAGACGAAGGTGAAGGGGCAAGTCGGAATCGATCTCGGTCTGACGCACTTCGCAATCCTTTCGACTGGAGAGAAGGTCGGCGCTCCGAACACGTTTCGCAAGTACGAAAACAAGCTCGCGAAGCAGCAACGCAGGCTCGCGAAGAAACAGAAGGGATCGGCTCGCCGCATGAAGGCGAAGCTGAAGGTTGCAAAACTGCATGCCAGGGTGGCAGACGCCCGCAGGGACTTCCTGCACAAACTTTCGACCCGGTTGATAAACGAGAACCAAGTGATCGCCATCGAAAGCCTTGCCGTCAGCAACATGCAGAAGAACAGCCGCTTGGCGAAGTCGATCAGCGATGCAAGCTGGTCAGAGTTCATCCGGCAACTGACGTACAAAGCCGAGTGGTACGGGCGCACGCTGATCGGCATCGACCGTTGGTATCCGTCCAGCAAGCGATGCAGTGACTGCGGCCATACCGTGCAGAAAATGCCCCTTGGCGTGCGCTCGTGGACGTGCCCGGAATGCGGGTCGATCCACGACCGCGACGTGAATGCAGCTCGTAATGTTTTGGCCGCGGGGCTCGCGGTGTCAGCCCATGGAGAAAGCGTAAATCCCATGTCTCGTTGAGATGATTTCGGGTTGCATTCTGTGAAGTGGGAATCCCCTCCCTTCAGGGAGGCGAGCAGTCAAGTGCCACGACTATCCGCCCGACTGACTCCCGACCCGAGTCGCGCGGCCCGTGCTTCGAAACCACCGTGAACGCCCAGCGTCGTGGCAACATTCACTTGAACGATGGGGTGACCGAGGACGCCTTCGTGCAGATGCGCACCACGCGCGACCGCACGCTCGCCATGCCCAATCTGATCCTGCCGTCGATCCAGTTGAACATTCGCGCAGGGCGCCTGCCCGAGCCTGAGGACAACGGTGTGCGATATCTCAAGATTCCGCTGAACGCGCTTTGATTCCCCGCGCCGACGTCCCGCTCCGATCGGGCGCTCCGATTGCCGTTTGTCCGAACATCGAAAGCATCTGTCCACTCGACTGCATGCCGGCAATTTAGACTCCGCTTCATGTTCTCGCGGCTTCGCCCACCTAGGGCGAAGCCGGCCACCATGATCCAAGCGGAGTCACGCCATGAAAGCCATCCAGTTCAAGACCTTCGGCACGCCCGACGTGCTCGAGCTCGTCAATCTGCCCACGCCCGTGCCCGCGGCCGGCAGCGCGCTCGTGCAGGTGAAAAGCGCCTCGGTCAATCCGAGCGACGTGAAGAACGTCTCGGGCCACTTCGATCACACCGTGCGGCCGCGCGTGCCGGGGCGCGATTTCAGCGGCGTGGTGACGGCTGGCCCCAGTGAGTGGGTCGGCGCCGAAGTCTGGGGCACGGGCGGCGATATCGGCTTCACGCGCGACGGCACGCACGCCGAGTTCATCGAGATTCCGGTGGCGGCGCTCGTGCGCAAGCCCGTGTCGCTCACGCATGAGCAGGCCGCTGCGATCGGCGTGAATTTCGTGGTGGGCTGGCTTGGCACCGTCGACTACGCGCAGCTCACCGCGGGCGAGACGATCGCCGTGATTGGCGTGTCGGGCGGCGTGGGCGGCGCGGTCACGCAGATTGCGAAGGCGCGCGGTGCGCGCGTGATCGGCGTAGGACCCGAGGCGCCGCATGCCGACTCGCCGGCGGCGCGTTTGATCGACGCCTTCGTGCCGATGGACGCCGACACGGCCCGGCGCGTGCGCGAGCTGACCGGTGGCGCGGGCGCAGACGTGGTCTACGACGCCGTGGGCGGCGTCGCGTTCGAGCTGGCGCTCGCGCTCGCGAAGCGGCGTGGCCGGGTGGTCGAGATCAGCGCCATAGGCAAGCGCCGCGTGGAGTTCGATCTGATCGACTTCTATCACAACGAGACGCAGCTTTTTGGCGCCGATAGCGCCAAGCTGGGCGTCGTCGAGGCCGCGCCGATCATGCGCGCGCTCGCCGAGTCCTTCGACGCCGGGCGCTTCGCCGCACCGGTGGTGGCCGGGCGCTATCCGCTCGAGCGCGCGCGCGAAGCCTATGCGGCCGTTGCGGCGGGCACGCCGGGGCGCGTCGTGATCGACCTTGCCTGACTCGCCTCGCCGTCGCTGGCCAGGTCCAGCGACAACCCATGACGGTAAAACAGCCCAACACGGGAGCCCGACGATGAAGGCTTATCTGGTTTCGTTCGCCGTGGGCACGCTCGTAGGTCTTATCTACAGCTTGCTCAACGTAAAGTCGCCCGCGCCGCCCACGATCGCGCTCATCGGTTTGCTCGGCATGCTGGCGGGCGAGCACGTGCTTGGCTTCGCGCGCACCTGCATTGCCCATCTCGCGGGCTGATCGCGGGCGAGGCATGCCGGCGGCGGCGGTGGACCATAGGCCACGGGCCGATGCCGCCGGCGCGCCGCCAGACCCAACGCGCGCAGCATGTACAACACGCGCGCAGCCCGCGAAGGCGTCTCAGGCCTGGGCCCGCACCAGCCGCTCGGGAAAATGCGTGCGCAGCGTGCGCGGGTCGAGCAGCGCGAGGTCCTTGTCGAGCTCGAGCGTGACGAGGCTACGCGTCTGCGCGTCGAGCGCCTTGCGCAGCGCGCCGAGGAACGCGGGCGGCGCGGCCAGCACGAGCGTGCCGTAGCGGCCGTCGTTGCGGGCCTTGGCGAGCGTTGTCGCAACCTGCGACGCGAACAGGCTGGTTTCGCGTTCATGGTGCTGGGTGTCGGGATCGCTCTGCTGGCGGCCAGCGGCGGAGCGCTCGGTGCGCCCCGAGCGGTCGCTCACGAGGCTCTGTTCGGGCACGCGGCTTTCCGGGTGCAGCAGCGTCTCGATTTCCTCGATGGCGCCTAGCGGACTTTCCGTCGCGAAGATGCGTGCGGTCACACGGTTGGCGACGACGACCCAGATCATGTTCGACATGCTAGCCTCCCTGCCGGTGCTTCGGCGCAACGCCGGGCCGAAGCGGTGAGTGGATTCGCGCGGCGCGGCGCGAACATCAAGGGTAGCGCGTTCGCGATTTGCGGCGGCGCGGCATGCGCGGCCGGTGCGTCGGACGCGCCCGGGCGTGCGTCATCGTGGGCTTCATGGCGACCCGCGGCACGCGCTGTGTCTTTCCGGATTTCGGGAGGATGATTCCCGTGGCTGCGGGATTCTCTTTCCCGATGCAAGGATCTATCTTGCAGACTCCAGGGCACGCAGTGAGGGAGTCGGAAATGGAACCATCTGCTATCCGTTATACGAGCGATGTCGCGTTCACGCCAACTGTAAAGGCCATGCAGGCACGGCTCGGCTCGCGCGAAATCTATGCGCGTATGGAAGCGCAGCGCGGCTTCGGCACCGACCTCACGCCGGACGTGAGCGCGTTCATCGAGGCGCAGCGCAGTGTGTTTCTCGCCACCGCGAACGTGGACGGCCAGCCCTACATCCAGCATCGTGGCGGCCCGGCCGGTTTTTTGCACGTGCTGGACGCGCGCAC
This sequence comes from Paraburkholderia oxyphila NBRC 105797, assembly GCF_000685075.1. Lineage (GTDB taxonomy): Bacteria > Pseudomonadota > Gammaproteobacteria > Burkholderiales > Burkholderiaceae > Paraburkholderia > Paraburkholderia oxyphila. The sequence goes on from NZ_BAYD01000064.1 coordinate 40,022, forward strand.
CATCGCGTTTGCGGACTTCATCGGCAATCAGCAATACATCACGCTCGGTAATTTGACGGACAACCCAAAGGCGTATCTGTTCCTGATCGATTATGCGCGGCGCAGGCGCATCAAGATTTGGGGCGAGGCGCGCGTCGTGGAGGACGCGGCGCGGGTCGAGCGGCTCATGCCGGCGGGCTACAAGGCGCGCTCCGGCCGGGCGATCGAGTTCACGGTGACGGCGTGGGACAGCAACTGCCCGCAGCATATTCCGCAGCGCTTCGAGGCCGACGACGTGAAGGCGGCGCTCGATGCGCGCGACGAGCGCATCCGCGAGATGGAGGAAGCAGCGGTGCGGCAGGAGGCGCGTGTGCGGGAGCTGGAGTCGGAGGTGGCGCGCCTGCGGGGGCTCACGCGCGATTAGACAGGCCAGAGCGAGCCAAACGAGCCAAATGAACCGGGCCGGTCACGCAGCACCGCGGCGAAGCGTGGCCGGCCTCAGCGATCCCGGCGACCTTACTCGACCTTCTCGGCTCCGTTCGTGACGGCGTTGGCACCCTTCGGAATGTCTTCGCCGGCGCCGGCCCGTGTTTTAAGCGCGGTTGCGCGCGTTTTCCCGCGAGATGTCCGTTTGCTCAGGTGCGGCGATGGCGTTTGCGGACCACAAGCCATTTGGGCGAGCGGAACCGCACGATGCTCACATAGAGCCAGACATAAGTGAGCGCGAACACCACTACAAAGCAGAACAGGTGCAGCGTGTGGCGCCAGAACAGCGTGGCCGGAATCACGGCGACGAGGCACAGCAGCCACAGGTAGGGCGAGGTGAGCGAGTTGCGGCGCGTGAGCTCGCGCGCGGTGCGCGCGCCAACGGCCCAGCGCATGAGGCGCTTGTAGACGAGCATATGCAGATGCACGCCGTCGGGAATGCCCGGCGACATGCCGCGCACGAACTTCTTCCGGTAGATCGAGAAGCAGGTCTCGAAGATCGGGTACATGAAGAGCAGCACGGGATACCACGCCGAGACGTCGCGGTTGCGCATCACGAGCAGGATCGCGAGCTCCCCCAGCATGAAGCCGATGAAGTAGGCGCCGCCGTCGCCGAGAAAGATCAGGCCCGCCGGGAAGTTCCAGATGAAGAAGCCCAGCACCGCGCCCATCATGATGAACGAGGCCGAGAGCACGACCGCGTCGTGCACCTGGAACGCCACGTAGGCGAGCGAGGCGAACATCATGAACGCGACCATCGAGGCGAGGCCGTTGAAGCCGTCGATGATGTTGATCGCGTTGGCGAGCGCCGCCACGGCCAGCACGGTGATGACGCACGAGATGGCCGCGTACGAGAGCAGGAAGTCGAGCGGCGGCACGCTGATGCGCGTGACCGCGATGCCGAGCACGAAATACGCGAGCGCGGCGGCGGCCATCGTGCAGACGAGGCGCGCAAGCGGCGAAACGCGCTTGGTGAGGTCCTCGACGAGCCCCGAGGCGAACGCGGGCAGGCCGCACGCGACGATGCCGAGGATGCCGCCCGCCACGGCCGGATAGGCGAAATGCAGCTGCGCCGCCGCGACCACGAGCCCGATGAGGATGCCGGTGCCGCCGATGCGCGGCACGGGGCGCACATGAAATTTCTGCACGCCCGCGAGGTCGGAGTCGACGGAGAACCTTTCGTGCAGATGGGCATAACGCACGATCAGCAGCGTGACCAGCAGCGAGACAAGAAAGCCGAGTGCGAAACTAAGCATGAAAGGTGAACGCAGGGCGAGAAGACGGAATCCGGGATTATACAAAGGCGGCGTGGCGCTTTCGGCGCGCGGCCAGCGCCGCCGGTGCGGCTGGTGCCAGGCCGCGCATCCTGGGCGCCCCGCGCGTGCCCTTGTGCCATGATGGCCGCACCCTCATCCGACGGATTTCGCCCATGCCCCATTCCGCCTGGGTTCGCGAAGCGATCCGCAAGATCGACGCGGACTTCAACCGCTCCGCCGACACGCATCTCGTCCCGCTCGACCTGCCCGGCTATCCCGAACTGCGCTTCTATCTGAAGGACGAATCGAGCCATCCCACCGGCAGCCTCAAGCACCGGCTTGCGCGCTCGCTGTTTCTCTATGCCCTGTGCAACGGCTGGCTCAACGCGAAGAGCACCGTGGTCGAAGCGTCGAGCGGCTCGACCGCGATCTCCGAAGCCTATTTCGCGCGTCTGCTCGGGCTGCCGTTCGTGGCGGTGATTCCGGCCAGCACGTCGCGCATGAAGATCGAGGAGATCGAGTTTTACGGCGGGCGCTGCCACCTCGTGAACAAGGCCTCGGAGATCTATGAGGAGTCGCACCGCATCGCGCAGTCGCTGGGTGGTCACTTCATGGACCAGTTTACCTACGCCGAGCGCGCGACCGACTGGCGCGCCAACAACAGTATCGCCGAGTCGATTTTCAGGCAGATGGCGGCCGAGGAGCATCCCGTGCCCGCCTGGCTCGTCTCGAGCGGCGGCACCGGCGGCACGATCGCCACGCTTGGGCGCTACGTGCGCTACCGGCGGCACCTCACGCGCGTGTTGTGCGCCGACCCCGAGAACTCGGTGTTCTTCGACTATTTCCGCAGTGTGCTGGCGGGCGCGCCCGAGGCCGGGCTCGCGCTCGAGACCGGCTCGCGCGTGGAAGGCATCGGCCGCCCGCGCGTGGAGCGCTCGTTCATTCCCACTTGCGTCGACGCCATGGTCAAGGTGCCCGACGCGCTGGCCTTCGCAGCCATGCGCTACCTCGCCGGGCGCCTCGGCAAGCGGGTGGGCGGCTCGACGGGCACGAACTTCGTCGGCGTGCTCTGGCTCGCCGAACGCATGAAGGCGCGTGGCGAGTCGGGCTCGATCGTGAGCCTCTTGTGCGACAGCGGCGAGCGCTATCGCTCGACCTATTACGACGACGCGTGGTTCGCGGCGCAAGGCATCGATCTCGCGGGCGCCGAGGGGTGGATCGCGCGCGCCGTGCAAGGCGAGCCCGTGTTCGCCATGGGCAGCGCTGCGGCGGTGCAGTCAGCCGGGCTGTAAGCGGGGCAATAGTGGGGCTGCCAGCGGGGCTGCTAGCAGGGCGACAAGCGGGGTAACAAGCGGACCTGCTAGCGACGGTGCCAGCGGGGTAGCAAGTTGGGTAACAAGCGAAGCGACAAGCGGCGCAGGTCGCGCGCCCTGCCGGGTTGCCGGGCCTCCGCGGTGGCACGCGCGCATGATAGTATGACGCGCCCGTGCCGGGTCAGGGGGCCATTCGAGGGCCGTCCCCTGCGCCAACTCATTCGCCCGCGCTCGCGGGCCCGTCATTGCCGATGACTCAGGACAACGCTCAGGTTCACCGACACGCCGAACGCACCGAGCCCCCAGCGAACGACGCTTCGCGCCCGCTCGTGTCGATGCTGCTAATCGCCTACAACCAGGCGGGCGTTATTGCCGACGCCGTCGCGGGCGCGCTGGCGCAGCGCTACTCGCCGCTCGAAATCCTGATCTCCGACGATTGCTCGACTGACGGCACCTGGGCGGCCATCGAAGCGGCCGTGCGCGACTATCGCGGCCCGCATCGGATCGTGCTCAACCGCAACGAACAGAACGCGGGCATCAGCGCGCATCTCTCGAAGCTGGCCGCCATGAGCCAGGGCGCCTTGCTCGTGGTGACCGCCGGCGACGACGTCTCGGTGCCCGAGCGTTGCACGCGGCTCGTCGACTGCTGGAACGCGCTCGGGCAGCGTGTGGACCTCATCGCCTCCGATCTCGTGGAGTTGGAGCCCGCGGCGGCGTCCGTGTCCGCGGCAGTGAGCCATGCAACGGACCATGAAGCGGGCCGGATTGCCCCGACAGATCTCGGCCAGTACAAGAATTTCGACGACTGGGCGCGCGAGCGCCCGTGGGTCGTGGGCGCCTCGCACGCGTGGTCGCGGCGTCTGTTCGAGCGCTTCGGGCCGATGCTGCCGGGCGCGATGGCCGAAGACCAGATCATGACGTTTCGCGCGGTCATGTCGGGCGGCGCGCACAGCCTGCGCGAGCCGCTCGTGCGCTACCGGCGCGGCGGGCTCTCGGGCAAGAAGCGCTATCGCACCGTCGAGCAGTTCGTCGCGCGCGTGAAGCTCACGACGGCCTTCGGGCTCGTCGAATCGGAGCAGTTTCAGCGCGATGCGCAACTCGCGGGTGTGGGCGAGCCGATGCGCGCGCTGCTCGTGCCCAAGCTTGCGCGCGAGCACTACGCGCGCGATGTGTTCGCGGCGCGAGGTTTCGGTGCGAAGCTCGCGCTGCTGCTGCGCACGCCGGGCGTGAAAATGGGCTTCAAAATCCGCATGTTTCTCTACGCTGCGTGCCCCTGCGTTTATCGGCCGTTCTTCGCGCTGCGCGCGTGGCTAAAAGGGAAGTGATAAGGGGCGGGTGACGCGCGCTCGATGCGCGAGCGGCGCGTCGGGCGTTCAGCTTCCCGGCGTGCCTGCGCGCGTGAATTCGAGCAGGACGACGTGATCGGGCACGTCCACGGCCAGCTGCCGCACATCGGCGTGGCGCACGAGCGGATCGGCCGATACGGTGGGATCGTAGAGCGCGATGCGGCTCACGGCTGTGCCAAATTCCACCTGGACCTTTGCGCCGGGCGCGTTCAGCGGCTTGCCCGTCGCCCGGTCCCAGAAGGGCACTTCATTCCAGAGCGCAAGCAGATAGCGGCCGTCGCCCCTGGTCAGGAGCAGGCTGCGTGCCGACACCGGCATTGCGTGCAATGAACAGGATAACGAAGTATCTGGCGGCGTGCCGGTTTGCGCGCCGGCCTGTGTATTGGCGGGTCCTGCGGCAGCCGCATTCGCGCGCAGGATCGTCGTGAGATTGCGTATCGTGCTGGCCGAGGGCTTGGGCGACTGGTCGTTTCTGAAGAGACCGAAGTGCATCTCATTGTTCACGTTCCGCGGATCGGGTTTTTCGTCGAGCAACTCGTAGATGTAGGTGCGCGTGGTGCCGAGGCTCGCAGCGTCGAACAACCCGTTGAGCACGCCCTTGGCCTGGGACGCCTCGTCCACACCGATGCTGTACCACCCCGACTGCGGGAGCGTGAAGTAGCCGAACTCGGTCACCACGAACGGTAGGTCGTATTTGCGCAGACCGTCGATGGCCCAGGCCATCCACTTGTCGCCGTTGGGGTTGTATGCGGGCTGCTCGCCGTTTTGCGGATAGACGTGCTGATTGGCGAAGTCGGCGGCGCCCGCGCGCGTGGCGACGCGCGTGAATTCGTAGCCGGTGAGGTCGTACACCGGCACGCCGGGGAGACTTGCGCTGCCGTGCACGTGCGCATGGATCGCCTGCTGCGCGGCGAAACCGGCCGCGTCGCCGGTGAGCCCGTTATAGCTCACGTGGAAGTTATTGATCTCGTTGAAGCCTTCCACGGCGGCGATGCTGCCCGGCGCGGCGGCGGCAAAGCGATCGAGTTGCTGTAGCGAATCGGCGACGTTGCCGCGCACGATGAAGTTGAACTTCACACCTTGTTGCGCGAGCCAGACGTAGCTCGAGAGCGGCGCCGAGGCGCCAGGCGTGCCGTCACGCACGTGGCGCACGCCCATCCACGCAAGATCCTTCGCCACGTTGCGCACGTCGGCGTAGGCCCCGTCCGTGTAGTCGATGTGGGTGTTGACGGCGATGCTGTCGAGAAACGCCTCAGCGCTCATCGTGCGCGCGGAGCATGCGGCGGGCGTGTTCTGGGACGTATCTGCCGCATGCGCTTGGGGCACGAATGGCGGTGCGAGCGATGCAGCAATTAGCGCAAGCGCGCAAGCGCGCGCGGTGCTGAACCTGGCAAGCGCCGCCATAGCGCGTGCTTTTGGGGCAAGTGCAGTATCGGCACGCGCTACATCGACACGCACTGCATTGGCAAGCACCGTATCGGTACGCGCTCTATTGGCACGCGCCGCACCGACAAGCACCACATCCGCAAGCGCCATATCGGCAAGCGCCGCATCAGCAAGCAGAGCATCAGCACGCAGAGCATCAGCACGCAGAGCATCAGCACGCGCTGCATCGTCACACACCATCCGGACGATGGCGAGCCCGCCGCTGCGTGTCGCGCCGATGCGCTGGAGTTCGACAGGTGTCGTCGCGAGCGCGCCGAACATCGGCAGGATGCTACCGGCGAAGTTGCGCGTGGCGCTGCGCTTGATGCTCGGCTTGTGACGGGGCAGGGTGCTCATGGCGTGGTCATCATGCAGGCGCGCGCGGATGCGCAGGGGGTTCTGCCCCCTCGCCCCTCGATCAAGAAACGCGCGTCCCGCCCATTCTGGATGAGACATGCGTGTGCGTTTGTGCGTCGGCGCACGGAGCGGCGAGGCACTAAAAATTAGATTTGCCTTACACCGCGCGGTGCGGCCGCGAGCGTCTGGCCAGACCCTTGAAGGAGGAGTCATTCCATGATCCCTGTCGTGTTCGACGGCGCTTTCGGCTGGCTGCATCCTGCCGGGGGCCACATGGGGGTGGTGCTATGCAATCCGTTTGGTTATGACGCCCTGTGCACGCACCGTGGCTGGCGCAAGCTGGCCGAGCGGCTCGCCGCGGCCGGCATGCCGGTGCTGCGGTTCGACTACCCGGGCACCGGCGACGCCGAAGGCATGGAAGACGACCCGGGCCGCGTAGAGGCGTGGCTCGCGAGCGTGGGCGCCGCCGTGCGGCATCTGCGTGCGACGACCGGCGTGACGCGCGTGGCGCTCGTGGGCTTGCGCCTGGGCGCCACGCTCGCCGCGCTGGCGGCCGAGCGGCTGCGCGGTGCGGATGCTTCCGGCGTGGACGCTCCCGGCATTGATGCGCTTGTCCTGCTCGCGCCGCCGGTCACTGGCCGCCGCTATATCCGAGAGTTGCGCGCGCACCGGCAGGGCTGGCTGAGCACGTCGGCGGGCATGGGCGCCGTGCCCATCCCCGACGACGCCGCCTACGTGGAGGCCTTCGGCTTCGGCATGCACGGCGACGACATTGCCGCGCTCTCGGCCGTCGATCTGATGCGCGACACGCGCTTTCCCGCGGCGCGCGTGCTGCTGCTCGATTCGAGCGGCACGAACCTCACGGCTTCGCTCGCCGCGCATTACACGCAGCACGGTGTGGAGGTCGAGCAGGGCGGTTTTGAGGAATCCGATCGTTTCTTTCTGGAAGCGCTCTATAGCGAGGAGCCCGTCGAGGCGTTCTCGCGCGTGAGCGCCTGGCTTGCCGAGGATGCAGGGCGTGCGGCTACCGCAGCCACCGCCACTGCCAGCGCAACCGCGCGGCCCGCCTTCGAGCCGGGCGCGGGATTCGCGTCGGTCAACCCCCAGCCGTATCTGCGGCTCGCGCGCCATCGCGCGACCGAGCGGCCCGTGCGCTTCGGCCATTGCTTCGGCATTCACTGCGAGCCCGACGTCCCGCAGCCGGGCGCGCCCGCCGTGCTGCTCATCAACACGGGCGCCGCGCATCACATCGGCGACGGCCGGATTTCCGTGCTGCTCGCGCGGCGCTTCGCGGAGCAGGGCGTGGCGACGCTGCGCATGGACGTCGGCGGCCTCGGCGACGCGCAGCCGCCGGCGCCCGAGGTGACGCTCGACATGCTCTATTCGACGGCACTGCGCGACGACGCCGCTGCCGGCGCCGACTGGCTCGTCGCGCGCGGCCATGCGCGCGTGGTCGCCTTCGGGGTGTGCGGCGGTGCGTTCGTGAGCCTGCACGTGTGTGCGCTTCATCCAAACGTGGTGGCCGCGTACGGCGTCAATCTGCAAAAGTTCACGTGGGATGGCGCCGCGCGCTCGCCGGGCGAGCAGCGCATGGTGTCGTCGCGGACCTACCTGCGCGCGCTCTTCGATGCCGACAAATGGAAGCGCGCGCTGCGCGGGCAGACCGGCACCCATCCGCTGCGTATCGCCGCCGTACTCGCGAAGCGTGGCATGCGCCGCGCAACCTTGGCGCTCGCGCACGCGGTCGAGCGTAAGACCGGGCGGCCCGTGGTGGCCAACGAGGCGCTCGCGCTGTTGCACGAGGTCGACGCGAAGCAAGTCCAGTTGCGGCTCGTGTATGGCGAATTCGACTCCGGGCTCGAGGAGGCGCGCCTGCAACTGGGCGCGTCGCTTGCCGCCTTGCGCGCCGTGCCGAACGTGCGCGCGATGACGCTGCCGCGTCTCGATCACGCGCTCTTCACGCGCGAGGCGCGCAACGCCGTGATGGACGATTTCGCAGGGTGGGTGTGCGCCGAGCTGGTCGGCGAGAGCGCGGTGGCTGCGCAGCGGGCGGACGATGTTGGGGCCGTTGTCGGCCCGATATCGGGCGCGGCGCCCGCTGGTTCAGCAGCGTGATGCTTCAGCGTGTTCGAGCCGCCTGAGCCCGGGCGGCGTCTTGCATCCGCGCGCCGTGAAGCACGCGCGGATCGTTACGGCGACCCCTCTGCTCAGCGATAGAACACCGGCGCCGCCGCATTGATCGCGCGGACCTCGCCGTCGGGCGCGACGTCGTGCGCGTTGGCGCTCGTGTCGAGCGGCACCAGATCGATCGTAACGGGCCGGTTCGGCGGCAGATGGAACCAGTCGCGCCGCGCGCGATAGTGCGCATCGGCGATGTGGACGCAGCGCGCGAAGCGGCGCGACTCGATCACGAGCTGCCAGCCATGCTCCGTGCGCTGCGGCGTGGCGGCGATGCCGAGATCATGCCGCTCATGCGCGCGCCGCTCGGGCAGATGAAACGCTTCGGACACGATCGCGCCGCTCGCCGGGTCGCGCAGCGTCGCGATCGTCACGTCGTGTGCGCGCGGCCCGAAACGGTACGCGTGCGTAAAGTCGAAGAAGCGCCCTAGCAGGTCGGCGGCGCTCACGCGCTGCACGCTGCGCGGCGCGAGCTCGACCGCGCGCGAGGCCTGCGCGACCGTCACCGCGCCGTCGCGCAGGCAGACGAGCTCGAGCTGCAGCGCGAGCGCAAGCGCGCCGTCGTTCACGAGATGGATGTCGAGGCCGTTCAGGCCTTCGTCGGTGATGACCGCCTGCACCGGCTGGAGCACCTGCGCGAGCCCGTGCCACGCGCTCTTGGGTCGGCCGCACGCGTCGATCGTCCCCCAGCCCGCGCCCGCGCGCAGGTCCTGCAACTGCCAGACCAGCCCGCCGCCGCACGATGAGCCGGCGCGGCGCCATTCGGCGAACACGTCGATCATGAGTTCGGCCACCACGGCGCGCGAGAGGTCCAGATAGCGCTGCGGGTCCTCATAGCGCACCTGCGTGGGCTCGATGCCGAACAGCGCGCGCACGTAGTGATCGCGCACGTCGTCGAAATCCCAGCCGGCGCCAGGGTCGCGCGGCACCGCGGCCTTCCAGCGCGGGGCGTGCTCGTGGATCGTGCCGAGCGCGTCGTGCAGCGTGGCGTCGTCGGGTACGTTGGCGAATGCGAGGCACTCGGAAGCAAAGCGCACCTGCGAGCGGCGCACGTCGTCGAGCGGGCGCTGATACGCGCTCACGCCGTAGTAGTGCGTGACGCCCGTGCGCGTGGAGAACGGCCAGGTGCCGCCCGAAGGCGAATTGCTCACATAGGGCACGTCGGGCCGCTCGCGCGCGACGATGCCGGGCAACTGCTGCGCGAAGAGCGCCTGCTCGCGCATCTCGGGCGGCAGGCCGAACATCGCGCCTTGCTGGTCGGCCTCGCTGCCGCCGCAGAGTACGGCAAGCGCGGCGTAGCGGCGCGTGCGGGCGAGAAACTGCGTGGCTTCGGTCTCGACGGCGGCGGTGAAGGCCGCGTCGGTCGGGTAGTCGAAATTGGCGAACGCGAAGTCCTGCCAGACGAGGATGCCGTTGGCGTCTGCGAGCCGGTAGAACGCGTCCGATTCGTAGACCATCGTGCCGCCCACGCGGATCATGTTCATGCCCGCTTCGCGCACGAGCGCGAAGGTGTGCTCGAGTTGCTCGCGCGTGCCGGTGAGCGTCGCGAGGTCGGCGCTGGTCCAGCACGCGCCGCGGCAGAACACCGGTACGCCGTTGATGCGCAGGGCGAAGCCCGCGCCGTCCGCGCAGTTCAGATCGCGGTCCACTTCGATCGTGCGAAAGCCCACGTCGCCCAGCGCGATATCGTGCAGTGTTGCGCGCTGCGCCAGTTGCAGCGTGAGCGCGTGGCGCGTGGGCGCGCCGTGCGTATGCGGCCACCAGCGCTCGGCCTGCTCTACGCGCAGCGTGCCGCTCAGCGTGTGCGCATCGCGCCACGCGAGCGCCGCCTGTGCATGCGCACAATGGAGTGTCGCGGCGGCCGTTTCGTCGTGGGCGTGCACGAAGCGCACGGTGACGTTGACGATGCCGTCGTCGCCTTGCATCGACGTCGAAAGATCGACGCTATGGATTGCGTCGGGCGCGTCGGAGAGCAGTTCGACGGGCCGCCAGGGGCCCACAGCCTGCAGCGAGGGACACCAGCCCGGCATGTGCCCGAGCAGCGTCGTGCGCACGTTGCGCAGCGTGGCCGGCGTGACGAGGCGCGGGCGCCAGCGCGCCCGCGTGCGTCGCGCGGCGAGCGCCGCGTCGAGCGTGCGGAAGCAGAGCGCGAGCGTGGCCGTGCCGTGCAATTCGAACTCGACGTCGTGCGCGACGAACATCGAGTCGGAGGTGAGCAGCAGCCGTTCGTCGAGCCAGACTTCGGCGATCGAGGCAAGCCCGGACAGGCGCAAACGGCGCACGCCGTGACCCGTGAGCGTGAGCCGATACCAGTGATCGAGCGTAGCGAATGGACCAGGGCGCTCGAGGTCGAGCTTGCCCGCCGCGCGCAGCGCCGAGGCGACCGTGCCCGGCACTTCGGCGTCGAGCCAGTCTTCGGCGCGGATGGCCGCTTCGGGTGCATCGAGCGCGGCGGGCGTCGCGCACGCGCCGGGCGGTGTCGAAACGCATCGCCAGCCCGCGCTCAGCGCGACCGGCCAGAGGTTTTCATCGGCGCCGGTGGTGGCGCAAACAGGCGCGAGCGCGCCTTGCGGCACGCTCGCGCCGTGCTCGTCAGTATCGTTCAGCAGATTACGCACGCGTTCCCCCCGGGTGGCCGCAGCGCCTCGTCACCGCTACGCGTCGTCACGCCATCAGCGCGGCGAGCGGCTCGAGCGTATTGTCGTATCCCGCTTCGAGCACGTCGAAGCAGTCGTCGCACGTATCGCGGCGATTGCGCGCCATGGCGCGCACGAGCCGGAACTGCATCACCATGGCTTCCGAAGCCACCTTTTGCGCCGCTGCCGCAATCGTCTCCGGAATCGCCACGCCCTGGGCGTTCAGCCACAGCAGATACTTCGAGAGGAACTCGAAGTTCGCGCCGAGCTGACGCATCAGGTTGAACGAGTACGGATGAAAGAAGCTTTCGCCGCGCTCGAGCAGCGTATCGAGTTGCGCCGGAAACGCCGTGCGCCACTCGCTCACCGGATTGCGCCGCGGGCGCCGCGCGAGATGCCCGCGCAGCAATTCGGCCGAGGCCTGTGCGAGCGCCGCGCCTTCGAGCGGCGCGCGCACGCGCTTGGCGAATTCCGCATACGGGAACAGCAAGTCGGGCTGTCCCACGAACTGCGGCAGCTTGCGGAACACGCCGTCGTAGTCCTCGCCGTCGAGCCGGTGATAGCCCGTGTTGTGGAAGTAGCCGAGGCGCCGCGCCGGCGGGTCGATGAAGTCGATGCCCACGGTGGTCTTCGGATGCTCGCGCCGGTACGAGGTCGCGCGCGTATTCGGCAGATAAAAGCCGTCCACTTCGACGAGCACCGTGTGGCCGCGCTGCGTCTGCGCGAGCACGCGGTCTTCGAGCGAGTCGTAGATCGCGAGCTCGGTGACCTGGGTGCCGTACAGGTGCTCGATGTCTTCGAGCGGGAACTTGAAGAACGTGAACTGATCGCCCTCGAAGTCCTGCGTCACCGTGAAAGCGAGCGCCGCGCGCGGATCGAACCCCATGCCGTGCAGCATTTCGATCCACAGGTCGACATAGCAGTTGGTCTCCACCCACACGCGCTCGCCCTGATGCAGCGCGTGCGATTCGTGCTCGCGCAGGCCGGCCTGCGCCGGCGCCGGATCTGCGGCGGCGCCGGTTGGGTCAGCAGGTGCGAGTGCGGCAGCGGACACGGTCGGCGCGTTCATACGCCCGCCTCCGCGAGGCCACGCTCGATGCGGGCCTTCGTGTCGTCCCACAGCAATGCGCGCACGGCGTCGGGCCAGGCGTTCACGTCGAGACCGTGATGCTTGAAGAGCGCGAGCGTGATGCGCTCCATGCCAAAGCCGACGCAGCCCGTATGCGCGGTCGAGCCGTCTTCGCACTCGATCTTCCAGATGGCGCCGAAGTGGTCCATGTGATAGTTGAACGAGAGGCAGGCGGTCTTGCTGTCCGCAAGCGCTACCGGAATCAGCAGTTCGAACTTGAGCGCCTGGGCGCGCTGGCTATCGGCGACGATCTTGCCGCCGCGCCCGAAGAACGGGTCGTTGGCGAGATCCACGTCCACCGGCAGCCCGAGCAGCGAGACCAGCAGCGAGCCGCGGTCGATCCACATCTGGCGGAACGCCATGACCTCATCCGCGTTGCCGAGGCGCACGTACTCGCGCTGGCGGAACATCTGCATGCGCGCGGGGTCGAGCGAGGGCTCGTGGCGAAAGCAGTACGAGAGCACGTCGATCGTGCGGCCGCCCACGGGCATCGGGCCGCGCCGCGCCATCACCGGATAGATCGGATAGCAGGCCGCCGGCGTGAGCACGAGGCGCGTGGGCTTTTGCTGCTCCATCCATTCGGTGTCGCGGTTGTCGTCGCTCTGTTTCATCGCGTCATCGAGGCAGCGCAACAGGCGCATCTGGCCCGCTTCGTTGCCGCAGAACGAATGGATCGTGCCGGCGAGCTGCGGGAAGTTCTTCAGGTACTCGCTGTCCTCGAAGTCGGTGCGGCGCATCGCGGGCGGAAAGCGCAACACTTCGGGATCCTGATCGGCACCCAGATGCGTGATCGCCACGTTCAGGCGCTCGACCACGTCCTCGAACACGTGGCTGCGACCATAGAGGCCGTTCTCGCCGGTGTCGATGAGGATGCCGCTCGCGATCAGTTCGTCGCGGAAGGTCGGCTCCGCCTTCACGCCCTCAGCGGCTTGCAGTGCCGCGGTTTCGGTCATCGTGTTCATGTCAGGCTCTCCCCGGGCTCGCCGGACGCTGGGCGAGCAGGAGGCTCGCGGTGTTCTGGGCGATGCGGTCGTTGTTGATCATGAGCGGCGCCGAGTGCAGGTCGCGCAGATGGCGGCCCACGCTGTATTCGGTGCCGTTCTTGTAGCCGGCCATGCCGCAGATCATCAGCACTTCCTGCACGACGAGCAGCGCCGTCGAGGAGATGCTCGTCTTCAGCGTGTTCATGTCCGAGGCGTAGTGCAGCTGCGCCGAAAGCGGAGCATCCGCATCGTGGTTCGCTTCGCGTGCGTCGTGTGCTGCCTGGGCGGCATCGAGCGCAACCGACAGGCGCGCCTGCATCATCTGCAGGAGGCCCACCGCCTCGGCGAGGCGCATGCCCGCCGGCGGCACCGAGCCCGGTTTGGCGCGTGCCTGGGCACGGAAGAACGCTTGTGCGCGATTGACGGCGTCGGCGGCGACGCCGGTCCACACCGCGGCCCAGAGCGTGTGCGAGACGGGCAGCATGGTGCGGTCGGCAATCTCCGCGAAGGGCGTGGGCAGGATCTGCTCGGCGTGGCCCTCCGCGAGCAGGCGAAAGCCCTCGCTGCAGGTGCCGCGCATGCCCATCGAGTCCCACGTGCCGCGCTTTTCCAGTTCGAGGTCACCCAGCAGCGTGACGATCAGCACCTGGTCGGAGGCGGGCGATTCGGCGGTGCGTCGCGCGGTGACGAGAATGCCGTCCGCGTGCGCGCCGTACGAGATCGTGGGCGCCATCTTCTCGATGCTGAAGCGCCCGTCGATCACTTCGACCGCGCAGGCGCTCGTGCGCATGCTGCCGCCGATGTTTTCCTCGGAGGTGGCGGACGCAAGCAGCCATTGCTGCTCGACGAGCTGCGCGAGAACCTGCTGATGCCAGGGCTCTTGCGCGCCGTGCTCCATGATGCAGGCCACCTGAATCTGGTGCATCGCGTAGACCATCGCGGTCGAGGCGCAGCCGTGCGCGAGCGTCTCGCAGATCGCCGCGACCTCGGCGAGCGAGAGGCCCGCGCCGCCAAAGCGCTCGGGCACCATCGCGGAGAGCAGGCGCTCGGCCTTGAGCGCATCGAACGCTTCTACGGGAAAGCGCGCTTCGCGGTCCACGTGGTCGGCGTATTGCGCGGCCACGCGCGCCGCGCGCTGCGCGGCTTCGCGCCACGAGCCGGTTGCACGCTCATCCGCTTGATCGCTTGCGAGCGCCTGGCGGTCGGGCTCCACGGCGGCATCGATATGCGGGGCGTTCATGCTGCCGCCTTTGCCTGCTGCAGCTCGGTGACCGCCGCGGCGAGCGAATCGATGCTCGAGAACAGGCGCCGCGTGAGCATGCGGTCGGGAATCTCGATGCCGAACTCGTCCTCGATGGCGAGCATCAGATGGACGGTCGCGAGAGAAGAAAGACCCGCGGCGTAGAGATCGGCGTCGTCGGCCAGCGTGTCGGCTGGCACGTCGAGACGGGCCGATTCGGAAAGGATGCGTCGCAGTGCAGTTTTCATGGCGGAGGTGCCCCCTCGGGTGAATAGCGCTTCGATACTGGCGCGGGTATTGACGGTCCGTGCCCGCGCGACGGGATGCGCGGCAATAGCTCGTATTAAACGGAAGGCCGGGCGGTAGCGTCGGTGCGGCAGCGCACTCAAGCGCGGTTTGCACTGCGTTTGCGCAAGCGGTGGCACGTTGTGGTGCGTCGTGCCGCGCAGTGGACAGCGCAGTGGGTTGCAAAGCGCGTTGCCGTCGAGCGGCAGATTGCGCTCAAACCCATCGGAAGGTGTGTGTGCGCGCGTACAGATGCACACAATGCGCTTTGCTTAAATGGGCGCCATGCCCGTTATCGCGGGCCGGGCGCGATGCCTGGCCGCGAAGCGGCTGCGGGAATCGATCCTCGTTGGAGGGGTGTCATGGACATGCAGCTTCCGCTGGATCGGGTCAATCGGCGAGCGTGGGCAGAGCGCGACGCGTGGCGCGAGTTTACGCGTGAGCAGGCGTGGATGGATGCGGGCGAACAAGCCGCATTCGCGCGCATCGCACGCGAATGCCGTGGGCAGCCGCTGCTCGATATCGGCATTGGCGCGGGCCGCACGGTGCCGCTCATGATGCAGATGTCGTCTGACTATACGGGCATCGACTCTGTAACGAGCCTGCTCGAGCTCACGCACAAGCGCTTTCCGGGCGTGAATCTTCGTCAGATGGATGCGGGCGACATGACGGCGCTGCCGGACGAGCATTACGCATTGGCGGCGTTCGGCTCGAACGGCATCGATGGCGTGGAATACGAGGAGCGCGTGCGGGTCCTGCGCGAAATGCATCGCGTGACGCGCTCAGGCGGCCTCGTGTTCTTTTCGACGCACAACCGGGGCGGCCCCGGCTTCGACGAGCGCCCGTGGCAGCTGCTGCCGCGCTTGTCGGCGAATCTGCTGCGCTATGGCCCGCGCTTGCTGCGCGCCGCGCGCCGGTTGCCGCTCGCGCTGTGGAACTACCGGCGCAATGTGCGCCAGCATCGCGACTACGAAGGCTATTCGATCCGCACGGCGGCGGTGCACGACTTCGGCATGGTGATTGTCTACACCACGCTGGCCGAGCAACGCCGGCAGCTCGACGCGCTGGGCTTCGAGTTGGAGGCGGTATACGGCAGCAACGAAGGCGATCCGATCGCGCCCGCGCAAGAGACCAGCGACGCACGGTGGCTGCATTTCATCGCGCGCAAGATGGCTTGAAGTTGCACCGGCGGCGCGGATTGCCGCGCTGTTGAGTCGTGGGGGCTGCATCAAACAGGGAGACCGGCATGAATGCACACGGGCTTGCCATGAGCGAAGCGGCCGCGGGCGTAGCCGCCGCGGCACACGTTGGGCAATGCAGCACGGATGCGGCAACGCTTGCCGCGACGCCGGCGGGGGCGCCAGCCTGCGCGGCTGGGGTGGATAGCGTGCCGCCGCGTTTTGATGAGCGGCGCCTGCGCACCGCGCTAGGGCGCTTCGCGACTGGTGTGGTGGTGATCTCGACGGGTAGCGGCGACTCGCTGCATGCGATGACGGCTAACGCGTTCATGTCGGGGTCGTTGCGGCCGCCGCTGATCGTGGTGTCGGTCGGGCAGCGTGCGCGTATGCACGAGCGGCTCATGAGTGCCGAGCGGTTTGGGGTGAGTGTCCTGTCTGATGAGCAGGAGCCGCATAGCCGTCATTTCGCGGGGGAGCCGCAAAGTTGGCTTGCGCCGTGCTTCACGGAGGTGGAAGGGCTCGATGGTGTCGTGCTGCTTGAGCGCGCGGTTGCGCGGTTTGGGTTGCGGATGACTGATCGGCATGCTTGTGGCGACCACACGCTTTTTGTGGGGGAAGTGATGGCGTTTTCGCTTGATGAGCGGGCGCCGCTTGTGTTTTTTGGTGGGCGCTATGCGGGGGTGGCGCTGGCGCGTTGAGTGCTGCATGCGCGGTGCCGCTGTTTTAGCGCTTTAGCCCTTTAGCGCGTTGGCCTTTCCTTGTTTTGCATAAGGTATGCAGGCGTTGCCCCTGTGCGGGGCGGCCCCTGCTTTTCTTTGCCGCGGCAAAGAAAAGCAGGGCAAAAGAAAGCCGCTCACACCGCCAGTGTGACGCGGTCCCCCACTGCCCTGTCCA
>NZ_BAYD01000063.1 GCF_000685075.1 Paraburkholderia oxyphila NBRC 105797
TGCACGGCATGGCGATGCGACTAGCCATGGTCGCGCGGCACCGGATGGAGCAACAGCACAAGGCAGGCGAGACCGGTGATCAGCACGGCCGCGCCGTAGCGAAACCTCACCCACGCGTCGAACACGAGACCGTCGAGCGCAACGCCCAGCCCGACGAGCGCGGCGAACACGGCAATCGTCGCGCAGACGATCCTGAATTCGGCGCGGATCATGATCCTTCTCCGCAGCGCAGGAACAGCGAGGAAAGAGTGCACTGCATGGCGGTTCTCCGGTTAGCCGGGTTCTCCTCACGCTCGATACGCGTGCAGGTCCAGACCCGCTGAGCCGATTCTCCGGCGCGCGCCCCTCTTTCCATTGATATGCGTCAAACAAGCGGCGTCCGTGACGCAGGGCGCCACGGACGTGCGGCCCGCGTCCCGCGGCAGGCGCTGCCGGACTCCATGCATTGATATCCGTCAAATTCCCGCGTGCGGCCCGTCCTACGATGGCTCGTCAGCCACGCCGAAGCCGCTCTCGCCGGAAGAACGAAACGTTATGTTCCTCGTCAACGCCGCATACATGCCGTTCGTCGTCGCGCTGGGCGTGGGCCTGCTGGTCGGCGCGGAGCGCGAGCGACGCAAGGGCGAAGGCGCGACGCGCGCGGCCGCCGGCATCCGCACGTTCACGGTGGCGGCGCTGCTCGGCGCCATCGCCATGCGCGTGGGCGGGGTGATCCTGGCGGCGACGCTGACACTCGCGCTGACCGCGCTGGCCACGGCGGCCTATCTGCGTCCCCACGACGATCCGGGACTCACCACCGAAACCTCGATGATCGCCACGCTGCTGCTGGGCGCGCTGGCCGTGCTCGACGCCCCGCTCGCCGCCGCGCTGGGCGTGCTGTTGACGATCGTGCTCGCGGCGCGCTCGCCGCTGCACCGCTTCGTCACGACGCGGCTCGGTCAGGACGCGATCATCGACCTGCTGACGCTGGCCGCCTCCGCGCTGATCATTCTGCCGATGCTCCCGAGCCACCTCGTCGACCC
The DNA here is from genome assembly GCF_000685075.1 of Paraburkholderia oxyphila NBRC 105797. Classification (GTDB taxonomy): domain Bacteria; phylum Pseudomonadota; class Gammaproteobacteria; order Burkholderiales; family Burkholderiaceae; genus Paraburkholderia; species Paraburkholderia oxyphila. The sequence continues at coordinate 1,023 of NZ_BAYD01000063.1, forward strand.
CTATGGCGCCATCAACTTGCAGACGGTCTGGCGCTTCGCGGTCCTCGTGATGGCGATCAGCGCCGTCGGCCACCTCGCGCAGTTGATGTTCGGCACGCGCATCGGCTTGCCGTTCGCAGGGCTGCTCGGCGGCTTCGTCTCCAGCATCGCGACGATCGCCGCGATGGGCCGGCGCGCCGTGCAGACGCCCGCCGACTGCCCGCAGCTCGCCGCCGCCGCCGTGCTGTCGTCCGTCGCGACGCCCGTACAGCTGGCGCTGGTGGTCAGTGTCGTCTACGAGCCGCTGCTGCACCGCCTCGCTCCGGCGCTCGCCGCGGGGGCGCTCGCCGCATTGGTCTACGGCTTGTTCGTCGCCTGGCGCGCGGCGCGCAAGCCCATGCAAGAGGAGCTCGTGGTTGGCCGGGCGGTGGACCTGAAGGCCGCCCTGCTGCTCGCCGCGACGCTCATGGTCCTGATGCTCATGGGCACACTGCTCGCCCGCTGGCTCGGCCAGACCGGGCTCCTGATCGCCGCCGGGCTGGGCGGGCTGGTCGATACCCATTCCGCGGCGGCGTCGATCGCCGCGCTCGCCGCGCAGTCGCTGCTCGCGGAAAGCGACGCGGCGGTACCGATCATCGTCGCGCTCACGGCCAACTCGATCATGAAATGCTTCGTGGCCGTAGCCTTCGGCAAGCGTGCGTTCGCGCTGACGCTGATACCAGGGCAAGCGCTGATCCTCGCCTGCGTCTGGGGCGCCTGGCTGCTCGTCAACTGAGCGAGGGCCGAAGCGCGTCGGCGCCCCGCTCTTGCTTGACATACATCAAGCGCCAACCCGCGCCCGGCGACAAGACTCGAACCAGGCATTGCCGCCTGCCCGCCGGTGTCCTGCGGCAAATCGGGACGCACCGCCGCGCGCATGCTCATCGCGCGGGCACTACCCGAGGAGTCGCTGCCATGCAATACAAGACCCTGCTCGTTTATCTCGACCCGAGTGAACGCGCGCAAGCGCGGCTCGACTTTTCGCTGACGCTCGCGGGCCGCTTCGACGCGCACCTCATCGGCCTGTATTCGCCGTTCGCGCCAGAGGCGCGCGAATACTTCACCGTCGCCGGCTGCGCGCCTTACTACAACGACTACTGCAACGCGCGGCGCGCCCAGCAGGAAGCGGCCGAGGAGTCGTTTCGCCATGCATTGCGACGCGCCGGCATGGAAGGCGAATGGATCGGGTTCGACGACTATGCCGAGCAGCCGATCATTCGGCGCAGCCGCCACGCCGATCTGCTCGTCGCCGGCCAGGCGGCTCCCGACGACGAGGCTCACTCGCTGCGCGCGCGCTTTCTGGAAGGCGTGGTCATGACGTCCGGCCGGCCGGTGCTCGTGCTGCCCTACGCCGGGGCGCTGCGCCCGGTAGGCGACTCGATCGTGATCGCATGGGACGGCAGCCGCGAAGCGGCACGCGCGGTGCACGACGCAATGGCGCTGCTGCCGGGCGCGAAGCGCGTGACGATGCTGCATATCGGCACGCCCGCTGCGTCGGGTGTCGCTACGTCGGGTGTCGCTACGTCGGACGCCCGCATCGCGGACCTCGACGCGATGCTGGCAAGGCACGCCGTCAACGTCGACTTCGCGCAATGCATGAGCGACTCGGACGAGACTGCGGGCGACACCTTGCTTTCGTGGGTAGCGACGAGCGGCTGCGACCTCGTCGTGGCCGGCGCCTACGGCCATCCGCACTGGCGCGAGCGCCTGCTCGGCGGCGTCACGCGCGCGCTGCTCGAATCGGCCACCGTGCCCGTTCTGCTGTCGCATTGACGGCGCGGCGCGCTGCTCCATGCCAGAAGATCCGTGCCACGTCCGCAGCGCTATTCGCTCGCGCCCGGGAAGCGCCCGGGAAACGCTCGACGCGCCCGTGCCACCGCCGCTGATATCGCCTTTGCGCACCGCACTCAACACACCGGACTCTCGGCGTCATAGAGCCGCCTCACCTGCGCCGCGTCGCACAGCGACGTGCCGGTGGTCAACAAGGTCGCCGATGCCGCCGCCTGCGCAAGGCGCACGGCCTCGCGCAGCGGCTCACCCCTGCGCAACGCGACGATCAATCCCGCCAGGAAGCTGTCGCCCGCGCCAATCGCGCTCGATACGGGTACCGGCAGCGCCTTCACGCGTATCGTCTCTTCGGACGAAACCACCAGCGCGCCGCGTTCCCCGAGCGTCAGGGCAACGATCTGCGCACGCCGCTGCGCAACGATCTGACGCGCCGCTGCGACTTGCGCCGCCTCGTCGGCGAGGGGCCGGCCCGCAAGCTCGGCCAGCTCGCCAAGACTCGGCTTCACGAGATAGACACCTGCATCGAGCGCCATTGCGAGCGGCGCGCCTGACGTGTCGAGCACGACGCGCGTGCCACGCGCGCTGGCGCGCCTCGCGATGTCCGCATAGGCCCGCGCCGGCAAGCCCGGCGCCAGGCTGCCGCTCAGCACGAGGTAGCGCGGCGCGGGCAGGAGCGTCTCGAAGACCTCCAGCGCCTGCGCCCATTCGGCGGCGTCCACCGGCGCGCCGGGCAGCACGAAGCGGAACTCGCGACCCGTCGAGCGCTCTTTCACCGAAAAGTTTTCTCGCGTCTCGCCCGCGATGGGCAGTCTGCGGCAGCTCACACGCTCCGCTGCAAGCAATTGCTCCAACAGGTCGCCCGCCACGCCTCCCGCGAGATAGAGCGCGAGGCAATGTGAGCGTGCGCCCTCGAGACGCTGGATCACGCGCGCAACGTTGATGCCCCCGCCGCCCGGATAGCGGATTGCCGCCTCGCAGCGCAGCTTGTGCGTATCGACCACGCGCTCGACTGCCGTCGATACGTCGACGGCCGGATTGACCGTAAGCGTCAAGATTTCGATCACGTCACTGACCCTCGTCCCACACTGCGCCGCCGCCATTGCGTCACTCGACGATCAGATCGTCCGAGCGCCTTTCTATCGTCACTGAATCGATATCGCCCACCACCGTGGCGCTCGCACTTTACTGGTCGCGCGCAGGGGGAATTCGCGCGGAATGGATCCACAGCGGCGCGACGATCAATGCATGTGCATGCCGCCATTGACGGCGAAGTTGGCTCCCGTCACGAATGCGCCGTCGTCGGAGCAGAGGTACGCAATCAGCGACGCCACCTCTTCCGGCCGCCCAAGCCGGCCCACCGGAATCTGCGGGAGGATGCGCTTTTCCATGATGTCCTGCGGCACGGCCTCGACCATCGCGGTCGCGAGATAGCCGGGCGAGACGGTATTCACCGTGACGCCGTGCTTCGCGACTTCGAGCGCGAGCGACATCGTGAAGCCGTGAATGCCGGCCTTTGACGCCGCGTAGTTCGCCTGCCCGAACGCGCCGCGCGAGCCGTTCACCGAGCTGATGTTCACGACGCGGCCAAAGCGCTGCTCCACCATGCCGGGCAGGAACTGCTTCGTGAGATTGAACACGCTGTCGAGATTCGTGTGCATCACCTCGTCCCATTCGCGCTTCGTGAGCTTCATGAAGCTCGCGTCGCGCGTGATGCCGGCGTTGTTGATCAATACGTCGACAGCGCCGAATTGCGACACGACCCGGCGCGCGCACTCGGCGCACGAATCGTAGCTGGCCACGTCCACCCCGAACGCGTGGAACTTGCGGCCGGCTTCGCGTTCGCGATCCAGCCAGCCCATTACGTGGTCGTTACGTTCCGAATGCGAGACCGCAACGATCAGACCGGCATCGTGCAACCTGCGGCTGATCGCGGCGCCCAGCCCCCCCATCCCGCCGCTCACAAAAGCAACACGTTCGCTACGCATGGCAACTCCTCCTCGCAGGTTGGCGACCGGCCGCACATCGGCGCGATCGAAACAGTGCCCCACTATAGGGTCGGCGCTCCACTGACGATTGACATGCATCAATCGCTTGTCCGTCGGAACCGGGCCGGCAACAGCCTGATGGTCTCGCTTCAGGGTCTTGGTCACGGCTTGACTCAAGTCAATTGCGAACCGGCATCGGCGCCTAGACTGAGCCGCACCAAACACCGCTTCGGTGTTGCATCCATCATGGAGCGCCGATCATGGAGTACCGCAACATCCTGGTTCATCTGGACGAAAGCAAAAGTGCGCGAACGCGCCTCGATGTTGCGCTGCGCGTCGCCAGGCGGCACGGCGCCCATGTCAGCGCACTGTTCGCGCCTGTCGTGCCCGAGCACGACGCGGCCTATGCATTCATTCTGGACGCCGAGTATTGGTCGCTATACCGGCGTGAGCACGAAGCGTGCCGCCGCGAGCTGGAGCACCATTTCTTCGCCCGCCTCGCCGAGGCGGAGCTCAAAGGCAACTGGCGCACCGCGAACCACGCACAGCATGAGCTGCTGATGCGCGCACGCTTCGCAGACCTGATCGTGCTGGGACAAAGCAACCCCGACGACCTGGACGCATCGCTCAGCAACCGGTTTCAGACTCGCGTGACCTTGAGCGCGGGACGGCCAGTCTTGTGGGTTCCCTATGAAGGCGGGTTTCCCACGGTGGGCGAGCACGTCATGGTCGCGTGGGATGCGGGCCAGTCCGCCACGCGTGCGCTCTTCGATGCCCTGCCGTTCATGCAGCTCGCGCAGCGAACCGAAATCGTGACTTTCACGCCCACGCCCAGAGACCGGGAACGCATTCCGGGCGCCGATATCGGTCTGGTTCTGGCGCGTCACGGACTCGAGGTGCACGTGACGGAGTTGCATCCGCCGCCGACGGTCACGGTTGGCGAAGCCCTGCTCGCGCGCGCCGGCAAGACCGACTGCGACCTGATCGTGATGGGTGCCTACGGCCACGCGCGCTGGAAGGAGCTCTTGCTCGGCGGCGTGACGCAGACGGTGCTCGGCGCGATGCCGGTGCCCGTGCTGATGTCGCATTGAGCAGCCCTGCACACCCGCTTGCGTGTGAGCTTCCCGATTGATGTCCAAGGAAAACACCATGTGCTACAAGACCCTGCTCGTCCACCTCGACGACTCGGCGCGACGTGAGGCGCGTCTGGCACTCGCGCTCGATCTGGCCGAGCGCTTCGACGCGTATCTGATCGGGCTGTATCTGCCGGCGCCGCGCTCGCGCACGCCGGCAACGGAAGGCGCGGGCACGCCGGCGCAACGGCTCGAGTTCGCGCAAGCCGCGTTCCTTGACGCCGGCGCGCGGGCGGGCCGCCGGGTCGAATGGCGCGCGCCGCAGCCCGGCGACAGCGCCGCCGCGACGCTGCACGCGCGCCACGCCGACCTGCTCGTGCTCGGGCAGCACGATAGCGGCGATCCCGCAGTGGAAACGGCCAGTGCCTTCGTCACGGAACTGGTGATGACGGCCGCGAGGCCAGCCATCGTGGTCCCGCATGCCGGGGCTTTCCCGGACTTCGCACAAAACATCCTGATCGCCTGGGACGGCGGTCGCGAAGCGGCGCGCGCGGCTTCGGACGCTTTGCCGCTTTTGCGGTGCGCCAACAGCGTCTCGATAGAAGTGGTCGCGCCGCATAGCGGCACGAAACGCGCGCGCGCCGAAGACGAGGCGGTGGATGCCGCCGCGTGGCTCGACTTGCACGGCGTGAACGCATCGTTTCACGAAAGCGCCAGCACGGCGGGCATGACAACGGGCACGGCGTTGCTCAGCCGCGCAAGCGACCTGCACGCCGGGCTGATCGTGGCAGGCGCCTACGCGCATTCGCGTTTGCATGAGCGCGTGCTGGGCGGCGTGACGCGCACGCTGCTCGAGGCCATGACGGTGCCGGTGCTGATGTCCCACTGACTCACCCTGGCGCGGCGGCGCGTCTTGCGTGCCGAAGCGCGTTTCCCAGCAGGGAGCTGGCCATGCTCGAGAACCCGATCGCGTCCCCCGCCGACAGCGCTGCAGCCGGACAGACGCATGAATTTGCCATGCACTTCGCCTTGCGTCATGCGACGCTCGCGCCGTCGAGCCACAACAGCCAGCCCTGGCGCTTCGTGCTCGGCGCCGATCGCGTGATCCTGTGCGCGGACCGGCTGCGCGCGCTGCCTGTCGTGGACCCTTACGACCGCGAGCTCATCATCAGTTGCGGCGCGGCGCTCTTCAATTTGCGCGTGGCGCTCGCGAGCCTCGGGATCGGCTACGCGATCACGCTCTTCCCGTCGAGCGCCGATGCCGATCTGCTTGCCGAAGTGCGCCTGCTGCATGAGCGCGTCACCGGTGCCGAACTCGCCGCGCTCGTGAGCGCGATTTACGAGCGGGTCACGACGCGCCATCCATTTTCTCCAGAGCCCGTCGACACAGCCGTCGAACGGCACTTGATGGACGCGGCGCGCGCTGAAGGCGTCGAGGTCGCCTGCGTGAGCGCCGCCGAGCCGCGCTATGCGATCGCCGAGTTCGTCGCCGAGGCTGACCGGCAGCAGTTCGCCGATCCGCGCTTCAGGCGCGAGCTCGCGAAATGGATCCACCCGCATCACACCAACGACGGCATGCCAGCCTACGCAGCCGGGCTCGCTCCGCTTCTTGACTTCGCCACGCCGCTGGTCGCATCCGCGATCCGGACCTTCGACCTGGGCGGCGGTGTGGCTGCCACGCATCGCGATCTTGCGGCGGGGTCGCCGCTCCTGCTGTGCCTCGCGACCGGCGTCGACGACGCGCAAGCGTGGCTCGCGGTGGGCCAGGCGCTCGAGCGGGTATTGCTCGTGGCGACCTTGCACGGACTGTGCGCCTCGTACCTGAACCAGCCCATCGAGATACCGGAACTGCGTCAAAAGCTCGGCGCGCTGACCGGTCTGCCCCCTGCCTACCATCCGCAGCTTCTGCTGCGCATCGGTCACGGAACGCCCGACGCGGCCACGCCGCGACGCCCACTCGACGAAGTCGTGTCGTGAGCATCCGATGATCGACGAGGTTTTCGTTATTCAGGAATGCGAACATCTTATGACTGCGTTCGCGCTTACCCCGACGACCGATGCCGGGGACTATCCGCGCATCGCGTCCTGAACCCGGCACGGCTTTTCCCTTACTATGCGGCTTATCGGTGCAGCACTCGCGGCGATGCAAACATGCATGCGGCATCGTGAGAATCGGCTGATTATCCGGAGCGCGCTATGCAAACGGCTGAGTCCGAGCCCTGGTTTGGGCGTAACGAGAGCGATATTGCGATCGCGGATCGCTATCGCCTCTTGATCGACGCGGTACGCGATTATGCGATTTTCATGCTCGAACCCGCCGGCCAGGTCGCGAGCTGGAATCCTGGCGCGCAGCGCATCAAGGGTTACACCCCCGATGAAATGGTCGGCAAGCACTTCTCGGTGTTCTACACCCCGGACGACATTGCGTCGGGCAAGCCCGCACGCCTGCTCCAGACGGCGGCGGCCCAGGGCCGCGTCGAGGACGAGGGATGGCGCGTGCGCAAGGACGGCAGCCGCTTCTGGGCCAATGTCGTCATCACCGCGATCCACGACGATGAAGGCACGCTCGTCGGGTTTGCAAAGATCACGCGCGACCTGACCGAGCGGCGCCGGCTGGAGGAGCTCGAGCACGCGAACGCGGCCTCGGCGCTCGTGCAGCAGGCACGCGAGAACGAGCAAAAGCGCATTGCCCGCGAAGTCCACGACGATCTCGGGCAACGGCTCGTGGCGCTCAAGATGGCGCTGGCTCACCACGAACGCGAACTCGGCAAGGCGTTGCCCGCAGCGTCGTATGCAAACCTCGGCGCACTGGCCGAAATCGTCTCCCAAATCGATGCACTGACCGCCTCCGTGCGCAGAATCGCTGCCAATCTGCGCCCGAGCATCCTCGACGATTTCGGCCTGGAGGCTGCACTCGAATGGCTCGCCCACGATTTTCAGGACCGCTACGGCGTGACCGTGCGATTCGAGCTCGACACGCATGCGCTCGACCTCGGCGACTTTGCGACCACCGCGCTGTTTCGCGTTGCTCAGGAAGCGCTGACGAACGTTGCACGTCATGCCCGGGCGCACGAGGTCAAGATCCATCTCTCGAATGACGAAAGACGCTGTCGCCTGAGCATCGGCGACGATGGTGTCGGCTTCGATCGCGGCAAGGCGGTGCGGCCCGATGCATTCGGGCTGCTCGGCATGCGCGAGCGGATGGTGCAGCTCGGGGGTGCGCTCACGGTCGACAGCCAGCCCGGGGCCGGCGTCACGATCACGGCCGAATTGCGTTTGCCGGTTGAGCCCCATCAGGTGCTGAGGCCGTTGGAAGACTAGCCCCCCGCGAGCCTCCGGGGGTCCTCACCTCACGCCGCCCACCTCGCGCGCGAATTCAGTCTGCGCCTCGCGCAGCTGGGCCGCGCAGGGCCCGTAGATCCATCCCGGCCCGTTGTCGGTGCTGTACATGCCCCGGCACATTCCCTTCAGGCGAATCGTCGTCGTCCCGTCGGCCGCGGTCTCGCGCGCCGCCCAGAAGTACGCCACGCCGAACTCGTGCGGCATGCGCGTTTCGATCGACTCGCTCGTGATGCGCTCGATCGGCGTCGGCGAGTGCAGCTGGACGAAGGCGCGCGCCCGGTTCCACACCTGCGCGCACTCGCCGGGCGTCGTGCATTGGATCAACGCCTGCTCGCGCGCCGCCTCCAGCTCGGTTTCCGTGTGACGGAAGGCGTCGCGGCTCGCCTCGCTTGCGCAAGCCACCAGCATTACCGTGAGCAGGACCGGGACCAGCGCCCGGAGTCCATTCGATTCATCAGACATCGCCGCGACTCCTACCCGAAGACCGGCCCGCGATGGCGAACCGCACGCCCCAATGTATGAATCGTCCGGCCCGCCCCGATTGATCTGGCTCAAATCCAAGCGCCGGCGCGGCAATGCCCGGCCGACTGATGCAGGTCAATTGCGTAGCGGCAAAGCGCGCTCCAATCCGTATCAGGCGCGCCGTGGGGGCGCAAGGCGAGGAGAACATGATGAAGCTGACCTTTCTGGGTGCGGCGCAGACGGTCACCGGTTCGCGCTATTTGCTGGAAGCGCAGGGCAAGCGGGTGCTGATCGACTGCGGCTTGTTCCAGGGCACCAAGAACCTGCGCTTGCGCAACTGGGCGCCGCTGCCCTTTCCCGCCGATACGCTCGACGCCGTCATCCTCACGCATGCCCACATCGATCACTGCGGCTACCTGCCGGTGCTGGCCCGAAACGGCTATCGCGGCCCGGTCTATTGCACGCCGGGCACCGCCGACCTGTGCGACGTGATGCTGCGTGACAGCGCCCGGCTGCAGGAAGAGGACGCCGCGTTCGCGAACCGGCACGGCTACTCGAAGCACCATCCGGCGCTGCCGCTCTATACGCTCGAAGACGCCGAAGCCGCATTGCGGCTCATCGGGCCGCGCGAGTTCGACGCGCCGGTCTCGCTCGGCGAGCACCTGAGCTTCCGGCTGTTGCCCGCCGGACACATTCTCGGGGCCGCGACCGTCGTGCTGTGCAGCGGGCATACGGTGCTCGCCTTCTCGGGCGATCTCGGGCGCCCCGAGGACCCCATCATGCGCGCGCCGGCCTCGCCGGCCCACGCCGACTATCTCGTGGTCGAATCGACCTATGGAGACCGGCTGCACGCCGCCCTCAATCCGGAGGACGAGCTGGCCGAGGTGTTCGCGCGCACGTTCGCGCGCGGCGGCATCGTGGTGATGCCCTGCTTCGCGGTGGGGCGCGCGCAGGAAGTGCTCTACCACATCGCCCACCTGAAGGAGACGGGGCGCATGGCCAACGTGCCGGTCTACCTCGACAGCCCGATGGCGATCAGCGTCACCGACCTCTACCGCCGCCATATGCGCGAGCACCGGCTGACGGTCTCGCAGTTGCACGCCCTCGACCACGCGGCGTTCATGACGCGGACCGTCGACGACTCGAAGGCCATCGCCTCGCGCAACGGGCCGATGGTCATCATCGCCGGCAGCGGCATGGCCACGGGCGGGCGCGTACTCCATCACCTGAGCCTCTATGCGCCCGACCCGCGCAACACGATCGCGCTCGTCGGCTACCAGGCGCCGGGCACGCGCGGCGCGGCGCTGGAAGCGCACGCGCCCGCCATCAAGCTGCATGGCGACTATGTGCGCGTGCGCGCCGAGGTCGCGTCGATCTCCTCGCTCTCCGCGCATTCGGACTATCGGGAGACGCTGCGCTGGCTGGCCGGCATGACCTGCGCACCCGTGCGCACGTTCGTGACGCACGGCGAACCCGCCGCGGCCGACGCGCTGCGCCGGCGCATCGAAGAAACGCTGCACTGGGACTGCAGCGTGCCGGAGCAGGGGCAGTCGGTCGAACTGCCGGAGGAGACGGTCCGCGCCGTCCCGTGCCCGCCCTGCGAGGGTGCCGGTGCACAGGGAATCCCTGCCTGAGCCGGCCTGCCGGACAGCCGCCCCGGCTGGATGCGCACGGGCACTCACACAGCGCGAAAGATTTTCAAGACGGGTGTACGCACCGAACTTAAAATTGGGGCAAGCAGCCCGCACGACGTCCAGCGCCGGGCTCCCTCCAATGCAGTCGCTACTTCACATGCGAATGGCTTACGCATCCGTTGCGCACAAGCGTTCCGTCCTGGGCCGTTGCCATGAGCACTGGCGCTAATCCACCGGGCGACGCCGCGCGCGGCACCACGCGCGCGCGCCGCTTGCGCAACGGCCAGCCGGCCATGGCGGCCACGCTCGCGTTCATCATCGCTTTCGCACTCGCGGGCGCCGTCGCGGCATTCGTCGCGCTGCAATGGCAAACCGCCGCCGAGCAGCGCTTCGCACGCCGCACGGCGGCGCTGCGCGAGACCGTCGAACAGGCGCTCATCGCCGACGAAGCGCTGCTGCGCGGCGCGCGCGGGTGGCTCGCACAGGCGGGCGCCGCCGATCCCGAAGGCTGGCAGCGCTATGTCTCGGGAGTCGATCTGGAAAACTCGCGCGCCGCAGTCGTCGCCCTGGGGTATCTCGCGCTGCCCCCCGGCGCGCAAAGCGCATCGTCCGCGCAACCCGCCACCGCCACGCTATGGGCCGGACTCGCCGCCATGCCCAACAGCGCGCCCGGCAGCGCCGTGGGCCAGAGCACCGCTAGCGAGGCCGCGCGCCGCTACGCCGGGCAAACCGGCAACGCGGGCCTCGCCGCCGAACCGGGCGCGGACAACGCGCCGCCGCAACTGATGCTTTATCTGCCGGCTTATGTGCCACAAGCGGTGCCACAAGCGGTGCCGCAAACGGTGCCATCGGCGGCAGCTGCGCCGGCTGCAAGCCCCGTGCAACGCCCGCTCACCGGATTCGCCGTCGCCACGCTCGACCCACAGCGGCTCTTCGAGCCGATACTCGCCGCCCAGCCCGATCTCGCGCTCACCGTGCACGCCGGGCAGCCCGCCGTCGAGCTTTACCGCAGCGCCCCCACCGAAGCCGCCGAAGTGACGCCCGGCACACGCTTCGAGCACATCGACCAAATCGCGTTCGGCGGCGCCACCCTCACGCTCGACGCGAGCACGGACGGCAGCCCGCTGCTCACGGGCGCGGCCACCTGCGCGGCAGCCATCCTGCTCGCCGGCGCCGTCATTGCCGGCCTCTGCGCCTTTCTCGCCTGGCGGCTCGCGCGGGCGCAGGCCGCCCCAGCCCTCGCGCCCGAGCCGGCCGAGGGCGAGGCACACCTGAACGAAGCGCGCATGATGGGCATCATCCGTTCGTCGATGGAGGCCATCATCACCGTCGACGAAACCCAGCGCATCGTCATCTTCAACCCGGCCGCCGAGTTCGTATTCGGCCTCTCCGCCATGGAAGCGATCGGCTCGCCGCTCTCACGCTTCATTCCCGCGCGCTTTCGCGCGGCTCACGAACGCCACGTCGAACAGTTCGGCGCCACCGGCGTCACCGAACGCCAGATGGGCCGCCAGCAGCGCGTACTGTTCGGCCTGCGCGCCAATGGCGAGGAGTTTCCGATCGAGGCGTCGATCTCCCAGATTCGCGACGCCTCCGGCAAGCTCTACACGGTGATGCTGCGCGACATCACCGAGCGGCTGCGCGCGGAGAACTCGCTCAAGCGCTCGCGCGAGGAGCTGCGCGAACTCTCGGCCAATCTGCAAAACGTGCGCGAGGCCGAAAAGACGCGCATCGCGCGCGAGCTCCACGACGATCTGGGCCAGCAACTCACGGCGCTCAAAATTGATGTCTCCGCGCTGGAGAACCGGCTTCGCGGCGCCATCGACAGCGACAACGCCGAGCGGCTCGCGGGCATGCGCAAGCTGATCGACTCGACCGTCAAGGCAGTGCGGCGCATCGCGGCCGACCTGCGCCCCGTCATGCTCGACGACCTCGGCCTCGTGCCCGCGATCGAATGGCTCGCGAACGACTTCACGAACCGCTACGGCATCGCGGTCCAGCGGCACATCCATACCGGCAACGCGGCATTTTCGCGCGCCGCGGCCACCACGCTCTTTCGCATCGTCCAGGAAGCGCTCACCAACGTCGCGCGCCATGCCGAAGCGAGCGTCGTGGTGCTCACGCTCGAAGTGGACGGGCAGCATTGCACGCTTCGCATCGTCGACAACGGCCACGGTGCGCCCGCCCATCCCGGCGACTCGCCCGAGCGCACCGGCCACGACAAGTCGTTCGGATTGCTTGGCATCCGCGAGCGCGCGCATATGTTCAACGGCACAGTCGAGATCGACACGGCTCCAGGGGAAGGTTTCGCGATTGCCATCACCTTCGAGCTCGACACCCTCCAATCCGAAGAGACCGCTTCATGATCAAGGTGATCCTCGCCGACGACCACGCGCTCGTGCGCGATGGTCTGCGCCGCATCCTGCAGGACGCGCACGATTTCGAAATCGTGGGAGAAGGCTGCGACAGCGCCACCACGCTCGCGCTCGTGCGCGAGCGCGAGGCCCGCGTACTGGTGCTCGATCTTTCCATGCCGGGGCGCAGCGGCGTGGATCTCATCAAGCAGATCAAGGACGAGCAGCCCGCGCTGCGCATCCTCGTGCTGACCATGCATGCCGAGCAGCAATACGCGGTGCGCGCGTTCAAGGCCGGCGCATCGGGCTATCTCACCAAGGAGAGCGCCAGCGCCGAGCTCGTGAACGCCGTGACGAAGGTGGCCACGGGCGGTGTCTACGTGAGCATGGCGATGGCGGAGCGCTTCGCGCAGAGCCTGAACGAGCCCGCCGACACCCTGCCGCACCAGCGGCTTTCCGACCGTGAATTCGAGGTGTTCCGGCGCCTCGCCTCGGGCGAGACCATTACCGAAATCGCCAAGGCGCTTTGCGTGAGCGCCAAGACGGTGAGCACCTACAAGGTCCGCATCCTCGAGAAGATGGAGATGCCGCACGAGGCCGCGCTCGTGCGTTATGCCCTGCGCCACAAGCTGCTCGACGACCCGGACGAACCTTGAGCCACCCCTGAAGAGCAACCCTGAGCCGCCGTGGCAGCGGCGCGTCGTCGCACGATTGTAGGAATCGCCCTACACATCTTCCGTCGTGCGTACGCCAGTTTCCATCGCCGCCGATTTATTTTCGAGATGGCGCCGACGATACTGGCTACATGGAAGCCCATCTGACCATTCCCAAGCTGCACGTCTTCCTCGTCGACGATCCGACACCGGTACGCCGCAAAATCTCCGAGGCGTTCTCAGCCATACCGGACGTGGTCGTGGTTGGGGAGGCCGAGGATACGGCCACCGCCCTGACGGAAATTGCAACGAGCGGAGCGGACGTCGCCGTGATCGATCTGCGGCTGACCGCGAGCAGCGGCATCGAACTGATCGCCCAACTCTCGCGCGAGCAACCCGAGGTCGTCACGGTCGTGCTGACGAACCACTCCACCGCGCCATTCAGGACCGCCTGCCAACGCGCCGGCGCCGAATTTTTCTTCGACAAGACGTCCGAATTCGACGCCGCCTGCCACGCCATCGAAGCGCTTGTGAAAGCGCGCGCGAGTGCCGCGCGCTGAACTGGAGACAGCCATGTATGCCGAGCCCGCCTGCGATTCCTCCCTGCCTGCGCCCGCCACGCTGCGTTGGCCGGTAGTGCCGCTGCGCCCCGTGGAGCAGGAGCCCGCGCCGCGCCGCGCTGCCTCGCGCTGCTCCACCTGTTCGCTGCGCGCGGTCTGCATGCCCTCGGACCTCACCGCCGCCGAGCTCGAGCAGCTCGACACCGTCGTGCTCACGACCCGCCACGTGCGTCGTGGCGAGGCGCTGTTTCGCGCGCACGATGCGTTCCAGAGCCTGTACGCCGTGCGCACCGGGTCGTTCAAAACGATCGTCATGCACCGCGACGGCCGCGAGCAGGTGACGGGCTTCCAGATCCCGGGCGAGCCGCTCGGGCTCGACGGCGTCTGCACGGGCACGCACAACTGCGAAGCGATCGCGCTGGAGGACAGCACGGTCTGCATCATCCCGTTCGGCCAGTTCGAATCGCTGTGCCGCGAGAGCCGCCGCATGCAGCGCCATCTCTACCAGTTGATGAGCGGCGAGATCGTGCGCGAATCGAGCCTCATGATGCTGCTGGGCACGATGACCGCGGAGCAGCGGCTCGCCTCCTTCCTGCTCGACCTCGCGGCGCGCTTTCGCACGCGCGGCTATTCCGGCGCGCAATTCAATCTGAAGATGAGCCGTGAGGAAATCGGCTGCTTTCTCGGCATGAAGCTCGAAACCGTGAGCCGGATGTTCTCCCGTTTCCACCGCGATGGGCTCGTCCAGCCGAGCGGCAAGCAGATCCGCATCGTCGATGCCGAGGGTCTCGCACGCGTGTAACGCGCGACGCTGCACAGCAGTCTTCGCAACGGTGTTGGCACAGCACGCCTCATTGGTCCGGGCGCGTGATTCCTGCGGCGCTCCTCGTCTAGCGGGCGCCGCTTTTCTTTTTCTGTTTGGCCAGTTGTCCCAGGGACGTCGCGCGCCGCCCTTTTTCGATTGACTCAAGTCAACAGCATCGCGCCAGGCAATGAGAGCATGAGCCAAGGCAGCCGCCCTTTGCGGCCCGTCCGCCGCTCAAGGAGACCCCTCATGGCCTGCAAACCCATTCCCCTCGTGCACGGCCGGCTGCATTCACCGCGCCGCCTGCGGGCAAGCGTCGTGTTCGTGCGCATGGTCGCGGCGCTGGCTGTCTCCCTGCAGGCCGCCGGAGCGTGCGCCGAGCTGCCGGAACCCACCGAGCTGGTCGATCAGCAGCACTGCATGTTCTGCCACACGTCGGACGCGCCGTTTCTCGCGCCGTCGTTCCACCAGATCGCCGAGCACTACCGCGACACCCCCAACGCGAGCACGATGCTCGAAGAGAAGCTCAGGCACGGCGGCAAGGCGCACTGGGGCGACATGGCGATGCCCCTGCCCGAAGACCGCGGCGGCCCGCTTTCGGCCAAGGACGCGCGCACGCTCGTCCAGTGGGTGCTGAGCCAGTAGATTCGCAACCTGACCAACGGAGCGTCATCATGCGCATCACCCTTCATCTCGACACGTTCGACCGGCTCGCCCCCGGTGCCTACGGCATCGTCTGGATCGACAAGGAGACCGGCAAATGGTCCCGCGAGGGCCACGCGGGCCTGGCGTTGCCGCAGTGGGGCCGCTACCGCAGCGGGCAAGGCTGCACGTGGCTCATCGCGGGGGTGGACGGGGCCGGGCTCTGCACCCTCGAAGGACTCGATCTCGCGGCCCATGACGGCCCCTTCGAGGGCGAGCACGGCCGGGTGCAATGGCATGGCGGCACCCAGGAGCCGGCCACTGGAGACTGGCACGTGCAGTGCGTCGACGAAACCGCCTGCGATCCCGAGGATGCTTTTTTCGCGGACGAAGCTTGATGCTCACACGACAGGATCCGGATCGCCTGATCCTGATCCTCTCAATGATCGCGCCGCGTACGGCCGTCTGCTGAATAGTGGTTCGATGCGTCCGCCAGCTTCAACTCGTGCTCGGCGGCATCGAATGCCTCGCGCATGGCGGCGATCGGATCTTCGCCGGTGCAATGGGGAATCGGCTTGAGCCCGTCCGACGCCGAGAAGAGGTCGAGGCGCACGTCATAAGCCTGACGCTGCCCCACAGCGTGCAGCGACTCGATCGCAAGATGGCAGGACTTCAGCAGCAGCCCGCTGAACCGTTCCAGACGCAACAACTGGACGCCGGCCTCCGCCTCGATGGCGGCGGACCCCGCGAAGCCCATATAGACAATCTGCATTCCCAGTCCCATCGCCTCGGCCTCCCTGCCCCGTCTATCTCTTTGCCAGCGCGCACCGACGCGACCGTGGCCAGCCCTACACTTCGAATGCGTGGCGATTCTTCAGGTCGATCCACAACATGCCTTCGCGCAGTCCATCCAGCACGGCGGCGGCCTCGGTGTCGAAGGTCCGATGATGAGCAAACGCATGACCGAACGGCTGTTCCGGCTCGCCCTGCATGATGCTGATCTGGCAAGCAAAGCCGCCTTGTGGCGCGGGCGCCGTAGTCGCTTCGACGATCCACGTGCCAGCGTTGACTGAACCCTTGAGTGTCATGATCTGATCTCCGTCTCGCGCGCCATGGTGCAATCCATCGCGCAGGCGAAAAATGCGCGTCATCGGCCATAAACGCGGAACACGCCGCTGTGCAGCACGACCGGCGCGCCCCGCGTCGCTTCGATCAGCGTGGCCGCGGCCTCTTCGATGGCGCCGCGATGCCCCCTGAACGCCGTGAGGAGATCCGTCTCGCTGATCGAATGCGCGCCGAAATGATCTTCGAGCGCTTCGGCAGTAATGCCACATTCGATCTGCGCACCCTCCACCACGGCGGGGAACACCAAAGTGAAGGACTCCGAGTCGAACTGGGGTGCTGTCCGAGGGAACGAAATTTTCATGGCCTGGGCCTCCTCACCCGCACCAGCACAGAACGATGTACTTGGCGATTGAATTCAGGATAAGGTGCCGCGGGTGGGGTCCGTTGACACACGTCAATTCAACGACGAGTACCCGGAGCCGCAAGAACCCGCCGCTGCGAAATCTGTGGCACGAGCAGCAGCGGCAACACGGTCCGTTGCGCGACATCGGCTGCAATGCTGCCGTAGCGCCACCGCGCGCCCTCATGGCGGCCGCGCGTTCCCAGCACCAGCAGGTCGGCGCGCCATTGCAGGGCCGCCTCGACGATCGCATGTGAAGCCGCGTCGCCATCGTGCGGCGCCTCGAGGGCGACCGCGTCGAAGTCTTCAGGGTGTCGCGCGGACGCCGGGTCGCGCGCCAGATAGCCCACCCTGAGCGCCGCCCCCGGACCGGCGATGCGCGCGGCTTCCCGAACCGCCAGGGCGGACGCGGCGCTGCCGTCGCTCGCGACGAAAATGCGCTGCGGCGGCACCCGGCATCGGCGCGCGAAGGGCGTGGGCAGCACCAGCACGGGACGTTGCGTCGATCCGGCAAGCGGGACCGGGCTGGACGGCGCGCCGATCGTCAACTCCGCCTGCGAGGCGCACACGGCCCGCGCCAGTCTGTCTGCCTGCTCCCCGCCCGCGTCCGTGTCGAGGATCTCCGTGTCCGTTTCGAAGCCGCGCCGCAGGAGCGTTTCACACGCGGCATCGACCGTAGCGTTCAGAACGAGTCTTCTCGTGAAGCCTTGCGCGGCCTGAAACGCGGCGTCGCCGCTGGAAGGCGCGACTGCAAGACCCACGATGTGAATACGTGCGCGCCGCTGCGCCCAACCGGCCACGCAGTCAAGCACCGAAGCGACGTGCTCACGTCCGGTCAGCATGACGAGAATGCGCGAGAACGGCGCGAATACTGGCGTGTCCATCGATCTTTCTACCCAGCGCCTCATTGTTCACTCCCGCCGCGCCTGCATGAGCGCATGATGGGTTTTCCGGATGGCCGTTACGCGCAATGAAAAAAGCGCAGAGTGCTGTCTCTGCGCCGTAGCGGCGCACGCCGTGCGGCCCTGCACGGGACGATGCGCCTGCCGCCCCCTCCCGACTTCAAACGGTCATTCGATCTGCAGGCGCTTTTGCTCCGCCGGCGCCTTCTTCGGCAACGTCAGCGCAAGCACGCCGTCCTGATACTGGGCGCTTGCCTTGCTCTCGTCGATATCGCTCGCGAGCGAGAAAGAACGCGCGAACGCGCCGCTATAGCGCTCGCGGCGAATCACGCGCTCGCCTTCCTTCAGCTCGGTGTTGCGCTCGACCTTCGCGTGAATCGACACCACATTGCCGTCGATCTTCACGTCGATGTCCTTCTTGTCCAGGCCCGGGAGCTCCGCCTTGACCGTATAGGCCTGGTCGTTCTCGGTCACGTCGAGCTTCATGGCCGCGAGATCGCTGTCCTCCGTGGCGAGCAGGCTGCGCATCGGGCGGAACAGCCCCTGGAACAGATCGGAGACCGGCTCGATCGAAAACGGGTCGTAACGTGTCAGATTGCTCATCGTCATTCCTCCTTTGAGCTTTGGCGAACGACGCAGCCCACTCATGGGCCGCGCCAGCGTGTGAGCATTCGCCCCTACGTTGCACGCCGCGCTCTGCTGCGTGCGCCGTATTCAATCTAAGAGCGCAACGCTTTTTCCGATTGATCTGCCTCAACGACACTGCGTGGCCACACACGTGGACGCCCCTGACCGGCCCGGATCGATGCTTGATTTAAATCAATGGTGAAGCGGCGCCCCTTCCTAGACTCGAATCACTTCGCGGCCCGCCGGTCGGGCAGCGATCGTTCTTCTCATCTCGCCGGAGCCCTGCCATGACCTGCAAGACCTTGACGGTCCATCTGGATACGAGCGCGCGCGCCAACGCGCGGCTCACGCTCGCCTTGAAACTCGCGCGAACCTGGGGCGCGCATCTGGATGGCCTGTTCGCCACCTTCGAGCCAAGCGCGCGTGAGTTCTACGTCATGGCAGGCACGGCCGACTACTACGACGCGCACCGCAAGCTGCGTGCGGAACAGCGTGGGGCGATCGAGCGGCTGTTCCATGCGGAGCTTGCGCGCGCGCAGGTCGAAGGCGCCTGGGTCGCGCCCGAAGGCAACCCGATCGCCGCCGTCACGCAGCGCAGCCGCACCTCCGACCTGACGATCGTTGGGCAGACCAGACTGGACGATCCCGAGGCTTACGTGGCCGATCATTTCGCCGAATCGGTCGTGATGGGCGCGGGGGGCCCGGTGCTCGTGATGCCGTACACCGGCAACTTCGAAACCGTTGGCGAGCGCGTGCTCATTGGGTGGAACGGCAGCCGCGAAGCGGCACGCGCGGTTCACGACGCGATTCCCTTCATCACGCGCGCAGCGCACGTCACCATCGCGGCCACCTCGAGCGCGTTCAAGTCCGGTGCGTCCCAAGCCTCGTGCGCGGATCTGGCGGCCATGCTCGCCCGTCACGGCGCGACCACTCTCGACATCGCGCGCTTCGACCGGGGCGCCCCTGACACCACCGGCGATGCCTTGCTCAGCTACGCCGCCGACGGCGGTTTCGACCTGCTCGTGATGGGCGCCTATGGTCACGCGCGGCTGCAGGAGCTGGTGCTTGGCGGCGCAACACGCTCGGTCCTGCTCACGATGACGCTGCCGGTGCTCATGTCGCATTGAGCAGCTTTGCACACCGGCCGCGCATGCACGCTTGCACTGTCTGCGCATGTCGCCCATCCCCGTCCCACATCGAGCCCGGAGGCCCACCATGTTTTCCCGTATTCTCGTCGCCCTCGACGGCAGCCAGACCGCTTCTGGCGCGCTCGATACCGCGCTGCGGCTCGCCCACGACACCGGCGCGGAGCTGCAGCCGCTCTACGTGATCGACATGCCTGTGCTCGCCTATGACGTGCCGGGCTTCGATCCGTCGATCGTCCGCGATGCGTATGTCGAAGAGGGCAAAATCGTCAGCGCCGATGCCCAGGCCCGGATGACCCGCGAGGGCGTGAAAGGCGCGCCGCGCACGGTGGAAGTCGCGCTGGGCGTCGAAGACGTCGCGCAGTGCATCGAGCGCGCCGCCGCCGACTGGCACGCGGAGCTCATCGTCATGGGCACGCATGGGCGCCGGGGCGTGCGGCGGTTGATGCTCGGCAGCGTCGCGGAGCGCGTGCTGCGCAATGCGTGCCGCCCGGTGCTCCTCGTGCCGGCACGGGCGGCGGTGACCGCGCAAACGACGTCCGGCGGTCGCCCTGCGAGCACGCCAGCTGGAGTGGAAAAATCATCTGAATCAGCGTGACGCGGCCGGTCGCCGTCGTAGGAGTGATACGACGCGCGGCCGCGCCGCCCGCTTACATGGGCGTGAAATACGTGGGATAGCCGAGATGGTCTTCGATGTCCTTCACGCCCGCAACGCGTTCGGCGCACACGCATATCGCCTTGCGCTCCTCCTCGGAGCCCACGGTGCCCCAAAGGTGCACGACGCCGTCCTTCACGACGACGTTCTCCGCCGCCATCGCCCAGCGGTGTCCCTCGAGCGCGTGCGCCACCGCCTGGCGTATGGCCTCGTCGGAAGCGAGCGCGTCCGGGCCGACCTGCGCCGCGCGCGCGAGCGCGCCGACCAGGTTCGAGCGGCTGACGATGCCGAGCACTTTGCCATCGGCAACAACGGGCACGCGCTTGATGTGGTGCCGCTCGAGCAAGTCAGCGATTTCGGCCAGCGGCGTGGCGGGCGGCACCGCAATCACATTCTCCGTCATGATGTCGCTGACCTTGACGGCATGCTCCTTGAGGTACTCCGCCGCGAGCTTGCGGGTCGAATACAAAAACTCCGCGAGCCACGAACGCTGCGGCTTGCCGGTCCCCGTCTCCACGCGGTGCAGCAGATCGCCTTCGCTCACGAGACCGATGATCTTGCCGGCCTCGTCGACGACCGGCAGTCCACTGATGTGATGCTTCGCCATCAGTTCAGCCGCTTCAAAAACGGTCGCCGTGGCGACGACGGACACGACGTCCGTGGTCATGATGTCCGATGCTTGCATGAGCGTTCTCCTCCATGTAGGCCAGCACTTCGACACCACCCAATGTAGCCGTCGAAGGCTGCCCTCAGTTGACGCTGATCAATTGAGGGGAGAACCCGGCGCATTTGCCCCTGGTGCGGGTCCCAATCTGATGGGTGTTCATGGCACCCCATGACGCGACAATTAACCACATGCTCAATTCGGCATTGCGGCTGATCGGGGGCTAGACACGCGTCTTACACTATGAGCTTGACGCTCGCCGCCTGGAACACCGCCGTGCCCATCCACTATCTCCGCAGCTTCACTTCGATCGAACGCACCGAGCGAGCCAACCTCCGGCTCGGGCGCGCGCTGACGCTCATTGCCGGAGCCGCCAATGCAGGGGGCTTCCTGGCGGTCGGTCAATATACGTCGCACATGTCGGGCATCGTCTCGTCATTCGCCGATCACGTCGCGCTGGGCGAATCCGGTCTCGCGCTTGGCGCGGTCAGTTCGGTGTTGGCCTTTGCCAGCGGCGCCGCGACTTCGGCCATCCTGATCAACTGGGGACGCCGCCGCTCGGCGCACAGCGTCTACGCCTTGCCGCTATTGCTCGAAGCGGCCCTGCTCCTGTGCTTTGCCTCGCTCGGCGGGAATCTCGCTCACCATCACGTGCTGGCCGTGCCCGTGACGGTCGCGCTGCTGTGCTTCGTCATGGGCGTGCAAAACGCCATGATCACGAAGATTTCGCGAGCCGAGATACGCACGACGCACATGACCGGCATCGTGACCGATCTGGGCATCGAGCTCGGCAAGGCGCTGTACTGGAACCGGGGCGTGCCGGCCGATGCCACGCGACACGTCGCGGCAGACATGCAGCGGGTTCGCGTGCTGGCTTCGTTGCTCGGGATGTTCCTGCTAGGCGGAACGCTGGGGGCGATGGCATTCCGCCATTTTGGCTTTGCCTCGGCGGTGGCTTTGTCGATGCTGCTCGTCATGCTTGCCGGCGTCCCGCTCACGGACGACCTGCGTGGCCGCACCGGGCGCGACCTCGTTTGACTACGCGAGCAGGCCGGCCCCGCATCGTCTGGACAAGCGCGGCCAGCCAGGTCTGGGTCCGCTGCCGCGGGACGCTTTCGGAAATCCGGCCCCGGATTTTTGAAAATACACGCTGCGGCCTCCACCACCCTGCCCATTCCCGCAGTACCGCCCCGGGCCGATCCGGATTGCGTGTGCATCGACAAGGCGATAGCGTTGCCCGGTAGTGCTGCCCGGTGCTCTGCCATGTGCGCTCGGCGGCCCCTATCAGCAAGGAGATGACGAGCATGACCGAGAATGGCTGGATCGTCGCGGACGGTGCGTCGCCAGCCCGCACATTCAACGTCGACCTCACCACTGCTCCCGGGCGGCCTCGCGCCGGCGTACAGGCCTGGTTCGAGATACTCCACGACAATTACTTCCCGCTCGACGTGAAGGTTGGCCGCGACTTTCGCTCTGGCCTGCTCACGCGCGTCGATATCGGCAACATACGCGCGTGCACGCTGAAGACCGATGCGATGCTGACCGAGCGCCGCGCGTCGCGCGCCATGCCGGACGGGCGCGACTTCTACGTCGTGGAAATACCGCAGGAAGCGCCGGTGCGCGTCGCACAGCGCGGCCGCGAGGGCGTCGTGCGTCCGGGTGGCTTTACGGTCGTCAACGGCGCCGAGGCCTACACGTTCGAGACTGCACAGCGCAATGAAGTGCGCACGCTGCGCATCCCGTGCCGCTCGCTGCGCGCACGCCTGCCGAGCCTCGACGACTGGGTCGCGAAAACATGCGAGCCGAGCCAGCCACTCGTGGCGCTCTTTCTCGATTTCGCGGCCTCGTATGGCCAGCATGGTCCCGGGCTTCTGCCGGCGCACCATGACCGCGTGGAGCAGCATCTGCTCGACTTGCTGGTGATGGCGCTCCTTGGCGCCGACGACACCAGCAGCGAAACTTCCGTGCGCAGCGCACACCGGCAGCGCGCCTTGCGGGTCATCGAGCAGCACTTCTGCGATCCGGCGCTCGAACCGTCCGGTGTCGCGCGCGCGATCGGCGTATCCGAGCGCTATCTGCAGAAGATATTCTCGGAGCGGCGCGAAACTGTCTCGGCGACGATCCGCGAGCGACGCATTCTCGAAGCAAAACGTCTTCTCGCGCGCCGCGCACAACTGCGCCTGAGCGTCACGCAGATCGCGTATGCGGTGGGCTTCTCCGATCCCGCCTGGTTCAGCCGCGCATTCCGCCAGGCCACGGGCGTCTCGCCCGCCCAGTACGACGGCGACGCTTCGCAAGCTTCGGCGTAACCTGCACTGCGCGGCCCGCATTCTCCTGACAAAAACCTGGGTGGGATCGGACATCGTTTGCCCGCCATCAGGCCGCCCCAGTCCAATCTTTTGGGCGCCACTGTGCAAGTGAGCTTCTTTTCCGCTTTGTAGAGTGCCAATCAACGGGTTCCGTACTGCTGGATTGCGTGCGGCCCCGCGGCGCCCTGGACAAAGAGGAGAGATGCCGTGTATACGACCATGCCCGATACGTCCCGCTCGCTCGTGCAGCGCGTCGTCGATCACTTTCGCACGCTGATCGAAGACGGCAAGCTCCACTCCGGCATGAAGATTCCATCGATCCGCAGCTTCGCGGAATCGCATGGCGTCAGCGTATCGACCGTGGTCGATGCCTATGACCGGCTCGTCGCCGATGGCCTGCTGGTGCCACGCCAGAATGCTGGATTCTACGTGCGCAGTTTTCAGCACGGCGTACGGCGCCATCACGACGCGCGCGGCGACGAAACCACGGGTTTCGACTCGCTTTGGATGCTCAACCGCATCTGGCAAAACCATCATGCCGAAATCAATCCGGGCTGCGGCTGGATTCCACCGCGCTGGCTGGACGAAGAAGGACTACGTCGCGCAATGCGCAACATGTCCACCCATACGAACGGAACGATGGCCGGCTACGGCATGCCCAAGGGATATCTGCCGCTCCGCTGGAAAATCTCCGACTGGCTCAACCAGCAAGAGGTCTTCTGCCCGCCAGAGCAACTGCTGATGACCAGCGGCGCCGCGCACGCGCTCGGCCTCCTGATCCAGTTGCTCGTCAAGCCGGGCGACACCGTCTTTGTCGATACGCCCGGTTACAGCTTGCTATTCCTGCACCTGAAGCGGCTGGGCGCGAATATCGTCGGTGTGCCGTGGACGCCGCTTGGCCCGGACATCGCAGCCCTCGAACAGTTGCTGCGCGAGCACAAGCCACGCGCCTGGTTCACGAACCCGCGCCTGCACAACCCAACGGGCGCGTCGTGCTCGACTGCGACCGCGCACCGGATGCTCCAGCTTGCCACGCGCCACGACTTCCTGATCGTCGAGGACGATGTGTGCGCCGATCTCGACAGCGCGGCACGCCGCCCTCTTGCGAGCATGGACCAACTCGAGCGCGTGATCTATCTCGGCAGTTTTTCGAAAACGGTCTCTCCGGCCATGCGCGTCGGCTATATCGCCGCCCATCCTGACCTCATCGAGGACCTCACGCAGTTCAAGATGATCACGGGCCTCACGAGCTCGGAGATCGCCGAGCGCTTCGTCTATCAACTGCTGACCGATGGCCGCCATCGCAAGCATCTCAAGGGGCTGCGCGATAACCTCTCGCGTGCGCAGGACGAGACGCGACGCAAGCTCGTTCAAGCCGGCATGGTGTTGTTCAACGACGCGCACGATGGGCTTTTTGTCTGGGCGCGCCATCCGTCCCATGAAGATTCGCGCGAGCTCTCGAACCGCGCGCTCGACAAGGACATCTATCTCGCGCCCGGCCACCTGTTCGCACACGACGAGGCGGCTACGCCCTGGCTGCGATTCAATGTCGGCTATTGCGAGCACGATGGACTGTTCGAGTTCCTCGCGCTCGCGTAGCGTGGCGTGGCGTGGCGCAAGCGTGCAAAAACCGCCAGCGCCATCCTCGTGCCTCGCCTGCGCCTGTTAGAACTGGTGCGTCACGCCGAGCCGCGCCGCGACCTGCCGGCTCGTGCTCGATGGGTTGAAGCCGGCGATCTGCGCCACAGCCGCCGCGCCCGACGCGTTCTGGAACGCCCCCATCGCATAGACCGAAGTCCGCTTGGAGAGCGCGTATTGCGCGATCAGATTGACTTGCTGATACTTCGGCGTGGTGTCGCTCGCGTGCGCGTGCCCGATCGTATACGTGAAACCCGCCCCAACGAGCAACGCGCTCGTGACCGAGTACGTGCCCGAGATTTCGTAATTCTGGAACGTCATATCACCCCCACCGATCGCCGAGCGAAACGCGGTATCCGAGAAGTCCGCCGATACCTTGAGCGAGCCCAACGTGTACGATGCACCCGCCGCAAGCACGCTCTGGCTGCGGGCGCGCGCTAGCGCGTCGCCGTATATCGCGTTGGTGAAGCCGCCGCCCGACGTGTAGCCTGCGACTGCGGTCGCCGGATCGTCGACATGCAGATAGCCGACACCCGCGCCGATCGCGCCGCCCGCGTAGGCGATTGCGGCGCTCCAGGTCGAATCGGTCGAAAAAGCGCCCGCGTGGCCGCCGGGCGAGTAATGGCCCTCGAACGTGATGCCCGCAATCGTCGGGCTCGCATATTTGATCGCGTTGGGGACCGAGAAGCCGTTGTCGAGGTTGTCCATGTCGTTCGGGTGTGCGAAGTACCAGCCGCCGTATTGCCCATTCAGCGTGAACGACTCCAGCAGATCGACATTCGCATCCCATTGCCGCCCGAGGGTCAGCGTACCGTATCTCACGGACTGGATGCCAACGTAGGCGTTGCGTGAAAACGCAAGCCCGCCCCCCGCTTGACCGTTGGCGGCGTCAAAGCCGCTTTCGAGCCGGAAGATCGCGCTCAAGCCCGCGCCCAGATCCTCGGTGCCCTTCAGGCCCCAGCGGCTGCCAAGCGGCACACCGCTCTGCATCTGCACGAGTCGCCCGCCGCTGCCCGCCACGGCCTGACCGTTGTTCGCGCTCACCACATTGTTCGCATAGTCGATGCCGAGATCGACCACGCCGTACAACGTGACCGAACTCTGCGCGTGCGCACCGCCTGCCAGCAGAACCAGCGGCAGCCCCATACCCAGGCATTTTTTCATTGTCTCTTCCATGTTGATTTGATGTTGAATCGGTGTCCATGGCGCGGGGCCTTTTCATCTGCGCATGCCCCGCGTGAACCCTTAGAGCGCTACATCGCGCACGAACGTCCCCTTGCCCGCGAGCGACAGGGCCGCGCGATAGACGAACGCCGCGCTCACGGCCGCCGCAGGGGCGGAGAACGTCGCGACGGTGCCGCCGCATTCGAGCAGCGCGATGCCGATCGCCGTGGCTGCGAGCCAGGCCACGAGCCCGCACAGATTGAGCGCGACCACGCGCTCGCGGCGATATTCGATCTGCCCACCGAAAATCGCGTCGTAGTGCGGCGACACGATATGCGTAACCGCGATCGCCACCCAGGCAACGACGAAGATCCCCTGATACGAGAGCGCCTGCAGGATGAAGCTGAACACGTTCGTGAGCATGAGCGCGTAGACGAGTGCGCCGACCACGATCGACCAGACGAATTTCGGCAAGTCCAGCCCGATCGCACTTTGGAAGAACGCGTGCATGTTCGTTGATGCAAGGTAGAAGTTCGCCGTATTGATGCGCGTCTGCGTGACCCAGACGAACAACAGCCCACCGAAACCCATCAGCTTGAGCAATGCCATCACGACCGACACCTCGCTCAACGCGCCCTGAGTCGCGAGCGTGCCCGCGAGAAAGATGCCCGCCACGCCGTTGCAGAGGAACGTGAACGTGTAGAAGAGCCAACCGAAGTTGAGGTTCGCGTGATAGCCGGCATCCTGCTTCTTGCCGAAGCGCGCGTAGTCCCACGTGTACATCATGAGAATCCATACGCCCATGAACGCAGTGAAGCAGTTCCACCAGCCATGCGCCGGCGCGCCTCCTGCCGGGCCGAGATGCAACCAGGCGCTGTGGTCGCCGCTCGCGGCAAACGCCGCAATCAGCGCGGCAACGAGACCTATCAGATAGAACGGCAGCAACACGCCGTTGAATTTGTCGAGCCAGCGCTGCACGCTGCCGAACACGAGCAGCACGCTATAGGTCACGACGATCAGATAGGCCAGATGCAGCGAGACGGCAGGGAAGTACGCATTGATCGCGATGGCGATCACCGAGCCTTCGAACAGCGCGTAGTAAATCGCCGTTGCGAAGAAGATCAGTGTCGCAAGCGGCGCGCCGAAGCTGCCGAACACGACGCGCGAGAAAAGCGCGACCGACAATCCGCTCGAGATCGCGAACTGCACGATCACCCGGTTGATCACGCTGTAGACAGCAACCGAAAGCGCGAGCCCGATCAGCGCATTGACGGTGCCGAAATGAATCGCGAGCGTGGCCGACACCACGAGCCAGAACATCGCGCTGCAAATTGCCCACCACGCCATCGTCAACGAGCCTCTCGACATGCGCGCATCGTCCGGAACCGGGCTTGCGGCATAGCTGCCATCGTGCTTGTCCGCATTGGCTTTCAGCTCCATAAGTCATCCGAAATAAATTTGATAAAATGAGCAAGCGCATACGCCCACTTGCCCCATCGTCCGGCGAGCCGCGCGACACACGGCCCGCCAGGCTGTTGCGCATCAAGCCGCGTCTGAAGCGTCCGTCAACACATAGACGCCCGTAGCGTCCAGGCACGCACTCCACTGCGGCGGCAACACAATCGAGGTCGTCACCTCCTCGATGACCGCCGGTCCGGCGATCACGTCGCCCGCACCCAGCAACGTGCCGTCGTAGACCGGCGCATGCACGGTTTCGATGTCCTGCCCGCTCCCGAAGATCATGTTGCGCCGCGCCTTGATGGCGAGCTCCACGTCACCCGATCCGGTTTCGATGGTCTGCGCAGGCGGCTGGTCGAGCACGCCATACACCGTGCTTTCGATGTTCACGATCTCCACCTGGCTTTCCGGCTCCGCATAGGTGAAGAGCTGCTTGTGTCGTTCGTCGAACAACTCGCGGATACGGCCAATGGTCTCGTCGCTCACTTCCATGGCGCCGATGTTCACCGAGCACTCGTGCACCTGGCCGCAATAGCGCATGTCGAGCTGGCGCTCGACCTGAATGCGCTCGCGCGGGAAACCCTCGCTTTCGAGTGCGGCGAGCGCGTCGGCCTCGAGCCGCTCGAACTGCCGCTGCACACGCTCGAACGATGTGTGCGGCTCGATGCGCATCGGGCACGCCGCCATGTAGTTGTATTTGACATCGGAAAGCAGTTGCCCGAACGCGCACAGCCCCGAGGCCAGCTTGGGGACCAGCACCGTCTTTACGCCGATCTCGCGCGCAAGGCCCGCGATGTGCAGCGAGGTTGCGCCACCGGCGGCGATCAGGACGAAGTCGCGCGGGTCATAGCCGCGCTCGATCGACACCCGCCGGATACCGTTGATCATGTTCACATTGACGATGTTGTAAATACCGTATGCCGCCTTGCCAACGCCGATCCCGAGCGGCTTGGCGATCTGCGTTTCGATCGCGGCACGTGAGGCGTTGCCGTCGATCTTCACGCGGCCGCCGAGCAGCGACTCCGGATTCAGATAGCCGAGCACGACGTTCGCGTCGGTCACCGTCGGCTCCACGCCGCCGCGCATGTAGCACGCCGGTCCAGGCACGGCGCCCGCGCTCTGCGGGCCAACCTTCAGCAGGCCCATCGCGTCGATCCACGCAATCGAGCCACCGCCCGCGCCAAGCGTCTCGACCTGGATCATTGGCGTGCCGATCCGATAGCGCAGAAAGTCGATGTCCTTGCTCACGTTCGTCGCGCCGTCTTTCGTCAGCGTGATATCGAACGACGTGCCGCCCATGTCGACGGTGATGAGGTTGCGGTAACCGAATGGCCTGGCGACGAACAGCGCCGCGCGCGGCGCGGACGCCGGCCCCGAGTTGATCGCGTTGACGGCGCGCGCGGCCATCGCGGCCGGCGACGCCATGCCGCCGTTCGATTGATAGAAGCGCACCGGCGACTCGACGCCGTTGTCGAGGTAGAACCGTTCGATACGGCTTACGTAACGCGACAGCACGGGTCCGAGCCAGGCGTTCACCACGGTCGTGGAGGTGCGCGTGTACTCGCGCATCTGCGGAAACACTTCAAGCCCCACCGACACGTAGACATCGGGCAGCATCTCGCGCACGATCTGCGCGGCGCGCCGCTCGTGAGCGCCATTGGCCACCGACCAGACGAACGAGATCGCGACGGCTTCCACGCCTTCGCGGCGGAACAATTCGCACGCGGCGCGCACGTCATCCTCGTTCAGCGGCGTGTGCACGGTGCCGTCCGCGAGGACGCGCTCGCGGATCGGTCTGCGCAAGTAACGCTCGACGAGCATCTTCGCGGCCGGATAGCAGGCATCGTAGCGGTGACCCTCCTCCTTGTGCCCAAGGCGGATTTCGAGCGAGTCCTCATGACCGGACGTGCAGATAAGGCCCGTTTTCACGCCCTTGTGCTGGATCAGCGCGTTCAGCGCGACCGTCGTGCCGTTGACGCACAGGTCCAGATTCGAAAGGATTTGCCCGACCGGCTGGCCAAGCGCCTGCGCAATCTGTCCGAGGCCGTCCGCAATGGCGCGGGTGCCGTCCTCGGGCGTCGACGTGGCCTTGAACAGGCGCATCTGACCTGCGCCGTCCGCGAGAACGAAATCCGTAAATGTGCCGCCTGCGTCAACGCCCAGGCGATATTGCTTGCTGTTCATGTCATCTCCTTCGTCTTGGGGTTAGCGGCGGCTGGCGCGCAGCGCATCGGTGGCGGCGCAGTCCACGCGCAGGCTCTCTTCGTCGATCACCACGCCGTACTCGGCGCGCGCCGCGCCAATCGAAACAATGCCGTTGCGCACGTCTGTCGCGACCTGCCCGGGATCGCGCAGCAGCGGCGAACCCCAGCCGCCGCCGCCGGGGTTGTACGTCGCGAGGCAATAGCCGTCGCGCACCGTCATCACCGCGTTCTCCTGATGCGATTCGATCACCTTGCCGTGGCGCTTCAGATCGACGCGGCCGAGTTTGGTCTGCGGCAAGGCGCTCGATGCACCGTTGGCGCCGATCGCGGGCAGCTTGCGCCCTTCCCCGAAGCTCACAACCGTCATCTCGTGGCCGATCGGCTCGACTTCCCAGACCGTGCCGCTGCCGCCGCGATATTGGCCCGCCCCGGCACTGTCCGTGACCAGCCCGTAACGATGGATCAGGATGGGATACGAGTATTCGAGCGTCTCGATGTCGCCCGAATAAAGCGCTCCGAAACAGGACTGCGGACCGCACGCGTGCCAGCCGTCCATGTAGCCGGTCGCCCCCGCTCCCGACACGAGCGACGCCAGCACCATCGTGACGTACTCCTCATCATTTCTTTGGTCGTGCCCCGCAATGTTCACCCCGCTGGAATGCCCCCAGGAGCCCACGGCGCGTTCGGGCTGCGCCTTTTCCAGCGCGAGGCGCACCGCGTCGGCGAGCGTTTCCATTGGCGTCGTCGTGCAGTTCACGTGCGGCGCAGGCTCGCGTGCGTTGCACAACGTCCCCTTGGGTCCGAGATCGACGCTCACACAGCGGTAGAGCCCCTCGTTATACGGCGGATCGAGCTGGGCGAACATCATCAGGCCGAGGTAGACACCCGAGATCGAATTACCTTCGTAGGAGTTGATGAAATAGGGAATCTGCGGCGGACTCTCGATGCGGATGCGGCACGTATCCGCGGCGATGTCCACGGTCGCCTTGATCACGATCTCGCCGAAGCCGTGGCCGGAATCCTCGAGCGTCGCGCTCGCCTCATAAGTGCCGTCCGGGACCGCACGGATAATCTGGCGCATATGGCGATCGGCCATGTCCATCAATTCGTCGATACAGGAACGCACCGTCTCGACACCGTATTTGTCGAGCAGCGCGATCAGGTTGCGCGCGCCAACGTTGACTGCGCCAAGCTGTGCCTTCAGATCGCCCTCCTGGTCGCGGCGCGAGCGCATGTTGCTCAACATGAAATTGACCATGTCGTAGCGCTCGACACCGCGATCCCACAGCTTGACGGGCGGAATGCGCAGTCCCTCTGCGTAGATCTCCTTCGCGTCCGGGTTGTAACCCGCTGGCACCGGACCGCCGATGTCGGTCACGTGGCCCTTGCACACCGTCCAGAACACCAGCTTGCCTTTGTAGAACACCGGCTTGTACATGCAGCAATCGACGATGTGGCTGCCTTTGTAGACCGGGTCGTTGTGGTAGATGATGTCGCCATCGTGCAGGTCGTCGCCGAAGAAGCGTGCGACCTCTTTCATGGCTGGAATCAGCCCGCCGAGGTGAATCGGAATATCCTGGCCTTGCAGGACCATCTCCGGGCGTTCGTTGAAGATCGCATTGCTGTAATCGTGTGCGACGTTGAACACACTCGAGCGCGCGGTCTTCTCCAGCGTCATGGTCATCTCGCGCTGAGTGGTCTCGAGCACGCCGCGCACGACGGCAAGCGTAATCGGATCGACATCTCGTGCCATTACTGTCTCCATCTGATAGGTGTTTATCCGGGCTACCGATGCGGCGCCCGATCCGTGACGGATGGGAACGAGAGTAGGCAGGCAAAATTGGCCGGACAATGCACAGTGGGCCGCGTGCGCACGCGTGTTGTGCTGCCGCTGCGGGCCATACACGCGGACTGTGCTGCTGGCGAACCCAGTACACGCAGCAAGCCCGTTCAGCCATAGTGGTGCTGACCGGACTGCATCGTTCGCTCCAGCTCGATATCTGGAATCGAGTTCAAGAATCGCGATATCGCGCGGCAAAGGACAGCCAGCAACGAGGCCGGGCGGCGAGTTGCTTCACCGCCACGCGTACCGCATCCCGACCCATACGCCCCTCGGCGCGCCCGGCCCGACGAACTGTTCGTTGACGGGTGCAAACCCGTCAAATGTGTGACTCGGACCGTTGAAGAAGTTTTGCCCGAGCACACCAAAGCTCGCGTAGCGCTTGTTCAGCAGGTTCGACACCGTCGCAAACACCTGCAGTTGCCGGGTAACCTGCCAGGTCGTATCGAGATCGATCAGGAAATAGCCGGCGATCTTGCCGTTCGCGTCCTCATTGTTCTCGTCGCCGCGCGCATAGATGCTGCTGCGCCAGGTCAGGTTCGCGCCGATGTTCCACTTCGGCGTGGCCGCGTAGTCGAGCCGTAGCTTGACGGTATTCGCGGGGATGCCGGGAATGTGGTCGCCAGGCCTGACGGTGATGTTGCCCTGGGCGTCCGCGCTCGAATTGCTCGGGCTGCTTTCGACCCAGGTCGAGCGGAAAGTCGCGTCCACGTAACTGTAGTTCGCGCTCACGCCCAGTGGCCCGAACTGGGTGTGCGCGGACAGCTCGATCCCCCGCCGACGCGTGTTGCCGACGTTCTGGAAGAAACCCTGGGTAGTCGTTGGCGTGCTGATGAACTCGATGTCATCGTGCAGCGTCGTGTTGTAGAGCGCAGCACTCCACGTCGTCGTGCTGCCGAGCTTGCCGCGCGCGCCCAGTTCGAACGTCTTCGAAACGACCGGCTTGAGCGCCGGGTCCGCCAGGAAATCGTTCGGCAGCGAGCACGGCGCGGCGGGATCGGCGCAGGTCAGCTCGATCGCGGTCGGCGAGCGCATCCCTTCGTTGTAGGTTGCGTAAGCGGTGAAGCCGGGCGTGGGGTTCCAGTTCAAGCCGATCGCCGGGTTGAAGCGCGAAAACACATGACTGCCGTCGAGCAGCGGCTGAAAACCGCTTTCGTCGCCAATGTCGGCCTTCGCCCAGTCATAGCGACCCGCGAGCGTCAGCGACCATTGCTTCGTCAGCGAGAGCGTGTCCTGCAGATAGAACCCGAGATTGCCGTCGCGCGTCTTCGCGTCGACCTGCTGGACGAAGTCGCCGATGCCGACCGTCGCTCGCGACGCCGTAAAGTATGCGTCCTGCGAATATTGTGTGTAGTGCGAATTGGCGAAATCGGCGGCGATGCCCGCGACCAACTGGTTCTGCATGTCTGCGAGCTTGCCGAGCAGCGTCAACTGCAGACTGGCACCGTAGCTGTCGGTGCCGATCACCGATTTGACGTTTGTGCCTTCGAGCAGGTCGGTCGAGCCGTCAGGCTGGAGCTGTCCGAAATCGGTGTTGTTGTTGCTGCTGACGTTCGTGTTGAGGAAGCGCCGAAAGTAGACGTTGCCGCTCAATTCCACGTGGTCGTTGAAGTAGTGGTCGCCCGCGAGCGTCACGTAGCCGACGCTGTTCAAGTTCTGGTCGGGGAACGTGTACGCTTGCCGAAAGTCGTCGAGGAACGAGCGCGGTATCGTCTGCGTGCCTTGCAAGTCGTTGTCGGCGCCGCCCGCGGACAGCGAGATCGTCGTGTCGGCATCCGTGTAGCGCAGCTTGCCGAAGCCCTGGCGCACCCGGCTCGAATTGTGGTCGGCCCAGCCGTCGTCATTCGCGGCGGTACCGGTCACGTAGTAGTCGAGGTTCTGGCCGATTGTGCCGCCTTGCTCGATTTGCGCGGTTTTTCGGCCCCATGCCCCCCCCGTCACCTCGGCCTCGCCGCCCGGATCCTGCTTGCCGTTCTTCGTCGAGATCGCGATCGCGCCGCCCAGCGTGTTGAGTCCGAAGGCCGGATTCGAGCCTGGTATCAGCTGAATCGTGTCGATTGCCTGTTGGGGAATCAGGTCCCAGTTCACGACGTCGCCGAACGGCTCGTTGACCCGCACGCCGTCCAGGAACACCGACAGGCCTTGTGGCGTGCCCAGCAGCGGCGAGGCGGTGAAGCCGCGATAGTTGATGTCGATCTGGTAGGGGTTGCCCTGCGCTTCGTTGATGTCGACGCTCACCAGGTTCTTCTCGAAGAAGTCGGTGAGCGTGCTGCGGTGCTGTGCCTCGAGGTCTTGTGCGTGCACGATCTGCACGTTCGCAGGCACGAGCGAGAGCGGCGTGCCGATACCGAGCAGCGGCGTCGCTCCGACTACGATGACGGGGGCGAGGGTCGATGCGCTGGCGGAAGCGGCCAGCATAGCGCCCGGAGCTGGTGGTACGGCGCCGGCGGCAGCGGCATCGGCCTGTGCCCACGTCGTCGCGCTGACGCTCGCAAGCACGCATCCGGAACACAAAGCAAAGCCAACGTAGAGTCTATTGCCACTCCGATGACTCAGTCGGCAGACTGCCCTCATCATTCGTCTCCTCGATATTGCGTAGTTGTCTTAATGGGTTCTCGTTGCCGAAAGTGCTTTCGCCCCCCAAGCAACGATGGGCCGTCAATCAGCGAGAACCGTGCCACGGGGGGTGGCAAGCACGCCCTGTCGAACCGCATTCGAAACCGGCGGGCCGCCATCATCGGAATGGCGTTGCCAGGGCTGCCGCCATGGTGGGAGCCGGACTTGTCATCTTTCGGAACACGTCAGACGGAAGCTGTTCCAGGATGCAACAACGCGCAGCCAGACCGGAGGCTCCCCGAGTTCAAGGAAGTTCGTCACGGCAATGGCCTGGAACTTGCGTGAGCGGATCCGAAATCGATCCGATGTCACGGTCCGGCTGGCGCTATTCAGACAAATGAAAGCCTTAATAAGGGCGCCCGCTTGCGAGTGAAATCTGCGCGAGTGAACGTCAAATCGGGCCAGGCACAGTACGTACTTAACTATCGCAACTCTTGATTTGCATCAAATCAGACTGACCTCTGCGCGTCACCATGCGCCAAGGCGCCCAGAGCCACGACGCAGCGGCCAGGCGCCATCCGGGCTTACTGTTTGGCCTGTGAGGTTCCGGCGCCCCGACCGGACCCGCAGCAGGAGGAGACAATGCGCGACGATTCCGATCGCGGCGATACAGGACCGGCTTCCCAGGAAGCGGGCTGGCTTACGCCCTCGATCCAGAGATCCCATGAACGCTCGGAAACCTACGGGCTGAGCATTTCGATGCACCCGGACTACGACGTCCTTTCTACGGCCGATCTGGCATTGAAGCGCGAGCAGAGCCGCATCCTGTGTGTGCACGCGGCGCCCGTCATGGAGACGCTTCGCGAGCAGATCGCCAATACGCAAAGCATGATCGTGCTGACCGACGCCGAGGGCCTCATCCTGCATTCGATCGGCGATGACGACTTTCTCATGCGCGCTGAGAAAGTCGCGCTACGCCCGGGCGCCAACTGGGCCGAAACGCGTCAGGGCACCAATGCGATCGGCACCGCCATTGCGGAGTGCCGTCCCACCGTCGTTCACGGCGATCAGCACTATCTCGCCGCGAACCGGTTCCTCACGTGCTCCAGCGTGCCGATATTCGACCCGTACGGCGAGTTGAGCGGCGTACTCGACGTAACGGGCGATCATCACAGCTACCACCAGCACACCATGGCGCTCGCGAAAATGTCTGTTCAGCTCATCGAAAACCATCTCTTTGCGACGACTTTCCGAACCACCTTGCAAATCTCCTTCCATGAACGCCCGGAGTTTCTCGGCACCTTGATGGAAGGCATTGCGGCGTTTACTTCGGACGGACGCTTCCTGTCGGCAAACCGCAGTGCGCAATTCCAGCTCGGCCTCACGCTCGCTGGCTTGCGCGCGCATACGCTGTCGTCGCTATTCGGACTCTCCAGCTCTGAATTGATCGACCAATCACGCGATAGCCAGGGGCGGCATCTCTCGCTCACGCTGCGAAACGGGCAGCGCGTACGCGCCAACGTCGAGTTCAGGCAACCCGCACCGACGCACGCCGATGGTTGCGTGGCCGAACCGAGGACGACATCGGGAATCCTGCGGCCAGTGGGCGAAATGCACGAGGTGCGGTCGCGCCTCAGTCACCTCGAGACGGGGGACCCGCAAGTCTCGGCTGTCATCGCCAAAGTCCGCAAAATCATCGGCAAGGACATCCCGCTTCTTGTGACCGGAGAAACCGGCACCGGCAAGGAGCTGCTCGCCCAGGCCATACACAACGACTCGCCCCGCCACGCCGCGCCGTTCGTCGCGGTCAACTGCGCGTCGATACCGGAGAGCCTCATCGAGTCCGAGTTGTTCGGCTATGAAGAGGGCGCATTTACCGGCGCAAAACGCAAGGGCGCCCTTGGGCGGATTTTGCAAGCCAATGGCGGCACGCTCTTTCTCGATGAGATCGGCGACATGCCCTACCCGCTCCAGGTGCGTCTGCTGCGCGTGCTGCAAGAAAGGGTCGTGGATCCCCTGGGATCGGCGAAGTCGATCCCGGTGGACATCGCAATCATTTGCGCCACTCACCGGGACCTGCGCGAAATGATCTCCCTCGGGCGCTTCCGTGAGGACCTTTACTACCGCCTCAACGGATTGGTCGTGAAACTGCCGCCGCTGCGCGACAGAACGGACCTCCCACATGTCATCGAAAGCATGCTGAGAGAAGAGTCGCTCAACCGCCCGAGCGGCCCCCCGCTGAGCGTCTCGGAGGAAGTCATGGCGCTCTTCGAGCGATGCCGTTGGCCTGGCAACTTTCGTCAGCTCGGCAACCTCATGCGCACCGCTGCGGCGATGGTCGATGAAGACGGAGAAATTCGGATCGAGCATTTACCGGACGATTTTCTGGAGGACGTTCAGGCCACGGTGGCAGCGACAGCCGCCAGCTCCGGTCTGACGCCACCATCCAGCGCACGCCTTCAGGACGTTGCCGCACACGCGATCACGGCCGCCGTGGCCCAGCACGGCGGCAATGTGTCTGCCGCGGCGCGAGCGCTGGGTGTCTCCCGTAACACGATCTATCGAAAGAGGCTGTCGTCGCCGGATGCCGGAAACGACGATGGCAATGCGTGACGCGCGGTACATCTGTCCTGGTTTGCAACATCCGGTGCGCCAATATGCAACAGCCTGTGCGAATCCCATTGACCGCCTCACTAGTCGCGAAACAAGCCCGTGTGCGGCAACCCCTCTGTCGGCCAATGCCCTCAAGAAGCACCCGCGCTTGCTGAGCACGCCGAAATAGCCATGCGATTCGCCCAGTGCCCGGCATGGAGCTTGCGTAATCGACACGGACCGCCTCTCAAACGCGGTTCCTCGACCAAACGCTTCATTCAAGGAGACGACCATGCAGTGGACGACCCCCAGCTATACCGACCTTCGCTTCGGTTTCGAAATCACGATGTACATCGCCAACCGCTAACGCCATCCCGGGCCGCCGCTCGCGCGCCTCAATCACGGTGACATGCGGCGGCTCAAGGATCACAGACATGAAGATCCAGATTCTCGGCTCGGGTGCGGGCGGTGGACTGCCTCAATGGAACTGCAACTGCACGAACTGCACGAGCGCACGCCACGGTGCAGGCGAAGTCAGACCGCGCACGCAATCGTCGATTGCGGTGAGCGAAAATGGCATCGACTGGATTCTGATCAATGCATCCCCCGATCTACTCGCGCAGTTGCGGGCCCACCCCGAACTGCAACCGGCCCGCGCCATACGCGACAGTGGCATTGCGGCCGTCGTGTTGATCGATGCGCAAATCGATCACGTCACTGGCCTCCTGATGTTGCGCGAGCGCACGACACCGTTGCCGCTCTACGCATGCCGCCCCGTATTCGACGATTTGTCGAGCGGCTTTCCGATCGTTCCGCTATTGAGCCACTATTGCGGCGTGGAGCGTAACGAGATCACGCTCAATGAGCCTTTTGCAATTCCGGCGGCCAAGGGCATTCGCTTCACGGCGATCGAGATCGACAGCAAAGCGCCCCCCTATTCGCCGCGCCGCGCTGCCTCGGCACCGGGTGACAACATCGGCCTGCTGATCGAAAACGTCGCGAGCGGCACTCGCGCGTTCTATGCGCCAGGGCTGACCTCGGCTTCGAGCGCCGTGCGCGAGGCCATGCAATCCGCGCAACTGGTGCTGGTCGACGGCACGTTCTGGCGCTCGACCGAGATGATCGACCTCGGCTTGTCCGACAAAGAGGCCGCCGACATGGGCCATCTCGCGCAATGCGGTCATGACGGCACGCCAGGCATGGTCCAATTGCTCGACACGCTGCCTCGCACCACCCGCAAGGTGCTCATTCACATCAACAACACGAATCCGATTCTCAATCACCATTCCGCCGAGCACGCCGTCATCCGCGCACGCGGCATTGAAGTCGCGCACGACGGAATGCATTTTCAGGTCTAGCCATGAACGCACCGCTGCCCTCTGCGATTCCCGACTCGACGCCCTGGACTGCGGACGAGTTCGAAACGCATCTGCGCGCGCTCGGCTCGCGCTATCACATCCACCATCCGTTCAATCTGCGCATGAATTCGGGGCAGTGCTCCCCCCCACAGATTCGCGGGTGGGTCGCCAATCGTTTTTACTACCAGATCAACATTCCGCTGAAAGACGCGGCCATTCTTTCGAACTGCCCGGACCGGGAAACCCGGCGAATCTGGATCGAGCGCATCCACGATCATGACGGTCACGGCGCAGACGCCGGCGGCATCGAGGCATGGGCACGTCTTGCCGATGCGGTTGGAATCGAGCGTTGCGCGCTCTGGTCGCTCGAGCACGTATTGCCAGGCGTGCGCTTTGCCGTCGATGCGTACGTGAATTTCGCGCGGCGTGCGCCGTGGCAAGAAGGGGTTTGCTCTTCGCTCACGGAAATGTTCGCGCCGCAGATCCATCGCGAGCGGCTGGCCGGTTGGCCCTCGCTCTATCCGTGGATCGAGCCGCAAGGGCTGCAATACTTTCGCAGCCGTATTCCGCTTGCACAACGCGATGTCGAACATGGGCTCGCCGTGACGCTCGCTTACTTCACCACTCGCGAAGCGCAACAGCGCGCGCTCGCCATTCTCGGATTCAAGCTCGACATTTTGTGGTCGATGCTCGATGCCATCGACAAGGCGTATCCAATATGAACATCGTCGAAGCCGAAAACCGCGCATGCCCCTGCCCTCGCTTGCGGAAGTTGTTCAGGCTCCAGTGGGAAGAGACGCAGCGTGCCTACGTGCTGCTGTATCCCGAAGGTCTGGTCAAACTCAATCCGAGTGCCGGCGAGATTCTCGCGCGATGCGACGGCACGCGCGAACTCGACGAAATCATCACCGAACTGGAGGCGCTATTCAACGTCTCCGATCTTGCAGTCGACGTCTATCGCTTCATCGATCACGCGCGACAGCGCGGCTGGCTAGAATGATGCACGCCAACTCCCATCCCGCCTCCCCGCCCCTGTGGCTGCTCGCCGAGCTGACTTATCGGTGCCCGCTGCATTGCGCGTTTTGCTACAACCCGGTCGACTTTGCGCATCACGAAGCGGAACTCGACACCGATACCTGGTGCCGCGTGATCGGCGAAGCGCGAAAAATGGGGGCCGCGCAGATCGGATTTTCCGGCGGCGAACCGCTCTTGCGCGACGACCTCGAAACGCTGGTGGCATACGCGCGCGGGCTCGGGTTCTATACGAATCTGATCACCTCCGGTATCGGTTTGAACGAAGAGCGCATCGACGCGCTCAAGCGCGCGGGCCTCGACCATATTCAACTGTCGTTTCAGGATTCGACCCGCGAACTCAATGATTTCCTCACCAGTACACGCACCTTCGAGCGCAAGCAGCGCGTCGCGACCCTGATCAAGGCGTACGACTACCCGATGGTGCTCAACTGCGTGCTGCATCGCTTCAATCTCCCGCACGTCGCGCAGATCATCGAGATGGCGCTCGACATGGGCGCCGAATACCTCGAACTTGCAAACACCCAATATTACGGCTGGGCGATGCTAAATCGTGAGCAACTGATGCCGACAGCCGAGCAGCTTCGCGAGGCCGAAGCGGTCGTCAATCGCTATCGCGAGCGCATTGGCGAGCGCTGCCGGATTCTGTACGTCGTGCCCGACTACTTCGAGACGCGGCCGAAAGCCTGCATGAACGGATGGGGCTCGGTGTTCCTCGCGGTCGCGCCGGATGGAACCGCCTTACCCTGCCACGCCGCACGATTTCTGCCGGGACTCGATTTTCCCAATGTGCGCGACACTTCCCTCGCGGACATCTGGTATCACAGCTCGGGTTTCAATGCTTATCGAGGCGACGCCTGGATGCGCGAACCCTGCCGCAACTGCGACGAGCGAGAGGCCGATCATGGCGGGTGCCGATGCCAGGCCTACATGCTGACCGGCGACGCAGCGGCGGCCGATCCCGTTTGTTCGAAGTCCAATCATCACGCTGCGATCGAACACGCGGTCAGATTTGCGCGGATTCCGACATGCGAAGGCGATGAACGACTGCTGGTCTTTCGAAGCCGCGAAAACTCCAGGCGCTTCGGGTAGCGTTCGCCGGGGCCGGGGCACGGCCGACCCGGCGGCCCGCTAGCGCCTGCGCCGCCAGTTCGTCTTCGGAAAGATGCGCCGGCTCCGCGAACGACTCGCGAGCAAGCGCCAGCGCTGCGCATAAGCCAAGGGTATGGGCGAGAA
The DNA here is from genome assembly GCF_000685075.1 of Paraburkholderia oxyphila NBRC 105797. Taxonomy (GTDB): domain Bacteria; phylum Pseudomonadota; class Gammaproteobacteria; order Burkholderiales; family Burkholderiaceae; genus Paraburkholderia; species Paraburkholderia oxyphila. The sequence continues at coordinate 41,184 of NZ_BAYD01000063.1, forward strand.
AAATTCTGCGGGTCGAACTCATGAACTACGCTGCTGGGAAATGAATGAGCGGGCACGCTGCGCGTCGCCGATCTGGCGACACGCAGCGCGATTCGCGTTTGCAACGTGAAACTGACGACTGGATTTATTGCTGCGCTTTGCCGTTGAGCGGCGTCGTGGACGACTTCGCGCTATCCGCGGTCAGCTTCGTCGTACCTGCGGTGTAGCCGTTCGAGTACAGCAGGAACGCCATGATGTCGGCGTAGTCCTGATCCTTGAGCTTTCCGGGGCGGTCCGCCGGCATGTTGGTCGACATGTAGCCGAACACGCCGCCGATGGTCAGGTGCGCATGCGCCGCAGGAGCAAACGCCGGTCCGCTCAGCGCAGGAGCGTTGAGGCCCTTCAGATCCGCGCCATGGCACTTCGCGCACGCGCTTGAATAGAGGCTCTTGCCGTGCTTGACCTGAGCGCTGTCGAACGACGGACCGTCCCCGCCCACGCTCGCATCGACCTTGACGAATGCGCCTCGCGCGGCCACCCCGGAGCCTGCAAGCTCGTTCGTCGACACCGCGGCGAGTCGAACCGGACCATCGCGGTAGCCGAATTCAGCGGTATCCGGACGCGCGGCCAACGCCGTTGCGGGCAGCGTCCAATGCTGCGTCAGGGCCGCCAGCCTGCCGTCGGCCTTCATCCTGGCCAGTGCCGAATCGATACGCTGTTGCAGCACGGCATCCTTCTGTTCAAACGCAAAAACCAGATGCCAGTCGGCATAGGGCGACGTGGTGCCCGAAATTGCGAAGCGCTCTTGCGGATGGGCCAACGTATAAGCGACGACGGCTGGATACCAGACGATCGCGCGCCGCGCATGACCCGCCGCGAGCGCGGCAATGGTCTGCTCCGGCGTGCTTTCCAGATCCAGCTTGACGTTGTGCTCCTGAACCGCGATCAGATGGGCGGGGGTCGCATACGTCGCTGCGACGATGTCTTCGGCCGGGCGCAACGCGCTCCCGCCGCTCGCCGTGATGCTGACATACCCGGAGCGCAAATAGCCGGGAGAGAAACGCAGCTTGCTGCCGGACGCATCGGCAACCGATGAGCGCGGGAATCCTGCAATCACGTCGCAGCGCTTGCCGAGTGCACGGTGGAGCTCCTTCACCGACACGCCGTCGTCGTCACTGCCGTCGAATGCGCCGCTCGTCACCGTAACCGCGATCCCGGCGGTACGGAACGCCTCCTGGGCGACCGCACGATCGAGCGTCGCGGAAGGACTGCCAGGAAAGGTGCAAACACGCACATCCGCGCTTGCGAAGCTGGGCGAAAGCGCCGCGCCGGCCATCAGCATACTGGCGACGGCGAATGAGTTGAGTCGAGGTTTCATCATCGTGCATTCCGGTACGTGCAGGGGTATCACGGCGAAGGCGCAACCGAAGCGCGCATCGCCGTGCCTGTATCGAGAGAATCAGCCGTGGCTGAGTGCGAACACGTAAAGCGTTCCCCCAAGCGGCACCTTCTCGGCCGCCTTCGCCATCGGGCCGCCCCAGATCGGGTTGGCGCCGCCATAGCCGGTCAGGATCGCTACGTACTCCGTGCCGTCGACTTCGAAGACGGAAGGCTGTGCGATGATGCCGCTCGCGAGCTTGGGGCTTTGCCACACGGTCTTGCCCGTGGCTTCATCGAACGCATACAGGTGCCCGTCGAGCGAACCACTGAAGGCAAGGCCACCCGCCGTCGTCGCGACGCCCCCGTTCCACGGCAGCTTGCTCCAATGGCTCCAGACCTTCTTGCCCGTGTTGACGTCGATCGCCTGCAACTCGCCATAGCCCTTGCTGCCCGGCTCCGGCTTGATCTCGAAGCCTTCGCCGAGGTATGGCAGGCCTTCCATGAAGTTCACCGACTTGCCGGTCAGCGACATGCAGGCATGCAACGATGGAACGATCGCCAGATGCCTGTCGGGGTCGTACGAGAGCGTCCACCAGTTCTTGCCGCCGAGGAAGCTCGGGCAGGTCTCGATCGTCGTGCCGGCTTTCGGGTACTTCGTGGGGTCCTGAATCGGGGAGCCGTCGGCGTTGTAGCCGGTCACGGACTTCGCCGCCACGAACGGTCTCGCGTAGATCAGCTTGCCGGTGTTGCGGTCGATCGCGTGAAAAAAGCCGTTGCGGTCAGCGTGGATGATGGCGTCGTAATCCTTCCCTTCATAGGAGATTTTGGCCAGTACAGCGGCGTTCACGCCGTCGTAGTCCCAGGTGTCGTGCTTCGTGTACTGATAGTGCCACTTGAGATCGCCGTTCTTCGGGTCCAGTGCGAGCAGAGAGTCCGAGTAGAGATTGTCACCGGGGCGCAAGTCCGCAAGCCAGGGCCCCGGGTTGCCGGCTCCCCAGTACAGCGTCTTCGTTGCCACGTCGTAGGTTCCGGTCATCCACGCCGGCGCGCCGCCGTGCTCCTGCATGCCGTCTGGCCAGGTCTTGCCGTCCTTCTCAGAGGCATTCGGAATCGTGAAGCGCTTCCAGAGAATCGAACCGTCGTCCGCATTCAAGGCAGCAATGAATCCGCGCGCGCCATATTCGCCGCCGGAATTGCCGACGATGATCGCCCCGTCCAGCGCGAGCGGCGCCAGCGAGAACGCGTAACCAATGCCGGGATCGAACATCTGCTTCTTCCACACGAGCGCGCCCGTCTGCGCATCGAGCGCCACGACCTCGCCGCTCAGCATCGCGATGTAGACGTTCTTGCCATAGAGCGCCACACCGCGGTTGACCACGTCACAACACGCGGTCTTGAACGATTCAGGACCCAGTTTCGGCTCGTATTTCCAGAGCTGCTTGCCCGTTACCGCGTCGAAGGCATAGACGTTGTCCTTTGGTGTGCTGACGAACAGATAGCGGCCGTTGATGATCGGCGTCGCTTCGAAGCCCTGCTTGAGTTCGGCGGGGAACTTGTAGCTCCACACTTCCTTGAGGTTCTTGACGTTCGAGACGTCGATTTGCTTGAGCGGCGAATGGGCCTGCCCGTTGTAAGTGCGGTAATACGTGAGCCAGCCGGGGTCGTTCTGCGCCGCGGTCAGTCGTTCGAAAGTCACTGGAGGGTATTCGCCGGCTGTCGCCGCCGATCCCAGCCCCATCGCCGCGACCGCCGCGACTGCCATCGCAAGCAGTGCGGGCTGTGCGGCCGAAGCCAAGCGTGCTTTCATCCTTGTCTCCTGTCGATCGGAATGGGCGCACTGGCACCTGCTCCGATCCGATACAACGTTGTTGAGTGTCGACGCCATGCCATTCGGCCAGCGCCAGCATCGATTGAATGCAGTCGGGCTGCGCGGTCTCTAACGCAAGTCGTATGCCATTCACTTCACCAGGCGCGGCGGGGCACCGCGTAGGGATGAAACGCACCACCACGCGATGTGGCCGTACGCCGCGCGCACCGCGACGCTGTTGCAGCGTGGTACAGCTCACGCGCGAGGTGTTGCGCAACGGGACACTGCTAAGGGGTGAGCATTCGCCCTGGCATCGCGCTGCGAGCGCCGTTGCGCGACAAAGATCTATGGCCTTTGGGCGCCTTGCTCGATCTCGGGTCTTGGTGCGCAAATGGCATGGTTCTCGCTCATTGCGCTTCGCACGATGAAATGTGAGGACGCGGTGACGAGTCTCACGCCATCCCTCCTGTCTCCATCGCGGCGGTCATATAACCTTTGGAGGAGTCAGCATGAATCACGCGGAATTGCAGCATCTGAACGCCGATTTTCCGTACAAAAAGCAGTACGGCAATTTCATCGGCGGCGAATGGGTGAAGCCCGCAGGCAACGAGTACTTCGACGACCTCTCGCCAATTACGGGCGAGCCGTTCACGTCGATCCCGCGCTCGCGCGAAGCCGACATCGAACTCGCGCTCGACGCGGCACATCGCGCGCGCAAGGCGTGGGGCGAAACACCGCCCGCCACGCGCGCCACGATTCTCAATCGCATTGCGGACCGGTTGGAGCAGAACCTCGCGCGCCTCGCGGTGGCCGAGTCGATCGACAACGGCAAACCGCTGCGCGAGACGATGGCGGCCGACATCCCGCTCGCGATCGATCACTTTCGCTATTTCGCAGGCTGCATTCGCGCACAGGAAGGTTCGATCGGCGAAATCGACGGCGACACCATCGCCTATCACTTTCACGAGCCGCTCGGCGTGGTCGGCCAGATCATTCCGTGGAACTTCCCGATCCTGATGGCGGCGTGGAAGGTCGCGCCCGCGCTCGCGGCAGGCAACTGCATCGTGCTGAAACCCGCCGAGCAGACGCCCGCGTCGATCCTCGTCTTGATCGAGCTGATTGAAGACTTGTTGCCTCCGGGCGTGCTGAACGTGGTGAACGGCTTCGGCCTCGAAGCCGGCAAGCCGCTTGCAACCAGCAAACGCATCGCGAAGATCGCCTTCACGGGCGAGACCACCACGGGCCGCCTGATCATGCAGTATGCGAGCCAGAACATCATTCCCGTGACGCTGGAGCTGGGTGGCAAGAGCCCGAACATCTTCTTTGCTGACGTCATGGACGCCGACGACGGCTACTTCGACAAGGCGCTCGAAGGCTTCACGATGTTCGCGCTGAATCAGGGCGAGGTGTGCACGTGTCCGTCGCGCGTGCTGGTCGACGAGAAGATCTACGACCGGTTCATGGAGCGCGCGCTCAAGCGTGTCGCAGCGGTTACGCAAGGGCACCCGCTCGATCCAAAAACGATGATCGGCGCACAGGCATCGGAAGAACAGCTGGAAAAGATCTTGTCCTATGTCCAGCTCGGCAAGCAGGAAGGCGCGCAATGCCTGATTGGCGGCGAGCGCAATCAGCTTGGCGGAGAACTCGCGAACGGCTATTACATGCAGCCGACCGTGTTCCGCGGCCACAACAAGATGCGCATCTTTCAGGAAGAGATCTTCGGGCCGGTCGTTTCCGTGACGACGTTCAGGACCGAAGAAGAAGCGCTCGAAATCGCCAACGATACGCTCTACGGTCTCGGCGCGGGCGTATGGACGCGCGACGGCAATCGCGCATATCGCTTCGGGCGCAAGATCCAGGCGGGCCGCGTGTGGACCAACTGCTATCACGCCTACCCCGCTCATGCGGCGTTCGGCGGCTACAAGCAATCGGGTATCGGCCGCGAAACGCACAAGATGATGCTCGATCACTATCAGCAGACGAAGAACCTGCTCGTCAGCTATAGGGAAAAGCCGCTGGGTTTCTTCTGAGTCGATGGGCCCCCGAGCGAAGGCGATGGGGCCCAACCGTCGGCGCACATGTTGCGTTCGATGACGTGACTGAATGATCCCCGTGAGGGACTGGATCCATGATCGCTTCGACACGGCGCCATACGCATTTCGCGCGCTACGGGTTCGCTATATTGCTCAGCGCCGACGTGGTGCCGGCGAGCGCCGCCGTGCCTTGTCGAATTCCTCCGTCTGGCGCTGCTCGCGGTGACGGCAGGGACAGAAAGCAGCTCTGTGCGGTCGCACTTGTCGTGCTCGGACTGCACGGGCTGCTCGCGATCGAAGCGTTTCGCTTGTTCGAGTCGAAGGCGACCACAAGCGAACCTGTCGCCCTCGATGTCCAGTGGAACACCCTCACGCGTCTGCCGGCTTCGGCCCTTCCCGTACCGGCACCGGTGCCGCCGGCTCGCCAGGACAAGGTTCAACCGGAGCAGGTGCCGCCATCTCCTTCGGCGCTGCCGCATCCACATCGCTCCACGGCACTTCCCGTGCGCCGCACAGCGCCGCCACAGACCCCGCAGGCTTTGCAAACACCGCAGGCTCCCGCGCCTACCGGGTCGAGCATCGCCCATCGGAGCGCGGCACTGGCGGCGCCTCAGGCCATGCCCGACGCCGATGCCGATGCCGACGCCGACGCCGCACGCACGAACGCGAACGCAAGGCCGTCGCCTGCGGTATCGGCTCCGGAAGAAGCCGTCGCGCCAGCGTCGAGCGCGCCCAGCTTCAGCGCCGCGTATCTGCACAACCCGCCGCCGGCCTATCCCGCGATTGCGCAACAGCGCGCGTGGGAAGGCACGGTGCTGCTGAAGGTCCATGTGCTCGCGAGTGGCAAGCCGGACCAAATCGAGGTCGTGTCGTCGAGCAGTCACGAATCCCTCGACGATGCCGCGAAAGAAGCTGTCGCGGGCTGGCGTTTCATACCGGCAAAGCGCGCAGCGCAGGCCGTCGACGGATGGGTCCAGGTACCCATCGAATTCAAACTCGGAACCTGAGGTTCAAACCATGTCCGACATGCTCACGCATTACATCGTCGACTTTGCACTTGGCTTGCTCGCAACGCTTTCCGCACTCAGCTGGATCCTGATTCTCAGTAAAGCGTTCACGCACTGGCGCGCCGCGGCACGGAACCGGCGCTTCACCGAAGCGTTCTGGAGCGCCGCGCGACGCGACCCCGCACACGCGCTGGGCAAACCGCAGCAAGCCGACGCATGCGCCAGGGGGCGTCTCGCGCGCATTGCTGCCGAGACGCTCGCGGCCGATGCGCCCTGCTGTTCCGGTCAGCAGGCGGAGATCGCGCGATGGGACCGGCACGAGCTGCTGGAGCGATCGCTCAACCAGCAGATCCAGCGCGAGCGCCGGACCCTCGAACAGGGCTTGACACTGCTCGCTTCGATCGCCAACGTCGCCCCGTTCGTCGGACTCTTCGGCACGGTCTTCGGGATCATCCACGCGTTGCACGCGGTGGCAAGCGGGCCGTCCACCGGCATCGCAAGCATTGCGGAGCCGGTCGGCCAGGCCCTCGTGGCCACGGGCGTGGGCATAGCCGTGGCCATTCCCGCCGTGCTCGCGTACAACCTCTATCTTCGGCGCGTTCGCGTGTGCGCGGCCGATCTGGAAGACTACGCAACGGATCTCGTCAATCTGGCGCAGCGGCTCGGGTTCAGACTCGTGCATTCGCATGCAGCGCCCGTCGGCACGGTGTCGCTGACGCAGCGCCCGGACGAGGTGCAAGCATGATCTCCAGCTCCACCGAACAGGACGACGAGCCGCTCGCGGCAATCAATATCACGCCGCTCGTCGACGTCATGCTGGTGATGCTTGCCATCTTCCTCGTCGTCGCGCCGATGCTGACGCACGCGATACGCGTCGACCTGCCGAAAGCGGACGCGGGCGCAGCCAGGCCGGGCGATCATGTGGTGACGCTCACGCTCGATGCGCAAGACAGAGTGTTTCTCGACGGCCGCGAAACGCCCTTCGAGAAGCTCGAACCCGCACTTGAACGTCTCGCGTCGCGGGACGCGCGCATCAGCGTGAATCTTCGATCGGACCAGCGCTTGCCGTTCGGTCAGGTGGCGAAGGTAATGGGCATCGTTGGGCGAGCCGGCATCGTGCACGTGGCGATCGCGACGGCGGACAACGTCGAAACGACGAACACACGGGGCAAGGTGCCCTGATGTCTTCGTCGCTGCGTACCGTCGAACGCTCGCAACAGCTCCCCAACCGGACCACGCCAGAAACAAAAAACCCGCGCGGCCTAACGCCAACGCGGGTTTCAGGATTCCGGCGGAGGATGCCGGAACAGATCTTGGTGCTCAGGGCGGGACTCGAACCCGCATGCCTTTCAGCGCTACCCCCTCAAGATAGTGCGTCTACCAATTTCGCCACCTGAGCAAGAGGAACGGGATTGTAGCGACTCATTGCAGATTTTTGAAGACCTGCATCGAAAAAATTTTCAGCTTCGTGAAGCGCCTTCGCGCCGATCGATCTGGCACCGCTATCTGATGGCGCATTGGACACGCATGCACTTGTGCAATGACACACGCGCGTGGCCCGCACGCGTCCTCAGCCATCGACCTCGCGCAGGAATTCCGCCACCATCTCCGCCACCCTGGCCTCCTGCTCGCGGTGCGGAACGTGGCGCACGCCTTCCATGATCGCCGCGCGCGCCGGGCCGCTCACGCGCGCCGCGATCGTCTCGGGATGCACGCGCGTGCCGTACTCATCCAGGCTGCCATGGATCGCGAGCGTGGGGCACTGCACACGCGGCAGCACCGCATCGAGCGACCAGTCGGCGAACTCGGGCGAGAGCCACGTCTCGATCCACGCGTCGAGCACCCATTGCGTCTTCTCGCCGTGGTAGCGGGCGAGGCGCGCGAACTGCGCGGGATCGCGAAACTGCTCGCGCGCCTCGCGTATGCCCGCCAGCGTGCGGTCTTCCGCGAAGGTCTGCGCCGCCTCGGTCACGAGCGCCACGCAACGCTGCGCGTGCTGCGCGGCACACTCGATCGCCATGCCGCCGCCCACGCTATGACCGAACGCCACGAAGCGGTCGATCCCCATCTGCTCGCACAGCGCCGGAAAGAAGCGCTGCGCCTCGTCCCGCACGAACTCGGGACCCACACGGTCCGTGCGCGCGTCGGAAGCGCCAAAACCCGCGCGGTCATAGGCAATCACGCGACGTTTGGTTGCGTGCGCAAGCGTCTGTGCGAAGGTGCCCCACAGCGTGACGCAGCCCAGCGAGTCGTGCAGCAGCACGATCGGCGCACGGCGTGCGAGCGCGTCGTCGGTCACGTCCCGCGAACCATCCGGCTCCCAGCTGCGTGCGAACAGCCGGCCCGTTGCGGTCTCGATCCAATGGTCCTGCGGGTTCTGGGTGGTGGCTTGCGTCTCGCTCATGCTCGTTCAGTTCTCGATGGTTTATCCAATCAGGTGCCGCAGGATGCCCGCTGACGCAACGCCGACGATCACCGTCGGCAGCAGCGAGAACCGCGTCGCAGCAAACAGTGTAATCGCAAGCGCCAGCAGGTCCGCGGGATGGCGCGACACGAAAGCCGGCGCGATCACCGAGATCAGCACGCAGCCCGGCACGTTTTCCATCACCGCGCGCATGCGCGGGCTCAGTGTTCGATCGCGCAGCACGACGTAGCCGAGAATGCGCGTGAGGTAGGTCGTGGCGGCCATCAGCACGATGATCGCCACGGTGCTGGCGTCAAGCATCGCGCGGCTCCATCAGCACGGCGGCGGCCAGCCCGGCGCAGGCGCCCGCCGCCACGTACCAGGCGCCCGGCACGAACAGGTAGGTGACGGCCGCCACCGCGAGGCTCACGAACCACGGCAGGCTCGCGCGCGCGCCCTTCCACATGCCTTTGAGCAGCACCAGAAAAACGGCCGTGAACGCCATGTCGAAGCCGTACTGCTGCACGTCGCCCAGCACGGGGCCGAGCGCCGCGCCCAGCGCCGTGAACGAGACCCACGTGAGCCACAGATTGATCGCGACGCCAAGGTAATACGCCATGCTGATGCGATCGGCGCCGCGCGCTTTCGCGTCGGCCATCGCCATCGCCCAGCTTTCGTCGCACATCAGGAAGAGCGAGGCCAGCGCGCGCCGCAACGGCACGTGCCGGAGGTACGGCGCGAACGCCGCGCCCATCAGGATATGACGGGCATTCACGAGAAACGACATCGCCACGATCAGCGCGATATGCGGGGGCGACGTCCACAGGCGGATCGCCGCGAATTCCGATCCGCCGCCGAAGTTCATGCCCGTCATCATTGGCACCTCGAGCAGGGTCATGCCCTTTTGGGTGGCCTGCGCGCCCAGCACCAGCGCAAACGGGACGAAGCCCATCATGACGGGCAGCGCCGCGCGCATGCCGCGCGCGACTTCCGACGATTCATACGATTGCCGCGCACCGGCGGCCTGTCCAGGGATACTGCTCATTGACTTTACGACTCCTGCAAAGGACGCCTATTTTCTGCGGAATGCGTTCGAATCGGGTTGCGTTGTTGCCATTTTGTAAAGAGAATTTGGCATTCAGTGCCAATAACTCCACGGATTTCGGTATGGAACACCAGGTGAAGCTCGACGCCATCGATCGGCGCATCCTCAACGCCCTGCAACGCGACGGGCGTTTGCAGAACGTCGACCTCGCGCAGCAGGTCGGTCTTTCACCCTCGCCATGTCTGCGGCGCGTGCGTCTGCTCGAGGAAGCGGGCGTGATCGAGAAGTACGTGGCCGTGCTCAATCCGGCCAAAGTGGGCAAAGCGCTGACCGTGTTCGCGCGCGTCTGGCTCAAGGGCCAGGATGCCCAGACGGTCGACCGCTTCGCCGAGGCCGTGCGTCAATTCCCCGACGTGGTCGAATGCCATCTGATGGCCGGCGACTGCGATTTCCTGCTGCGCATCGTGGCCGCCGATCTCGACGAATACCGGCGCTTCCAGATGGAATACCTCACGCGCATTCCCGGCGTGCAGAGCGTGAAAACCGATATTCCGATGCAGAAAATCAAGCTCACTTCCGAGATTCCGATGTGAGCCTGGGTGTCGGGCGGGTCTCAGCCAGGTCTCAGGCGGGTGTCAGGCAATCGTCAACGCAAAATTAACAATGTCTGACAGTAGCCGACGAAATACCGACACATAATGAGATAAAAGACGGACCGTCCGCCAAGGCCCCGCTGTCACAACCGGGCTGGGCGGACGGCCGAAACAGGCTTCGTCGCCACATGCTGAGACCACATGTCCAACAACAGTGCCCCGCCAAGGCGCGCGAGCTTTGTTGCGCGCGCAAGATCGCATTCCCCGCCGATGATCGGCCGCAAAGCGCGCGCCATCCGTGTGCCGCCGCGCCCGCTCGCCCGCAGCGAGCGGCTGCGCCTGATCCGGCGCATTCGCGAGCTGGAGGCCGAGAATTCGGCGCTCGCGCAACTGACGATTACCGATTCGCTGACGGGCGCGTACAACCGCCGCCATCTCGAAGCGGTGCTGGCGAGCGACGCGCGCCTGCGCGACCGCACGCATAGCGCCGCGCTGTGCGTCTTCGACATCGATAACTTCAAGACCTTCAACGACACCTACGGCCATAACGCCGGCGACCAGGTGCTGCGCGCCGTCGCGCGGTCGGTCACGAGATGCCTGCGCGCCGGAGACGACTTCCTCTTCCGGCTGGGCGGCGACGAATTCTGCGTGCTGCTGTTCGTGAACGCCGCGTCCGAGGCGCTGCGCATCGTCAAGCGCATGCAGCGCGCGGTGAAGGCGCTGCTGCTGCCGCAACGCGAGATGGCGCGCCGCGCGCTCACGATCAGTTTCGGCGTGGCATGGCGCGGCAACGATGCGCGCAATCCCGAAGCGCAGGCGAGCCCCTGGGACATGTATCTGCGCGCGGATGCGATGCTCTATGACGCGAAGCGTGCGGGACGGGACCGGATCGAGTTCGCGGCGGTATAGCGCGCGCGTGCCGGGCGCGCGCAATCTGCCCTTGCGGCGGGAGTCATCGCATTCGGCCTTCCCTCGATTCAGATCGACTTGACCTCGCCACCGTCCATCCTGAGCGTCGTGCCGGTCATCCAGTGCGCGGCGGGGGACACCACGAAGGCCATCAGCTCGGCGATTTCCTCCGGCGTGCCATAGCGCGCGATGCCCGCCTCCGCGGGAAAGCGGGCCGTCGCCTCCTCCACGCTCATGTTGTGCAGCGGCGCCCAATGCGCCAGATACGACTGGCGGCGGCCCGTCATCACGGGCCCGGGCAGCACGCTGTTGACCTGCACGCCGTCGGCAATGCCGCGATCCGAGAACGCCTTGGCAAGCGCCACGATGGCCGCGTTGATGGTGCCGACCGCCGCATACGGCGCCTTCGGAAACAGTGCGGAATTGCCCGACATCAGCACCACCGAGCCCCCACTCGACTTTAGCGACGGCCATGCCGCTATCGTCAGGCGCCGCGCGCCGTGCAGCTTCAGCGCGAGACCGCGCTCCCACTCGTCGTCGGTCATCTCGAACACGTCGATCTGTGGCACCGCGCCCGCGATATTGAGCAGCGCGTCGATCCGGCCATACGCCGCGAGGGTTTGGGCCACCACCTGCGGCGCGGCCTCGGGCTGCGAAAGATCGGCATCGATGACGAGCGCTTGCGCGCCTGCCTCGACCACCGCCGCGGCCGTCTCTTCAAGATGCTCGCGGCTGCGCGCGACCAGCGCAAGCGCGTCGAAGTCCCGCGCGAGACGAACCGCCGTCGCGCGTCCGATACCCTGGCTTGCGCCCGTGACAATTGCAACTCGACCAACCATGATGCAGCTCCTCGTGAATCGTGGAATCAGGCTCGCAGTGGCGCACGGCACAAGCCGTTGCGCCGCTCGCGGTCATCAACGGACGAGAAAGTCCGAGATGGCTTCGGCAATTTCCGCCGCATGGGTCTCCAGCGCGAAATGCCCCGTATCGAAGAAGCGCACCACGGCGTCCGGCATGTCACGCTGGAACGCTTGCGCGCCCGGTGGCAAGAAGAATGGATCGTTCTTGCCCCATACCGCGAGAAATGGCGGCCGGTGCGTGCGGAAATACTCCTGGAACGCAGGATACAGCGCGACGTTGTTCCGATAGTCGCGAAACAGATCGAGCTGGATCTCGCTCGCGCCGGGCCGTTCGAGATAGTGAGCGTCGAGCGTGTACCCGTCCGGCGATACGGACTCCGTATCGCTCACGCCATGCGTGTATTGCCATACCGTGGTCTCGTACGTAAGCATCGCGCGCAGCGCCTCGCGATTCGCGGGCGACGCATCCTGCCAGTACGCACGGATCGGATTCCAGCCGTCGCTCAGCCCTTCTTCATAAGCGTTGCCATTCTGCGAAATGATCGCGGTAATCCGCTCGGGATGCTTGAGCGCAAGCCGAAAGCCCGTGGGCGCACCGTAATCGAAGACGTAGACGGCAAAGCGGTCGAAGCCGATCACTTCCGTGAAGCGGTCGATGACGGCAGCGATATTCTCGAAGCTGTAGACGAAGCGCTCGCGCCCCGGCATGTCCGACTGCCCGAACCCCGGCAGGTCCGGCGCGACGATATGAAATTGTCCGGCCAGCCGCGGAATCAGGTCGCGAAACATATGGCTCGAACTCGGAAAGCCGTGCAGCAGCAACAGCTTCGGCGCGCCTGGGCGGCCGGCTTCACGGTAGAAGACGCGAAAACCGTCCACGTCGGCGTTTCGATAGGCGATGGTGCTCATGAGGTTCCTCCTCGGGAAACATGCAGTTGTGCGAATGAATGCGGCTGGCGTGCGTTTCACTGCGCGGAAACAGACGCCAGCGCCTGCGAAATCACTTCGGTGACAAGGTCCGGCGCCGTCACGCCCGGCGTGTGGTCGGCATCCGACTCGACGATATGCGCATTCATGCGCCGCGCCATGAAGCGCTGCGTCGCCGGATCGATCATGCGGTCCTGCCCGGCGACGAGGAACCACGCGGGCGTGTCCTTCCAGCGCGGCCGCCCCACCGCCTCGCCGATGCAGGCCGCCGCAATCGGCCGCTGGATCGCCGCCAGCACCGCGGCCTCGTTCGGCGTGGCGTGCTGTGCGAATGCATTCGCGAATGCCTCGCGCGGGAGCCATATCCAGCCGTGCGGGTCCGGCGCGAGCTTCGGTGCCTGCGGGTGGGGGTCTCCACGATGGAACACGTCGGCCACCGTTTCACCCTCGTCGGGCGCGAGCGCGGCCACGTAGACCAGCGCCGCGACACGATCGACCCGCGCCGCGCCGATCACGGCACCCGCATAGGCGTGCCCAACCAGCACGACCGGACCGCCGACGCGCTCGATCGCGCGCTCGAGCGCGGCCACATCGTCTTGCAGGGACGTGAGCGGCAGCGGCGCCGCAACCGCCGCGACGCCACGCGCGTTCAACCCCTCGATAACCTTGCTCCAGCTCGATCCGTCCGCCCATGCACCGTGGACCAGCACCACGCCCGTATTGCCAGAAGACATGTCTTGCTCCTTCGACTTGAGAAGCGCCGCTATTGGCGATCGCCATCGGCGCGGGAATTTGTAACCCGTCAATGCATGTCTTAGAGGTTACAAACACGGTGCGTAACTTGTCAAGACATTTTTTAGAGGTTACTATTTCTTCATGATCCACGCCGATTCATCACACGAAATGGACTATCGACCGCTCCCCGCGATCTTCGTGGCCGACGCACCGGGCCTCGACTTTCTGAATTCAGTCGCCACGCCGGTGGATGAGCCGGTCGACTGGATCGGCGATGGAGAGGGCTTGCTCGACTGGCTGGAGCAGGCGCAGATGGTGCCGCGCGAAGCGCTGGCGGCGTTGCGCGCGCAGTTCGGTCAGGCCGAGTTCGACGCCGTTGCCGCGCAAGCGAGGGCACTGCGCGAGTGGTTCAGGGCATTCGTGCACGAGCGCAAAGGCCAGCCATTGCGCGCTGCCGATTTGCACGCGCTCGAACCCCTGAACCGCTTGCTCGAACGCGACGAGCAACACGGCGAGCTCGTGGCCAACACCCCTGACGGCGCATCCTCATTCGCACTACGCGCGGAGCGCCGGCACAAAACACCGGAGTCCTTATTGATGCCGATAGCGGAAGCACTGGCAAAACTGGTGTGCGACGAGGACTTCACGCATGTGAAAGCCTGCGAGGGCCCGCGTTGCACGCTACTATTCGCAGACCACACGCGCGGCCATGCGCGGCGCTGGTGCAGCATGGCTATTTGTGGCAATCGGGCGAAGGTGGCCGCGCACCGCAAGCGGCTCAAAGACGCGCAAGCCCAGGACAGCGACGCGCGATAGCCGGGCGGGACTCAATCCGGCTGAGTCGTCTGGAGCGGCTGAAACGGCACCATCTGATAGAGCGGCCCCTCGGCGCGCGAGCCGCACAGATGACCGTGAAAGGGCGTGGTCAGCGCGCCCTCTCCAATGCCGATCCTGACAAAAGCCGGATCGATGCATTGCGTGTCGTCGAAGACTTCGCCCGTTACCCAACGCAGACTTGCGCGCACGCGTGCCTGCGCGGGAATCTCGACGGGCAGCAGCACGGGCCCCGGGTTCATGCCGCGTATCGGCTGCAAGGACGCGCGCAGTGCCTCATCGCGCGCATCGAGGAAGGTCACGTCCGGGCGCGCGGGCAGCCGGCACGCGGTGGCGCCGAGATTGCGCAGTACCACATAGGTGCCGCCGTGGGACATGCCGGTGAACTCTCCGCCACCATCGTCGAGGCTCAATTCGAGCTGGCCGGGCGCGCACGGCGCTACATCGGCGGATGCGCTCGTGGTGCATGCGCAAACCATCGAGAGCAGCAATGCGCCGATGCACGCGGTCGAAATACGCTTCCTGTCGCTTGCGCTCATGGCTTTCCTCGCCTATTCATCGGACAATTACGGACTATAGCGCGTGCGGACCACGCCGCGCGCGACCACTGCGCTGCCGATATAGCACATATACGCGCCACCCAATAAAGTTCTCGCCGAATCGACCGATAACGTTTAACAGACCCGCGGTTTAACGTTGTCGAGACCCCTTCATGTCCATCTGGCGCAAGCTTTCCATTCAGAACAAACTGGTTCTGAGCATGACCACCTGCCTGCTGATCTTCATCGGCATTTCGAGCGGGCTGAGCATCTGGCTAATTGGCGACACGGTGCGCGCGCGCGTCGTGCAAGACGAACTGCCAACTGCCGTGAAGGGCATTCGCGCCGACATCGAGCGCCAGCTCGCGGGGCCCATCACCGCGGCGCAGGCCATGGCGACCGATCCCTTTCTCCAGCAATGGGAGGCCGACGGCGAGCCCGACGCCGGCACCGCCATGTGGATGCGCCTTGCGCAGAACGTGAAGACGGAGCAGAAGGCCGTCAGCGTGCAATGGGCGTCCACGAAGAGCGGCAACTACTACACCGAAGCCGGCCTGCAGCGCAAGCTCGGCGACCACGATCAGTGGCTCCAGGCCTTCCTCGCCACCGGCAAGCCCTATGAAGTGAGCATGGACCGCGACGTGAGCCTCGGCACCTACACCATGTTCATCAACGCGCGCGTGGACGGCGCGAACGGCCAGGCGGGCCCGACTGGCGTGGCGTCCATGGCGCTCTCGGTGGACGCGCTGGCCGCGGGCGTCGCGAGCTACAAGATCGGCGAGACGGGTTTTGCGTATCTCGTGCATCCGGACGGCGCGATCATGATCCACCGCGACACCGCGCTGGTCGACGGCAAGCACTTCCTCAAGGACCTGCCCGGCATGCCCGCCGACGCCGCGTCCAGGCTGCTGTCTGGCCAGCCCTACACCTATATGAGCTACACGCCGCCCGGTGGGCCGCGATTCATCGCTACCTCGTTCGTTCCGCAGTTGAATGCCTACGTCGTGGTGGAGGTGCCGCAGGCTGAAATGCTCGGGCCGTTCGAGCGCGCGATCCGTATGGCGACCGTCATTGCCGCCGTCGTGGGTCTCGCTGGCGCACTCGCGGTGATCCTGCTGGTGGGGCGCGCCATTGCCGCGCCGGTGCGCCGCGCGGCCACGCTGCTTGCGGAGATCGCAAGCGGCCAGGGCGACCTCACCCGCCAGATGAAAGTCGAGAGCACGGATGAAATCGGGCAGCTCGCCGACGCGTTCAACCGCTTCGTAGCGTCGATGAACACGCTCGTGCGCCGCGTGCGGGCCTCTTCGATGTCGATCGCGATTGGCTCCTCGCAGATCGCAATGGGCAATGCCGACTTGAGCCAGCGCACCGAAGATCAGGCGAGCAATCTCGAGCGGACTGCGGCTTCGATGGAGGAGATCACGGCTGCTGTGAAGAACAATTCGGAGACGGCGCACACTGCTGCGCAGATGGCCAGCCGGGCCTCCGGCGCGGCGGCGCAAGGCGGGGAGGTGGTTGGGCAGGTGGTGAGCACGATGGAGCAGATCAGCGAGGCGTCGCGCAAGATCTCGGAGATCATTGTGGTGATCGATAGCATCGCCTTTCAGACGAATATTCTCGCGCTCAACGCGGCGGTGGAGGCTGCGCGTGCTGGCGAGCAGGGGCGCGGTTTCGCGGTGGTGGCTTCGGAGGTGCGCAATCTTGCGCAGCGCAGTGCGCAGGCTGCCCGAGAGATCAAGTCGTTGATCGAGCATAGTGCGGGGACGGTGGATGCCGGGTCGCGGCTGGTTGCCGATGCCGGCAAGGTGATGGACGATGTCGTTTCGCAGGTGCAGAGCGTTAGCACCATGATGAGTGAGATTACTTCGGCTAGTCTGGAGCAGAGTGCGGGTATTGGGCAGATTGGCGATGCGGTGCAGTTGCTCGATCAGGTGACGCAGCAGAATGCGGCGCTGGTGGAGGAAAGTGCCGCGGCGGCGGAGAGCTTGAAGCAGCAAGCGGCGGAGCTTGATCAGCTGGTGGCTGTGTTCAAAGTTGGGGAAGATGTTTGAAGCGCTATCGCGCTTTGTGCTTTCGCGGGTTGGCGCTTTCGCGCGTTGGCCTTAACTTGTTTTCGCGGCGGGCCG
>NZ_BAYD01000062.1 GCF_000685075.1 Paraburkholderia oxyphila NBRC 105797
CCGCGAAAACAAGTTAAGGCCAACGCCAATAACCCACAAAAAAACAGACCAGGATGGTCCGCCATCATCGTCACCCGTGATGCTTCAAAACGGGCCCAAAGGCCCGCCACTAGCGCGAGCAGACGCTAGCCCTGCACCAAATGTGCAAACAACGGATACATCGACGCGACCAGCGCCACCGCCATAGCGACATTAAACGTGCGCAGCCGCCGCGGATCATCAAGAAATCTCCGCATGCCGGTCCCAAACGCGGCCCACACACAAATACACGGCAGGCCGATCACATAAAACAGCACAGCCATCACGACAGTGTTGACACCGAAATCCGCCGAGAGCCGGATCGTGGTAGCCGCGGTGAGCACCATCATCCACGCCTTCGGGTTGATCCACTGAAACGCGATGGCTTCATGAAAGCGCATGGGGCGGCGCTCGCCGCGCTTCTCCTTGATCATGCCCGAGGTGCCGATCTTCCACGCAAGCCAGAGCAGATAGGCGACGCTAGCGGCCTCGAGCGCCGTATAAAGCCACGGCACGTGCCGGAACACCTCGCCGAGCCCAAATCCCACCGAGAGCATGAGCACGACGACGCCCGCGCTGATGCCGAGGATGTGCGGCACCGTGCGCTTGAAACCGAAATTGACGCCGGAGGCGAGCAGCATTGTGTTATTGGGGCCGGGCGTGATGGTCGTGACGACCACGAAGAGCATGCCGGCGGGCAGGGCGCTGAGCATTTCGGACAGCATGGTGCGTTGGCTCCAGGGAAAGGGCGGCGATCCGTGAAGATCGCGCCGATGAACTGGCAGCCAGTTTAGCCGCGGAAATCGGTACAGTACCGGTACAGATGCGCGTACGAAAACCGGTACGGAAAGACTGCGGCTGCGGGGGGATTGGCCGGTTGCACGCGTGGGTTGACGGATTGCGTCTGTGCGAGCGCGACACTCACAGCGGCCGCTGATGCCGGGCCCGTCGCTTGTCAGGCTGGGTGCTCGCGCTCCTTGCTCGCGATGCTCGCCAACAGCCACTCCAGCAGCGGTTTCAGCTTCTCCCGATACTCATTGCGTGGCGGGTGCACCAGATAGTATCCGGCGCCGGTCTCGACCACGTGCGCGAAGGGCGCCACGAGCGAGCCGTTCGACAGATTCTCTTCGACGAGGTTGAGGTCGCCGAGCGCCACGCCCATGCCGCGCACCGCGGCGCTGAATGCGAGGTCGAGCGTATCGAACACCTGTTCCCGATATGCATGGCTTGCGAGATCGCCCTGCTGCTGCAGCCACAGCATCCATCCGCGCCTGCCGAAGCTCGAATGCAGCAAGGTATGCTGCTTGAGGTCTTCGGGCTGCGCGAGCGGCGGCGTGCCGCCTGCAATCTGCGGGGCGCAGACCGGCGTCAACCGCTCGCGCATCAAGCAGGTGGCTTCCAGGCCCTCCCAGTTGCCGGTGCCGAACAGAATGGCGGCATCGAGCGTGCCTTCGCCGAAATTCGTCGGCAGAAACCACGCCGTATCGATGTTCAGCTGCGTGCCGGGGACCTTCACGTAGAAGTCGTTCAGGCGCGGCAGCAGCCAGCGCGCGGCGAGTGTCGGCGTGACGCGCAGCGTGACGGTCTGGCCGCCCGTGCTCGTGATGTGCATGGAACGCCGGGCCGTGGCGAGCAGTTCTTCGACGATGGGCACGAGCCGGTGGCATTCCGTGGTCGGCACGACCATGCGCGTATGCCTCACGAACAACGGACAGCCGAAATAATCCTCGATCTGCTGGATGTGCCGGCTCACCGCGCTCTGGCTCAGATAGAGCTGCTGTGCGGCGGCGGTGAAGCTCCCGCAGCGGGCGACCACCAGCAGCGTCTGGAGCACGTTGAAGGGGGGATAGCGCTCGATCTTCATTTATGCACATCTCGCATGGCAACCATGAGATTTTACCGTTTGCCACCAGGATAATGGCGGTCTTAAATCACTCCACAAGGCGGGGGCGAGCGTCGCGCGGCAGGCCGGGATACATCGGCTGTCAGACGCCGCGGCTCAAAGGGAATGGAGTCGCGCCCCGCTGCTGGTTTTTACTGAGTCACGGAGACCCGCATGGTCCAACGTAGCGTCGCACTGATGAAGGCTGAACTCGGGCAGCTCCCCGATAGCCATGCAGATCTTGCAAGCGCCCCCGAGGGCTGGGGCGACATTTCGCAGCTGGAGCATGTGAAGCGCCGGTACTGGGGGCGCTACGCGGCGTCGGCGGTGATCGTCGCGCTGATCGCGTACGTGGTGCTCGCGTTCGCCCATGGGCAGATCGAGTGGCGCTACGTGGGGCGCTTTCTCACGGCGCGCTCGATACTGATCGGCCTCGGCAACACGATCGTGATGACCGTGCTGGCGATGGGCCTCGGCATCTTGCTGGGCGTCGTCACGGCCATCATGCGGCTGTCGACGAATCCGGTGCTTCAAGCGGTCGCCCGGGGCTACGTGTGGCTCTTTCGCGGCACGCCGGTGATCCTGCAGCTGTTGCTGTGGTTCAACCTGGCGCTGGTGTTCCCCACGCTCGGCATTCCTGGGCTGTTCAGCCTGCGCACCGTGGATGTGATGACGCCGTTTCTGGCCGCGCTGCTCGGACTCGGGATCAACCAGGGGGCCTATACGTCGGAGGTGGTGCGCGCCGGCCTGCTATCGGTGGATACCGGCCAATACGAGGCGGCCAAGTCGATCGGCATGCCGCGCCTGCAGGCACTGCGCCGGATCATCCTGCCGCAGGCGATGCGCGTGATCGTGCCGCCTATCGGCAATGAGCTGGTGGGCATGGTCAAGCTCACGTCGCTCGCCAGCGTGATCCAGTACGCGGAGATGCTGCACAACGCGGAGAACATCTACTACGCGAACGCACGCGTCATCGAGCTCCTGATGGTGGCGGGCATCTGGTATCTGGTGGTGGTCACGGTGTTGTCGTTCGCGCAGTCGCGGGTCGAGCGGCACTATGCACGCGGCACGGGGCGCAGCGCGTCGCGCCAGCCGCGTCGGGAGAGGAGGAAGCCGGAATGAATCCGATCGTACGCGCGGTGAACGTGCGCAAGTCGTATGGCGATTTCAGGGCGCTGCAGGGCATCACGCTCGATGTGGCCAAGGGAGAAGTGTTGTGCGTGATCGGGCCGTCGGGCTCGGGCAAGAGCACCTTCCTCAGGTGCATCAACCAGCTCGAGCAGATCAGCGACGGCGCGCTCTGGGTGAACGGCGAGCTCGCGGGCTACCGCAGGGTGGGCAACCGCCTGCACGAGCTCACGGAGCGCCAGGTGGCGCGTCAGCGGCTGGCCACGAGCATGGTGTTTCAGCGCTTCAACCTCTTCCCGCACAAGACGGCGCTGGAGAACGTGATCGAAGGGCCGGTGCAGGTCCTCAAGCGCCGGCGCACGGACGCGGAGCAAGAGGCCCGTACGTTGCTCGCGCGAGTCGGGCTCGCACACAAATGCGATGCGTTCCCCTCGGAGCTCTCGGGCGGGCAGCAGCAGCGCGTGGCGATTGCGCGCGCGCTGGCCATGCATCCGCAGCTCATGCTGTTCGACGAGCCCACCTCGGCGCTGGATCCGGAGCTGGTGGGCGAGGTGCTGGCGGTGATGCGGGACCTCGCGAAGAGCGGCATGACGATGATCGTGGTGACGCACGAGCTGGGCTTTGCGCGCGAAGTGGCCAACCGGGTGGTCTTCATGGATCAGGGCCAGGTGATCGAGGCCGGCCCGCCCGAGCAGGTGCTGGGCGAGCCGCGTCACGCGCGCACCCGGGACTTCATTTCAGCGGTGCTGGCCTGACGCGGATCAGGCCGCCAGGGCCGATCGTGGCGATTGCGACGATCGGCTCTGGCCGGGGCACGGCACAACCTTGAACTGTTGGAGAGTGTTTGATGAACGCATCGTCTCGACTGCGTGGACCTGTTACGCCTGTCGATCGTGCAGGGCCGGGCGCGCCGCGCTGGCCCGAGGGCAAGCGCTCCTGTGTGGCGCTCGCATTCGATCTGGACGGGCCGACGGGCGATGCGATGCTCGACGGCTCGATCTGGCGCAATCCGGCCTATTTCACGCTCGGCAGCTATGGACCCTGGCGCGCGCTCGCGCGTCTGCTCGACATGCTCGACGAACGGGGGGTGTCGGCCACGTTCTTCGTGCCCGGGTGGGTGATCGAGAACTGGCCCCGCCAATGCGCGGCGATCCTCGAAGGCGGACATGAAATGGCCTACCACGGCTACCGCCATGAAGCGTTCTGGACGCTCGACCGCGAAGGCCAGCGCGCGGTGATGGCGCGCTGCGTCGAGATTTTCTCGCGCCACCTGGGCATTCGTCCGGTGGGCTTTCGCACGCCGTCCGGCGACTGGGGACCGGACACGATCGACGTGCTCATGGAAGCGGGTGTGCGTTATTCGAGCTCGATGCGCGGCGACGATCGTCCTTATCTGCTGCACGCGCCGGGCCATGCCGAGCCGATGGTCGAGATCCCCGGCCGCTGGGAGCTCGACGACTACGCATCGCTGGCGTATCACCGCAACCCCGATTTCCCGTCGAGCCTCGACCGCATTGCGAGCTACGAGACGACGCTCGACAACTGGCGGCGCGAGTTCGACGGCTCGCATCGGGACGGCCTGTGTCTCACGACCCTGTTCCATCCGAAAGTATCGGGCAAGCCCGGGCGTATCGCGCTGCTCGAAAGACTGATCGATTACATGCGCGCGCAGGGCGACGTCTGGTTCGCCACCTGCCGCGATGTCGCGCAATGGTGGCTCGAGAATGAAGCATCGGCGCATCGCGAGGGGGCTTGCGCATGAAATCACATCGCTGGTCAGGGAGCGCGCGCTGCGCGGTAGTCATCACGGTCGACTTCAACGATGAGAATGGCATCCTCACGCAGGCGCCCGCCATTGCCGGACGCGAAAAGTCGCTTTCGGTATGGCGCTACGGCGCGAAACGCGGCGTGGACCGCATGCTGGACGCGTTCGATGAATTCGGTGTGCCGACGAGCTGGTTTCTGCCCGGACGGGTCGCGCAGACGCATACGGATCTGGTGCAACGCATTGCGGCGCAGGAGCACGAGATCGGCACCAGCGGTTTTCGCTGCGAGAACTTCGACACCTTGACGCTCGATCAGCAGAAGGACGCCTTTCGCGCCGCAAAGCAGGCCATCGCCGAAAAGCTGGGCCGCGGCATCCGCGGTTTTCGTTCGTTCTACGGCAATTGGGCGCCCGGCTTCGCGGACTTCCTGTGTAGCGAAGGCGTCATATGGTCGTCGTCATGGCGCGGCGACGACCTGCCGTACTTCCATCTTCGCGATACCGCCGAGCGCGGTGCGCACGCCGGCCCCGCTGCGCCGCTCGTCGAGCTGCCGCTGCACTACGAGCTCGAAGACGAGCCGTACTTCGTCTACAACCTGTCTCCCGCGGTGCCCGTGGGCCAGCCGCGTATTCCTTCGTATCGCGAAGTGCTCGCCAACTGGAAGCAGGATTTCGCTGCCTTCCATCGATTCGGCCTGTGCTTCGTGCTGAGATTGCATCCCGAGATCATCGGGACGGCGGGACGCATCGACGTGCTGCGCGCGCTGCTGGAAGACATGCGCGAACGCGATGATGTGTGGTTCGCGACGGGCGAACAGGTGGCAACGTGGTGGCGCAGCAGTGTCGAGCGCAACGAGCCCGGGCATCCCGTCGAAATTTTCGCTCGGCACCGGATGGCCACAAGATGAGCGCACGCGACCTTTCCCTCTCGCAGCACATCGCGGCATTCGTGGCGAGCGTCGCCGGCGAGGCCTTGCCCGACGCCGTGGTCCACAAGGCGAAGCAGCATATCCTCGACACGATGGGCGCCGCCCTGGCAGGCTCGGCGGCTTTGGAGCCGCGCAGCGCGCTCGCGGTCATGAGCGCAGACGGCCCAGGCGAAACGCTGGTTTGGGGTACGAAGCAATGGCTCGGTGCGCGCGGCGCGGCATTCGTCAACGGCGTTGCCGCGCATGCACTCGAACTCGACGACTCGGGCGGCTGCGATCATTCGGGCGCCGTGGTGCTGCCTGCCGTGTTCGCGGCGCTCAGTTGCACCGCGCGCCCGGTATCGGGGCGGGAACTGATCGCTGCGGTGGTGCTGGGCTACGACGTGGGCCGGCGTGTGCTCGAAGCCTGCGGCGGCTATTCCGCGCACAACGGCTATGGCTGGCACTCGACCATGACGTGCGGCGTGTTCGGGGCGGCGGCCGCGAGCGCGCGGATTCTCGGTCTGGATGCCGCGCGCACGGCGGCGGCGCTAGGGCATGCAGGGAGCTTCAGCGGCGGCCTGTGGGGCTTTATCCACGACGCCTCGCAAACGAAACGCATGCATACGGGCCGCGCGGCGGAGGGCGGCCTGCTGGCGGCCTTGCTCGCGAGAGAAGGCGTGAGCGGGCCGACGCAGGTGTTCGCCGACGCATGGGGCGGCTTTTTCAACGCCTTTGCGCGCGACACGCGCGAGCCGCAAGCGCTGTTGCACGAACTGGGCGAGACGTGGAAGATCATGCGCTGCTCGATCAAGCCGCATGCGTCGTGCCGCAGCACGCATGCCGCCGTGGATGCAGCGCTCGAACTGATGCGCGAGCGGCCATGCGATCCGCAGCGGCTGCAGGGCGTGCAGGTTCGATTGAGCGCGTTCGTGGCGAACATGTGCGGAGGACGCGATCTGCGCAATCTGGCTTCGTCGCAGATGAGCCTGCCTTTTGCGATCAGCTCCGCGCTCGTGAACGGCCATGCGGGGCTCGCGGCGTACCTCGATCCCGCCCGCCACGATGCGCGCGTGAGAGCCGTGATGGAGCGGGTCGTGCTCGAAGTCGACCCGTCGATGTCCGACCTGGACGAGCCCGTCATCACGCTCACGCTGGCCGACGCACCGCCTCGTTCGCGGCAGGTGCTCACGCCGCTCGGCGACCCAGGCAATCCGTTGTCGGAAGCGGACCTGCTGGCGAAGTACCGTTCGCTGGCAGGTATCGTGCTCGACGAAGCATCGGCCGGCACCCTCGCGCAGGCGCTACTCGAACTGGAGCAACTCGCCGACGCCCGCATCCTCGCAGGCTGGCTGAAAGGCGAAGCGGATGCGCGGCCCGTGCTCCGTTGAACGAATGCGAGCCGACTATGCATAATTTCGATCCACGCCCACCCATGAAAGGTCATTTTCCCATGCACAAGTTCAATCCACTGCGCGATGCATCGCGAGCCATGGTGTTGTGTCTCTCGACGCTGCTCTTCGGTGCTGCCGCGCATGCGCAGGCATTGCCGGACGCCATCGCGAAGTCCCGCACGATCAAGGTGGCCGTCAACGCAATCTATCCGCCCATGGAGTACAAGGACCCCGATAGCGGTGAGCTGGTCGGCTTCGACATCGATCTCGGCAATGCGATCGCCAAACAGCTTGGCGTGAAGATCGACTGGCAGGAGTCTGCGTTCGAGCAACTGCTGCCGTCGCTGGAAACGGGGCGCGTGGACATGGTGCTGAGCGGCGTGAGCGACGTGCCGGGCCGCCGCGGCGCCGCGGATTTCATCGACTACCTCAATTCGGGCGCCCAGTTCTATGTGCTGGCGAGCGCGCAAGGCAAGGACATTCGCCAGCCCGCCGACCTGTGCGGCAAGCCGGTCGGCACGAGCCGCAGCACTTCGTTTCCCGCCGACACCGCTGCATGGAGCGTGAAAAACTGCACGGGCAAGGCGCCGATCTCGGTGGTTGGCACGGAAGACACGTCGTCGGCGCGCATGCAGTTGAAGCAGGGGCGCATCGTGGCGGGCGTGCAGGGCAGCGAGACACTGCCGTACGCGATGAAACTCGAGCCGAACACCTACCGGCCCATTGGCGAGCCGTTTGCGACGTCACCCGAGGGTATCGCCTTCGCGAAGGCCAACACGCAGTTGCGCGATGCCGTGCACGGCGCCCTCGAGAAGCTGATGGCCGATGGCACCTACGGCAAGATCGTCGCGAAGTGGGGCTTGCAGTCGAGCGCAGTGCGTCAATTGACGATGAACGGGACGCCCACCAACTGATGGTGCGGCGCGGTGGGTGACGGCGCGAGGCTGTCACTCCACTGATCCAGCACGCCGCGGGCAGGAAGGCTGGGTGGATATCAATCAGGAATCCGAATAGATATAGGAATATGACCATGAATCAATCCGAACCCGTCGAACGCTTGTGGGGCGGCCGCTTCAAGACGGGTCCGTCGGCGGCGCTGGAGGCGCTGTCGCGATCGGACCCGAGCTTCTTCCGACTTGTTCCCTACGATCTGGCCGGATCGCGCGCGCATGCGCAGGAGCTGCATCGCGCCGGCATTCTGACCGCGCAGGAGCTGCAGCTTCTGCTTGCCGAAATCGGCCGCCTTGAAGCGGAGCACCTGGCGGGAGAGATCGCGCCCTCGAAGGACGACGAGGATGTCCACACGTTTCTGGAGCGCGAGCTCACGAAGCGTCTGGGCGCAACCGGAGGCAAGCTGCGCGCGGGCCGCTCGCGCAACGATCAGGCCGCGAACGATCTGCGCCTGTATCTGCGGGCCAAGGCCCGCACGCTGACAACGGCCGTGCTCGACCTGCAGAATGCGCTGCTCGAGCAGGCGAGCGCGCACACGCAAAGCGTGGCGCCGGGCTTCACCCATCTGCAACCGGCGCAGCCGGTGGTGTTCGCGCATCACCTGCTCGCGCACGCGCAGGCCATCTACCGGGATCTCGAGCGCTTCGCGGATTGGGACCGGCGCAGCGCGCGCTCGCCGCTTGGCGCGGCCGCGCTCGCGGGCTCGGCAATCTGTTTGCATCCCGAATTATCGGCCGTGGAGCTCGGCTATGACGGCCCCTGCGAGAACTCGATCGATGCGGTTGCCTCGCGCGACCATGTGGCCGAATTCGTGTTCGTCGCGAGCATGCTGTCGGTCAACCTCTCGCGGCTGTCCGAGGAAGTGATCTTGTGGACGACGCGCCAGTTCGGCTGGGTCGTGCTCGACGACGGCTATGCGACAGGCAGCTCGATCATGCCGCAGAAGAAGAACTCCGATATTGCCGAACTCACGCGCGGCAAGGCGGGGCGGCTGATCGGCAATCTCGGCGGCTTGCTGGCGACGCTCAAGTCGCTGCCGTTGGCCTACAACCGCGATCTCGCGGAGGACAAGATCGCCGCGTTTGATTGCATCGACACCCTGGAACTCGTGCTGCCCGCCATGGCCGGGATGATGCGCACGATGCGCGTGAACGTCGACGAGATGCGCAGGCAGGCGCCACTCGGCTTCACGCTGGCGACCGAGGTGGCCGACTGGCTTGCACTGCGCGGCGTGCCGTTCAGCGAAGCGCACGAGATTACGGGCGCGCTGGTGCGCACGTGCGAGGAGCAAGGCATCGAACTGGCCGATGCTTCCGTTCAGACGCTCGCGCGAGTCGATGTGCGGCTAGAGGCTTCTGTGCTCGCGCATGTCACGCTCGACGCGGCGGTGGCGGCGCGCAGCGGCTTTGGCGGCACGGCGCCGGAGCGAGTCGCCGAGCAGATTGCGCGGCTGCGTCAGGCGTTGGGCAAGCAGGCCGAGTGGGCAGACAGCTATCAGGGGCCGTCGTGGTGAAGGTGTTCAGCCTGCGCGGGGTGCTGCGCGTATCGATTCAGATCAACGACTCAACGGAGTTTTCATGAGCTCATTTCGCTGTCTGCCAAAGGTCGCCGCGCTGCTTGTCAGTCTCGTTGCGTTGCATGCGCCGCTTTGCGAGGCGCAAACCGGCGCATCCTCCATCGGCAAGCCTGTGCTCGTTGCGGCCATCGTGCCAAACTATCCGCCGTTCGAATACAAGGATCCGGCATCGGACAAGTTGACGGGTTTCGATGTCGATCTTGGTGAAGCGCTCGCCACGAAGCTCGGCGTGAAGATCGAATGGCAGGAGACCAGCTTCGACCAGATGATGAGCGCGCTGGGCACGCACCGTGTGGACGTCATCCTTTCCGGCATGACCGATTTACCCGCACGGCGAGAATCGGTGAACTTTCTCGACTACATCACCACCGGGCCGCAGTTCTACACGCTCAAGGAGCGCGCCGGAGCCTTCGCCTCGATGGATGCATTGTGTGGCAAGGCGGTGGGCACGAGCCGGCGCACGTCGTTTCCCAATGACATCGCGAACTGGAGCAACCAGCATTGCGTGAAGGCGGGCAAGCCGGCCATCAAGGTGGTGGGCACGGACGGCTCGTCGGATGCCCGGCTGCAGTTGCGCCAGAACCGGATCGATGCCGCGGTGCAGGGCGGCGAGACCTTGCCGTATCAAAACTCGGTGGAGCACGATGCCTACGCGCCAATAGGGCAACCGTTCCTCTCACAGTACACGGCGATCGGCATGTCAAAGGACAACAGCGCGCTCAATAGCGCGCTCGTGAATGCCTTCAACCAGTTGGTGGAAGACGGCACCTATCAGAAGATACTCGCCAAATGGGGGCTGCAGCACCACGCGGTGCCCAAGGCGATGATCAATGCGGGGACCTGAGATCGTCGCGCCGTCTTGAGGTGCGCGATTGGCGCATGCGCAGCCGTGCGCTGCCACATTCACGGCCCTTTCGCGGCTTTGGCGAACGCCTCGGCGAGCTTGTCGAAATGGCGCAAAGCCGCAGGCGTAAGCTCAATCTGCTTGCGGCGCGAATCTTCGGTGTCGGTGAGCTGCAACCATCCCTTGTCGCGCATCGATGTGATGCGCGCGTGAAGCGTGGCGGGCGAGCCAAGCTGGCTTTGCGCCATCATGTCCCGCACCGACAGCCGGTCTTTGGTTTGCGCCGCGCGTGCCACGAATTCGAGGATCCGCTCTTCGAGCGGGTCCAGACCAGGCAGCGCGGGCAAACCCCGCAGCGCCTCGGCCAGTTGCAGAAATCGCAGGTAGATGTCAGCGGGACGTGTCATTGCTTGCGCGCTGTTGAAAGGGCGCTCGCGTAGCGACACGCGAGCGCGTTATGATCCACTCGATCATAACCATGAGAGAGCAGTTTACCGGATGTCCAGCTTACGGTTACATTTCTTGTCTATAACCGGCACCGTGATAGCGTTTGTGGTGTCGCTATGGATCAATCAGCTGGTTTTCGCGGATACGTCGTTTGTCCGCGGCGTCAACTGGATATATCTTCCATCGGGCATCCGCCTGTTGAGCACATTGCTCGTTGGGGTCGACGGGTTCATTGGCCTGCTGGTCGGCGGTCTGCTGATGGACTTTCTCTATTGGTTTCCACATGACCCGGTGCGCGCCATTGCGGGAGCGATTTTTGGTTCGCTGGCGCCGTACCTCGTCTACAGGCTTGCACTGGAGCGCTATAACCTGCGTGCTTCGTTGACGAATCTCACACCGAAGCGGCTTCTGATCTTGGCCGTCGCGTATTCGATTGCGAATCCCTTGCTGCATCACATCTGGTTTGCACTGCAAGGCGATACGCACAACTTTATCGAAAGCTTCGTCATGATGTTCGTGGGCGATCTGTCCGGGGCGCTGATCATGCTCTATGTCATAAAGGGAATGCTGGCATTGTTGCCGAAACAGCCGGGCAATTCGCACCTGACGAACGGAATGTTCAGCATCCGGTTGGCACTCAACAGCGCCTATGATAATCGGCTGAAGTAACACGGCGTTTTGATGTCAGGGTGCCATGGGTTTTTCTTTGGCGCGAGAGGGGTGCGGGCTAGCGCAAAAGTGCTCCACGTCGGATTTCCAGTTGAGCGATCAGTTGCTGAAGCACTTTCTCCGCCTGTGCGGGCACGGATAGAAATCTGAAGCCCAGGATGAATAATTTCCCGCCGCCAGGGTGCGGCCGAGGGGAGACAAGCTGCAGATTCAGGGTGACGCCGCCGTATTCTTTGAGGTGTAGAACAACATTATTCAGCGTTAAACCGACTTCGAGATTCGCAATATTTTCGTCCTGCGTCTTCAATGCCACACCGCCGAGCGACAGGTCATGCAACTCAAGGCGGAAGGATTGCCCATCCGGCAGTTGCCCGCTGCAAAAATACGGGTCGACCACGGGCGTTTCAACCCGAAAATATTCGCGCCGTTGCATGCGGAAAAGCACTTTCGGGAGCGCGACTTCGAAAGCGGGCGCACTATCGTGCGAGACTTCGGATGGCATGCCCGTCGTGAACTCGATTCTCACGCCGTCGGGTGATGCGCCAAAGCGCAGTTTGTGGGCTGCCAGCACGGCGTGGTTCACGGGACGCAAGGCTCCGTAATCGAAAATGAATGTTTTCGATTCTGTGTCGACATGAAGCAAACGCGTGACGATCTGGCCATAGCCGTAGTCAACCGTCAGGAAGTCCTGTCTCGTAGCAAGCTCACGTAGAAACGTGCCAATTTCGAGTGGATTGCGTAAGCCAAAATCGGCGCTATCCGTCGGCTCCGCTTCGCCTGTCATGGGCAATCGTCCTAAAGGACTTTCTTCGAATAATCTGGCGCTGGGGGCCGAAAGGAGATGACGTAGTTTGCGCAGCACGATAGATATTGATGACAGTTCCGGGCGCAGCTTGGTACGCCGTATCGGTCAGGCTTGTGGCGGTTCGCCGAAATTTCGATGTGCGTACTTGTGCGGGCCGGTCATGGAATCGCGAAGCGTCCCCAGTCGATCATGAAAGGCCCGCCAGTCAACGGCGAGTAACGGGATCGTCGGATCGCCGCGTGAGGCGTACGAGAAGAACCGCATCCATCCGTCGAGGAACGCAGTGCTGTCCGGGCGAAGCAAGCAGGGCGGCCTTGCAACAAGGGGGTAATTCAGATTGGGAACCGGCGGGAGTTGGGTTTGACGCGATGTAGCGGGGCGGTCGCCTGTGGCATCGCCTTCGGAGCCTTGTCCGCCAAGATAACGCTGAACGACCTCACTCACAGCATTCGTTGAAAGCTCGATAAATGACACACGTACGTCGTCCAGAATCCTGGACGCGATAGCCTGCTCCGCCAAATCGATCGTGACGCGTTTGAGCGCTACCGTCCTGGCGTAGTCAGGCAGCGCACGAAATGTTGCCTCGCCGTGGCGCAACGCATCTTGAAAGAACGGATAGTGCGCGAGCCATGGGTCGGCCGCACGACCAATCGGCTGACGCGCTGTATCTAACCAATGGCTCTGGGCAACGCGCTCCATTCCGGCGATTTCTCTCAGGTTCATTGTTATGAAAACTATAACGATAAGCCAACGAATTGGCAAGGGATGATGCCGCCTGAATTGACGACTACACCCAGGTTGACGGTCACGTCTCCACGAACTTTAGGGGCGCACGATTTCATTTTGCTTGCAGTTCCGTGTCGTTGCTCGCCTCATGGCGCAACGCGTTAGTGCAACCTGGCCTTAGCCGGTCACAAGCATGGCGGGCAGCAACGACCCGTTAATCCCGCTGGTGACATACTGTTCGCCGTCTGCGCGGCCAGCATCCGCGCCTTGATGAAAGGCCGCGGAATCGCTTTCAGCATCCGCCCATTGCGTGCCGGCAATGCACGGATACATCAGGGCAATGGCAAGGCAGCCCGCGTCCATGGCCACCCCCTGATCGGCGATCGCCCATGCCGTGCAGATGGCCGCGGAAAAGCCGTACAGGTAGCCGGCAAGCGTTGCCGTCATATCGGCGCTCAAGCTGCGGGGCTGATATTCGCTGCGCATGATCGCGCTAAGGCCCAATGTGGCGACGATGGAGGCGATCTGATGGGCCGAAGCAGTGGAGCCCGATTGGGCTGCCGCCCTGTTCGCGCGAAACCATGAGCCGTTCATTGCCGTCCCCGATTGATTTTGGTGTCCGCGCGATGCATGCTGTCACGGCACTGGGTCAATATGGAGACTGCCCGGAAATCGTTCTGTTCGGTGGTGAACGTCTGAATACAGGAAAGCCCTCCAGCCCGGCAGGCCGCTCTGGCTGAGCGGTGTCGCCGGAACAGGAAACGGAGTCGGATGTGGCCTTTAGATGACAAGAACGCAAAAGAACCAGTCCGCTTTTTTCGCCAACCGCATCCGGCGAATCGCCTCGACATCCTCGCTGGTTGTCGGTTCCTGCGCGTTGATTGCAATCGTCATGGTTGGCCTGTGCGGGCTCGTCCTCAATCAGGGGCGGCTCGATGCGCTGAGTCACACGCGAGATACCTTGCGTGACATCTCCTTGATCGCCCAGCGCGATATCGAGCGCAATTTCGAGTTGTATGAGCTGTCGCTACAGGCGGTCGTCGACGGACTGCAACAGCCGGAGGTCATGGCGCTGCCGCCCCATCTGCGCAGGCAGGTGCTGTTCGACCGGGCGGCCAGCGCCCGATACCTCGGCTCGATGCTGGTGCTGGACGCCGCGGGCAATATCGTCATCGACTCCGGGAGCGATACCCCACGCGCGGGCAACTTCGCCGACAGGCCTTACTTTATCGTCCAGCGCGACCATCCTGACGTGGGCCTCTACATCAGCGACCCATACCTGTCGCGTCTGCGTGGCGGCGAGCCCAGCATTGCCCTGACACGACGGCTCTCCCATCCGGACGGCTCGTTCGCCGGGATTGTGCTGCTGACCGTCAATCTCGAGTACTTCCACACGCTGTTCGCCGGGCTCTCGCTCGGCCCACACGGCTCGATGTCGCTGATCGGCCACAACGGGATCATGATCATGCGGCAACCCTACGATCTCCGGATTGTCGGGCGCAGCATCAAGGGGGCCAGCACCTACCGGCACTTCCTGTCCGAGCCGGAGGGCAGCTTCAGCGAGACCGCGTCCATCGACGGCACGCGCCGGCTTTACTGGTTCTCCAACTTCCCGCGCTATCCGCTGATCATCATGGTGGCGGCGGCGGACCAGGACATCTATGCCGCGTGGCGCCGGCGCACGCTGTTCATTGGTTCGCTGATGCTCGCGTTCGGTTCGGCCTTTGTCGCCTTGTCGATGCTGTTGGGTGTCCAGTTGCGGCGCCGCATGCGGGCGGAATCGGAACTGCAACTGCTCGCGCGCACCGACGGGCTGACCGGCCTGAACAACCGGCGCAGTCTCGGCGAAATACTCGAGCAGGAATGGCGCCGCGCGCGGCGCAATCGCAGTGTAATGTCGCTGCTGTTTCTCGATATCGACCGGTTCAAGGCCTACAACGACACCTATGGTCATCAGGCCGGCGACGATGCGCTCGCGGTGGTGGCGCGCTGCATCAGCGCAAGCATTCGCCGTCCCGCCGATACGGCGGCCCGCTACGGCGGGGAGGAGTTCGTGGTCGTGCTTCCCGAGACACCCGCGTCGGGGGCTGCGGAAATTGCGGAACGGATCCGCAGCGCGATCGCCGGGTGCGAGATCGAGCATGCGGGTAGCGAATACGGGCGGGTGACGGCGAGTATCGGCGTGGTCAGCCGCGTACCTGAGACCGACGACGACCTGAGTGCCGCGATCAAGGCCGCCGACGAGGCACTGTATCAGGCGAAAACCAGCGGCCGCAACAGGGTGTCCCAGTACGAACCGTGATAGGGACATCGCGATACTTACGGGGCAGGGCGCCATCGCGACACATGGGCGAATGCGCCCGGTTCATCCTCGTGCGCTATCAGGATTCGGTGCGGCGGCCGTGGCAGGCGATCATCCGCAGACCGGGAAAACCCTACAATCAACTTTCTGTTGCTTTACTATATTTACGGTGGTGAGCCAGCCGGCAACCGGAAAATGCGCTTTTTCGTCATAACAATCAACGCGTCCATTTCCCGTTGAGTCCATTCAGCCCATCGAGCGTTAAAACGCCGGGCAACGATTGTAGGACTACTGATCGATGTCATGGTGAAGGGGGCTTTGCCGTGAGCATCTGTTTGTCCTGCTGGTTCACGCCAAGCAACAGGAGTGAGTCCGATGGCGACTGATCGAGCGAGCGCGGGTAGCGGAACGGGCGCGGCGCAACCCGTGCTGGAGGGTGTCGACTGGTTCCGGCAAAACCTCCGTGGCCATATCGTCGTACCCGGCGACGCAGGCTACGAGCAAGCGCGCAAGGTATGGAACGGCGCCATCGACCGGCGCCCCGCGCTGATCGTCTATTGCACCTGCTCCGGCGACGTGGTCAAGGCCGTCAATTTCGCCAGAGAAGCTCATTACGCGGTGGCTGTGCGCAGCGGTGGGCACAACCTGGCGGGTCTTTCGGTCTGCGACGCGGGCGTGGTGATCGACCTGTCCCGGATGAAGCAGATCGACGTGGACCCTGTACGCCGTATCGCGCGCGCGCAAGCAGGCCTGACGCTGCATGAGTTCGACGAGGCGACCCAGGCCCACGGCCTCGCGACGACGATGGGCGTCAACGGCGACACAGGTATTGCCGGACTGACGCTCGGTGGCGGGTTCGGGAAGCTCGGCCGCAAATATGGCCTGGCCTGTGACAACCTGGTGGCGGTGGAGATGGTGACCGCCGACGGTGAATGTCGCCGCGCGAGCGCGACCGAAAACCCGGATCTCTTCTGGGCCGTACGTGGCGGTGGCGGCAACTTTGGCATCGTGATCATGTTTGAATACGTGCTCCATCCCATTGGCACGAATCTTCTTGCCGGCTCGCTGATGTACCGCTATGGCGATGCACGGGACGCGATGCGGTTTTACGCTGCGTTTGCGCGCAGTGCGCCCGATGAACTGAGCCTCGATGCCGCGCTCGCCACGGTACCCTCCGGAGAGCGCTTTTTTAACGTCTCCGTTTGCTATGTGGGCGCGATGGAGGAGGGCGAGCGGGTTGTCGCGCCGCTGATGGCGTATGGGGCGCCAGAAGCCCGGCCGCTCGCGCCGGTTCCTTATTTGCAACTGCAGTCGGCCAGCGATGCCGTCTTTCTACGCGGGCGCCGCTACTACTGGAAGGCCCAGTTCCTGAGCGAACTGAGCGACGGCGCAATCGATGCTTTGCTTCGAGTCTATGAAGACGCACCCTCGCGCGCTTCCATGTTTATCCTGCAACAGGTTGGCGGCGCCATCGCACGCGTGCCGAAGCCGGCCACCGCTTATGCGAATCGCGAGGCGCTCTTCGACGCTTTTCCGCTCTCGATCTGGGACGAAGCCACGGAAGACGACGTCAATATCCGCTGGGCTCGTGAAGCGTGGAGCGCGCTGAGACCGTTCTCGACGGGCGGGGTCTATGCGAACAATCTGGGCGATGAAGGCGAGGATCGGGTGCGCGCGGCGTTCGGTGAAAACTATTCCAGGCTGGCGGAAGTCAAGCAGCGCTATGACCCGGACAACTTCTTCCGGTTGAATCAGAACGTCAGGCCCACACCTTAGTCCACGGCGTTTCGCAGCGGCGCAACGCGCGCGCATGCCGGGCCAGCCCGATCCGGGCGGGAACACGCTGCGAGAGACCCGTGAAGGAGCCGGCTCATCATGACGATTGCAGACGACGCAACCCTCCTGGACCGCTTTTTCGAGTGGGAATCCCGGCGGCGCAATCATGTCTATCTCACGCAACCCCGGCCCGATGGATCGGTCGTCGACTACACATGGGGTGAGGTCGGGGAGCAGGCGCGCCGGGGCGCGGCGTATTTCCTCTCGCTGGGTTTGCCGGAGGGCAGCCGTATCGCGCTGCTCGGCAAGAATAGCGCGCACTGGATCATCGCGGATCTCGCGATCATGCTCGCAGGCATGGTCAGCGTCCCGCTCTATCCGTCGTTCAGCGCTCAATCGGTACGCTACGCGCTTGCGCATAGCGGCGCTGCATTGCTGGTGCTCGGCAAGCTCGACGGCGTGAGCGACAACTGGCCGAACATCGCTGCGCAGCTGCCGCCCGGCTTGCCGCTGCTCGGTCTGCCGCAATCGCCGCGCAAGGACATTCCACAGTGGGACGAAGTGCTCGCGCGACATGCACCGCTCGCCGCCGCGCGCACGCCGCAACGAGACGCCTTGTGCACGATCGTCTACACGTCGGGGTCGACCGGCGAGCCGAAGGGCGTGATGCACTCCCATGGCAGCATGGCGGCGGCATTCCTGATCATGGATCGGGCGGGCTGGTGGGCGACCGCACCGGATGAGCGCGGATTCTCCTGGTTGCCGCTGGCCCACATGGGGGAGCGTATCGCGGTGGAGACCGCGTCGCTCGCATTTGGCTACCGCGTGTTCTTCGCCGATTCGCTGGCGACGTTCGCGCGCGATCTGAAACGCGCGCGGCCGACGATCTTTTTGTCGGTGCCGCGTCTGTGGAACAAGTTCTATCTCGGCGTTTGTGAGAAGCTGCCGCCTTCGAAGCAGCGCGTCCTGTTCGCACTGCCGTACGTGGGGCACAAGGTCAAGCGCAAGATCCTGAGCGAGCTCGGACTCGATCAGGCGCGCATCGCCATTACCGCCACCGCGCCGCTGCCGCCACATCTGATGCGCTGGTACCGCACCCTCGGTCTCGAGTTGCTCGACATCTACGGCATGAGCGAAAACGCCGCGATTTCGCACGTGACGCGTCTGGGGCGCGCTCGCGCGGGCACGGTGGGCCAGCCCCAGGCCGGCGTCGAGGCGCGCATTGCCGGGGACGGCGAACTCGAAGTCAAAAGCCCGGCGCAGATGCTGGGCTATTACGGGCAGCCGGAAATGACCGCCGCCCAGATGACCCCGGACGGGTTCTTCCGCACCGGCGACTGCGGTGTCATCGATGCGGAGGGCTTTCTCACCCTGACCGGCCGCGTCAAGGATATCTTCAAGACTGCGAAGGGAAAATACGTCGCGCCGCTGCCGCTCGAGCAGAAGCTGCTCGAGCATCGGCACATCGAGGCAGCCTGTGTGGCCGGTGCGGGCCTCGCGATGCCGTTCGCGCTGTTGCAGCTCGCGGCCGACGTGCGCGACGCCCTGGCCAACGGCACGTGTGACCGTGCCGCATTGACGGAGGAACTAGCGGCATTGCACGCGCGGATCAACGCCTGCGCCGAACGCCATGAGCAGTTGCAGTACGTCGTCGTGGTCAAGGATGTCTGGAGCGCCGAGAACGCGATGTTGACGCCGACACTGAAAATTCGCCGCGCTGCGATCGAGGCCCGGTACCTGCGCGATGCGCAAGACTGGTCGAAGCTGGGCAGGGCGGTGGTCTGGGAGGCGCGCTGACGCCTTCAGCGCAGGCACGGAAAAAGCCGGCATCGCGACCGGGCCGCATCTGCACTACGAAGTGCATGTGGACCACGTGCCGGAGGATCCGCTCACGGTCGAGCTGCCGATCCGCACGGCCTTGAACGGCGCGGACATGGAGCGTTTCGCGCAGCAGGTCCAGCAGATCACGCCGATGCTGTGGGCGCCGGGCGAGCGCGATGCGTGCACGTTGTGGATTCGCGCAAGGCTATTTCGCCGCCCGCGTGTCGCCATACGTCGCGAGGCCACTTGCAGCCAGCACCTCGGTCAACGAACGGCGCAGCAGTTCGACGGGCCGCACCAGCCGGCCCGGCAGCGAGCCGTGCACGAACCATACGTCGACGCCGGTGCGGAAGTCGACCGCATCGATCACCTGCAGCGCGTCGCGATGAGCGGAACGCTCCAGCACGTCCGGCGTGGCGACGCCGATGCCGAGACCGCGCGC
The DNA here is from genome assembly GCF_000685075.1 of Paraburkholderia oxyphila NBRC 105797. Taxonomy (GTDB): domain Bacteria; phylum Pseudomonadota; class Gammaproteobacteria; order Burkholderiales; family Burkholderiaceae; genus Paraburkholderia; species Paraburkholderia oxyphila. The sequence goes on from NZ_BAYD01000062.1 coordinate 19,455, forward strand.
CACCAGCGATAGTTGGAGATCCGAACCAAATGCCTCGACCGCCACGTTGAACGGCAAGCCGGCCTTTTCCAGCGCGCGGCTCAACGCCGAGCGCATCCCGCAGCCGTTCTGGTTGAGCACCCACGCGTGACTGGCCAGATCGGCGAGCGTCACGGGCGTATCGGGCAGGCCCAGCGAGCGCGGCGCGACGATCACGGTCGGCTGGAACGCGAGGGCGGTTGCGCGCACGGTCTCGGGTGGCATGAAGTTCGAAGGCATCAGGACCACCGCCGCGTCCAGCGCCGCCCGTTCGACGCTTTGCAAGAGGCCAGGCGACCAGCCCGCCGTGATCCGCAGGGTCAGCCGCGCAAACGCGCTACGCAACCGGTCGACCGGCTTTTCCAGCGCGATGTCGGCCAGAAACGGCGGCATGCCGATTCTCAGTTCGCCGGCCGGCTCGCTGTCCGCCGAAGCCACCGACAGCAGATCGTCCACCGCGCCCAGCACGGTGCGCGCGAGCGCATAGACCTCATGGCCCGTGGCGGTCGGCTTGAGCGGCTTGCTCTGGCGATCGAGCAGTTCGGCGCCGAGCGTGCTTTCGAGGCTCTGCACGCGCCGTGTCAGACCGGGCTGCGTCAGATGAAGGCGCTCGGCGGCGCGCACCATCGAACCGCTCTCGATGACCGCAACGAACGCCTGCAGATCACGCGTGTTCAAAACAAACTCGCATAATAGATATGCACATGTTTCAATTGTAGCATGTTAGAAGAAGGGCCAGGATGGGCGATGTCCCTTCCCTGGAGCGTCACGCTGATGAATCCCTCTGCTCAAACGCGCGCCGAGACCGTCGCAACGATTGCCGCCGAAAGCCCGCACGCGCAGACCCTCACGCCGCTGCTCACGGTCTTTTTCGCGACGGCAGTCGGCGTGATCGTGATGAACCTGTTTGCGGCACAACCGTTGACCGGCGAGATCAGCCGGAGCCTGCATCTTGCGCCGCAGTTCGCGGGATTGGCCGCGATGCTGCCGCAACTCGGCTACGCGGCCGGTCTGGTGCTGCTGGTGCCGCTCTGCGATCTCCTCGAAAACCGCCGCCTGATCGTGCACACGCTGGCATGCTGTGCCGTCGCGCTCGGCATCGCGATGCTCAGTGCTTCACGCGGCGTATTTCTTGCCGCCGTGTTCGCAGCCGGTGCCGCATCGAGCGTGATTCAGATGCTGGTGCCGATGGCCGCGTCGATGGCGCCGGAAAGCCATCGCGGACGCGCGGTCGGCAACGTGATGAGCGGCCTGATGCTCGGCATCCTGCTCTCGCGTCCCGCCGCGAGTCTGGTTGCCGGAACGATCGGCTGGCGCGCGTTCTACGGCATGGCGGGGGCGATCGATGCGCTGCTCGCGGTCGTGCTTTACCTGCAGTTGCCGACTCGCTCGCCAGCGATATCGACGCGCTATGGGACGCTGCTGGGCTCGCTATGGACGCTGCTGCGCCACGAGCGCGTGCTGCAACGCAACGCCGTTTCGGCGGCGCTGGTGATGGGCGCATTCAGCGCGTTCTGGACCGCGATCGGCCTGCGGCTCGTGCAGCCGCCGTTCAACTTTGGGATGAACGGGATTGCGGCGTTCGCGCTGGCCGGCGCGGCGGGCGCGATCGTCACGCCGCTGGCGGGGCGCGCGGGCGATCGCGGCTGGGGCCGCAGGACCGTGTTTGCGGGGCACATGACGATGCTGGTTGCGCTCGTCGCAATCGGTGTCGCGGGCTCCGGCTGGGGCGGATTCTCAGCGCGCGCGCATCCGCTGCTGGCGGTGGCGATGCTGGTGGCCGGCGCGGCCGCGCTGGACGCCGGCGTGGTCACCGATCAGACGCTGGGCCGCAGGGCAATCAACCTGATGAACCCGGCCGCGCGCGGCAGGCTCAATGGGCTGTTCGTCGGCGTGTTTTTCATCGGCGGCGCGTTGGGCACGGTGCTGGCGGGCGCGATATGGGCGTGGGCCGGCTGGGACGGCGTCTGCGCGCTGGGCTTTGGCTTCACCGGCCTCGCATGCGTGCTCAGGTTGGCCGGTGCGGTGGGCGGAAGCGAGGTTTGAAAACCTGGGCAACGTCAACGACTACGCCACAGTTCGACTCGCCTCGCGAGCATGCGCGAACGCCCATCGTGCGGCGCGCTTTTTGCGCGGCTGCGCCGGCGCCGGTTTCAGGGCGGGCGCTTTATTGATGGACTAAAGTGCGATAGCGCGCTGGACCCGGGCCCGTCACGAGCGTGAGCAGGCCCTGGCTGCAGGCACGCGTTTCGTCCATCCAGGAGCCTCGCCATGATCGAGCACGATCAGCACCCCTCGTCCATTCTGACGTTCAAGAGCGCGTACGACTTCGATACGACGATCGCGCGCCTCAAAGCGGCGCTCGAGCGCGTGGGCGCCGTCGTGTTCGCCGACGTGGACCAGCGCGAGGCGGCGGCGCTCGTGGGTCTCGAGTTGCGGCGCACGAGGCTGATCATGTTCGGCAACCCGAAGGCTGGCACGCCGGTCATGGTGGCCAATCCGCACGCGGCGCTCGAACTGCCGCTGCGGCTCGTGGTGTGGGAGGACGACGAAGGACGCGTGCACGTGGACTATCGCGACGTGTCGCAAACGCTCGGGCCGCTCTATGCCATCGAGCCCGAATTGCTCGCGCCCTTGCAGCGCGTGCCGGAGTTGTTGCAGGCCACGGTGCACTGAGGCACGCGGCTCACGCGGTGGCGCACGAAGGCACCCCGCGCGCCGTGCGCGCGAATCGGGGGCGCAACGCCACGGCCGGCACGGCGCTAGCCAGGCCAGCGCATCCGGCACGCCGCGCGCGCACGCGGCTCAACCGGGCCGCTTACTGAGCGCTTACTGTCCGAAAAATATATCGCACTGCGAACGAGGCCAGCAGGCCTTGCCCGTGCGCTGGCCCGCGACGCTGTGCGTGTCGGGCACGCCGCCGTACGACATGTCAGTGCCGGCCTGGGCGGAGGCATCCGCGTCATCGGTCATCGTCTGATGCGCGCGCTGCTGGGGCACCGGCTCGTCCTTCGACTGTGCCGTTGCAGGCGCACCGGCTGCCAGCGCCGCCACGCAGCCGGCGATCAACGCCAATCGGATCTTCATCTCAACACTCCTTCCGGAACACAACGCAAAGCCAACCCGGCGTGCGCACGGCCATTCAAGGCGCCGTGCGCACTCGGGGGGAAGGCCGGATGCCGGCGCAAAAGGCCGGGCTGCCGGACGTGTTAGTTAGGGTCTGTTCACTAATCGATCGCGCCTCCGCCGGTTCGGGAGGCGGCGCAGCGTGGCGCGGCGCAAGAAGAAGGTGAGAGCGGGCGCGCAGAGAACATCCGCGCTGCACTTTCGTTATAGCTCGCGCGCGCAAGAGTGCAACGCAACCGCGCGCCGATTACTGCACATTTCTTTCGACAATGAAATGAAGCGAAAGCTTAAGGAAATCAGATGGTCGCCGTGTAGTCATGTTCAGGTGTTGTAATGCGCTCGCCCTGAAGTCTGGCAAATCGCATGCGTCAGCAGCGATTCGAATTCGAATACGCCGTCGGTATCCGCGCAGGCTGCGCTCCCGCGCCGGGTGTTGTGCCGGTTTTGATGTCGGCGGCTTTTTTGCTTCGCCAAGAACAAGGCAATATGTCCGAACTCTCTTCTCCGCCTTCTTCCGCTTCCACTGCGGCCCGCGCCAGGGCGAAGCCCGCGCGCCTCGCGCTGTATGCCGCCGCGGCCGTTGCGATCGCCGCGCTGGGCTTCAGTGCCTATGCCGTGGCCTTTCCCGCCGACATGCCCGAATCCGTGGGCGCCATCGTCGAGAACCTCACGGGCGCGAATCCGCATCCCGTGGTGCTGCAACGCCCGCCCGTGGCGCCGCTTTCGGCCATGGCCCAGCTCGGCAAGCAGCTCTTCTTCGACCCGGCGCTCTCGGCTTCGGGCAAGCAGTCGTGCGCGTCGTGCCATAGCCCCGAGCATGCCTACGGGCCGCCCAACGGGCTCGACGTGCAGCAGGGCGGTCTCGCGATGACGCAGCAGGGCTATCGTCCGCCGCCGTCGCTCATGTATCTGTATCGCCAGCCGAATTTCAGCATCGGCCCCGACGCGGGCGAAAACGACGACGCGCCCACCGTCGCGCAGCAGGCGACGGCCTCAGCCGACGTGGTGAAATCGCAGAAGACCGCGGGCGGTCCGTCCACCTCGGTGGAGATGGTGCCGCAAGGCGGGCTGTTCTGGGACGGCCGCGCCGACACCTTGCAGCAGCAGGCCTACGGGCCGCTGCTCAATCCGGTGGAGATGGCGAACACGAGCGTCGATGCGGTGGCCGGGAAGCTTCAGCACGCGTCCTACGCGAAGCACTTCACGGAATTGTTCGGATCACGAATCTTCGACGACCGCAAGCTGCTCGTCTCCGAAGCGATGTTCGCGATCTCGCGCTATCAGGTGGAGGACCCGTCGTTCCATCCGTACAACAGCAAGTATGACCGCTGGCTGGAAGGGCACGCGCGCCTGACCCAGGCGGAGCTGCGCGGCCTGCGCCTCTTCAACGACGACAAGAAGGCGAACTGCGCGGGCTGCCACCTTTCGAAGCCGGGCAAGGACGGCCTGCCGCCGATGTTCACCGACTACCAGTACGAGGCGCTCGGCGTGCCGCGCAACCGCAAGCTCGCGCAGAACCGCGACCCGCGCTTTTTCGATCTGGGCGTGTGCGGGCCGTTCCGCACCGACATGAAGGACCAGGCGCAGTATTGCGGCATGTTCCTCACGCCCACGCTGCGCAATTCGGCCACGCGCACGGTGTTCTTCCACAACGGCCTCTATCACAACCTCGATCAGGTGATGGCGTTCTACAACGAGCGCAACACCGACCCCGGCAAGTTCTATCCGCACGATGCCCACGGCAAGATCGAGAAATACGACGACATCCCGCCGCAACTCTGGAAGAACGTGGACATCACGGACGCGCCGTTCGACCGCAAGTTCGGCGACAAGCCCGCGATGACCGACGACGAGATCCGCGACATCATCGCGTTCCTGAAGACGCTCAACGACGATCCGGTGCCGTCGTCGAACTAGCCTCGGGCGGTGGTGCTGGCGGCTCGCCATCGACGAGCGCGTTGCGCGGGTCGGGCGGCGGGCCGTCGAAGGCCGTCGCCTTGACCTGGTTGCGGCCGGCCTGCTTCGCCGCGTAGAGCGCCTCGTCCGCGGCGCGCAAGAGCGCATGCGCGCCCGTGCTTTCGCGCGGCGTGCAAGTCGCGCCGCCCACGCTCACCGTCACCGAGCCGTGCTCGCTGTGCCCGTGCGCGATGCCGAGGCGCTGCACGTTCGCGCGGATCTGCTCCGCGATGGTCAATGCGCCATCGGGCGGCGTGTTCGAGAGGACCACCGCGAACTCCTCGCCGCCGTAGCGCGCCGCCATGTCCGTCGCGCGATGCACGGTGGCCTCGATGGCGTGCGCCACGGCGGCGAGCACCTCGTCGCCCACCGCGTGCCCGTAGAAGTCGTTGAAGAGCTTGAAGCGGTCGATGTCGATGAAGAGGATCGAGAGCGGCTCCCCCGCGCGGCGCGCGCGGTTCCACTCATTCACGAGACGCAGATCGAGCGCGCGGCGGTTCGCGAGGCCGGTGAGGGCGTCGGTGACCGAAAGCCGGCGCAGCTCGGCTTCCGCGCGCAGGCGCGCGCGCAGTCCGAACGCGAGCAGCCACGAGGAGAGCGCGACCACTGCGCCGAAGACGAGCGACATCGGCCCGGTGAGCGCGACGCGCTGGCGCCACGCCGCGAGCGTGTCGTCGAGCGCGGGCGCAACCGCCACGATCAGCGAACTGTGCGGCACACGCCGCCAGGTGTAGATGCGCGTCGTGCCGTCCTCGTCGTCGCGCGCGATGAACGAGCCCTCGCTCGCCTTGAGCATCGGCGCGACCTGCTGCTGCGAGGCGAGATTCGCGCCCACGTCGTAATCGGAGTACGGCTTGCGGGCGAGCAGCGTGCCGTCGTCGAGCATGATGAAGACGGCGCCGTGGCTGCCCGCGTCGATACGGTCGAACAACTGCTGGAAATACGCGAGGCGTAGCGTGAGCAGCACGACGCCGCCGAACGCGCCGTCGTAGCCGTTCACGCGGCGCGACAGCCCGATCGCATATTGGCCTTCGTTGACGCGCGAGCGGAACGGATCGGAGATGTACATGCCCACCGAGCGGCTGCGCTGCTGGGCGCGGAAATAATCGCGGTGCGCGAGATTGACGCCCGGGTAGTCGCGGCCGTCCGCCGATTCGACGATCTGGCCGTGCGCATCGACATAGAGGGCACCGTCGAGATAAATCGAGCTCGCGACCTTGCCAAAAATGAGCTTGCGGCGCAGGTCGCGCGGCAGCGTCGCCGTGCGCGGGTCGCGGATCGATTCGAGCGCGTCGGTGAGGATCAGGTCGTAGACACCGAAATTGCTTTCGAGGTGCGCGGCCACCAGCGAGACCAGCATGCTGGAAGTCTGCCGCGCGTTCGCCAGCGCGAGTTGGCGTTGTTGCGCGAAGCCCGTGAACGCGAGCGCGACGATCGCGATGCCGACGAGCGTGCCCACGCAGCCCGGCACGAACGGATGGCGGCCGAGCCAGCGGAACTGCGCCGCGAACGCATTGCGCACGGCACGGGTCAAGCGTGCGTGCAACGGCCTGGACGCCATGATCGGGGTTCTCCACAGGAACGAGGGGGAAGCGCGGGGCGCGCAAGCGGCGTGTGTTGCGCTCCCCGCACGGCTTGAGTCGATTGAATCGATTGAGTCGAGCATGCCACCGTAGGCATGTGGCCCTAGTGTGCGCCGCCCGCGTACCAGGCTGCCGCCGCGTCGATTTCCTCAGGGGTCATGTTGCGCGCGATGTTGCGCATCTGCTCGGAAATGTCGTTGTGGCGCGTGCCGTCCGCGAAGGCCGCGAGCTGGGCCTTGGTGTAGGCCGCCGGCAAGCCGTCGAGCCAGGGGCTGCCCACCTTGTGGTCGACGCCGCCGTGGCACGCGGCGCACGCCGGGATATTGCGCAGCGGCGCGCCTTCCGAGACGATCACGGGCGCGTCGCCGCGCACACGCGCGGCGCCCGGCAGCGACGCATAGTAGGCCGCGAGGTCACGCATGTCCTGATCCGAGAGGTTTTGCGCCATCGGCGACATGACCGCGCTCTTGCGCGCGCCGCTCTGGAAGTCGAGCAACTCCTTGTACACCACGCTCGCGAACTGCCCTGCGAGATTCGGCGAATTGGCCTCGCTCATGCCGCGCGGGCCGTGGCACATCGTGCAGCGTAGCGAGAGCGTGGCGCCGCGCCCGATGGAGAGGCTCGTGGCGTCGTCGAACATGTGCGGCGTGAGCTCGACCGTGCTCACCTTATAGCCGGGCGCGATCGGGGTGCCCACCTGATACCACTGGCGCGGCACGCCGGCCGCGCTGCAGATGGCGTTCCAGATGCCCTGGAAGTGCGGGTCGCTTTGCGCCGAAGGCAGCCAGACGAAGCCGATCAGCGCGGAGACCACGAGCACGAGGATCGTCGCGCCCACGCTCGCGCGGAACCACACATTGCGTAACGTGAACAGGCGTTCGTCGCTCATCGCGGCGCTCCAATCGGAATCGCGGGCACGGCCGTGTTGGGTGTCGCGAGCAGTTGGGCGATGGGGTAGCCGTAGTTGGTGATCGTGAGCGCGATCATCAGCACGATCCACAGCGCGAAACTGTTCAGCGCGGCGGGCAGCACGGGCGATTCATGCACCGGCGCGCTGAAGCGGTATTCCTCGGGCGCTTGCGCGGCGCTGCGATGGCCCTGCAGCAGCACCACGAAGAACAGAATCGCGGAGATCACGAGAATCAGGCCGCCCACGGCCGAGATCGTCACGAGGCTCGCCTGCGCGGCCAGCGCCGGGTCGCTGTAATCGAAATAGGCCATGCGGCGCGGCATGCCGAGAATGCCGACCATATGCCACGGAAACGTCGTCACGATCATGCCGATGAACCAGAGCCACAGCTGCCAGCGCATGAGCCGCCAGTTGGTGAGCGCGCGGCCCGTGAGCTGCGGCCACAGATCGTAGGCGATGGCGAAGTACATGATGACGATCGCGCCGCCGTAGATCAGGTGAAAGTGGCCCGTGACCCATTGCGTGTTGTGGATGGGCTGATCGAGCTGGTAGCTCATGTTGATGAGCCCGCCCGCGCCGCCGAAGCCGAGCATCACGAACGAGAACGCCACGGCGAGCATCTGCGGGTTCTGCCATGGCAGCTTCGCGATCCAGCCGAATGTGCCCTTGCCGCCGCGCAGCCGTCCCGCGATCTCGACCGAGGCGCAGATCGTGAAGACCGTGAGCAGCGTGGGCACGGCCACGAGCGCCGTGAACACCGACTGCAGGAACTTGAAGCCCGAGCCCACCTGCGGGTCGGTGAAGAGGTGGTGCAGGCCGATGGGCATCGCCACCACGAGGAACAGGATGAACGAGATGCGCGCCATCGCATCGCTATAGAGGCGGCCGCCGATCGCACGCGGAATGATCGTGTAATAGGCGATATAGGCGGGCATGAGCCAGAAGTAGACGATCGCGTGCAGCGTCCACGAGAAGAACACGCGCGCGAGGCCCGCGTCGATGGTGTTGCGCAGGCCGAGCGCGACGGGCAGGATCTGGAACAGCACTTCGATGGCCGCGCCCACGGCGGTCCAGCCCCACAGATACGCGCCCGCCGTGGTCGCGAACATCGCGAGCGGCACCGGCTTGCCGCGGTTCTCGCGCCGCCACGCCGCGAGATTCGCGCTCATCAGCGCGACCCAGACCCACGAGCCCACCACCACGAGCACGACGCCGACGTAATAGAACACGTTGCCGATCATCGGCGGATAGAAGGTGTAGAGCACCGAAGCGCGGCCGAGCGCGACGGGCACGGAAGCGGTCACCGCGCCGAGCGCGAGCAGGATGAAGCCGAGCCATGCCCAGCGCACGCCCACGAGCGGCCGCTTGAGCGCGAGTTCGCTGACCGCGTAGCCGAAGCCCATGGCGATGAGCGTGGGGAACGCGTAGCCCATCACGGTGCCGTGCTCGGTCACCGAGCGGTAGTAGAGCTCGGGGTCGTGCAGCCACGGATGCAGCGGGCTGCGCACGAGCATCTGCCACGCGCCGAGCAGCAGCGCGACCCCGAACAGGATGAAGGCGAGCCAGAAGTGGGCGAGCACGAGTCGCTTGTTATTTAACACAGCTCAGTCTCCGCGAATGGTTCTCCGCAAGGGCCGCCATCTGCATGAAGGCATCGCGATCGACGACCTTCACGTGCGCCCACATGCCCTGGTGACCCGTGCCGCAATACTCGTGGCACGGCATGAGGTGATCGCCGGGCTGCTCGAAGGTCGTGCGGAAGGTGGAGACGTAGCCCGGCTCGACCATCGAATTGAGGTTCGTGTCGGTCACGAGAAAGCCGTGCACGACGTCGGCGCTGGTGGCGCGGAACGTGATGGGCACGCCCGCCGGCACCACGATGCATTGCGGCGTGAACGAGTACTGCTGCGCGAGCACGCGCACCGTGACGGAGCCGTCCGGCTCGAGCGCGCTGCCGAGGTTGGTTTCGACGAATTCGCCCGAGACGTGCAGCGTTTGCGGGTCGATGGTCTCGACGCGCGAAGGCGGCATCATCGACCAGTGCAGGCCGGTGAAGATCACCATTGCCACCAGCACGAGAACGAGCGCCACCATGAGCGTGGCCCAGCGGCGCTCCACGCGCGCGGCGACTTCAGCGCTGCCATGGGGATCGGTTGGATGCGTGGACATGGGGGCGGTTGGCGCGAGGATGAAGTGAGGGGGTTAGGGCCGGCGCATTTATTGAATGACGCCGCGAGGCAGGAACACCCAGAAATAGAACGCAAACCAGATCGCGGCCACGATGGCGGTGGCAATGCCGGCGAGCGCGAGCGCGCCGTGCGGCCCGCGGCGCACGATCTCGTCGACCTGCTCGTGCTGCGGGGGCTCACCGGGCTGTTGCGGAACGGGAGTCTCGATCATCGCGGCCTCGGGTTGAAACGCTGTTTGAAATGCAGTTTGAAACTCAGTTTGAAAACTTCGCAGCCACAGCTCAGAAAAGCGGCGCCGAGCGCAGCGCATTCACTTCCTGCGCGGAAACCGGCGTGCCGTGGTTGCCCCATGCCGTGCGGATATAGGTGACCACGGCGGCGACTTCCTCGTCGGAGAGCAATTGCGCGAACGGCGGCATACCGTACGGCATCGGGTTCTTCTTCGTGCCCGGCGCGTAGCCGCCGTTGAGCACCATGCGGATGGGGTTGACCGCCGAATTCATCTGGATCGACTGGTTGTTCGCGAGCGGCGGGAAATGCGGCGGCTTCCCAAGGCCTTCGACGGCGTGGCATTCCGCGCACTGCGCCTCGTAGATCTTCTTGCCGAGCGGCGCGAGACGGTTGGCTTCCTCGGTCACGAACTGGCTCTTGGGCGACTTGTCGACCTCGTTGGTGTGGCCGGGCAGCGACTTCAGATAGACGGCCACGGCGCGCACGTCGTCTTCGGTGAGGTACTGGAAGCTGTCGTAGACCACTTCGGCCATCGGCCCGTACACGGCGCCGCGATTGGACACGCCGGCGTGCAGCAGGTCGACGATATCGTCGATGCTCCAGTCGCCTAGTCCCGCCTCCTTGTTCGAGGTGAGCGAAGGCGCGTACCAGTTTTGCAGCGGGATCAGGCCGCCCTGGAATTCCTTCGAGGCCGTGTTGCCGCCAAGCGCGTTGATCTCCGTGTGGCACATCGTGCAGTGCCCGAGACCCTCGACCAGATACGCGCCGCGGTTCCACTCCACCGACTGCTTCGGATCGGGCTTGAACTCGCCCGCGCGGAAGAACAGCGCGCGCCAGCCGAGCAGGAGCTGACGCTGGTTATACGGAAAGCGCAGCGTATGCGCGCGATTGGGCTGATGCACGGGCGGCGTGGAAAGCAGATATGCGTAGATCGCGTCGGAGTCGGCGCGCGTGACTTTGGTATACGAAGCGAACGGCATCGCGGGGTAGAGCAGCGTGCCGTCACGCGATTTGCCTTCATGCAACATGCGGTAGAACTCGTCGGCGCTCCACGCGCCTATGCCGTATTCCTTGTCCGACGAGATATTCGGCGTATAGAGCGTGCCGAACGGCGTTTCCATCGGCCGGCCGCCGCCGAACATCTGCTGCGAAGGCACGGTATGGCAGGCGATGCAGTCGCCCGCGCGCGCGAGGTACTCGCCGCGCACGAGCAGCTCGGCATTGCTCGCCACGGGCTTGGCATTGGCCGATGCCGCCGCTGCTGCTGCGGCTGCCGCATCCGCGGCATTGGCGGTGGGCGCGCCGGTTTGCGCCTGCGTGAGCGCCGCGCCGGCGCACCAGAGCACGGCGCCCAGCGTCAGGGCGCGGGCGAGGCATTTCGCGCGTGTTGGAGCCAACGCGCGGGCCGGCATCGTCGGGATGAGGGATCGAAGTTTGCGCACGTCGAGGCCTCGGCTAGTGGGGGACGCTGCCGCACGCGAGCGGCAAGGGCGAGGGCGCAGCGGGCATCGGATTGACCGGCGCGGGTTGCGCGGCGAGCCAGGCGGCGATGGCCGTGATGTCGCGCTCGGAGAGCAGCGAAGCGATGTCGTGCATGCAGTCCGGGCTGGCGGCGCGGCGCGTGCCGTAGCGGAACGCACCCAGTTGCGCGCTGATGTAGTCGGCATGCAGGCCCACTAGGCCCGGAATGGCGGGCTGCATGCCGGTCAGCGAGGCGCCGTGGCAGGCCGCGCAGGCGGGCACCTTGCGGCTGGCCTCGCCGTTCATGACGAGCGACTTGCCGAGCGCGAGCGTGGCCGCATCGACCTTGGGCGTGGCGGGCGGCGGATAGGGCGGATGCTCTTGCGCGAAGAATTCGGCGATCTGCTTCAGATAGGCATCGGGCAGATACGCGAGCAGATAGTTCATCGGCGGGTAGCTGCGGCCGCCGTCGCGAAACGCGATGAGCTGGTTGTAGAGATAGCCGGCGGGCTTGCCGGCGAGGCGCGGGAAGTAGTCGTTGTCGGTGCCTTCGCCGTGCGCGCCGTGACACGCGGCGCAGCCCATCACGCGGGCCTGCATGGTGTCAGGCGCGCGCTCCGCGGGTGGCGCCGCGCAGGGCGCGGCGTACGGCAGCGCGAGCGCAAGGGCGCAGAGGGCAACGCGGACGATGCGATTTCTCAATGATTCCCTCGTTGCGGATTGTGGACGGCAGGGACGGCACAAGCGCGATGCGATTCGGTATCAGTTGAGGCGTCGTCCGGCGCGGTGATGGGCTCGCCCGTGGGCCACGCCTTGAAGGCGCAGCGTGGCGACCGCGTTCCGGCACGCATCTTCTGGGGCACATTATCGTGGAAAAATGCGAGCTGTCGAGTTGAACGTGTACAAATTATCCGCGGCGGTTTTTTCGATTCGGCCTTTAAATAAGGACGTTTGCTAACGCATCCATATTGAGGATCAAACGCGGTTTTCGTCTATCAATACGGAATCCGAATCAATTGATGCGGCCATGCGATTTTGTCCGGTAACGATTCCGCCCGTCGTGTGCGCGGCCTCAATCATGTTGGCCGACCCGGTTGTCCGATGTCTTCGGTCGTGCGCCGGAGTCATGCGAAGCGGTGCTGGCGCGAGCGAAGCGACGGCGGGGCGTGTGGTTGTCCGACGACGTATAATGAAACGAAATTCGCATCCCAAGGAGGGGACGATGGCCGATTCGAGTGCCGCGCCCATACCCACCCGCAACCGCAATCTTGCCGAGCAGGCCGTCAACTACATCAACGAGCAGATCGCCTCGCGCATGCTCAAGCCCGGCGACAAGCTGCCGACCGAAAGCAGTCTCATGGGCACGCTAGGCGTGAGCCGCACCGTGGTGCGCGAGGCTATCTCGCGGCTGCAGGCCATGTCGGTGATCGAGACGCGTCACGGCATCGGCAGCTTCGTGCTGGAGCCGCGCCGCGAGCCGCTCGATCTCGAGGTCGTGCCGGCGAGCACGCTCAACGACCTGCTCTCGGTGCTCGAGCTGCGCATCAGCCTCGAAACGGAGTGCGCCGGGCTCGCCGCGCAGCGCGCGAGCGAGCGCGACCTCGCGAATATCCGCACGGCGCTCGATGCGATTTCGGCCGCCACGCGCTCGGGCGGTGACAGCGCCAACGCCGATCTGCAGTTCCATGTCTCGGTGGCGCGCGCCACCGGCAACCGCTATTTCGTCGACATCCTCACGCAGATGGGGGCGGCGCTGATTCCGCGTCATCGCATCGATTCGGCCGGTATCGCGCACAGCGATCCGAAGGCCTATGCCGAACTCGTGAACCGCGAGCACGAGAGCATTTTCGAAGCCATCGCGAGGCACGATTCGGAGAGTGCGCGCGCGGCGATGCGCATGCATCTGTCGAGCAGCAGGGAGCGGTTGAGGCGGGCGGCGGCAGCGGGGGAGGGGGCTTGATATCATGAGGCCGGATTTCAATGTGAGGCTCGCATGAATCGCATCGACCCTGACACCGAGGAAGCCGTCCGGAGCTTTGTTGCCCGGATTGCCGACCGGTACGACACAGCGGGAGTCATCGTGTATGGAAGCCGTGCGCGCGGGACGCATCGGCCAGACAGCGATGCGGATGTTGCCGTGCTTTTGCGCGGCGAACATCGACGTTTCCTGTCCGCCAAGCTCGATTTGGCCGATGTTGCGTTCGACGTGCTGCTGGAAACTGGCATCCTCATCTCGCCGTTGCCAATCTGGCTCGATGAATGGGAACACCCGGAGAACTACTCGAACCCCGCACTGCTGCGCAACATCGACCGGGAAGGGGTCCGGCTATGAGTCATCGTCCGTTCATGCCGGAGGCCTTCGGGGTCGACTGACCCACCAGACGAGCCATTGGAAGGCGGTGTCCGGCGAGTCTTTGAATCCCCCCATCACCCCCGCACAACCTCCCCATCCCTGCGCCGCCAGAGCCCGAGCGGATTAGCGTCCGCGAGCGCCTCGGGCAGCAACTCAGCCGGAAAGTCCTGATAGCAGACCGGGCGCAGGAAGCGCTCGATTGCGCTCGTGCCCACCGAGGTCGCGCGGCTATCGGAGGTAGCCGGGAACGGTCCGCCATGGACCATCGCGTGCGCCACTTCCACGCCGGTCGGGAAGCCGTTCACGAGCAGGCGGCCCGCCTTGCGCTCGAGGATGGTCACGAGGCGCTTCGCGGCGGGCAGGTCGTCGCGCGCCATCTGGATCGTGGCGGTGAGTTGGCCCGCGAAGTGCTCCGCCACCGCGAGCAGTTCCGCCTCGTCCGCGCAGCGCACCAGCGTCGAGGCCGGCCCGAACACTTCGTCTTCGAGTGCGTGCTGCGCGAGGAAGGTCTTCGCGTCGGTCACGAAGAGCGCGGCGCATGCCTCGTTCGGGCCGCGCTCGGGCTGACCTTGCGCGCATGCCTGCACGCCCGGCGTTTCGGCGAGACGCCGCGCGCCCTGTTCATAAGCGGCGTGGATGCCGGCCGTCAGCATGGTTTGCGCGGGCTTGCCGGCGAGCGCCGCCTGGGCGGCCGCGACGAACGGCGCGAGCGCAGGGCTCTCCACGGCGACCACGAGCCCCGGGTTCGTGCAGAACTGGCCCGCGCCGAGCGTGAGCGAATCGACGAAACCCTGGGCGATGGCCGCGCCGCGCGTGGCGAGCGCCTCCGGCAACAGGAACACCGGATTGATACTGCTCATTTCCGCGTAGACGGGAATCGGCTCGGGTCGCTGTGCGGCGATCTGCATGAGCGCGGTGCCACCCGCGCGCGAGCCGGTGAAACCCACGGCCTTGATGGCCGGATGCGCGACGAGCGCCTCGCCCACGGTGCGCCCCGCGCCGACGATCAGCGAGAACACGCCTTCGGGCAGCCCCATGTCCTTGACGGCTTGCTGGATCACGCGGCCGACCATCTCCGAGGTGCCCAGGTGCGCGCCATGCGCTTTCACGACCACCGGGCAGCCCGCCGCGAGCGCGGCCGCCGTGTCGCCGCCGGCCACCGAGAACGCGAGCGGGAAGTTGCTCGCGCCGAACACGGTGACCGGGCCGACCGCGATCTTCTGCAGGCGCAGGTCGGCGCGCGGCAGCGGCTTGCGCTCGGGCAGGGCGGAGTCGAGCGTCGCGCCAAGCCACAGGCCCTGGCGCACTTCCTGCGCGAACAGGCGCAACTGGCCCACGGTGCGGGCGCGCTCGCCTTCGAGGCGCGCCTTCGGCAGGCCCGTCTCCGCGTGCGCGCGCTCCGTGAGCGCGTCGCCGAGCGCGGCGATGCCGTCGGCGATGCGCTCGAGGAACGAGGCGCGCACGGCGAGTGGCAGGCCGCGGTAGGCATCGAAGGCCGCGGCGGCCAGCGAGCAGGCTTGCGCCACGTCTTCGACGGTGCCGCTGCCGAACACCGGGGCAGGGATGTCCTCGCCGGTCGATGGGTTGTAGGCCAGCAGCGGCTTGTCCGAGCCGCGCACCGCGCGGCCCCCGATCAGCATTTCGCCGGTGATTTGCATGTCGCCTCCTGATGTCGTTACGCGATATATGTCATCGTACAACATAAGACTCTGGCGAGGCAATCCCGGCATGGTGCGAGGTGCCTCCTGACCCATATTTTGCGGGAATAAGGCGCTTTAACTTGATTGTGGGAGGGTAAACACCATGTTGGAGTGGTCGTACAACGTCGCTAGAATGTCATCAGACAACGTACCACGATACGTCATGTCGATGTCGAGCCACCGGCCAGGGCGCCAAATTGGAGACAACCCCGATGTCCACTTCCGCCACCCGCTACGAAGACCTGCTGGACTCCGCCAGCGCCAAGGTCAAGCGGCACGTGTTGCCGCTTTTCCTGATCATGTTCATCGCGAATTACATCGACCGCGTGAACGTCGGCTTCGTCGGCGCGCACATGAAGGCCGATATCGGTCTTTCGGCGGCGGCGTATGGGCTGGGCGCGGGGCTGTTCTTCGTCGGCTACGCGATCTTCGAGGTGCCGTCCAACATCCTGATGCAGAAGTTCGGCGCGCGCGCCTGGCTCACGCGCATCATGGGCACGTGGGGCATCGTCGCGGCGAGCATGGCCTTCGTGCACAACGACACCTCGTTCTACGTGCTGCGTTTCCTGCTCGGCATCGCGGAAGCGGGCTTCTTCCCCGGCGTCGTCTATTACTTCGCGCAGTGGCTGCCGCAAAAGGAGCGCGGCAAGGCCGTGGCGATCTTCCTCGCGGGCTCGGCGTTCGCCTCGGTGCTCTCTGGCCCGGTCACGGGCGCGCTGCTTTCGGTGCGCGGCCTCGGCCTCTCGGGCTGGCAGTGGATGTTCCTGATCGAAGGCGCGTTCTCCGTCGTGCTGTGCGGCGCGAGCTGGCTGATGCTGAAGTCGCGCATCCGCGACGCGCACTGGCTCTCCCCCGCCGAGCAGACCGCGCTCGAAACCTGCATGGCGAGCGAGCAGGCCGAGCGCGAGGCCGCGACGGGCGCGCACGTGCCGGTCATGCGGCTGTTGCGCGACCCGCAGATCGTGCTGTTCTGCTTCCTCTATTTCGCGATCCAGCTGACGATCTACGCGGCCACCTTCTGGCTGCCCACCATCATCCGCAAGATGGGCGGCCTCACCGACTTCCAGGTGGGCCTGTACAACACGATTCCGTGGATGATCGCCATCGTCGCGATGTACTGCTTCGCGCTGCTCTCGGCGAAATACCGTTTTCAGCAGGCCTGGCTCGCCGTCGCGCTCGTGATTGCCGCATGCGGCCTGTTTGCCTCGACCGCAGCGGACCCGGTGTTCTCGTTCGTCGCGATCTGCTTCTCGGCCATCGGCTTCAAGGCGGCTTCGTCGCTGTTCTGGCCGATCCCGCAGGGCTATCTCGACACCCGCGTGGCCGCCGCCGTGATCGCGCTCATCAATTCGATTGGCAACCTGGGCGGCTTCTTTGCCCCGGCCACTTTTGGCTACTTGCAGCAGCACACAGGCTCGATCACGGGCGGGCTCTACGGCCTTGGCGTGACGTCGCTGATCGCCGCCGCCGTCGCGTTCCTCGCGCGCAACACGCCTTCGCGCCGCGCCTTTGCCGAGGCGCCGGTGCACGGCAGCGCGCATTGAACGCACACGAATTCATGCCAGCGCACGCACAATAAGTTCAGGAACCTGCACACCATGCACCAGTCGGCCCACGATCCCATGCAAGAGCGCTACTTCGTCTATGTCTCGAATGCGCATGACGGCGAAATCGCCGTGCTCCATCTCGACGCCGCACGCGGCACGCTCACGCCGCACGCGCGCGTGAGCGCCGACGAAGCCGTGATGCCGCTGGCGCTGGCGCCGGACCGGCGCCGTCTCTATGCGGCCACGCGCGGCGAACGCAAGCACATCCTCGTGTATGCAGTCGATCCGCGCAACGGTGCACTCGCGCTCGAGACCCGCACGCCGATCGAATCGAGCCTTGCGTATCTGTGCGCCGAGCCAGGCGGCCGCTTTCTGCTGGGCGCGTCGTATGGCGAGCATCGGCTGAGCCTTTATCGCGTCGAAGATGTCGTGAACGGCCGCGGCGTGCCCGTGCAGGTCGTCGACGGCATCGAGCATGCGCACTGCGTCATCGTCTCCGGCGACGGCCGCTACGCCTATGTGTCGTCGCTCGGCAGCGACCGGGTATTTTGTTTCGCACTGGGCGAGGCGGGCGGATTGCGCGCCATCGGCACGGTGGATCTGGAGACGGGATTCGGCCCGCGCCATCTGCGCTTTTCATCGCAAGGCGACGTGCTCTACGTGCTGAGCGAATTCCGCGCGACGGTGGCCGCATTTGCGCGCGACGCCGCCACGGGTCAACTGACGCCTCTTGGTGTTTCGACGCGCGCCAACGAACTCGCGCATCTGAACGATGGCTTCGCGCGCCCGAACGCTACGCATCCGGTGCAGCCCGATCCGGCGGTGCTCGCCCAGCTCGTCTGGGCCGCCGACATCCATGGCTCGCCCGATGGCCGCTTCGTCTATGCATCGGAGCGCACCTCGAGCAGGCTGCTCACGCTGCGCGTCGCGCAGGACGGCACGCTCGAACCGGTGAGCTCGGTCGAAACCGAAACGCAGCCGCGTGGCTTTCGCCTCGACCCGAGCGGGCGCTTCCTCGTCGCGTGCGGAGAGAAGTCGCCGCAGGTCTCGCTCTATCGCATCGATGGGCAAAGCGGCGCGCTCACGCTCGCGTCGCGCTGCGCGGGCGGGCAGGGCGCGAACTGGGTCGAAATCGTCGCCGCGCAAGATGGCGCGGATGCAGCGGATGCTCATCAGGCATCCTGATTATCGGAATCGTCTGGCGCAGTGCGCCGCATTTATTGAGGTCATGCTTCCATGTCTACACAGAACGTCCAGCCGTACGGCGAGCCGAATGCCACGTCGAGCGCCACACCCGTCGTGACCGAACTGCGCGTCGTGCCCGTTGCGGGGCGCGACAGCATGCTGATGAATCTCTCCGGCGCGCACGGCCCGTTCTTCACGCGCAACGTCGTGCTGCTGCGCGACAGCGCGGGCAACACGGGCGTGGGTGAAGTGCCGGGCGGCGAGTCGATCCGCAAGACGCTCGACGACGCGCGTGCGTTCGTGGTCGGCCAGTCGATCGGCAATCTGCAAGCGGTGCTCAACACGGTGCGCAAGCAGTTCGCCGATCGCGACGCGGGTGGCCGCGGCCTGCAGACCTTCGATCTGCGCACGACGATCCATGCCGTGACCGCGCTCGAGGCCGCGCTGCTCGACCTGCTCGGCCAGCATCTGAACGTGCCCGTTGCGGCATTGCTGGGCGAAGGGCAGCAGCGCAGCGAAGTGGAGATGCTCGGCTATCTGTTCTTCATCGGCGACCGCAACAAGACGGATCTACCTTACGCGAGCGGCGCCGATGGCCGCGACGACTGGGAGCGCCTGCGTACCGAAGCCGCGATGACGCCCGAAGCCGTCGTGCGCCTGGCCGAGGCCGCGCAACAGCGCTACGGCTTCAACGACTTCAAGCTCAAGGGCGGGGTGCTGGCGGGCGAGGCGGAAATGGAGGCGGTCACGGCGCTGGCCGAGCGCTTCCCGGAAGCGCGCGTGACGCTCGACCCGAACGGCGCGTGGTCGCTCGCCGAAGCCATCCGCCTGTGCCGCGACAAGCACGACGTGCTGGCCTACGCGGAAGACCCCTGCGGCGCGGAAAACGGCTACTCGGGCCGCGAAGTGATGGCCGAGTTCCGCCGCGCGACGGGTCTGCCCACGGCCACCAACATGATCGCGACCGACTGGCGCCAGATGGGCCACGCGATCCAGCTGCAATCGGTCGACATTCCGCTCGCGGACCCGCACTTCTGGACCATGCAGGGGTCGGTGCGCGTCGCGCAGATGTGCAACGACTGGGGCCTCACGTGGGGCTCGCATTCGAACAACCACTTCGACATCTCGCTCGCGATGTTCACGCACGTGGCCGCCGCGGCGCCGGGCAAGATCACCGCGATCGACACGCACTGGATCTGGCAGGACGGCCAGCGCCTCACGCGCGAGCCGCTGCAGATCGTAGGCGGCAAGGTGCAGGTGCCGCACAAGCCGGGCCTCGGCATCGAGATCGACCTGGAAGAACTGGAGAAAGCGCACGCGCTCTATCAGCAGCACGGCCTGGGCGCCCGCGACGACGCGATCGCCATGCAATACCTCATTCCCAACTGGAAGTTCGATAACAAGCGCCCGTGCCTCGTGCGCTGAGCGCAGCCCGAACGCCACGCCATCGACTCAACACCTTTACCGACTTCATCACAGGATCAAGACCATGACCACGCCGCAAGAGCTCAAGCAAATCGTTTCCGAGGGCCTGCTTTCGTTCCCCGTCACCGACTTCGATGCAGAGGGCAACTTCCGCGCCGACACCTACGCCGAGCGCCTCGAATGGCTCGCCCCTTACGGCGCGAGCGCGCTGTTCGCGGCGGGCGGCACGGGCGAATTCTTCTCGCTCACGAAAAGCGAGTACTCCCAGGTGATCAAGACCGCCACGGAAACCTGCAAGGGCAAGGTGCCGATTCTCGCGGGCGCGGGCGGCCCTACCCGCGTGGCGATCGAGTACGCGCAGGAAGCGGAGCGCAACGGCGCGCAAGGCATTCTGCTGATGCCGCATTACCTCACGGAAGCCTCGCAGGAGGGCATTGCGGCGCACGTCGAGCAGGTCTGCAAGGCCGTGCCGAAGATGGGCGTGATCGTCTACAACCGCGCGAATTCGAAGCTCAGCGCCGACATGCTCGAACAGCTGGCGGAGCGCTGCGAGAACCTCATCGGCTTCAAGGACGGCGTGGGCGACATCGAAGCCATGGTGACGATCCGCCGGCGCCTGGGCGAGCGCTTCTCATACCTCGGCGGCCTGCCCACGGCGGAAGTCTATGCGGCGGCCTACAAGGCGCTGGGCGTGCCCGTGTACTCGTCGGCGGTGTTCAACTTCATTCCGAAGACGGCGATGGACTTCTACCGCGCGATTGCCGCGGACGATCACGCCACCGTCGGCAAGCTCATCGACGAGTTCTTCCTGCCGTATCTGCAGATCCGCAATCGCCGCGCCGGCTATGCGGTGAGCATCGTGAAGGCGGGCGCGAAGCTCGTGGGCCACGACGCGGGCCCGGTGCGCGCGCCGCTCACCGACCTCAACGAAGAGGAAATGGCGCAGCTCGACGCGCTCATCAAGAAGCTGGGTGCGCAGTAAATCCGCGCGGATCAGTGCCCGGCGGTGTCGCCGAATAGATCGAAGTTGGCCTGATCGGCGGCTGACGCCGCGGCGCTGTCTTGCGCGTCCTTGCGCTTGCGCTGCACGCCCCGCGGGCCTTTTTGCTGGCGCGGCTTGCCGAACAGGTCTTCCGCCGTGAAGCCGAATTCGGCGATGGCGGCGCGGGCGGCCGCGAGCGCGTCTTGAGCCGCCTCGGCGCGCAACGCTTCGATGCGCGCGTCCAGCGCGCGTTTTTCGGCGAGCAATTCGAGGTAGGTAGCCATCTGCTGTCTGGTCGGTTGGGGTGGTGGGAGCGGTAGATTTTACGTCAAGCGCTGTGCGCCGTGCGTGACACGGCGTTCAACATCGTGGCGAACTGGCGCCCACGCTCACAGATACGCGGCAAGGAGCGCTGTCACGAGCGCGGACAAAGCCAGCAGCAGCGCCGCGAGCCAGAGCGAGGCGCGCCGCGGCGCACGCACGGCCGTGGGCAGGCGCTTGGCGCCCGTCACCATCGGGCCGAGCAGATTGTGGCCCTTGACGAGCGCATAGACCGCGATCGCGCACACGTGCAGCACCACAGCCGCGGCCAGCAGGTCCCATCCCCACGCGTGGATTGCCATGATCGCGTTCGCGATGGCGGCCGGGACGATCTCGGAGAGCGGGCCTTCGTCGGCGATATCGTTGTTGTCGTAGAGGCCGGAGAGCGTCTCGACGAGCAGCAGCGCGAGCAGAAACAGCACCATCCACCCGCCCGCCGCGTTGTGGCCGACCTGCACGTCGGGCTCGCGCCGCGCCAGATGGCGCAAATGCCGCCACGCCGCAGCGGGCGTCGCGACGAAGCGCGTGAAGCGCGCGGTCTCGCTGCCGAAGCAGCCCCACAGCAAACGGAACAGCACGAGCGCGAGCAGCGTCTCGCCCGCGCGCACGTGCAGCTGCATCCAGTTCATGCGCTGCGAGACATAGGCGAGCGCCACGAGCATCACGGCGAGCCAGTGAAAGAGCCTTACGGGCAGATCCCAGACACGCACACGGCGCGTGAGCGCGGCGGTGGGCGAGGGCGAGGCGTCCGGTCCAGTATCCATGGCATTCCTCTATATTGCGGCGAGCGTGGGGGGCGAGCGCGTTGGCGCGGCATTGATTGCACTGTAACGCGGCTGTGCGCAGCGCGCTCGCGCTCGCTCGTGCCCGGCATGGCGTCGGCCGGCGCTTTCGGCCATACTTGCGCCAGTTTTACCCGACCCGCGAACAACCAGGCCGATGAACAAGAACAGACTCGAAGCGTTCAGCGATGGCGTGCTCGCCATCATCATCACCATCATGGTGCTGGAGCTCAAGGTGCCGCACGGAGAAAATATCGCGGCGCTCCTGCCGTTGTGGCCCACGGTGCTCAGCTACATCCTGAGCTTCATGTATGTCGGCATTTACTGGAACAACCACCATCACATGCTGCACGCCTCCAGCAGCGTGAACGGCACCGTGCTGTGGGCGAACCTGCATCTGCTGTTCTGGCTCTCGCTGCTGCCGTTCAGCACGGGATGGATGGGCGAGAACCACTTTGGGCGCTGGCCTACCGTGCTCTACGGCCTGAATCTGCTGCTCTGCGCGGTCGCCTACGTCGCGCTGCAAGGCACGCTGGTGCGCCATCACGGCGCGCAAAGCGCGCTCGCACGGGCGCTGGGGCACGATATGAAGGGCAAGGCTTCGGTGGTGGGGTACGTGCTGGGGATGGGGCTGGCGGCGGCCGGGTGGCCGCATATCGGCGCGCTGTTTTTCGTGGCGGTGGCGCTGCTGTGGCTCGTGCCGGACCGCCGTATGGAACGGCTCGTAACGGCCGCGCACGAGCATCCGCAAGAATGAATCAAGCGGGCGCGCTCCGTATGTGACAGGGAGATCGCGCCCGCTTCCGTCTGCGCCGTCGACGGATTAGCTGGCCATATGCTTGCGCTGCGCCAGTTCCTTCGCCTTGGCGATGTCCGCCTGGATCACCGGCAGTCCTTCGCTCGCGGCCTTCTTCAGACCCGCGTCGCGGCCCGAGGCGATTTCCGCCTGGAACGCCGAAAGCGTCTTTTGCTGGCCGGCCAGCGCCACCTGCTCGATATAGGCCTTGTCGAAATCGGCGCCACGCAGATTCTTGATGCCGTCGATCGTGGCCGTGTCCGGGTCGTTGCGCGGCACGTCCACGCCGCGCGGGCTCGCGGCGCGCATCGAGTTCGAGAGCTTCGTGTAGTCGGCGACGATCTGCTCCGCGAAAGCCTTCACTTCGCGGTCGGAAGAGCGCGAATCGGCAATGCGCGCGGCGTCGCGTTGCGTGGCGACGGTCTGCGTGCCGTCTGCGATGAAGCTCTTGTCGGCTTCATGCAGCTTGTCTGCGGCACCGGCGACAGGCGCGTTGGTCGTGGCGGCCGTGGTCGCATTGGCGGTGGCGGCGTTGGTGCCGGCAGGCGCCGCGGTCTGGGCGTGAGCGCCCAGCGAGAGCACGAGAAGGCCGGCGGCGGATGCAGTGGCAAGCGAAGCAAGCGAGAGGCGGGACATACGAACTCCTTTCTACGTGATTTATCGATTGCACAAACGAGGCCCTGGCGGGATGCGATACGCATGGGCTGCGCGGGCTTCGTTTGAGACCGCTGTGCGAGCTCGCCGCGCAACGGTCTGATGAATTCTAGGAAGGCTCGGCTCGTAGAGGTGAAACCATGGCGTCGCTTCTGTAACGGTTGGTAAGAACGCTGGGCAGCGCAAGAGAACCGCTCGCGATTCATCGCGATGTCATCGGCATCGTGCAAGACGGGCGGCGCCGCTCGATCTGCGCATATGCACGGTTGCGGCGCGCGTGGGTCGAGAGTGCATATGCATCGATTGTGGCGCTGTGCATCGATTGGCGTGCGTCGAGGGTGTTGCGGCACATCCGCAGCGATGCGCCACGCCATTACGCCTGGCAGATGGCACAATGGCCCTATTCGTTCACGGCTGATCTCACATATTCGTCACTTCGATCCCGTATAGAGCGGCGGGACGCGCGAGACCCACAGGATGGCATCCAGCACGGACCCGATGACCGGCAAGGGCAGACGTTTCGTCGAGCGTATCTGGCGCTTGCGCATGGCGGGGCTCGGGCTCGGGTTCTTCTGCGTGGCTTCGGTGTTCATGCAGCAGGGGCGCGGCCCGCTGCTCTGGGCACTGCTCGTATTCCATGGCTTCCTCTGGCCACATGTGGCACGCCGTGCCGCGCATGCGTGGGCCGTGCCTTATCGCGGCGAGCGCGTCAATCTGATGGTCGACTCGGCACTGGGCGGCCTGTGGGTGGTTGCGATGCGCTTCAACCTGCTGCCGAGCGTGCTGATCCTCGCGATGCTCAGCATGGACAACATCGCGGCGGGCGGCGCCAGGCTCTTCATGCGCGGCGCCGCCGCTCATCTCGTGGGATTCGCGCTCGGGCTGCTGGTGCTCGGTTTTGCGTTCGAGCCGGACACGCGCATGCCCACGATGCTCGCGTGCCTGCCGTTTCTGATCGTCTATCCGCTCGCGCTCGGCTGGAGCACGTATCGCATTTCGAAGAAGCTGGCCGAGCAGACGCGCACGCTCGAACGCTTGAGCCGCATCGACGGTCTGACAGGCCTGCTCAATCGCCGCCATTGGGAGGACCTCCTCGCCGAAGAATTCGAGCGGTGCCGCTCGGCGCACTATGCGTCGTCGCTGCTGCTCATCGATCTCGATCACTTCAAGAGCGTCAACGACACGCGCGGCCACCCGGCCGGCGACGCGGTGCTGCAGGCCTTCGCGGCGCTGCTGCGCGAGCATTTTCGGGTGGGCGACAGTATCGGGCGTTATGGCGGCGAGGAGTTCGGCATCGTGTTGCCGGGCGCGACGCTGGCCGAAGCGCGCGCGGTGGCCGAGCGCTTTGCGGCGTTGGTGCGCATGAAGGCGCAGGAGGCGGGCACGGCGTGCCCATGCACGGTAAGCATCGGCGTCGCGCAATGCGACGAGACGATGCACGATTACGCCGCGTGGCTCAAGCAAGTGGACGCGAGTCTTTATCGCGCGAAAGTGGCGGGCCGCGACCGCGTGGTGGCGACGCACGGCGATGCGGCTTGAACGCGCGCGCTAGCCTGCGCGTTCAAGCCGGACGCGAAGACGCAAAGGCCGAAACGCGCCAGCCTTGCAGGCATGGCGCGTCCGGCGGCGCATCCGGATCATCAGGGCAGTGAGATCGTGAGATTGGCCGATTGCGGCCCGAGCTTGACGATGTTCGTATAAGGCGCGAGCGTGCGCACCGTGCTGTCACGTAGCCAGGTATTGAGGCCCAGCCACGCGAGTATGCCGACCAGCGCGAACACGGCGCCGATGGTCCAGAGCGGCACTTCGCGCTTGAGGCGGTGCGCGACGAGATCGGGCAGCGGCCAGTGCGGCGCGAATGCCGCGCGCTTGCCCTTCATATGAGCGATTTCGTCGCCGATGCGCGCCGTGAGATATGCGAGCTTCTCGGGCCCCTCGAGCATGTACTTGCCCTGGAAGCCCAACAGCAGACACATGTGAAAGACCTCGAGCGACTGCAGCCGCGCCGCGCCCTGCGCACGGCATTCCTCCAGATACTGGAAGAACTTCTCGCCGGCGAGCTGCTCGCCGAACAGCGTGAGCTGCAACGGCCGGCGCTCCCAGTCCGAGCGGATCTTGAACTTCGAGGCGAGCACCGACTCGTCGATGGCCGCGCAGAACGCGAATTTCGCGGCATAGACGTCTTCCGCCGCGATATTGAGCTTCTTCGCGCCGCGCTCGAAATCGCCGAGAAACTGCTGCACGCGCGCGCCGAACTCTTTCGCGTCGCCGGGTTCGCGGCCGTTCTTCAACAGGAACAGCATGAAGAAACCGTCGTACAGCAAATCGAGCAGCGAGCGGACCTGGTACGCGGGCTCGCTTGCCGGCATCGCAGGCGTGGGCGACGCGGAAGGCGGCGGCGTCACGCCGCCGAACAGGGATGGCGCGCTCGTCATGACGTCACCGCGATGAGTTCGAGTTTGAGATCGTTGATGCCCGAGGGCGTGTAGACCATGGCCGACTGCGCCTGGATCATGCGGTCATAGAGCGCGCTGCGCGACTCCAGCGCGAAGTAGCACGCGCCCGGGCGCACCGGAATGGCCGGCGGCACCTGTGGCGTGTAGACGAGTCGCACGCCGGGCATGGCGGAGAGCACGAGCTTGTCGACATCGTCGGGGGCGCCCACCTTGAAGCGCGCGGGCACGGCCTCGACCAGATCGACCGCGGGCATGTCGGCGGAAACGGCCAGATAGAACGTGGTCTTGTCGTCGATCTTGCCGGAGTCGAGGCGTCCGATATGGAACGACGCCCGCACTTCCTCGAGCGCGATCGCGAAGTACTGCGTGGAGATCACCGTCTCGAGCAGGTCGCGCATGATGGTGTCGAGGCGCGCGAAGCCGGGGCCCGGTTCGTCGTGGCGATAGGCGGGCAGGTCGGCGAGCGTATGGTTCTTCGAGAACGTGAGCAACTGGCCGGCGAGGCGCAACTGCTCCTGGAAGAGTCGCTCGGGATGCAGCGCCGCGTGCTGGTAGAGATGCGCGAGCGTCGCGAACGCGCCGCTCGCCGTATGCAGCAGCCAGAACGAGGCGATGTCGCCCGAGCGGAATTCGATGATGTTCTTGGTGGGCTCGCGATGGAAGCCGTAGAGCGCGTTGACCTTGGCCTGCAAGGCATCGATCAGCCGGCGCAGCCGCTGATGCAGGAGCGGCGACGCCTCGATCGCCAGACTGGGCGGCACGAAGCTCTCGTCGGCCTCGAAGCCCGAGGACGCCGTGCGCCGCACGCGCAAGACCGGCACCGCGAGCAGCTGGTCGCGCGGCTCGGTGTGCGCGACCAGCTTCACGTTGCTCTTGAGGAACGTGACGTCGGCCAGCGCGGCGTCCGTATAGTGGTCGGACACGCTGGCCTGATCGCTGACATAACGCGCGACGAAGCCGGCGTCGCGATCGCTCGAGTAGTTCGAGCCGTTTTCGCGCACCTGATGCAGCGCAAGATAGAACGTGAATTCGTTGATGCCTTCGGGCAGCGCATCGAGCGCGACGGACGGCGGCAGGCTGTCGGCCTGCGGCGCGGAGTACAGCGTGCCGTCGGGAAACACGAGCGAGAGCTCGTTCAGGCTCAGGATGTTGCTGCCGAGCGAATCGTGATCGATGCGGATCGAGCGCACGCCCCAGTTATATGGCTGGATGGCCTGGATCGACTCGAAGAGCCGCGCTTCGTGATAGGCGTCTTGCCGCTGGAAGTGCTGAGGCCTGAGAAAGAGGCCTTCCCCCCATAGCACTTTCGAGGAATAGCTCATGTTGATTCAGCGTTATGCGTCGATCGGGCCTGCGCATGCCGACGGACTGGATTGGTTAAAGTGGTTCGCTTCTATCACGGTTCAATTGCAGCGCTATTGCAGCAGCATTCCCGTTGCTTCTGGCCCGTTTTAAATCACCGCGCGCGGCGATTTATCCACAAGTTACCGACGAGAGCAGATTGAGCGCTTGCGCCGACTGCCCCGCACCGGACGGAATTACCGTGCCGCCCGTAACGGTCATGGCACAGTTGTGCAGGCCGACCATTATGCCGGATTTCTCCGATTTCGCCGGGTCAAATGCGAACTTCCAACGCTCCATTGCCGGATCCCGAAAGAGCGCGACGATCCCGAACGCCTGCGCTTCGCGCGAGACCTTCTCCGTCGCGTTATAACGCTGACCCGGGATCAGTGTGATTTCACGCACGCTCAGCAAGTCGGCGCCCAGCGTGGTTTTCTCCTTCGCGGGGTCGGTAAAGGTATCAAAAGGCGCCTGCTCGAACGAAGTCGGGTCTTTCAGCGTGTAGAGGCGCACTACTAATGCGAGCGGCTTGTTGTCGTTGGCCGCGTTCAGGTTGCGCGCCGCATACAGCGTGATGCCCAGATCGCGCGGTGGCTTCTGGCTGTCCGGCACGTCGGGCTTGCCGATGCCCGCGAACTGCAGGGCGGCCGAGGCCGCGCTCCCAATTGCGGGCACCGCCGCCGCACAGCCGCCCAGCAAGGCGGCAGCGGCACACAGCGCAACCGCGTTCGATGCGAATTGAATAATACGCACAGTCATTTTTATCGCGGGCGCTCGGACCCGTGCTCTCCAGCTAAGTTAATATGTCTTGGTGCGGGTAATGCAAGGCGCATTGCGTGGGCATTAATCGTCCCCGTGGTGCGTTCATTTATTTAATGAAACAGGAAATTTTTCCTTCTCGCGCCGCTGCTTTCAATGATCCTGTCGGTATTTCTTCCTTGGTCCGCTCGCCGTTTATCCGCGGGTTCAGCGCTTTTAGGCCGCACGCTATTTCTGGCGCTTTTAAAACAAGGTTAAGTCATCTTGAAATTAAGATAATTGGCCTGTACTATACGGCGCGCTGGGGGATAAGTAAAACTCCTGTCTCTGAATTAAAAAATTAACCGGTCTAACGGCGGTGAAAGAACGATGAAAAAGCGGGTTTTTTCGAAGCTAACGGGGGTTGTGATCGCTTGCGGTGTCATCGTCGCCGGCTGCGCTTCCCAGAGCAACACGCTCTCGACATCGCCCGAGGCCTTCAACAAGGCGCTCGCGGATGCGGACACGCTTTCGAAGGGCGGCAACCAGGACCAGGCCATTGCGGCTTATCAGAAGCTCGCCGCCGCCGATCCCACGCGTGAGGAGCCGTGGTCGCGCATCGCGCAGATCCAGTTCCAGCAACAGCATTACGGCCAGGCGATTGTCGCCGCGCAGGAAGCGCTGCAGCGCGACCAGACCGACCGCGCCGCGAAGAGCGTGCTCGCCGTGGCAGGCCTGCGCGTGGCCACGCAGTCGCTCGGCGAGTTGCGCCAGGACGCGTCGCTGCAAGGCGATGCAAAGACGGACGCCCAGGCGCTCGCCAAGGAGTTGCGCGACACGCTCGGCGAAGACGCACTGTTCCCGCCCGATCAGAGCGCGAAGACGGCCGTGAAGAAGAAGCGCTACGTGCGCCACGTCGTAAAGGCAGCGCCCAAGACCACCGAGACGGCGGATGCCGCTACCGCGTCGGCGCAGACGCCGTCCACGCCTGCCGTTGCGCCCACGGCAACGGCGACCGGCAAGGCGACCGGCAACGGCGCGGACCCGTTCAGCGCGCTGCGCTAGGCGACAGCGGCGGTGAGCGGCAACACCACTCGCTAGCAAGGCCACAACGAAGGCCATAACGAAGGTCAAAACGGAAGCAGGGAGCCGTCGATGGCAAAGAAAGAAAGCATTCAGAAGCGCTTGGGGAAGGTGCGGCCGCCGCGCGTCCAGCTGACCTACGAGGTCGAGCGTGGCGACGCGATCGAAGTGAAAGAACTGCCGTTCGTTGTCGGGGTGATGGGCGATCTGGCCGGTCAATCGGAAATCGAGCAGCCGAAGCTGCGCGATCGCAAGTTCATCAATATCGACCGCGATAATTTCGACGATGTGATGAAGGGCATCGAGCCGCGCGCCGTGTATCAGGTGGAAAACCGCCTGAGCGGCGAGGGCGGCAAGTTCGCCGTCGATCTGCACTTCAAATCGATGGCCGATTTCAACCCGGACGAAGTCGTCGCCCAGGTCGAGCCGCTGCGGCGCCTGCTCGAGGCGCGCTCGAAGCTCGCCGATCTGCGCAACAAGCTCGCCGGCAACGACAAGCTCGAAGACCTGCTGAGCGAAGTGCTCTCCAACACGCAGCAATTGCAGGCGCTGGCGGAGAACGCGGGCAAGCGCTCGTCGGACGACGAGCCCAAGGGCGAATGAGGCAGGGGTAAGACATGAACCAGCAAAGCGCAGCCGCTCAGCCGTTGCAGGAAGCGGCGCAGGGCGAATCCTCGCCGTCGTTGCTCGACGACATCGTCGAGAAGAGCAAGGTCGCCAAGTCCGATTCGGAGCACGCACGCGCGAAGGATCTGATCGGCGAGCTCGTGCACCAGGTGCTCGACGGCACCGTGGTCGTCTCCAACAATCTTTCGGCCACCATCGACGCCCGCGTGGCCGAGCTCGACCGCCTCATTTCGGACCAGCTCAGCGCCGTGATGCACGCGCCGGAATTCCAGCGCCTCGAAAGCACGTGGCGCGGTCTCGAATACCTGTGCAAGGAAAGCAACACCGGCCAGACCATCAAGATCAAGGCACTGCACGCGCCCAAGCGCGACGTCGTGCGCGACTTCAAGACGGCCGTCGAATTCGATCAGAGCGCGCTCTTCAAGAAGGTCTATGAAGAAGAGTTCGGCACCTTCGGGGGCGCCCCGTTCGGCACGCTGATCGGCGACTACGAAATCACGCGCCAGCCCGAGGACATGTACTTCATCGAGCAGATGTCGCATGTCGCGGCGGCCGCGCACGCGCCGTTCATCGCATCGGCCTCGCCCGAGCTGATGGGCCTCGAATCGTTTGCCGATCTCGGCAAGCCGCGCGATCTCGGCAAGGTGTTCGACACCGTCGAATACGCGAAGTGGAAGTCGTTCCGCGACTCCGAGGATTCGCGCTACGTGGGCCTCACGCTGCCGCGCTTTCTCGGCCGCTTGCCGTTCAATCCGAAGGACGGCGCCACGGCGGAGGGCTTCAACTTCGTCGAGGACGTGGACGGCACCGATCACAGCAAGTACCTCTGGTGCAACGCTGCGTGGGCTTTCGCGGCGCGCCTCACGGCCGCGTTCGACGAGTACGGCTGGTGCGCCGCGATCCGCGGCGTGGAAGGCGGCGGCCTCGTGCAGGACCTGCCCACCCACACGTTCAAGACCGACGACGGCGAGGTCGCGCTCAAGTGCCCGACCGAGATCGCGGTGACCGACCGCCGCGAGAAGGAACTGAGCGACCTCGGCTTCATCCCGCTCGTGCATTGCAAGAATTCCGACTACGCCGCGTTTTTCGCCGCGCAATCGACCCAGAAGGCGAAGAAGTACAGCACCGACAGCGCCAATGCGAACGCCGTGCTCTCCGCCCAGCTTCAGTACATTTTCTCGGTGTCGCGCGTGGCGCACTACCTGAAGGCGATGATGCGCGACAAGATCGGCAGCTTCGCTTCCGCGCAGAATGTCGAGGTGTTCCTGAACCGCTGGATTTCGCAGTACGTGCTGCTCGACGACAACGCCACGCAGGAGCAGAAGGCCCAGTTCCCGCTGCGCGAAGCCTCGATCCAGGTTGCGGAGATTCCGGGCCGCCCGGGTTCATACCGTTCGGTCGCGTTCCTGCGCCCGCACTTCCAGCTCGACGAACTTTCGATCTCGCTGCGGCTCGTGGCCGATCTGCCGAAGCCGGCCAATTCGTAAACTCGCGCAGAACCCGTGCAGGGCATCCGGCTGTGCGGGCAGCATGAAGCATCGGACGCCTGGCCCACGCGTTTGCGGGGCTAAGCGCCAGAGACTGCGGTACAACAGGCGGACTGGCAGCGCGTCTGCCGCCGTCGTACAAACCACCTCTATGGGGAGCGACACGTTATGAAGGACATCTATCTAAAGTTCGGCAATCCGGCGATCAAGGGCGAGTCGCAGGACAAGGACCACGCGAACTGGGTCGAGATCGACTCGTGGAACCACTCGATCCTGCAGCCGCGCTCGGCTACGGCGTCGACGGCGGGCGGTCATACGGCAGGGCGCTGCGAGCATGCCGACATGCGCTTCACGAAAGACATCGACGTCGTCAGCCCGCTGCTGTATCAGCACGCTTCGGGCGGCACGACGTTCGACGAAGTCACGATCGACTTCATGCGCTCGGACGGTGAGGGCAACCGCATCAAGTACCTTGAGATCAAGCTCAAGTACGTGATCATTTCGAGCGTCACGCCGTCGGTCGTCGGCGAGGGCCTGCCGAGCGAAGAGTTCTCGCTCAAGTATGCTGCCGTGCAGTGGAAGTACACGCAGCAGAAGATCGGCGGCAACCAGGGCGGTAACGCCCAGGGTGCATGGAGCCTGACGAAGAACGACAAGACCTACGCGGTCTGACGTTTCGACTCGATGTCTGATTAGCCCGGGCGATGCGCGCCGAGCGCGCCGCCCGGGCATTGCCATTCTGGTTTGATGAAGCGCTTCGAACCCAGTTTCTTCGACAAGCTGTTCGACGACGAACCGCATGTGCCGGCACCCGCCGCCATGCGGCAATTGTCGCTGGAAGAGCTCAAGGCGACCGTCGCACGCGATCTCGAGTCGATCCTGAATACGCGCATCGCGTATACGGAGGCGATGCTCGCGCACCTGCCGCAGTGCAAGGAGTCCTTGCTGACCTATGGCCTGAACGACTTCGCCGGGCGCAGTCTGGTGAGCCACGAAGACCGCACGTTCATCTGCAATTCGATCCAGCAGGCTATTACGCGGCACGAGCCGCGTCTGCAGGGAGTCAGCGTGACGCTCGAACTGAATAACCGCTCGACCAGCGTGCTGAACTTCGTTATTCAGGCGTTACTGGTGGTCCATCCGGCCGAAGAGCCGGTGAACTTCGACGCCATGCTGCAGCCTTCGACGCTGCAGTATTCGGTGACGCGCGCACGCGCGAAGATATAAGGATGCACCGCCCGGTGCCGCGTGGCCACGCGGCATGGACTGGCGGGTCATGACGCAGGATTTTGGGGAGCGCGAGCCGCGATGGAAGAGTTGTTGCCGTATTACGAGCGCGAGCTGTCGTTCCTGCGACGCTACTCGGGCGAATTCGCCCAGCGCTATCCGAAGATTGCCGCGCGGCTCGCGATGACGGGCGAGCACTGCGAAGACCCGCACGTCGAACGCATGATCCAGTCGTTCGCGCTGTTGGGCGCGCGCATCAACAAGCGCCTCGACGACGACTACCCGGAATTCACCGAGGCGCTGCTCGAAGTCCTCTATCCGCATTATCTGCGGCCGTTTCCCTCGTGCTCGATCGCGCAGCTCGGCACGAGCGCATCGTTCGCCAGTCTCAGCGCGCCCGCGGTGATCGAGCGCGGCACGCAACTCCGGTCGCGCCCCTTGCGCGGCGTGCAGTGCCGCTTTCGCACGGCCTATGACGTCACGCTCGCGCCCGTGCGCATCTCCGAGGCGCGCTACATGCCCGTGGCGATGGTGCCGAGCTCGGTCGTGCTGCCGGCGGACGCCACCGGCGTGATTTCGATCACGTTCGAATCGATCTCCGCGCAACTGGATCTGGCCGCGCTGAAATTGCCGCAATTGCGCGCCTACCTGCACGGCGAGCAATCGTTCATTGCGGCGCTCGGCGACTGTCTGTTCGTGAATGCGCTGGGTGCATGGGTCGAACCCGAGCGCAACGGGCGCTGGAAGGCGCTGCGCGAGCGGCCGTTTGCGCAGGCAGGCTTCGCCGATGACGATGCACTCATCGACTTTCCCGCGAGGTCGCATCCTGCCTACCGGCTGCTCACTGAATACTTCGCGTTTCCGGCCAAATTCGATTTCGTCGATTTCGACCTCGCGGCCATGAGCGCCGCCACGGGCCGCTGCCAGCGGCTCACGCTGCACATCGTGCTCAAGGAAGTGCGCGGCGACTCGCACGAGGCGCGCCTGCTCGATACGCTCGGGGCCCATCATCTGCGGCTTTTCTGCACGCCGGTCGTGAATCTCTTCAAGCAGCCCGGCGAGCCGATCCGCCTGAACCATCAGGCCATCGCGTATCCGGTGATTGCCGAGGCTCGCCGCGCGTTCGCCTACGAGGTCTATTCGATCGATTCCGTGAAGCTCGTCCAGCAGCGGGCCAATGACGAATCGGTCGTGGAATTCCGGCCGTTCTATTCGCTGCGCCACGGCGAGTCCGCGCGCGCGGGCCATTACTGGTTTGCGCGCCGCGACGAATGGGTCGCGCAAAACAGCCCCGGCTACGAAACCGAAATATCGATTGTCGACATCGACTTCGATCCCTCGGCGGAGCAGACCGATACGCTGAGCCTCGAGCTCACCTGCACGAACCGCGATCTGCCCGCGGGGCTCGCCGTGGGGCTCGAAGGCGGCGACCTGTTTCACGAGGGCGGTTCGCTCACGAACCAGATCACGCTGCTCGCGCGGCCCACGCCGTGCGTGCGCTTCGAGCGCCGCCAGGCCGCGCACTGGCGCCTGATCTCGCATCTGTCGCTCAGCCACGTCTCGCTCACGAGCGGCGGCGCGTCGACGCTCAAGGAAATGCTCACGCTCTACGACATGCGCCGCTCGGCGGTTTCGTCGCGGCACATCGACGGCATCGTGAACGTGGAGCAGCGCCCGGCCGTGCAATGGCTGCCTGGCAAGCCGTTCGCCACTTTCGTGCGCGGCGTGGAGATTCGCGTGACCGTGGACGAAGACCACTTCGTCGGCACGAGCCTCGGCACGTTCGCGCGCGTGCTCGACGTGTTCTTCGGTCTGTACGTGCATATCAACAGCTTTATTGAACTGGTGGTGATTTCGGAACTCACCGGCGAGGAGATCCTGCGATGCAAGCCCCGCAGCGGCGAATCGATCCTGGTGTAATCGAGCGCCTGCTCGACGAGCCGCACCGCTTCGAATTTTTTCAGGCGGTGCGTCTGCTCGAGCGCTGGTTTGTCGACAAGGCACAGGAGCGCCAGCGCGACGTGCTCGCGCAGCGCGTGACGTTTCGCAACACGCTCTCGCTCGGCTTCCCGCCCAGCGAGATCGAGCGGGCCGTACCGTACGACGAAGCCGGCCAGCCGCTCGCGGAAAAAGCCGCGCGCAGCGCGGCGATCGACGAAGGCAAGCTGGGCGAGGTGGCCATCACGCCCGCGTTCTTCGGCCTGCTGGGCGCGCAGGGCGCGCTGCCGCTGCACTATACGGAGCAGCTCATCGCGCGCGAGCAGTTCAGGCGCGACCGTGCGGCGCGCGAGTTTTTCGACGTCTTTTCCAACCGCGCGACGGCGCTCTTTTACGCGGCGTGGAAGAAGTACCGCCTGCCGTTTCACTACGAGCTCGACCGCGACGAGCGCTATTTGCCGTTGCTGCTCGCGCTCGCGGGCGTGGCCGACGACGACTCGCGCGGCAGTCTGCACGGCGGGCCCGGCGCCCTGTTCGACGAAGCCATTGCCGGCCACGCCATTGCCGCGCGGCATCGGCCCGTTTCGGCGGCGTATCTGCAGAACACGCTTTCCGACTATTTCAATGTTCCCGTGCGCGTCGAGCAATTCGTCGGCAAGTGGTACGACGTGCCGCCCGAGCAGCTTTCCATGCTCGGCAGGCGCAACGTCGCGCTGGGCGCGACCGCGCTCGCGGGGGAGCGCGTCTGGCAGCGCGACATGCGTGCGCGCCTCGTGATCGGGCCGCTCTCGAAAGAGGACTACGAAGCATTCCTGCCCGGCGGCGAGCGCGCACTGGCGCTCGAGCGCATGCTCACGCTGCTTGGGCGCGTGACCCTCGAATACGAGGTGCGGCTCGTGCTGCGCCGCGCGGAGGTGGGGTCGATCCAGCTCGGCGCCGGCTCGCGGCTGGGCTGGGACGCCTTCCTTTGCACGCACGAAGCCGCTAGCGACCGTAGCGACGCACACTATGAATTGCATGCCACCCACTGACGACTGACTGGAACCTCGCCCGGACCGACCTCACGACATGAGCACGCCCCTCAAGACCCTGATTACGAAGCTCAACACCACGAGTCGCCTCGCGGCCGAACGGGCGGCCAGCTCGTGCCTGTCGCGCGGACATTACGAAGTCGATCTCGAGCACCTGTTTCTCGCGCTGCTCGAAGAGCCGGCATCCGATCTCGTGTGCGCGCTGCGCGCCTCGCGCGTCGATCCGCATGCGGTGCGCGCCGATCTCGAGCGCGAATTGCAGCAGTTCAAGACGGGCAACACGCGCACGCCGGT
The DNA here is from genome assembly GCF_000685075.1 of Paraburkholderia oxyphila NBRC 105797. Taxonomy (GTDB): domain Bacteria; phylum Pseudomonadota; class Gammaproteobacteria; order Burkholderiales; family Burkholderiaceae; genus Paraburkholderia; species Paraburkholderia oxyphila. Next base: position 54,896 of record NZ_BAYD01000062.1, read on the forward strand.
GTTCTCGCCGCATCTCATCGCGCTGTTCGAGCAGGCGTGGCTGATCGCTTCGCTCGACACGCAGATCGGCCGCATCCGCTCGGGCCATCTGCTGCTCGCGCTGCTGGGTGCGCCCGATCTCGCGCAGTTTGCGCAACGCATGTCGGCGCGTCTCGCCGAGGTGCCGGTGGCCGAGCTCAAGCACCGCTTCGACAAGCTGACCGAGGGCTCGGTGGAAGGCGTGCCGCGCGACGCCGAACGCAACGCGGCGCAACACGCTAGCGCGTCCGGTGAAACCGCAGCGGAGCCTGGAGCAAGCGCCGGCCCCTCGAAGACGCCCGCGCTCGACACCTATACGACCGATCTCACACAGCGCGCGAGAGAAGGCCACGTGGACCCGGTGATCGGCCGTGAAGGCGAGATCCGCCAGACCATCGACATCCTGATGCGGCGCCGCCAGAACAACCCGATCCTCACGGGCGAGCCGGGCGTCGGCAAGACGGCAGTGGTGGAAGGGCTCGCGCTGCGCATCGCCGAGGGCGACGTGCCCGAGCCGTTGCGCAACGTCGCGCTGCGCGTGCTCGACATGGGCCTGCTGCAGGCGGGCGCGAGCGTGAAGGGCGAGTTCGAGAACCGCCTGAAGAGCGTGATCGACGAGGTGAAGAAGAGCCCGCAGCCCATCGTGCTGTTCATCGACGAGGCGCACACGATCATCGGCGCGGGTGGCCAGGCGGGCCAGAACGACGCCGCCAACCTGCTCAAGCCGGCGCTCGCGCGCGGCGAGCTGCGCACGATCGCGGCCACGACCTGGAGCGAGTACAAGAAGTACTTCGAGAAGGATGCTGCGCTCGCGCGGCGCTTCCAGGTGGTGAAGATCGAAGAGCCCGGCGAAGCGCTCGCGGCGGCCATGCTGCGCGGCATGACGGACCTGATGGAGCGCCACTTCAACGTGCGTATTCTCGACGAGGCGATCACCGAAGCCGTGCGCCTCTCGCATCGCTATATCAGCGCGCGCCAGCTGCCCGACAAGGCGGTGAGCGTGCTAGACACCGCGTGCGCGAAGGTCGCGCTCGCGCATAGCTCGACGCCTGGCGCGATCGACGACGGCAAGCGCCGCATCGAGCGCATCGAGGCCGAGATCGCGGCGCTCGAACGCGAAGCGGCCAACGGGGCTGCGCACGACGAACGCCTTGCCGAACTGCGCGCACAGCGCGACGAAGCCGCCGCTGCCGTAGCCGAAGACGAAGTGCGCTACGCCAGCGAGCGCGAGCTCGTCGGGCAGATCGCGGCGCTGCGCAGCCGCATCGACGCGGCGCGCGAAACGCGGAAAGCGGGTGCGACGGACAACGCGGCCGAGCTCGCCCGCGACGCCGAAGCCGCGCGCGCGGCGCTGCCCGCGCTCATCGAGCGGTTGCATGCGTTGCAGGGCGACGGCCCGATGGTGCCGCTGCAAGTGGACGCGCACGTGGTGGCCGAAGTGGTCGCATCGTGGACTGGCATTCCGCTGGGCCGCATGGTGAAGGACGAGATCAAGACGGTGCTCAACCTGAACCCGCTGCTCGGCGAGCGCGTGATCGGCCAGGACCATGCGCTCGAGGCCATCGCACAGCGCGTGCGCACGGCGAACGCGAATCTCGAGGACCCGAACAAGCCGCGCGGCGTATTCATGTTCGTGGGCCCCTCGGGCGTGGGCAAGACCGAAACGGCGCTCGCGCTTGCCGATATCCTTTATGGCGGCGAACGCAAGCTTGTCACCATCAACATGAGCGAGTATCAGGAGGCGCATAGCGTGTCGGGCCTGAAGGGCTCGCCGCCGGGCTACGTGGGCTACGGCGAAGGCGGCGTGCTGACCGAGGCGGTGCGCCGCAACCCGTATTCGGTCGTGCTGCTCGACGAGGTCGAAAAGGCCCACCCCGACGTGCTGGAAATGTTCTTCCAGATCTTCGACAAGGGCACGATGGACGACGCCGAAGGGCGCGCCATCGATTTCCGCAATACGCTGATCATCCTGACCTCGAACGTGGGCTCGGCGGCGGTGATGCAGGCATGCCTGAACAAGCCCGCCGAAGAACTGCCGGACGCCGATGCGCTTGCCGAGCTGTTGCGTCCGCAACTTTACAAGACCTTCAAGCCTGCCTTCCTCGGGCGCATGAAGGTCGTTCCGTACTATCCGATCTCCGACGACGTGCTCGCCGAGATCATCGAACTCAAGCTCGAACGCATCCGTCGGCGCATCGAGGCGAACCACGGCGCCGCTTTCGAGTGGGACAACTCGCTCGTGGAAGCCGTGCTGGCCCGCTGCACCGAAGTGGACTCGGGCGCGCGCAACGTCGACCACATTTTGAACGGCACGCTGCTGCCCGAGCTTGCGCAGCAGGTGCTCGAACGCATCGCGCAGGGCACCGCGCTCGCGAGCGTGGCGGTGCGCGCGAATGATGCCGGCGAGTTCGAATACACCGTGAATTGACCATGCCGACTGCCATGTCCACCGACACCACCGCGCTTTTTGCGCCCATCGACGAAAGCTTGCCGTGCGGCGAGGATCTGCTGTTTTCCGCGGAATTCGACGCCATCGCGCACGCGCGCCGTTTCGACGATCCCTCGCTCGATCAGGGCGAGTGGGTCACGGAAATCAAGGAAGCGGACTGGGCCTTCGTGGCCGAACGCTGCACGGCGCTGCTCGCTACACAGACCAAGGACTTGCGCGTGGCCGTGTGGCTCACCGAGGCGCTGGCGATTCAGGACGGCATGCCGGGCCTCACGCAAGGCTACGCGATTCTCACGGGGCTCGTGGAGCGCTTCTGGGATCATCTGCATCCGCTGCCTGAGGGGGACGACGTGGAGTCGCGACTCGGTAATGTCGCGTGGCTTGCGGGGCGGTCGGCTGAGTTGCTGCGTGCCGTGCCGCTGACGCAGTCGGGTACGCCGTTTAGCGCGCTTGATTGGGAGGTCGCGCAGCATGTTGCGCAGGCCATCAAGCGCGATCCCGAGAACGCGGCTGACATTGCGCGTGGGAAGCCTTCTGTCGAGCAGATCGATGCCTCGCGGCGGGCTACTGCGCCTGCTTTCTATGAGGCTCTAGTCGCGAAATTCAAGGCTTTTGAAGTGGCGCTTGCGGCGCTCGATGACGAACTGGAGCGCCGTGCTGGCGACGCTGCGCCGAGCTTTCGGCAGACGCGGGATGCTTTTGAGACGGTTTATGGCCTGGTGGCGCGATTTGCTCGTGATGTGGGTGTCGATCCGGATGCGGCTGCTAAAGCGCAGCAAGCGCCGGTTGATCAGCGTGATTCGCAAGCAGTCCAGAGCGATGCGACTTTCGCGCCCGAACGCGCCGAGCCGAGCTTCAAGACGTCTTTGCCCTATGAGGAACACGTGCAGACTCCGACTCGAGTTCATGGTCGTGTGAATGGCGGCATTCAGAGCCGTGCAGAAGCGGTGGCGCAGCTGCGCGCCGTAGCTGACTATTTTCGCGCTACTGAGCCGCATAGTCCTGTGGCCTATCTCGCAGATAAGGCGGCCGAGTGGGCCGGCATGCCGCTGCATGAGTGGCTGGCGACGGTGGTCAAGGACGATGGCACGCTCTCGCATATTCGAGAGATGTTGGGTGTGAAGAGTGAATGACTGCCATTTTTTAATGGCTGGAATTTTTTGGGTTTTTTCGGCTTTTCGCGGTAACTTGTTTTCGCGGCGGGCCGCAAGCGTTG
>NZ_BAYD01000061.1 GCF_000685075.1 Paraburkholderia oxyphila NBRC 105797
CTGGACATTTCACCTCGGCGCCGTATTTTCAGACAATTGACTCGGACGAGAATCACGCTTGCCTGTCGAAATTTCGCGATCGCTTCGAAGGAAAAGCCGTGCCGAACGCGTGCTGGGAAGCGGCCTATTTCCAGGTGCATCTGTTCGCCAATGCGATGCGCGCGAGCGGCAACGACGACATCGACGCGCTGATGCCGGAGCTGCTGGGTGCCGAGTTCATCGCCCCGCAGGGGCGCGTGCGCATCGAGCCGACCAATCATCACACGTGCTTGTACCCGCGCATCGGCCGCGTCAACTCGAAAGGCGAGTTCACGATCGTGCGGGCGTCCAAGCGTGCCGTGAGCCCGGACCCGTATCTGGTCACCCATTCGCTCGGCGACTGGACGGTCGCGCTCGGTTCACTGGAGGCTTGAATGAGCAGTCCACGCAATGGGGTGCGAGCGATGCGACCGGCCGCACGGGCAGTTCCTCAAATCCTCAAAAATCTGCGCTCGTTACGCGTTTGCGTGTTTCACCCGCAGGACCAGGACGGCGAGGGCCTGACGCGGCAACTTCAGCGAATCGGATGCCAGGTGCAGGCGTTCTGGCCGCCGTTGTCACTCCCGCCTGCGGGGACCGACCTCGTCTTCATGGCGCTGCATCCGAACATTCTCCAGCACGACTTCAGCTGGTGCGCAGGTGACAGCGCACCGCCGGTCATTGCGGTCATCACCTATGAGAACCCGACGATCATCGAAGCGGTGCTGCGGATTGGCGCAAAAGGTGTTGTCGCTTCGCCGGTGCGCTCATTCGGTCTGCTCAGCTCGCTCGTGCTCGCGCGCGAGCTGACCACCGAGCTTGTGAAGCAGCGCAGGCGCATCAGCAGGCTCGAAGAGAAGCTTGTCGGCGTTCGGAAGATCGCCGAGGCGCAGGACATTCTGTGCCAGCAGCGGGGCATTACGAAAGACGATGCCTACAAGGTGATCCGCGAACAGGCGATGAGCAAGCGCGTGACCGCAGAGGACATCGCTTCCGCGATCATCAACGCCAACGATATTCTGTCGTTCAACACGCACGAGACTCAACAGGGCTCGGTCTGTACCCAGGCGCAAAAGGGCACTGTCGACAGTGGAGCCCACGAACAGTTTAGGAGGCGATAAAAGCACGAGGCTTTGCGGAAGGCATACGCGAATAGTAAGGAGCACCGCAGCGGGCCTCCGCGATGGTTGGATGTTTGAGGTGCTCGCAGCAGTAGATAAGGTCCGACGCTCAAAAATCGAGATGTGAAGACCTTTCTAAACAGACCCCCACGGGGTTTATTTTAAACCGTCTATTATTCGAGGTCTCTCATGAGCAATTCACAGAAAGTCGCGATCGTTACTGGCGCGTCGCAAGGCATCGGCGCTGACCTTGTGGACGCATTCCGTCAACGTGACTATCGCGTTGTTGCGACAGCGCGGTCGGTGCAGCCTTCGGGCGACCCGAACGTTCTCGCCGTTGCAGGCGACATCAGCCAACGCGAAGTCGCACAACGGGTTGTTGGCGAAGCGGTTGCGCGCTTCGGCCGAATCGATACGCTCGTCAACAATGCCGGTATCTTCATTGCGAAGCCATTTACGCAATACACGGTTGAAGATTATGCGGCGGTTCTCAATGTCAATTTGAATGGTTTCTTCCATATCACGCAGCTCGCGATTGCCGAGATGGAAAAGAACAGGAGCGGCCACGTGGTTCAGGTCACGGCGAGCATCGTCGATCATGCGATCAACGGCGTGCCGTGCGTGTTGGCTGCGATTACGAAGGGTGGTTTGAACGCCGCCACTAAATCGCTCGCGATTGAATACGCGAAGGCCGGTATTCGAGTAAATGCGGTGGCTCCCGGAATGATCAAGACGCCAATGCACAAGGCCGAAATGCTCGAGGTCTTGGGTGGGCTACACCCGGTGGGCCGAATGGGAGAGATGAGCGACATCTCGAATGCCGTGCTGTATCTCGACTCGGCACCGTTCGTAACCGGGGAGATTCTGCACGTGGATGGTGGTCTCAGCGCGGGCCACTGAAAGAGGCATTACAAAGATTGCTTCCCACGTGGAAAGATGTTCATGGAGGCCAGCCAACAGCCAGAATTGAGGAATGCGGTCCTGGCTGTTGGCACGACGTTCGAAGCGAATACGCAAGCGACGGAAATGAAGGTGCCAGAAGATGTGTACTTTCGTCTCATCTGGAACCTCGCGTCGTTTGCATATATCCAGAGAGGATTGTATGAGTAGCGAAGGCACACCGCAGCAAATCGGCCATGAACCGTATGCAGATCCCGCCGATCCGGCACTTCCAGGGTCCGACTTCAAGTTGGACCGGACGAAGGCGGCATTGGTCGTCATCGATCCGCAAAATGACTTTCTTAGCCCGAACGGCGTGAGTTGGCCGTATTTTGGTCAAAGTATCAGTGAAAACAAGACGGTCGAGCACATCGCCCAGCTCTTCAAGACCGCGAAGGACCTTAGCCTGGTTGTCGCTGTATCGCCGCACTACTACTATCCTGCCGACCATGATTGGCACTTTGGCGGGCCGTTGGAGAAAGTGATGCACAGCATCAACATGTTCGGCCGCAAAGGTCCGAATACCTTGGAGGAGTTCGAGGGCTCTGGGGCGGATTTCCTTGAGGAATACAAGCCCTACATCCTGGATGGTAAGACCATCATTGCGTCGCCTCACAAAGTCTACGGTCCAGAGACGAACGACCTGGTTCTGCAGTTGCGTAAGCAGGGCGTTTCCCAAGTCATTCTCGCGGGCATGGCGGCGAACCTTTGTGTGGAGTCACATCTGCGTGAACTCATCGAACAAGGGTTCGAAGTTCTGGTAGTGCGCGATGCCACGGCTGGCCCCCGTGTGCCGGAGGGCGACGGTTATCTCGCGGCAATCATAAACTACCGCTTCCTCGCTCATGCGCTCTGGACGACCGAGGAGACGATCCAGCAACTGAAGCGCTGAACCACGCCGCACCCAAGTCGACATTAACTTTCCGCCAGTCCGTGATCACCAATTTCGAACTGCCTTCCTGAGCACCATAGATCGAGCAGGATACAGGTTTCAGTCTTAACTTAAAGAAGGGGAATGTCGATGTCCGCGATTGAATCGGTTCTTCACGAAAGCCGTGTCTTTCCGCCGTCCGCCGAAGTGGTGGCCAAGGCGAACATTTCCGGCATGGAAGCCTATCGGGCGCTGGTCGCCGAAACCGAGCGTGATTTCGAAGGCTTCTGGGCCAAACTCGCGCGCGGGACGCTCGCCTGGCACAAGCCGTTCACGAAGGTGCTCGACGAATCGAATGCGCCGTTCTACACCTGGTTCGAGGATGGCGAGCTGAATGCATCGTACAACAGCCTCGACCGCCACGTCGAAGCGGGAAAGGGCGACACCGTCGCCATCGTCTTCGAAGCCGACGACGGCAACGTCACCCGCGTCACGTATCAGGACCTCTTGCAGCGCGTCTGCCGCTTCGCGAATGCGCTCAAGAAGCGGGGCGTGAAGAAGGGCGACCGCGTCGTCATCTATATGCCGATGTCGGTCGAGGGCATCGTCGCGATGCAGGCCTGCGCGCGGATCGGCGCGCCGCACTCGGTGGTGTTCGGCGGCTTTTCGTCGAAATCGCTGAACGAGCGGCTCGTCGACGTCGGCGCCGTGGCGTTGGTTACCTCGGACGAACAGATGCGCGGCGGCAAGGCGCTGCCGCTCAAGAGCATTGCCGACGAAGCGCTCGCGATGGGCGGCTGCGAAGCCGTCAAGAGCGTGATCGTCTACCAGCGCACGGGCGGCAAGGTCCAATGGAACGAAGGCCGCGATCTCTGGATGCACGAGCTCGCGCAGGGTGAGGCCGATAGCTGCGCGCCCGAGTGGGTGGGCGCCGAGCACCCGCTCTTCATCCTTTACACCTCGGGCTCGACGGGGCGGCCGAAGGGCGTGCAGCACAGCACCGGCGGCTACCTGCTGTGGGCCGCGCAGACGCTCAAGTGGACCTTCGACTGGAAGCCGACCGACATCTTCTGGTGCACCGCCGACATCGGCTGGATCACGGGCCACACCTACATCGCATACGGCCCGCTCGCACTCGGCGCGACCCAGGTGATGTTCGAGGGCGTGCCGACCTATCCCGACGGCGGCCGCTTCTGGAGCATGATCGAGAAGCACAAGGTCACGCTGTTCTATACGGCGCCGACGGCGATCCGCTCGCTGATCAAGATCGCCGATGCCGATCCGAAGGTTCATCCGAAGAGCTATGACCTGTCGAGCCTGCGCGTGCTCGGCACCGTCGGCGAGCCGATCAATCCGGAAGCGTGGATGTGGTACTACGAGAACGTCGGCGGCTCGCGCTGCCCGATCGCGGATACCTGGTGGCAGACCGAAACGGGCGGCCATATGCTCACGCCGCTGCCGGGCGCCACGCCGCTCGTGCCGGGCTCGTGCACGCTGCCGCTGCCTGGCATCATGGCCGCCGTCGTCGACGAGACCGGGCAGGACGTGCCGGACGGGCAGGGCGGGATTCTCGTCGTGAAGCGTCCGTGGCCGTCGATGATCCGCACGATCTGGGGCGACCCCGAGCGCTTCAAGAAGAGCTACTACCCCGAGGAGCTCGGCGGCAGGCTGTACCTCGCCGGCGACGGCACCGTGCGGGACAAGCAGACCGGCAACTTCACGATCATAGGCCGCATCGATGACGTGCTCAACGTCTCCGGCCACCGGCTCGGGACGATGGAGATCGAATCGGCGCTCGTGGCGAACCCGCTGGTGGCGGAGGCGGCCGTGGTCGGGCGGCCGGATGAGGCGACGGGCGAGGCGGTGGTGGCGTTCGTCGTGCTCAAGCGCCCGCGCCCCGTCGGCGACGAGGCCCAGAAGTTCGCGAACGAGCTGCGCGCATGGGTCGGCAAGGAGATCGGACCGATCGCGAAGCCGAAGGACATCCGTTTCGGCGAAAACCTGCCGAAGACGCGCTCGGGCAAGATCATGCGCCGCCTGCTGCGCTCGCTCGCGAAGGGCGAGGAGATCACGCAGGATGTGTCGACGCTAGAGAATCCAGCGATCCTCGGTCAGCTCGGCGAGTCGCTGTAAGCGCAACCTTCTGGCGGCATGCTGCGCGCTGCCAGGGGGCACGACGCCCTTTCCAGGCGCGCGACACCTCGCCCATTTGATGGATCGACATCTGCACCGACGCTGCGTATCGAGGCCCGATGCGGCTTCGTCGCATCGTCGTGTACACCTTCACACCAGTCCAGGAGAGTACGGCATGGCAACTTATATCATCTTCACGAAGGAAACCACGCAGGATCAGGGTGAGCTCGACATCTACCAAAGCAAGGTGAGCGACACGTTCACAGGTCATCCAGTCAAGATTCTCGCTGTTTACGGCCCTCAACAGGTTCTTGAGGGGGAAGCGCCAGAGGGCGTTGTGATCGTGGAGTTTCCGTCGACTGTGGCCGCGCGTGCGTGGTACGACAGCCCGGCGTATCAGGAAGTCGCACAGCACCGATTCAAGGGCGCGCGCTATCGCGCCGTTCTCGTCGAAGGCGTGTGACGAAAGAGGTGCACGATAAAGCGCTCGAAGAAATGGCCGATGCAATGAACCGTTACGAGGCGCTTATTTCTTCACCCGAAGAAAAGCCCTTATATCAGGAGATTCGCAGCGCGTGGGCACAGCACATTGAGGACGATTCGAAACTTCTCGCCATGCCGGAAACGGGCGACGCGCAGTTCGCCGATGCCCGCAAGCTCGCTATTGGCGCTTCGGCCGCGTCGTTCACGAGGCTGCTAGAGTTGGTCGTCAACGACGTCGCACGCAACTGCAAGGGCGCCGAAGCGTCGCGCGAAGCCGCCGCAACAGGCTATCGGGAGAAGATAGCACTCACGCTCGCGCTCGCAGTCGTGGCTGTGCTGCTCGCCGCGATTATCGCTGCGCTGATCACACGTTCGATCATCGTCCCGGTGCGCAGGGCCGTTGAGCTAGCCGCGACGGTGGCGCGCGGCAACCTGACATCGAAGATAAAAGTGACCGGTAGGGACGAACTCGCGCAGTTGCACGCGGGCCTACGATTGACTCCCGTCTAGCCGTAACCGGCGCACCTGGACGCATTACGGCGTGAACTATTGCGCTCCTTCGGGAGCCCACTCCACAGTCCACGCCGCGTTTTGCACCCTGTCACTTTCAGTGGCGGCCGTAAATCGGAGCCGAGTACGACGATACACGAACGTCCCGCGGCTGTCCGGCGTCAGACGAACCACTTGCGACACCACCATAACCATCTGTTGCAGCGGCTTGTTGCGCGGCCACCTTAGCCTCCGCCTGCTGAATCGCTTGCGGGTAGTTGGTGCGGTCACCATTACCGACGCGATAACCAGCGTTTTCAAGTTGGACGAGTTCGCCTCGTACCTGAGCCCGGGTAACGGGTGGCGTTGCAAACGATACAGCCGGAGCGGCGAGGGCGACAACAATGGCAACGGACTGAATAAATGACTTCATGATTTCTACCTCTTTCAATGTTGAGACGCGGTCTGGTTCGACCAGTGTGATTGAAGTCTAATGTCGATCATCCGCAGGTTGAATGTCGCATTGGCTCAACAGGATGCTCATTTGGCTCAAGCTGACAATCTGCGCTTGAGTGTCGAAGAGTTGCTTGCCTGAGGTGTTGACAGGGTATGTGTGAACCTCATATCAGGTCATGCGGGACCGCCTTCAATCAGGACGACAGAGGCGCGAGCTGCCTTTGCCGCACGCTTTGGTGGCAGTCTGGCACTGTCGGCGCCGACGATCGCTACACCTATTTGAGATGTTTTCAAGACTTCCTCAAAAGTGTAAGCAAAATGTCACCCGATAAGCTGGGTGGTCCGTGTGATAGATCTTTTGGTGCTCAGGTAGTATCGTTTTGAGTACGGTCTGGCATACTTTGTGCGCTGGTGCCAGCCGTGCAAATTCTTGATCAGCACATAAACCCGCTAAATCGACTCAAATGGATTTGCTAAGTCAGGTTCTTTCGCTCATTCCCGTCAGCGGCCGCCTGGACGTGCGCTGTCACTTCGGCGCTCCATGGGCAATTTCGCAAGGCCATGCGGCAGCTCGAGAGATTCCCTATCACGTACTGCTGTCCGGTGATGCCGTGCTTGACCACGGGGCTGGAGTATCGGAGAAGCTCGTGGCCGGCGATATTATCGTTTTTCCAGCGGGTGGCCCGCATCGAATTCACGACGGCAGCGGCGGCATACCAAGGCCGATGGCCGAGCGACGGAACGTGTCGGTTACGGTTGCTGAAAATGATGGATCCGGGCCGCGTGCTGACATGCTATGCGGGCGCTTCCTGGTCGGCGCAGTACCGGACCGCCTGTTGCGTGACCACCTCCCGGCACAGCTCGTAGTGCGCAGCACGGCACATGCTGATACCAGGGTGGGAGTGACCACTGCGAGTTCACGGCTCTCACGATTGATCGAACTCATGAGAGAGGAGTCTGTCGAGGAGGGGCCCGGCAGCGAAACGCTGGTGAGTCATCTGTCTGCTGCGCTGTTTGCGCTCACGCTGCGCTTCGCGAGCGAAGCGCAGCAGGCGCCGCACGGCCTCCTTGCACTGGCCGCGCGACCTCGATTGCAGGCGGCCGTTTCGGCCATGTTTGAGTCACCAGAGAAGCAATGGACACTTGATCAGTTCGCAGGGCTTTGCAATATGTCGAGAGCGACCTTCGTGCGACAGTTCCAGGACGCGATAGGCCGATCTGCGACCGACGTGCTGACGGAGGTCCGTATGACCATTGCCGGTCGCATGCTTGTGCAGTCGGCGCTGCCGGTCGCTGATATCGGTGAGAAGGTGGGTTACCAATCGGATGCCGCATTTCAACGCACTTTCAAACGCATGATAGGAGCGACCCCCGCGCGCTACCGCGCGTTGCGCGGCAAATTGCAGTCGGATTAATGGGGCACATTGCCCGGTCTGACCGGGACATTTTATGTAGATTCATAACCGGACACCAGGGACAGCACTCGCGCGACACGTCATCCGGGTAGCTGACCTGCACTTAAGGTCCGTTTGCCGATTGATTCGAAAGAGCAGTTTGCTGAGCCGTTCGACCGTTAACGAGACAGATGCGCGCTCCTATAGTTCGGGTAAGCCGTTGGAGACGGTAACCCTTTGAAGGAGCTTCATCATGAAACGTTTTTACCTCGCTGCCATCGTTGTGTCTGCTATGAGCTTGCCATTGGTGAGTCACGCACAACCTGCCACGACGCAGACCACGCGCGCTCAGGTTCGCGCTGAACTCATTGCTGCCGAGCAGGCGGGCCAATACCCGCGGAGCCGTTTGTATTACCCTGACGCAGCGCCGAATGCAGCAGTGGAATATGTTGCTGATCGCGATGCTGCTCGTACGGCAAACCAAGGGGCCTATGGATTTCCGGGAGCGGGTCGGTCTGAATCAGGCTTTCTCCATCGTCGCGAGCACGCCGTGACGCTTGCTCAACCGGATAGCACAGACATTTATCGCGGGCATTAATTTTGATTATTGATTATCACAATTGACCGAGTGGTAGTTAATATGAGAACCGTAACGATCTACACTAGTCCGGGGTGCCTTGACTGCATTGCGGCCAAAGAATTGTTGCGCAGCAAAGGCGTGCTGTTCAACGAAATTGGTATCGAGGGTGATCGTGCTGCCACCTGGGCCCTTGCAGCGCGAACCGGACGTTCCACAGTGCCACAAATTTTCGTCGGCACGAAGCACATAGGAGGGTTCGATGACCTGCACGAACTTGAGCAAACTGGTCGTCTAGACACGTTTCTTGATCCGGACAATCAGGAATTTTGAAACAAGTCGTGGGGCAATGACTTGGGATGCAGAGACGGCGTACACAATCGCTAAAGGCAGTTAGTCCGTACAGCTAAATCACAGACTACAACTGACTTTGGTGGTTGTGTGCGCATGTGGCAGCGCGCCAGCACTGCGAGGCACTAAACTGCTACGAGGTACGGGCGATTGCGTGACTATATTGCTTGAGAGTTCCGGCGGCCCGTTGCACGCATGCGTCGCATGAGGTAGCGGGTTGTTGGCCCAAATCAGTTCCGTTTTGGTAGGCCAGGCGCCACCGAATTCACGGTGATGTCCGTCAGACGGCCTCGTCGAACACATCGAGATCGATTTCTCCGACGCGTTGCGAATGAACTAGCCCGACGTTGTTGACGATCTAGTCCACACGGTAGCTTTGCGCCAGCTCACGCAGGGCTGCGTCGGCTCCCGCGCGATCACCGAGATCCAATCTGACGACATCGCCCGGAAACTCCCATTTTGAGCGCTACGCCAATGACCTGATGCCCTGCCGATGCAAGCAGCGCGCTTACCGCGCGGCCAATGCCTTTCGTCGCGCCCGTTGCCAGAAAAGCGCGTTGTGTCACGATGATTACTCCGTGACAGAAAGCAAAGAGGCCGCTCGAAGTCGGCAATCACCTGCATATCCACTTATGTCTTGGAGATCGCGTATTCGAGCACCGTCAACATATCACTCGGATCTGGACGCTGGGTGTAGACGGGATTGATCTCCGAATACAGCACGATCCCATCCTGGCCGATCACGTAGCGCGCCGGCATTGGCAGCGTCCATGCCCCCATGATGACGTAGATTTCGGACGGTGCGTTGTACGGTGGCTTGCCTGCCTTGAAATCCGCCTTGAACGCGTCGAGTTTCTCTTGCAGTGAAATGTTGCTCCCCGGCGATCGGACACGTGTTTCAGGCACTCACGCCCGCTTCGGCTGCTACCTGCGGCTTCGTCCACTCGTTGCCCTTCATGAAGGCGTCGTAGGGCGTATGCACGACATGATTCGTGTAATTGCTCATCACCTTGGTCGCGACGCCGAGGATCACTTCGAACACGTTGCGACGGGTGTAGCCAGCAGCGAGAAACGCGTCGACTTCGGTGTCGGGGACGAAACCGCGTTCACGCACCACAATTGTCGTGAACCGATGCAGTGCTTCGAGCTTTGCGTCGGGCAGCGCGGCGCCGTCGCGCAGGGCGGCGATTACGGCCGGGTCCATCTTGATCATTTTTGCCAGTGTGCTGTGTCCCGCCATGCAGTAATGGCAGTTGTTCTCGAAGTTCGAGGTCAGATAGACGACCTGTTGCTCGTGTGGCGTCAACGTGCTCTTGGCAAACAAATCCCAGAGTGCCGAGTATCCTGCCAGCAGCTCGGGCGAGTCCGCCATGTAGGACTGGAGATTCGGCACGAAGCCGAAGGTCGCTTGCGTGCCCTCGAGCAAGGCTTTGGAGCTGGCCGGTGCGTTTTCGATAGTGTAGGCGTTGAAGGTGGTCATCGGTGTTTCCCCAGTAGGTTGACGGTGAGCACATGATCGCCGAGCCGACGGCACACCAGAAGACAGGCGGCCGTCATAGAAATTATTCCCGCGTGGAATGGGCACGGTCGACCCTCGTGGCCGACGGCGCGGCGATGGAGGGGAACGCCAGGTCCGGCAAACCCAATCCGACGCGTAGCCGCAGTAGCGTGTGCGGGTCAGCAGGCCTGAGGGACAGATGCCAAAAAGTTCTAGGACAGTTGTGGGTCAGGCAGACCCTCGCTGAAGGTGTCGCGTCTTCGAGATCTGTGTCAGAACCGTTACCACGAGCATTCCAAAATGCCTGGTACGGGGCGCAAAGTGACATTCCCACGTATGAGTCGTTGTTGGATAGCAGAGACTGCCACAAGGATAAGTGGCAAAGAGGGCTGCGTCTGTCTCGCGCCGGGAGTTTCCACATAGCTTCGACCCTCTCCAGTCATACGACATTCCGTCTGGCAGGAGGTCGGTTGCAGCGGAACGACAGTCACCCACGCTGTCATCTCGGTGCGAAGCGAGCGACGAGCAAAGTCCCTGCCTGTATTTTTCAGAAGGCGCTGCGGGGCGATGAACGCTCCCCGATCATGAAACGTCGTCGGGCTTCGCACCTGGGAACAGCGACAGCCGGAGTCCAATGAGCGCATGCAGCGCACCTTTGCGCAGCTTGTAGCCAGGCGCTGCTGGGGCGGCGGTGAAGTCGGCCATAATCCGCGCCATGGCGGCATCTATGTCGACTGCTAGCGAGGGCGGTACGGGTTGTCGCTCGCCCGACTCGAGGCATTGTTCATAGTGCGAACGCACTTCGTCGAGCACGCGATTCAACACTACCGGCAATTCTCCAGAAAACTTGCCCGAGAGTCTGCGCAGGTCGAGTGTATTGAGCGCAATGCGCATGTCGCGCAGGCTTTCAGTTGACGGATGCTTGTAGTCCTCGCTCGGTGCTACGCGCGGAATGAGCTGCATGAGCCGGTCGAGCATGCGCGCGTTCAGATCGCGCTGCTGATCGAGCGACAATGCGGACCCGCTCAAAACGACATCCCTCCAGCTTGACCGGGTCAGTCGCGCAGTTGCGGCATCCGTTCCGAACGGACGGATTACCCCCGTCATCACCGAAGCGAATATGACGCCGGCTAGTCCCGCAAGATTGCCGTTCAGGAAGCTCAGAATGTTGGCATCATAGACGTTGTCGATTCCAAGAAATGTTGCGGTCGTCAACGCTACGAGCGTCGATATCAACGCCCATTTAGGACGTGACATCAACAGTCCGAGAGGAATGAACAGGAACGAGAAGAAAATGACCAGCAAAGGGAATTCCTGACCACTCGGCAACACGACAAACAAATAGAATGCCGAAATGATGACGCCCATCGTCGCGCACTTCAGGAAAGTGATCATCATCGGCACAGGCTCGTCGAGCGCGGCGAAAAAGCACACGCCGATGGCGCCCAACGACACCGCCGCCGCACCGTCCTGCCAACCTGAAGCGATCCACAGGCACGACGAAACGAAGATGACCAGCGCCGCCGAGCTAGCGGAGAAGAGGGCAAGACCATGGTCGAGAAAGGCGTGCCGCGTCCCGATCCGCCAATGACGAAACCGCGGACTCCAGTCTCCTCTTTCGTGAACGATGATATGGCGCAAAGTCCGGCAATCGGCCCACAAATCGACCAGTTGCCGCAAGCGCCAGAGCGCGCTGGACAATAGTGCATCGTGCCATGTCGTCAGTTCCTGGCGGGGCGGATCCAGCTGCACAATACGCGTCCGGAATAGCGGTGCCTCGCGCTCGGGTTCCTCGCTGAGCGGCGCGTCCATCCAGCGCCCAATATCGCGCAGCAGTTCGACGAATCCTGCAGGAATGACAAGGCCTGATTTCTGCGTGGCCGCGAGTACGTCCGCGAGCGCCGAGGTGATGGGCAGTATCAGTTGCATCCGGCCTTGCAGTTGCTCGCTGCGAGCGAGAATCGCAGGGCTGACATGATCGTAGGCCAACTGGCTCAACAGGAATTCGAAACCGCGGACACTCGACGCCATCTTCTGGCGGCTGCCCGAAACAAGAGCTCCCGCGACCCGCCCCTCCATCGACTCTTTCGCGTAAACAGCGGCCTCGACGAACCACGAGTCGGTTCGCTCAATCAGTGTTGGTGCGAGCCGGTTCGGGAAAAAAACGCTGCCGACGATGCTCGCGCAGACGATGCCAAGCGTGATTTCCTCGGTTCGCGCCACAGCCACATCGAAGATACTCAATGGGTCCGACAATGCCGGTAGCGCAATGACGGACAGCGAATAGCTGGCGAGCAGAAAAACGTAATTGCGTGCGGCTCGCGTCGAGATTGAAATGTATACAAATACGCCTGTCCATAACGCTATCAGGGCGCTCAACAGATAAGGCGTCTCCGCGAAAGGCGGCACGAGGGCAACCGAGGCGACCGCGCCAAGGGCAGTGCCGATCGCGCGATAAAGCGCCTTCGACCGTGTCGCGCCGACAAACGGATTCGACACGATATAGACCGACGCCAACGCCCAGTAGGGCCTCGGAAGGTCGTAGTAGAACGCGATGTAAAGCGCGAGCATCCCTGCGAAGAAGGTCTTTAGAGAAAAAATCCAGTCGCGCAGCGAAGGGAAATTCATCGGAACAATCGCGTGTGAGAACAGGCTCTCCCCGGCAATCCGGCCGGGCTCGCAGTGGAGCGAACAACAGTGTGCAACGTTTCGCTGAAATCCGCCTTTGCGAACGCACATGACTTCGTGCGCGTCGCGCCGTCGAAGACAAATCACTTACGGTGCCGACACATGGCCTCTTGCCGTTTGATTGCTAACATCGGCAGGGTTCGGTCGGATGCCAGCCGCGGATACGATAGTGCTCACCAAGGACCATCGCCATATCAAATCCAGAACGAATGATGCCTCGGTTTCAAACGGTTCAGGAGCGCTGCGACGACGATTTCAGGTATCGAGTTCGCAAGGGGCAGTGCGATCTCGCGAAGCTCGGCCTGAAGGAAGCCGTTGCGCCTTCCGTATGGAATGCTGTCCTGTCCGATCGGTAAGGTATCCTGTCTATAAGGACGCGTCTCAACCGACATTCCCATTTGCACCAGAACCCGGTGGAGGGCGGCGTGGCGGACCACATCGTGTGGTTTTTCATGCATCCGAGTTTTCTAATAAAATCAACGACTTATCCAAATGCATATGCGTTTTTCAATTTTTGAAGACCACTCGCTTCGCTCGACGCGCACATCATGTAACCGTTAAAAGGTCAAACGATGCAGGTGTTCGTCATTCCAGCCCATCGCGAGCCTGCATCACCTGATGTAAATGCGCAATCGTGATTTGCCCGGGAATCAACACTCGCCGCCAAACTGGCGGGCGGACGCCCGGAGAAATTGCCGGCGTGCGCACGCATTGCGCCGTCATGTGCAAGAATCGCGGCCTGGGCTCGCAGCGAAGAAAAACAAGCGGCCGATTCCGTATCAGCAGACGAGGAGCAGACTATCGTGATTCAGCGTATTTCTCATTTCTTTACGGGCGTAGTGCATCGGATATTGCCCGACCCGCTCATCTTCGCCATTCTCCTGACCGTCGTGACCTTTGTGCTGGCGTTTGCGCTCACGCCGCAGCCGCCCGAAGCGCTCGTCCTGATGTGGGGTTCGGGGTTCTGGAACCTGCTTGCGTTCGCCATGCAAATGGTCCTGATTCTCGTGACCGGTCACGCGCTGGCAAGTTCCGTGCCGGTCAAGCGCATGCTGGTTGCGCTGGCGAGCTGCGCGCGCACGCCGGGCCAGGGCGTGATGCTCGTTGCCTTCGTGGGGGCGGTTGCTTGTGCGATCAACTGGGGTTTCGGCCTCGTGCTCGGCGCGATGTTCTCGCGCGAAGTGGCGCGGCGCGTGCGTGGCGCTGACTACCGGCTGCTCGTCGCAGCGGCGTACATGGGCTTTCTCACATGGCATGGCGGGCTCTCCGGCTCCGTGCCGCTCGTGGCGGCCACGAAGGGCAACCCGATGGAAAAGGCCGTTGGCCTGATCCCGGTCTCGCAGACCATCTTCACGGGCTATAACGCGTTCATCACGATCGGACTGATCGTGCTGCTGCCGATTCTCGTGCGTCTCATGATGCCGAAGCCCGAAGACGTCGTCTCGGTCGACCCGGCGCTGCTCGAAGATCCGCCGAGCGTCGAGCGCAAGCTCGGCCCCGACGCGACCTTCGCCGAGCGCATCGAGGAAAGCCGCGCGCTCTCGCTGCTGGTGGCGGCGCTGTGCTTCGTGTTCCTTGGCTTGCGCTTTCACGCCAAGGGCTTCGCGCTCGACATCGACACCGTGAACCTCGTGTTCCTGGCCGCGGGCATTGTGCTGCACAAGACACCGATGGCCTACGCGCGCGCCGTGGGCAGCGCCGCGAAGGGCGCCGCCGGCATCTTGATCCAGTTTCCGTTCTACGCGGGCATTCAGGCACTCATGGACCACTCGGGTCTTGCGGGTGTCATCACGAAGTGGTTCGTCGATATTGCGAACGTGCACACATTCCCGCTGCTCGTGTTTTTGAGCTCGGCGTTGATCAACTTCGCGGTGCCTTCGGGTGGTGGCCACTGGGTCGTGCAAGGGCCGTTCGTGATGCCGGCGGCGCAGGCGCTGGGCGCGGACCTCGGCAAATCGGCGATGGCGATCGCCTATGGCGAAGCGTGGACCAACATGGCGCAGCCTTTCTGGGCGCTGCCCGCGCTCGCGATCGCGGGCCTCGGCGTGCGCGACATCATGGGCTACTGCGTGACCACTTTGCTGTTCTCGGGCGTGGTGTTCGTCGCGGGGATGTATCTCTTCTGAGCGTTCGCGCTTTACCCCGCTTCTGCGGGCGCCATTATGGTGCCCATTCCCAGCTCCGGCACCGGATGACTCTCCATCATCGCGCCGAGCCTGGTCAATGGGTTCTGCTCGAGGCTGATCCGGCCGTCATGACTTTCCGCGAGCGGCCGGGCGATGTCCAGGTCGACAGAGAACAACGCCTCGCTGATTTTTCGGTTCGCTACGCAGATCGAGATAAATTAGTTATTCTTAATTATTTTCTGCGCGTTGAAAGCGAATCAACGACATCACGCAAGCTTGACGCAGACGTCATCTTCGCGCGCCAGACCGATGACACGATGGCCAGTTCGCATCAGACGTTTCGAGAGTGCCAGTCCGATGCATTTAGTGGCGCCCGTAATGAGAAAGGGGCGTGCAGTCATGGGGTTTCCGGAGATAAAAAAGGCAGCGCCGCTTGAGTCGGTGCGGCGCGCCGGTGCGTCAGATATTGACCGTTCTTTCGAGAACGGGAAGCATGTCCGACGGATCGGGGCGACGCGTGTAGTCGGGATTGATTTCCGAATACATGACGATGCCGTTCTCCCCGATCACATAACGAGCGGGCATCGGCAGCGTCCAGCTCGGGTCGCCGTTGAACGCCGGCAGGTCATTCTTGAGCTTCTTGTATAGCTCGACCAGATAATCGGGCAACTCGAAACGCAGGCCGAATGCCGCTGCAGTCTGATTTTGCACGTCGCTCAGCACCGGGAAGCGTAGTTGATTCTCGCGCACCGACTTGCGGCTGTTCACGCCAATTTGCGGCGAGATGGCGACGACATTCCCGCCGAGCGACTCGATCTTCGGGAGGATTTCGTTGATTGCCTGGAGCTCGAGATTGCAGTACGGGCACCAGACGCCGCGATAGAACGTGACGACGAGCGGCCCCTTGTCAAGCAGGTCGGCCGACGAAATCTCGTTGCCGTTCTGATCCTTGAGCTGGAACTGCGGCGCACGATCACCGGCCTTGATGGCGCGGGTTGCCTGTCCGCTGGCGATCAGTTCCGCCGTGGCACGTTCCATGATCGGATGAATTTCTGGTGACACTTTGAATGGCAGCTTCCCGCCTTTGAAGTCGGCTTTGAATTGGTCAAGCTTGTCCTGCAGTGACATGATGAGTCTCCGGTTGATTGGTCGAAGTTTAGGTACTGGATAAGCGGACCTTGCCGCTCTCCTTAATTCGATTTTCGGAGGACTCGCGGTACGCCGCTAGGTAGGCAGGGCGAATAACACCCATTCTTGCGAAGCATGGCTCTCTGACGGCTATATTCGATTCCATTGCCATGTGATTGGCGCGCAGCAGCTGTCAGAAAAAAGAACGCCCCACTTCTTGAGCGTCCAGGCACACGCAATGCCGTAGAGGTCGATTCCCGACCTCTACGGCGCAAAACTGGGCGCAGGTTACTTCACGGGCGGAAAATCGACCGCAGTGTCGTTGATGCGATTGAAGGTATTCGTGAAGATCGTCAGCGCAATGACGAGCGAAATCTCTGCCAACTGAGCATCCGTATAGCCGGCTACACGAATTGCCGCGAATTCCGTGTCGCTGATGGTCCCGCTGGTGCGTTGCAAATTCAGCACGAACCGGATCAGCGCATCGCGCGTTGCATCGCCCGTCGGCTGTCCCTTGCGGATCGCGCCAAGTGCGTCGGCGGACAGACCCACCAACTTGCCGAGCATGTTATGGGCTGCGACGCAATAGTCGCAGCCGGACTCGACACTGACGAGCAGCTTGATCGTCTCCACGTCTTGCTTGCTCAGCGTTCCAGCCCCAACTGCGCCTTCGGCGTTTAGCACGGCTGCCAATTGGCTCGGCGCGAGATAGCCGAGCGCCGCGAACAGGTTAGGTACACTTCCTCCCGCGACGTTGCGGACCTGGGTGTACACGTCCGCCGTTGCTCCGGTTGCGGTTTCAATTGTGGGAATCGTAATACGGCTCATAGGTTGGCTCCTTGATGATGAATGCGCCCATCGAATGGCGTGAATCCACTTTAGGATTTCCGATTGATTCGGGTAAGTCGCCGAAGTCTCAACTTCATGCTCATCAGGCTCAAACCAAGCGAGCACGCATCTTCCTGCAGATGTGGCACGCGGGCCGCCAGGCGCATCCGGCCAACACCGGCGGCGTCACGCCTGTTGCCCCGTCGCCGCTGCCTCGCCGCCCTTGAGTTTCGGCGCGCGCGTCTGCTGGGCAGGCACAGCGCCCGCTTGATTGCGTCGTGGCCTCATATCACCTGAATTACGAGTCGATTGCCCATTGGCGTCACCGAAACTTGCGCCGTGGCCGCCAGATGTTGCACCAGATCCTGGGGATTCACGGGCCTCGATACAGGAACGGCCAACATCAACGTTGTCCAGATCGCCGCCGCGGCGGCGATGCCTCGGCCCGGTTTGCGCCAGATGGTTCCGGGGCGATCGCGCGAGGAAAGCAGGCCCAACTCGGCGACGACAACAAGCAGCCACAGCACCCCTAAGGCGATGCGTAGCGATGTGCCAGCGAAAGGCCAGACGATCAGCAGGGCGGTCGCGATGAGTTCAATGGCAATGTAGACCTTTACGCCGATTTTCCAGGGCCCTGCCCACTTCAGGACTCCCGCCGTGACCATGCCGACCGTGAGGAGCGGAACGGCAAGTCCAACGCTCGCCGCGAGCAGCGCCATTGCGGATCCCAGCGCACCGTTTGAGGAGACGTTGCACGCGAACGTGGATGCAACGTGAGCGGCACTTGCCGTACCGAATGTCCATGCTGACAAAGCGCCGAGCCCAGCGACCGCGAGAAACCCCCCCGCACTGCGCACGGTACCCGGTATGCCCGGCAGGACGAGTCGCCACTGGGGAAGGACTTGTACGAAGCCGTCTGCCATTAGCCAAAGGGCGAGCGCGATGAACAGGGCGACAAAAACCATCGCTAATAGCAGATGTGATGAATGAGCTTCCGCAGCCGGCCCCAGCAGTCCCGTTGAAAGGCCGGCGACGACGGTCCCCGCGGTGTAATTCGACGCGAGTATGAAGCCACGTTTGCCGGAGGTGCGTGCACCGCCACTGGCGACGATGGCACAGACGAGCGAAGCGACAGGCAAGGTCCCGGGTAGCAAACCCAACATAAGGCCGGCGAGCATGGACATCCCAAGTGCCTGCGGGAAACTGGGACTTCGGGCATGCGAGGACGGTCGCTCGAAACCAGCGGTGTCTCCAGAACTGGAGCGTTGAAATCCGGGTTCTGCACTCGAGGCTGGCCGGCCTGACGTGACTATCGCCGTGTCAACTCGCTGTTCGTCACTCCCGCTTGCGCTGATACTGAACTGCTGGCTGACGAACGGCCCAACTGGGTGAGCTCGGACACCCGCTCCTCCATCTGCATATGCGTTGCCGGCAGCCAGCAGAATGGCCGCGGTTGTCAGAAGCGCAAGCGTACGTGCTGAGATGGCGAGCAGCCGATTGAGCGGTTCAAGCATCTTTGCACCGATTTCAAATTCCACACCACGATCATTCATTGCACAGACTGGCACAATCAATCTGTGAGCAGGGGAAAGAAAATGACTGCCTGACCGTAGAGTCCTGGCAGGCGAATGATGGAGTCCACAAAGCGCCCGCTGGTAAATTCGAAGGCCACGACGTTGTCACGCGCGACGCAGTACAGATTTCCGTCGGGGCCGATTCGCAGCCCTCGAGGCTGGTGGAAGCCGATTCCGGAAGGCGGAATGAAGACACGCGCCAACGCACCGGTGGCGCGATCATATTCGCGAATGGTGGCCACGGCGTCGGGTGCACGAAACGGAAATTCGCTGGAGACAAGAACATTGCCGTTGGGTGCGATTGTCAGGTCGAGCGGACTGAGCGCCTCGTCGGTGATGAAACGCTTGACTAGAGGCGTGCCGCTTGCATCGAACACCGCTATGGTGTTCTCACCTTCGCCATGCGGCCCGATGCCCGAGGCCAGATAAATCGTCCCATCTTCCGCCGAAGCGAAGCCGCGGGGAAACGGGACGACGTTTTCGGGCAGTATATTCCGCGGTGCGCCGGAAAGGTCGTGTGAAAATGCGGCGATGGTTCGCGCGCTGCGCGAGCCGACGAGGTATTTCCCGTCGGGCGCGAGAGCGCCACCACCCGGGTTGAGCCCCGGAATCCGCGCGCTGTCGTGGACGACTTGTCCGGCCGCGTTCAGTGCGAGTATGCGATCGCTGCCGCTGTTCACATACAGAAGCTTACGATCCGCGCTCACACTCAAGCCGCGCGGATCGGCAATGCGAGGATCCGCACTGAAAGTACCGCAGGGCGTTCCATCGAGAGAGAACGCGAGCAACGAACCGTATCCATTACCGTTGATGCCAGACGCGCTGGTGACGAGGATCTGCATGTGGGCCTCGGGGAAAAGGGTTTTCGTACATTTTCAAAGAGTCTATCTTTGCGAAGCGCATTGCACTACGAGCACAACGGCATAGCACTTATCCCCAGCCGGAATGGCTAATCAGAGCAGCGCACGGATTGGAATATCGGGTGCGAACACAGGTGAGCCGAATGAGCATGAATCTGCAACGGCGGGATATTTCGCCTCGAGCATGTGTGTCCGATACTGGCAACAAGCAGTATGGGCAGTTCAGCGAACGTTGCTGGAGTAACCCAGGCGTCTTTGGGTTAATTAGCTTCCTTCAAAAAGCAGAGGCGAAACATGCGTACAGTTCATGTCGATGTTGCGGTCATTGGTGCCGGAAGTGCTGGGTTGCCGGCCTACCGGGCAGCGAAGGCGGAGGGCGCTTCAGTCGTGCTAATCGAGGGAGGCGTATATGGCACGACCTGCGCCCGTGTGGGCTGCATGCCTTCCAAGCTCCTGATCGCCGCGGCGGAGGCTGCGCACAGTGTGTCAAGGGCCGCTGCATTCGGCGTGCATGTCGACGGGCGCGTGAGAATCGACGGGCATGAGGTGATGCAGCGCGTCCGGCGCGAGCGGGACCGCTTTGTCGGGTTCGTCGTTGATAGCGTAGAGCGAATCCCGGACGAAGACCGGTTGTTGGGGCACGCCCGCTTCATCGACGACGGATTGCTTCAAGTGGGCGACCATACGAACGTTCTCGCGCGCAGCGTGGTGATTGCAACGGGATCCTCACCGGTGATTCCTGAGAAGTATCATGCGCTGGGCGACCGCGTGGTGGTGAATGACGACGTGTTCGAATGGACCGATCTGCCCGCCAAGGTCGCGGTGGTGGGGACTGGCGTCATCGGGCTGGAGCTCGGACAAGCGCTTTCCAGGCTTGGCGTCGAGGTCACTGTGATTGCACCGCGCGGACGCGTTGGTCCATTGACGGACCCCGCGATCGTTGACTACGCTCGCGATGTCTTTGGCGAGGCATTCCGTTTCGAGTCGCGTAGCGAAGTCGAGTCGGCGGTGCGCCTCGAAGACGGGGCGCGCCTGCGATATCGTCGAGAAGACGGTGTGCTGGTCGATGACGTGTTCGACTATGTGCTGGTCGCGGCCGGACGCAGACCGAATATCGCCGGTCTCGATCTGCACAATACGTCGCTCGAACTAGATGGCGACGGTATGCCGGTCTACGATCCCCATACGTTACAGGCGGGGGCCTGCCCGGTGTTCATCGCTGGAGACGCGAATGGTGCACTCATGTTGCTTCATGAAGCGGCTGATGAAGGACGGGCTGCGGGCATCAACGCTGCGCGTTTTCCCCGTGTCGTTGCGCTCGATAGGCGAGCACCGATTTCGGTGGTGTTTACCGATCCAGGGATTGCTGTGGTCGGCAAGCGATATGCCGATATTGCGGCGGATTCGTTTGTTGTCGGTGAGGTGAATTTCGAAGATCAGGGGCGCAGCCGGGTCATGCTGCGCAACGTTGGACTCATGCACGTTTACGTCGACAAGGTGAGCCGCCGGCTAGTCGGCGCCGAATGGACAGGCCCGGATGCAGAGCATATTGCTCACTTGCTCGCCTGGAGTGTGCAAATGAACTTGAGTGTCGATACAGTGTTGGATATGGCTTTTTATCATCCGGTGGTCGAGGAAGGGTTGCGCACGGCGTTGCGCGATGCCGTCGCGAAGCTGGCTCAGACCCGTTAGACGCTGTCGCCGACTACGATGCATGCGCGCACCGCGAGGTTGCGAGTCGGTCGGTTAACGGCGAGTGTGGTTCATGTGAGTTCGCTATAGCAGCGTATAGCAGATACTAGTGATGCGATGTGGTGCGAGGCCATGGCGATGAGGAATAACTGTTATTCCATGCGGTGGCGTGAATGGCCTGTTGGAATACCTCGTATTCGTATGTTCGCTTCGAGTAAATAATCTTGGTCTCAGGTAAATATTGAATTGTCTTGAAAATCGGATTGTGATTTCAATGTGCGTGTATTGATTCCGCGGTATGGGTGCTTAAAATCACTTTAACGGTTGATGCTGCATTGTATGGCTCGCCTGGCGACCATCAATCCGAATCTGAATCCACGTAAGCAAACGGTCGTCGCGGAGCGAAATCAGGGCGGCGTGCAAGCGAGCGAAGCTCGTTGCTGTCCAAACAACGCAATCGACCCGTATGCCGTTGGCTCGGCCGCATGGTGTTGATTGAATGTGAAGCGCAGCGGTGGGGCAGGCGTGCGGTGCTCGATTTGCGGGTTGAACGCCTGCTTACCATTCTGATCTTTGAACAGTGAGGTGATGACATGTATGGGGCTCTGAAAATCCTCGATCGCGTCATCGGCTTTCAGTTGTCGCAAAAGCCGAGCCGGTAATGGTTGGCCTGCGCTCGTTCAGGTTGAGGGTTTGGCCAACTCAGGATCGAAAGCGCGATGGCGGACTGATCGGGGTTTCAGCTGGCCGACGCGGGTAACCGCAGTGCCCCGTTTGCTCCCGCTCAGTTCCAACGCTCAATTGTCTTTGAGGCCAGCCAACATTACGACAAGGCCGCCGTCGTCGTCGAGCGCGCGCAGGTCGTCGTATCCACCCACATGGTATTCGCCGATGAAAATCTGCGGAACCGTATGGCGTCCGGTCTGCTCCCGCACCGCTTTCGCCAGCGCAGGATTGTCATTCACGCGCACTTCAGTATATCGCGCACCTTTTTCTTCCAGTAGCGATTTGGCTGCAACGCAATAAGGGCAGGTCGGTTTCGTATAGATCGTGATCGAAGACACTATCAATCTCCATTTGATTTGAATCGCAACGAACGCCGAACAACGTCGGACGTCGCGTAGCTTCGCCGCTGTGTGGGGCGGCCTGGTAAAAATTTAGCTGCAGTCAGGTCCACCTTCCGCATCTCCGAAGATCAACTTTATGCGCATTCGGCTCATTCGGGAGCGCGGGCGCTACGCCGAACGAATTGGCAAGGTGCGCCGTGTCACGCCTCCAGAGTGACGAAGCGCCCGGCGGATGCTAGAGGGTGAGCGATCGCCACTACGGCGCGTATCGCGTCAAGCGTGTTGCCCGGGGATCGACGCGACGGCATCGATGCGGGCGCACGGGCCATTTCCGGGGCTCGCAGCCCGTGGCGGCACATGAGAATAGTTGCAGGCGAGGGGATCCGACCCGACAATCCGCTTCGAATTTGACACACACGGCGCGCGACCCGACGAGCTCACCGTTGACCTCGCGAACGCGCATCCAGATGTTCTACGGCGCCGCGATTGCCCGGGGGACACACCAGACCTGTAAGGGCCGCCGCTACTTCACCTACCAGTATGCATTTGATGCGCTCGACCAGCGCGGCAACGAATGAATCGAGAACCGATCCTGGTGCCGTTGGCAATCCCTGCGGCGGACTTGTTGGTGTGGTTCAATTTCTGGGCCATTCGGATCGGGTTATAGGAAAGAATCGAGGCGTATCGGCTCGGCTTCGTGCGAGCGGCTTCATTCCGTTGAATAACTGCTATGAATTGGGCTTCATGGCTTCTTCATCCCTCTTCTCCAATACTTCACTGTAGCGATCGACTTGCGGTGCACGTTGGGCGCCGTGGTTGTATCGAGCTTGAGCGTTACATCGGGCGCAATCACAAACGTTATGGGAATGGAGGCGAAGATGCAATTGCGGGAAAAGGGATATTTCGACGAACGCGCGACGCTGGAAATGAACCAAAACCTGAAGCCGAAAGAGAGGACGCTTCCGGAAACGCTCGCCTACGCGTGCCGGATTCTAGCGATGACAGGTCAGGAGGCGGGGCTGGCCGGGCAGATCACCGCGCGTTCGGACAAGCCGAGATGTTACTGGACATTGCGGTTCGGGCTGGGCTTCGACGAGGCGACACCGGACGATTTCATCGAGGTCGACGCGGATTTGAATACGATCAGCGGGACGGGCATGGCGAATCCGGCAACGCGTTTTCACCTTTGGGTCTATGAAGCGCGGCCGGAGCGCAACGCGATTATCCACACACATTCGCCGTATGTTTCTGCGTTGGTCGCGGCGCGGCAGCCACTTGTCATCGCACAGATGGACATGACTCCGCTCCACAACGATTGCGCGTTTCTGCCCGACTGGCCCGGAGTGCCGATCGCTGACCAGGAGGGTGTGATTATTTCGGAGGCTTTGGGAGACAAGCGCACGATCTTGCTCGCACACCACGGCCAGTTGACGACTGGGGAGTATGTCGAGGAAGCGACGTATCTGGCAGTGTATCTCGAACGGGCCGCTCGGATGCAGGTGCGCGCGCGTACATTTGGGCCGATTACGCCGGTGCCGGACGACCTGGCTGCGGAGGCGCACGACTATTTGCTGAAACCGTCAATTGTTAAGGGCACGTTCGACTATTGGTGCCGCCAGGCTGACCGGATGTAACAGGCGAAGTGATCGAAGAGCGCGGAGATGCCGGTGGCGTCAAGTTCGCCAGACGGTGTCGCGCGTGTGGTACGGGACGTGAAGCTCGCTGTGAGCCGGGGCGGGGTCGCTGAGCACGCATGATGCGGCCCCATCACTTTTGCCACCATGCCTTTTCCGGGCCGCGAAATTTGCGATCGTGTGCCGGTTGCCGCAGATGGCCACGCGGCACCACCGCCGGCAATGGGCGATGGGCCCACGGTAAAACCCCATTTCACGATTCTGAACAACCGACGCTCCGTGTCGTCGAGAATTCCATCAATTGCGTCCACGACGTAGTGTCCTGATCCGCTTCCGGACACTGGAGGCAATAGTTATCTTCCCGTGCCACAGTATTCGGGACGTTACACGTGACATTATCGTCGAGCGAGATGGACTCAACGTCGGCGATTCTTTTTGTTCAATGAATATTCCTCTGTGCTCGTACGTCGCGTGTTCCGACAGCGGGTCAAAAATGACGATTCGGTCAGCAGTGAGCTACGGGCTGTTAGCTTTGGCGTAGTCTGGCAAGCGCGCTCGTTGCGTCTCGAACGCGAACTGAGTTTGCAGTTCGCGTTCGAAGCGACGGGATCAGGCGCAAGATCGCGCTGGAGCGGCCAAGGTAGCGACGCGGGTGACGCGTTGATCTCGATTCAGACGAGATTGCGCGGTGAGCCTGCGTGGAACGCCACGATGTTTTCTACGAGCTGATCGGCAAGCGCTTGCATGGCCTCCTCGCTCGCCCATGCTACGTGCGGCGTCAGGATGAAATTGTGTGTATCGCGCAGCGTGTGGAACGGATGTGCGGGCGTCGGGGGCTCTTGCGTCGTGACGTCGAAACCGGCACCGGAAATCAGGCCTTCACTTAACGCTCGGACCAGCGCTTCCTCGTTTACGAGGCCGCCTCGTGCCGTGTTGATGATCAGCGGCTTGCGCTCCATTTGCTGAAACTCAGCCCAGTCGATCATGTTGTGCGTTTCCGGCAAAAGCGGGCAATGGAGCGTGATGATGTCGCTCGTGCGCATCACCTCATCGAACGGCACATACGGTCGGCCCATGTCGTGCTTGCCCTTGTGGCTCGCGAATCGGACCTGCATGTTCAGCGCACGTCCCATGCTTGCTACGGCTTGCCCCAGCACACCGTCTCCGATGATGCCGAGCGTAGAGTTTGCCAGATCCCGAATTGGATGGTCGAAGAAACAAAACTGGGCTGATTCCTCCCAGCGGCCTGCCCGGACGGATTCGCGATAGGCCACGATACTACGGCGCAATGCAAAAATCAGCGCGAAGGTATGCTCTGGGACCGTGTTCACCGCATATCCTCGGATGTTCGAAACAGCAATCCCGCGTTCCCTGCATGCCGGCAGATCCACATTGTCGGTGCCGGTCGCCGCGACGGCGACCAGCTTCAGGCGACTGGCGCGTTCAAGCGCCGCTTTGGCAAGCTTCGTCTTGTTCGTGATGACTATCTCGGCGTCGGCAATGCGCTCGCCAACCTGTTCCGGCTCGGTCCGGGGAAAAATCGTCAGCTCGTGCGCGAATGGAATCGGCTTCAGCTTCGTTTGAGGTGACAGGCTTTCCCTGTCAAGAAATACGATCCGTGACGTCTTATGAGGTGTGCTCATTGGATTTTCCTCCGGTCCTTATCGGTGTGGTGGGGAGCCGCACTTCCGCGCTATCGTCCGCGCTGACGGTTTTACCGCGCGAGCGCATCGACAAGGCGCAAAGGAGCGCGACGAAGGTGAGGCAGCTGAGGTACCAGGAGATGTAGATGGGGTTACCGTGGCCTTTAGCCAGCAGGTAGGTCGCCATGATCGGAGCGAGTCCACCGCCAAGCGCACCGGAGATCTGCACGCCGAGCGAGATGCCGCTGTAGCGGACCTCCGCCGGGAACTGCGAGGAAAACAGGCTGCCTTCCGGACCATACATGAAGGCGTGACACATGCCGATCGCGATGATCATCGCAAGGTAGACCATAGCATTGCTTTTCGTCTGCAGCATTTCGAAAAAAGCAAAAGCAAAAATGCAGACGAGGCCGGCACCCATCGCGAACACGCGCTTATGCCCAATCCTGTCGCCGAAGATGCCCGCAATCGGTGTCGTGAAGAGGGCAACCGTGGCCCCAATCGTCACCCCGTTGAGGATGAGCGGCTTGGGTAGCCCTACCTTCATCGTCGCATAGGACAGCGAGAAAGTCGTCACGGTGAAGAACCACGTCACTTCCCCGAGCCGCGCACCGACCAGCTTCAACAACGCGCCCTGGTGATGTCTGAGGACCTCCATCACAGGAACTTTCACCTCCTTACCGCGGCTTTTCATCGCCTCGAAGTCCGGCGATTCATTGACCTTCATTCGGATGAACCAGCCAACGACGACAAGCGCCACGCTGGCGAGGAAGGGGACACGCCAACCCCACGCAAGCATCTCCTGATCGGGCAGCCTCGCAACAGCGGCCATCGCGAGCGACGAGAGGATCAGTCCGGTTGCGACACCAGTTTGCGGCAGGCTGCCGAAAAGGCCCTTCTTGCCTTTGGGCGCATGTTCGACCGCCATCAGGACCGCTCCCCCCCATTCGCCGCCGACAGCGATACCTTGCAGGAAGCGCATGAGAACCAGCAGTGCCGCAGCCCAATACCCAATTTTAGAGTACGGCGGAATGAGGCCGATAGTGATGGTGGGGAAGCCCATCAACAGAAGTGTCACCATCAGCATGGTTTTGCGGCCGACGCGGTCGCCGAAGTGGCCGAATACGATGCCGCCTAGCGGGCGTGCGAGGAAGCCGATGGCATAAGTGGCAAACGCCGCCAGCGTCCCAGTGATCGGATCGAAGGCGGGAAAGAATATCTTGTTGAATATAAGCGCGGCTGCAGTGCCGTAAATGTAGAAGTCGTACCACTCGATTGTCGTGCCGAGTAGACTCGCGATGCCGGCGACGACATACTGTTTCCTCGATTTGGAAACGGTTGAACCTGCTCCCTCCCCACTGCCACTATCCGCAGGGATCGATATTTTGCCTCCACGCATTTGGCTTGTCTCCATGATTGCCGGCGTTGCCTACGCTGGGTCGTCAGCCCAGGCCGAAACGATTGTCTGCGTGCCAACCCCGGCTCCCGAGCACATGCTTCGCTCGAATTCCAGTTGAATCTCGGCTGCGCAACGAGAACCGATTGACGGGCTCGCTGCAGCTAGTATTGGAGGAAAAAAATAGCCAAGCCATGGACTCGCGAGCATAGCAGCTATGATGCGCGGTAACCGCCTCCGTGGGCACAGAGCCTGCAACGATAAGGGCGGGGAGATTGAAGATCCAAGATGGAAGATTTTCATGCTAACCACTATTATTTTATTTTAAGGGTTGCCGTTTTTTTTGATTTCGTCAGACGCAAGGCCCAATTGTGCCGACCGGATTGTCTGATCAACTCAACGGTTGCTGTGCGCCTAACGAGCCTATCGAAGACCACGCTGGATCCCTGCAACCCAACCGTCTTGTATCGTGCAAGGCCCCCGGCGCTCCTCGACCCACTCGACGTGGGCCAGGAGCGCGTTCCTCAGACCGTTATGCGGCCCGGCGGAAGGGGAGGGTGTTCTGCTGATCGCTAGAGCTCCGGGCCTCGATCACTCGGACAATGTCTTGCTTGAGCAGGTACACAGAGACAACCAGCAAAACAAGATCCTTCAGAAGGAAGGCCGAAACCGTTGTCATCGCAGGAAATCCACCAGCCGCGGCGTCCCACGCACCAGGAACGAATGGCATGATCGTGAACGTAGCAATGAAGCTGAAGCAAGAACCAAGAGCACCAAGTATGCCTAACCGCTTGTTCCAGTACCCCAAGAGCAGTAGCGACCCAAAGGTCCATTCTGCCGTCCCCAGAAAAACGCTCGTACCTTTAATGCCCAAGACCGGAATCATCCAGAAGATAAGCGGGCCGTGGGTGATTAATGGCACCAGGTCTCTGATTTCAGCCACCTGCCATTTGTCGTAGCCAAACCACGCAAAGATAATCACCATCGCGGCGCGGAGCAAATGGTAGTCGAGGTCTCGCTTCAAAAGACCCGACCGATCCAGTATATTGATGACGTAATTCATGACTTCCTCCATGTTGGAGCTGTGAGCTCTTCAACGCCCGTCGCGGCGTGAAGGGCAAGGACCTGGATAGGCGATGTTGAAAACTCCTTTCATCGCTTCCCGTTGGTAAGTGATGTCACTATATGCGCCAGGGATGATTCCTCTAAGACTCAACTGGCTCAGTAACATGCTTGAACGTATCAAGCGACAGGTGCAATGCTCGACCGAATCGATTGGCTAAGTCGCCTCTTTGACCGTCCTGCCAGATCGCCGGCACGACCTGGCCGGCCGCGAGCCACGTCCGCCGGACCTCTCCATCTAGCGAATGGAAGCTCAGTCGCAGATCGCGAAACGGAGTCACGAAGTGAGGCTGCAACCTGCGGACAGCGTGAGTCTTTGCCGCCGTTGCCTTCGGCCAGAAGCGCTTTTTAGATCTCGCAAAGCTCGTCTGCTCAGGCGCTGGCCTGTCAGCGATCGCGTGCCGTC
Source organism: Paraburkholderia oxyphila NBRC 105797 (assembly GCF_000685075.1). Lineage (GTDB taxonomy): Bacteria > Pseudomonadota > Gammaproteobacteria > Burkholderiales > Burkholderiaceae > Paraburkholderia > Paraburkholderia oxyphila. The sequence continues at coordinate 28,495 of NZ_BAYD01000061.1, forward strand.
CGGATTGCATCAATCGCCGACCGGCCGGGACGATTTCCATACGAGGTCCGAGTGGAACACGGGTTCAAGGATCGGCTCGCTCACAGGCTTACGCCAAACGTCGACGCCGCCCGCCCCGGTCTGCGTCATTCCCCTGCGCACCGCTTCCACCACGAGCTTTCTCAGGTGGGCTTGGGTGGCGACATGCGGTTTCCGGGCATCAGTTTTGTCTTGATGCCCGTAAAGCGTGCCACGCACTGTTTGGTGCACACGTCACTAACCTGGCAATGCCGGAATCATCCACGCAAAGACGTGTTGCTGCAGAACTACCAGAACGCCTAGCAGCATCGTCAACAATATGCTGTGCCAGAATGTCCGCGCGAACACCACCCCTTCCTGACCCTTCAGTTCGGTCGTCGATACGCCCGTCGCGATGTTCTGAGGGGAGATCATCTTGCCCATCACGCCACCTGATGAGTTCGTTGCCGCCATCAACACCGGGTTCAGGTCCAGTTGCTTTGCCGCGGCGACCTGAAGATTGCCGAACAACGCGTTACCCGAGGTATCGCTGCCGGAGAGGAACACCGCCACCCAACCGAGCGATGCTGAGACGAGCGGGAACAGTGGACCTGTCGAGGCGACGCCCAGGCCTAGCGTATAGCTCATCCCCGAATAGTTCAGTAAATAGGCAAGGCCGACGATCATCATCACAGTCACGATCGCAATGCGTGTCTGCCGCCAGGTCTTCGCGACGCAACCAAAGAAGTCAGTGATACCGACCCGCGCCCAGAGTGACGTCATAATCGCAGCAACCAAAATCGCCGTCCCATTGCCAAGTGGCTGAAAATCCCACACCGCCGCGTACGGCTTGTGATAAAGCGTAACGAACACGCCGTTGTGCCGGCCCGGCCATTGCACTTTCACTTCGCCATGCGACGCGATCTGCGCTTGCACCCAGACGATCACCACAACCGAGAGCACAATCCACGGCACCCAACCACCGTAGCCGACCCGGGCGCCGCCGCTTTTGGGTACTGCCGGACGTTGCATCGCGAAGGCCGGATTACGCTCCGGCTGCCACACTTTGAGAAAGGCAATCGTCACGAATAGCGACGTCAAGGACGACAGCACATCGGTTAGCTGATACCCCAGATAGTTCGAAGTAGCAAATTGCGTAAGCGCGAAACTACCGCCCGACACGACAAGTGCAGGCCAGAGCTTCGGAATCGAACGTACGCCACCATAGATCGACACAACATAGAACGGCAGCAGGAATGAGAAGAACGGCAATTGCCGTCCAACCATCGCACCGAGTGTGTTAGCGTCGAGCGCCGTCACCGCACCAAGAACCGTAATCGGCACGCCTAGCGCGCCGAACGCCACCGGGGCAGTGTTGAAGATCAATGTGAAACTTAGTGCCTCAAGTGCCGGGAAGCCCAGCCCGACAAGCAATGCGCTTGTAATCGCTACTGGTGTGCCGAATCCTGAAATCCCTTCGAGCAAACATCCGAACGAGAACCCAACGACGAGCAACACGAGCCGGCGGTCGTCCGGCAGATGATCCAGCATCCACTGGCGGAACTGATCGAACCGGCCCGACTTCACGGCAATGTTGTATAGCAGCAGCCCATTAAAGACAATCCACATCACCGGCAACAGAGCTAGCGCCATGCCAGCCGCGACCGCGTCGAATGCGAGACCAGCCGGCATGCCCCAGATTCCGACCGCGATCGCGATCCCTGCAATCAGACCCGTTAGCGATGCCTGCCATGCTGGCCGACGCAGTATTCCGAGCATAACAAGTGCAACGCAGATTGGTGCGGCAGCAACAAGGAAAGACCAAAGTAACGAATGTGCGACAGGAGTCAGCGGCTGCACAAAGACCGCATTCGTGGGTGAAGTTGCTGCCGGAAACATTCTGCCTCCTCGGCCCGCACCCGCAGGGCCATGTGTAATCATGAGGGCGCCATGACCGGCGGGTAAGCGGGACAAGGTCGCCCGTCCTGTCCGCTGTGGGATTTAGCTACTCATTGCAAGAAGAATGAGGTTTTTGCTTTTCCTCGGTCTGCAGGAGTCGAAACGCATTGTTGCCGGGCCGCAGGGTGGACGGCGAAGCAGTCTCCTCGATTACGCGAACTACATCAAACGCCCTGAAAAATCAAGAATACCGTTGCCTGGCGTAAGATTCCCCCTTCCGCGCCACCCTACACTGTGGCGTCATTGACCGCCTCTTGAAACGAATTCAATTGCGCAGCTTGCTCGTGTTCATGCAGGTACGAGCCTCAACGCCGCTGCCACGCCGGCTCCATAGGCTGGATCCGCCTTGCTACAGTTGGCGATATGCCGGCGCTTGATTTCCTCCGGCGCGTCGCCCATCGCGCGGGCAGTGTTGTCGAACAGCGCCTGCTGCTGCTCCGGCGTCATCAGGCGAAACAGTGCCCCCGGCTGCGAGTAGTAGTCCTCATCGATGCGGTGGTTCCAGTGGTCGGCTGCCCCTTCAAGAGATTGCGGCGGTTCACGGAAATCCGGCTGTTCTTCCCACTCGCCATAGCTGTTGGGCTCGTAGCCGAGCGTGCTGCCGTAGTTGCCGTCGACGCGCAACGGCCCGTCGCGATGGTAGCTATGAACCGGGCAACGCGGTGCGTTGACGGGAATCTGATGAAGATTGACCCCAAGTCGATACCGCTGTGCATCGCCGTACGAGAAAAGCCTCGCCTGTAGCATCTTGTCCGGCGAGAAGCCAATGCCGGGAACGATCTGTGCCGGATTGAAGGCCGACTGCTCGACCTCTGCGAAGAAATTCTCCGGATTACGGTTCAACTCCATCACGCCTACCTCGATGAGTGGGTAGTCCCTGTGAGGCCAGACTTTCGTTAAATCGAACGGATGATATGGCACCTTGGAAGCATCAGTCTCTGGCATTACTTGCACGTAAAGTGTCCATTTTGGGAAGTCGGACCGCTCGATCGCTTCGTAAAGGTCACGCTGGTGACTTTCACGATCTTTGCCGATGATTGATTCCGCTTCGCTGTCAGTCAGATTCTTGATCCCCTGATGACACTTAAAGTGGAACTTCACCCAGTGGCGCTCGTTGGCGCTGTTAATGAAACTGAACGTATGCGAGCCGAAACCATGCATGTGCCGATAGCTGGCAGGAATGCCGCGATCGCTCATCACGATTGTGACTTGATGTAGCGACTCCGGGAGCGAAGTCCAGAAGTCCCAGTTGTTCCTCGCGCTCCGCATGTTGGTGTGTGGGTCGCGTTTGACGGCATGGTTCAGGTCGGGGAACTTGAGAGGATCGCGCAAAAAGAAGACTGGCGTGTTGTTGCCAACCATGTCCCAGTTGCCTTCCTCCGTGTAGAACTTTACGGCAAAGCCGCGGATGTCGCGCTCGGCGTCAGCGGAACCGCGCTCGCCGGCGACGGTGGTGAAGCGCGCAAAAAGGTCCGTCTTCTTGCCGACCGCGGAAAATATCTTTGCGCGGGTGTACTTGGTGATGTCGTGTGTGACGGTAAAGGTGCCATACGCACCGGACCCTTTCGCGTGCATGCGTCGTTCGGGAATTACCTCCCGGTCGAAGTGAGCGAGCTTCTCCAGCAGCCAGACGTCTTGTAGCAACGCCGGGCCCCGGGCGCCGGCGGTCATCGTATTCTGGTTGTCGGAGACGGGACAACCCGCGGCGGTGGTGAGTTTTCTACCGGACATGTGCCCTCCTGAAAGGGTGAGTGAAAGTGACGATAGGTGAATCCATGCGTCAGGCTTCACCGCCGTAGACAGCGATGGTTGAGCGGAGCAGCTATATCCATCGTGGTAACGTTCTTCAGAACATGGCTGCGGCCCCAAACCGGTAAGAACATCTCGTAGGAATCGACAAAACGAACAAACAGTTCTTTGGCACAGGTGCGGAGCCTTTCAACGGCACCCGCAAGCGCCAGGCTTGTTGGGGTGAGATTGCTTGCGTCATTGGGAAAAGTGACGGCAGAGAGAGCAAACCGAAGCTTGTCGTCGTGACTCGCCACGTTCGTACTGAGTATCGGATCCAGACGATGGCCTGCGGGCCTCGAGAATAGAATGCGGACTGCTGCCAGCGATCTGGTGACGATCGGAACTACCACAGCTAGCCACACCAGCTTATACCTCACTCCGGGACGGACAAGATGTTGGGCGAATTTCATGATCGTCGCGAGGTTCGCCAGAAGGAGCGCGAGCTGTGACCATACAGGGTAGTCCGTATCTGCTCCTGCGTATTGCTGCGGGTGCAATAGAACGTGATCAACAACGCAGCCCTGCTTGGAACGCCGACACGCATGCTTGAGCCGTTTCGGCGCGAGATCGAGGTCGAAGGCCAATGGATCCCTGGACAGTCGTCCTATCAGGTCCAGAATTTGCATCCTTATCCTTCACGCCTGTTTCGGCTTCCTGGCCTCGGACGAGCCAAAGTGGCGGCTGGCACAGAGCCGGGATCATCGGTCGCCAAAAAGATGGGCGACCGCGATCAGGCCAGGCCCCAAGAGGCGATGCCTTGCACATCACCGTCCAGGTGATGTGCGTGGAAGTCGAGTAGCAACACGTTTGGACGCGGCTCTACCGAATACACGGCCTCCTCTCCAAGGTCACAAAAGAGCTTTTTGGAACGTTCGCTTTACGATAGCCTACGGCCTCTGATCTTGCAAAACTGACTGCCTGATATGACGATGAGTAATGTCCAGAGGCAATGTGATTTGACATCCTGAGTATGTCAGCCGCACTTGATGAAGAGCGAAGACCGTGTATAAGGTATTCCGTAAATTCATATCTCATCTTCAAGTTTGCACGCACCAGTAATCAGCATATCGGGGGCGCAAATCCTTTTGAGAAATTTGACGGCGAATCGTTCTCCACTACGCGCAACGCGAGTTTGCCTGGAATAGTGTCGGACTGCGAGCTGCCGTACGTGATATCGACATGATTTGCTTTGTAAAAGCGCTCGTGGTTACTAATATTGATTGGAATACTCTACCGATTGAGGCGCTTGATGAAGCGAAGGGATTCTTCAATCGCATAGGTCAAAAGAGGTGTCACGATGAGAACTTCTTTGTGTTTGTTGACCCTGGTGTATTGTGGGTTGTTCTCGACCTATGACGCATTTGCACAGGCCAACGAGCCTCAGGCGTCTGCGCCGGAAGCAACGATGTCTAGAAAAGAAATGCGAGCGGAGAATCGGCAGACGGTTCGCTCCGTGCGACATGCGCTACTTCACACCAAAGGTCTGGATGCTTCAGGCATCCGGATCAAGGCGAAGGATGGTGTCGTGTTACTGGCGGGAACCGTGCCGGACGCCTCGCAAATTCCATTGGCGGTGGCTGCCGCTGCTTCGGCGCCGACAGTGAAGTCGGTAAGCAACTATATATCGGTAAGGATTCCTGGCGGACGTTGACGCCCGGGGCAGCAGCACGCGGGGCCGCCAAAGGTCGGTGAGGTGGATGAGTATTCGTGTTGCCAGCAAATCCACCTCGGCATGAGAATTGGACAAATTGATGGCTCAAGCGGAACAGCGGAATTTCGGAAGGGTACAGCCTTTATTGTGAAAGCCAGCTTCTTGCCGCCGCTTGCTTTACCCACCGTGCGCGTGAGAGATGCAAGCTGACGTATCGATAGCCTGGTTGCTTTGAAAATGTACTCTATAGAACGAGACGTAAGTGGCTACGATAAAATCTCTGGGCTACTTTATTGGGTCCGAAATCAGGACATCAGGCGGAGGATCGAGGAGGTCAAGCACAAAGGGCTCTGTGAGACAGCCAGGAAGAAGTGGTGTTCCCGATGGGCGAGGAGTTGGGATATCTAGACGAAATGTTCGGCGTGCATCGTAGCGAACATGAAGGCAGTCATGTTATTTGGATGCGCCTACAATGCGTGCATGCTTTCTGGTGATTTCTTACTAACCGCATTGTTTCAGGCCGGCAAACTGAGTATGCCTTGGTGCCGACTCCTGCGTAAGGGGGCGGGCATGAAAAGTAACATTGACTATCAGCTTCGACTCTTCACGGAGATAGCGAGTCACAATTCGCTTTCGGCAGCTGCGGATGCCATGTCGCTCACGCAATCTGGGCTCAGCCGGCAGTTGGCCAGCCTCGAGGGATATATTGGCCAATCCTTATTTGTCCGGCACGGGCGCGGCATAGAGCTGACTGAGGACGGAAAGAAGCTGCGGGACGCTACCGACTCCGCATACAAACTAATCGACGATGCGATAGTTGAAGTACGCAACCAGCATGGTGTCACGCGCGGCGCGGTCCGTATTGCGACGATCCACACCTTAACCTACTACTTCATGGCGGATGTCGTGGCAAAGTTCATGGCCCAGCGTCCACAAGCAAGCGTGGCATTGCTCGGCCGCAGCTCCCCTGAAGTAATTTCACTTGTCGAAGCTGGCAAGGCGGAAATTGGATTTGTGTACGATGCAGCGGTAGCGTCCGACCAGCTACATATTACGCCTTTGTTCGAGGAGAGCATGTGCTTCGTGGTGCATGCGAATTCGGAGTTCGCCTCTCTTCCTGGCGTGGATCTTCGAGAGGGCGCTCCCCCACTGGTCGTGTTTCCCCCGTCATATGCCCTGCGGCGGATGTTGCACACGAAGGAATTCGATGTGACGGTGGCGGCCGAAGTTGAAACGGTGGATGCAATGCTGAAGCTGGTTTCCCTGACACACGGGCATTGCATTTTGCCGAGCCTAATCCCGGCAAAGTTGTTGCAGGAGTTTCAACTGGTACGAGTCAATATCGAGCGGCCTTTAATGAGGCGTCAAGTTGTTGCGGTAACGCACCGTGGGCGCCAGTTGTCGCCCATGACAGCCCTTTTGCTTAATATTGCGCGCGAAAGCGTCCCGAAAGGGGAGTGACGCTCATAGTCGCTATGAGCTTGAATTCATCGGGCGTCGTATCTCCATCTTCGATGCCAGGCGGGAGAAGTGCAATTGTTGACGACAGTTTGCGATAGTCGTGTCACGCAGATATTTCTCAGTGCGGGGAATTGGGGATTGGTTGATCTCGTAACTTAATAAGCATACTTATGTACGGAATTATTTTTTTGCATCAAAGAACCGGCGGCGCGAAACCACCATCGGTCCGGCTTCCAGCACGCCGGACATCCTGCTGAAAATGATCCGCGCGGGATTGGACGTGGTGCGCCTCAACTTCTCGCACGGCACCGCCGACGACCACCGTCAGCGTGCCGAAATGGTGCGGGAATGCGCCCGCCAGGCCGGCCGCGAAGTTGCGATCATGGCCGACCTGCAAGGCCCGAAGATCCGCGTAGGCAAGTTCGAGAACGGCAAGACGATGCTCGAGCCGGGCCAGCCCTTCATCCTCGACGCCGAGTGCGAGCTCGGCAACGACGAGCGTGTCGGCCCCGACTACAAGGACCTGCCGCGCGACTGAAGCCCGCCGACGTGCTGCTGCTCAACGACGGCCTGCTCGTGCTCGACGTCGTGAGCGTGATCGGCAGCGAGATTCACACGACCGTGCGCGTGGGCGGCGAGCTCTCGACGAAGATGATCGCGAAGATCGAGCGCGCCGAGGCCATTCCGGCGCTGCAGGAGATTCTCGATTCGTCCGACGGCATCATGGTCGCGCGCGGCGACATGATCGAGCTGACCGTGGGCGAGCCGATGGGCCGGGCCGGGGGAACTAACACATTAAAGATCGTGAGGATTTAGCAAAACGTCCGGGTGGGTGGGCCCACGCCCATCTGGATTCTTCACTTGTATCAATTTTGAATAAGTGAACTGTACCCGACGTGCAGATTGTCTCCGCTTTCAACGCAGTCTGCCGTGCTTCTGGGACCCATCTCCATTGTGTCGCGTCCCTTATTGTGGCTCGCCGCACGTGAACGGATACTGTCCCGGGTGGCCGCAGTTTAGATGAATAGTCAGTAAAAACATACCATTACGTTAATTTCCATGACCGATTGGCGACGCCAATGAACCAGGATCTGTTGCATACATCAGAACAGCCAGCGTGGCTAGTGGGGCGGGACGCGCGTCCAGGCAGCACGACCGCTTTGATGCACTAACCGGTAAAAAATATATTGAAAAGTTACGAGAGGTGACTACGATACGTCTTGACAATCAATGTCAGTCGCCGAATTGGTCGGTTCATCACGGAGGTTCCATGTCGAAGGGGCGTAGCTTTCGCGGGGGCATCAACCGGATTGAAGCTGATGGAGTCGATGCGCTTTATCGTGAGGCGGGCGAGTCGAGCACTGCAGTCGTGTTGCCAGAAGGAGATCCAACTCGATATTTTCCACGACTATCAGTCGAATCTGAAGCTTTACCAGCTGATGCAACGATGCTGGATAAGGGCGACTTCGCGGGCGAAACACCTGTCGAGGAGATTGCATTGGCAATGGACGAATTGGTGGCGAGGAACCTGATTGCTTGAGAGGCACGTGATTCGTGAACATGTAAGTCGGGATGTGATTTAACTGAGCAAGGTCAGAGGAGAGCGTTATGAAAGCAGTGGTACTGGATGGATTTGGCGGACTCGAATGCCTGGTGTACAAGGACATCCCGAAGCCGGAGCCCAAGGAAGGAACGGTCGTCATCAAGATCAAGGCGTTTGGGCTCAATCACGCCGAGTTGCATATGCGCCGGGGCGAGTGGGCGGAAGCGGCCCCTGTGAGCGGGATCGAATGTGTCGGCATCGTTGAGTCGTGCCCGGGAGGTGAGTTCACCGTAGGAACAAAGGTCGCGGCGTTGATGGGGGGACTTGGTCGCACAATCAATGGCAGCTACGCGGAATACACGCGTGCTGCGGTAACGAACGTGGCGGTGATCGAATCGGATTTGCCATGGGCGGAATTGGCGGCCATTCCGGAAACGTATGCAACGGCCTGGACCTGCCTGTTCCGAAACCTCAAGATTCAACGAGGACAGACGATCGTTATTCGAGGGGCGACGTCGTCGTTCGGACTGGCCGCGGTGAACATGGCCGTCAATGCAGGGTTGACGGTCATCGCCACGGGGCGCAACGAGGCCCGTTTCGAAAAGCTGAAGGCGCTCGGTGTGAGCCGCTGCGAGATCGAGCGCCCGGATCTTTCCAGGCATATCCCCGAAAGCAAGCAGCTTGATGCAGTTTTGGATCTAGTCGGTAACAGCACGGTGCTGGATTCGCTCTCGATGCTTCGTCGTGACGGAAAGGCGTGCCTGGCCGGATGGCTGGGCGGGTTGGCGCCTATTGCGGACTTCAATCCGTTGTTGCAAATGCCCAGTGGTGTTGACTTGACGTTCTTTGGGAGCTTTGTGTTCGGGACGCCAGGATTTCCATTGTCCGACGTTCCCCTTCAAGCGATTGCGGCGGACATTGAGGCGGGGAAGTACGCGGCGAAGCCGTCGCGTATTTTCCGGTTCGAGGAGATCCGGGAGGCGCACCGTGTGATGGAAGCGAACGAGGCCAACGGCAAGATGGTCGTAGTGGTTGACGAGTAAATCCGGCGGTACCCGTCGGCAGGACAGCAGGCAAGCCCGACGCACGTTGTGAAGGGACAGGTGTGCGGATGGAGAGCGCCTGCATTGGGCAACCTGATGGTCCCCGTGCAGCGCGAAGACTGGATAGATTGTGTCAGAGAGATCGTGCCCGAACTGCAAGGTCAGGGTATTGCTCAGACAGAATACCACCATGGCACCTTGCAGGAAGGGGCTAACGCGTTGCCTGCCGCTACGGAGGGTGCCGGGCGTGGACGCGCATGACGAATCTGAGAGGTCGAATATGGGGGAAACAGTCAGAGCCGCGTCGGAGTCGAGTAGGTCAGGTGAGGCTGTCGCGATCCAGGCCAGGTTGAGTGACTTGGCGCGGCAAAGCAGGGCGAGCCGACGGAAGTGCGTCTCGTCGAGGTGAAGCGTTACTGGGTCAGCCGCGAAGGTCTGGATTACGATGGCAGATTTTCGTAATCCAATCGGTAAAAGCGCGTGTTGCGGAGTTGATGAAGCTGCGATGCGGGTAGACGATCGAAAGTGGAATTGGCGAACATCGGAAGGTAGGAAGGATTTCCTGTAGTACGCCGTCCTTCAGCAATTCGGTTACGAGGTAGCGTGACGGTTGGATGATACCGAATCCACGAACGCCGGCATCGATATAGGCGGTGCCCTCGTTCGCAGACAATTTGCTGGGCAGTGTCAACTTGACCTGTTTGCCGTTCGCGCCGAATTCGAACGGGAGCAGTTTTCCCGTGCGTGCTGAAACATAGTTCACCGCCCAGTGGTTTTTCAGATCCTCGAGGGACTCTGGAACGCCGCGTGTTCTGAGGTAGTCTCTGGACGCACAGGTCACAATTCTCGCCTCGCCAATACGTCTCGCCACGAGGCTCGATTCCTCAAGGGCTCCTGCTCTGATCACGCAATCGACGCCTTCCTGGATCAGGTCGATGTTGCGGTCCGCAAGTCCAAGCCGGACTTCGATATTCGGATACTTCCCGAAAAACTCGTGCAATGAAGGCACGATCAGCGCCTTTGCGATCGTCCCGGAGGTGTCGACCCGCACTGTGCCACTGGGAACAGACTGCGTGCTAGATAACGCAGCCTCTGCTTCGGAGAGATCTGCAAGCAACTTGACGCAACATTCGTAGTAAATCCTTCCGGCGTCAGTCACGCTCACCTGCCGTGTGCTCCGACTAAGCAATCGTACGCCGAGCTGCTCTTCCAGTGTCTGGATGGTTCGGCTGACGGTACCACGCGGCAAATCCAGCAGATCGGCAGTTTTCGAAAAACTGTTCGTCTCCGCTACTCGCGTGAAGATCTTGATTGCTTCCAGGTGACCCATGTGAAGGCCTCTCTTCTATGCCCAGCATCAATCCATCGTCTCTGATGCCATGCCGCCACCTCGGGTGACGCGTTCGAGCTATGCCAATTACTCATACCTCATCCGACGTTTCGCCGCCACCCGTGGCGTCCGTTTGGCCACCATGCGCCGCGACGACACGGCGATCTGCAGCGTCCCAAAGCACAATGCTCGTACCGTGGCACCGGATGTTCGATGACTTTTGAATCATAGTACTGTTGCGTAACTTGTCAATAATGCCGTTACCAGTTACATTCACGATTTATTTTTCGGGAGTGATCGATGGCCGCACGATTGGGAATGACTTCAGCCCATGAGGCGGTTCTCGGATTTCTGAACACTATTGTTCGACAGGGTGAGAAGACCGTCGACCTTCTTGCTACAGGCGAGGCGGTCGTTCGATGGCTCGAACAATCGGGCCTCGCGGCGACGCCGGTCGCCACGGGAATGGAACCAGAGGAATTGTCCCGGGAAGCGCGGCTTCTGAGGGAGCGTGTGCGTGAGTTGATATGCCGGCGGAGAGTCGGCATCGCCATCGAGGTGAGTGTACTTAACGAGTATCTGGCCGGCGGCAACTATCGGATTGAGTTGTCGGGAGACGACGAGGGAGAGTTGCGCGTGGTGCGCAGGTTTTCATCAGACACCCCGCGTCAGGTATTGATGGCGGTTGCGGTCGCCGCGGCAGACTTGCTCGCGAGGGGCGATTTTCGGGTCATTCGCAAATGCGAAAACGTTGACTGCAGCTTGTGGTTCTACGACAGAACGAAATCTCACCGTCGAAGATGGTGTGAGATGGCACTATGTGGAAATCGTCATAAGGTCACACAGTTTCGTATGCGCGGGAACCCCGAGTAGTCGACGCCTAATCCGGAGCGATAGAGGCGATGGGTGAACTCGAAATTCGTACAGCACTCGTCGAGCAGCCGGGGAAGCGGACGGGTTCAGGCCATCCATACTGCACCTGAATAAGGTTCGAAAAATCTGCAAGACGCGAGGGGTTATTCGTTTTCTATTGCAGAACTCGGGTTAGGGGTTTCCGCGCCAGCCATGTCTGCGGACACAACTCTTTCTACCGACCGAGGTTCGCTGGCCCCTTGGGCATTGCCTGCATCGCGGGAATTCATTTGCTTTGGCTGGCGTGCTTTTGCCGTGCTCGGAAGTTCGCGACTTTGTGCCGATTTCCACACATCGCCATGCTGCACCAGCGGCGGCGATGCGCTTTTGTCCTGTCGTAGAACCACAAGACGCAGTCTTCAGCCTCGCACTTCCTGACCAGGTCAAAGTCTCCGGTCGCCAGAAGTTCAGCAGCGGCCTCGGCTACTTCTGTCAGCAACTGTTCCGGCGTGGATTTCTCGTAGTCATGCACGACTTGGAGCTCTCCAGTCGCTTCCCGAACCAACCTGACGCTATAACGCGAGTGGCTCAAGAACGCGTTCAGTAACGCGACATCAACTCGTTTTCCTTGCTTCTTCTGAAAGACAAGCTTTCGAATGACGTCGCGCAACGCATGTGCAGCCTTGACCAGCGCTCCGTGCTTAAACGAGGGTTTTTCGTGCTCGCCCAGAAATCCTATTGTTTTCAGCCATGCAACAACATCTTCGTCGGTCCCCAAAAAGTCGTAGAGACCGTCGTCGACTAATGCCACAGTATTCATGAAGTCTAGCGCCGAGTCGTCTGCGAGTACCAAGAACTCAGGGGCGGCCATTAACGTTTCTCCAGTAACTTGGCCCCAATTGTAACCTGTAAACATGCAATTTACAAGTTACAATCGTCAAATCCCGTCGCCGTCCCGGTAACCGTTATTCCGAATATACAGGAGTCTGGGCGACAACGTGCCCGACTGACTGATCTGCTGTAAGGCGAAGCAGAGAGGGTACACCCTACTTCTGGCTGTTGCCGTCGAGGGCACGAAGATTTCGAATGTTGACGCGGCCGCTCCAAGTGTAGCGTAAATGTAATATTTGGCGTGTTCAAGTCGTGGAATCGAACACTGGGGGCTTGGCCCCGAGTTGTGCTCGGTTGTAGACGTACAGGGAGACTCTCACTTGTGCAACGTAGCGATCAGCGCGGCAACCCGAGCAATGATGTGCTGCCGGGTCCACCGAACGGCGCCGGCAACTGCATCAAATTCGACAACGTCAAGATCAACGGCCGCTACCTCCTGCGTCCCAACGTGGGCCTCGGCGTGTTGTACACGTACACGAGGTCCACGTTGACATCCTCGCGTGGCGGCGCAACGCCGCGTACTGATCTGTACATCGAGGCGGCTATCAACGTGTCGGCGGCGGCAACGGAATCAATGCCCCCGACGCCGGCGTCTTTACGCTTACCCCCTCGACCAAGAATCAGCGGGTCGTCGTAGCCGTTGGCCTCACACATCGCTTCTAGCCGTGCCTCGATGCCGTCTGCTTACGGATGGTTGTACATCGTATTCCAGTCGGACTTCGACACCGTCGACTGTCCCTCGTCCGATGAACCGCTCGTGACGCCGCCGTAGCCGCTATTCGCAACCGTGCGCTGTTGGGCGGCTACATTCGCTTCAGCGGCCTGAAGCGCGTCGGGGTAATGCGCGTTATCGCCGTCGCCTACGTGATATCCGGACTTCTCGAGTTGAACGAGTTCAGCGCGCACCTGAGCACGAGTAACTGGGGCATTCGACTGAGCGAACGCGGCAGCCGGCACGATAAGGGCCAAGGCCAGTGAGACAGATTTAATCAGGGACTTCATTTTGGATACCTCCAATGACTTTAATGGTTCGGTGCGACGCCTTGTGCAACCGATGAGGGCAGTCTAGGAGGATCGAACGTGCTGGTTAACCCCTAATCATCAGAATGACTCTTTCTCCCAATCCCGGAATCGATGACATGGGATTTCGAGCAGAAAGTTGGCGAGACACGACACGAACCTATAGATCTCGTTGCGTGTAACTTCGATGTAGGTAACCTGTATTAATTGCGATATAAGGTTATTATATGTGAACCACTCTTCGCAATACGCCGATGATGCGTTTACTTACTGCGAACGTGCCTGGACGGGAACGCCTCTCGATCAATCTCTCGGCTCGACTGTCCTGCCGAGGGGAATCACGCCTGAGAGCCTCCTGCTTCGCTGATGGCCCGCTGTTCGGCCGTCCTGCGGCGACGTTGAGTCGATGTGGGGGAAACGTTCGCTACAGGGAATCCCAGAGCGAGGGCATTCATGAAAACCAACATTGATCATCAGCTCAGACTCTTCATCGAGATCGCGAGTCACGAATCGCTGTCGGGCGCTGCGGAGGCGCTTTCGCTCACCCAATCAGGCTTGAGCCGACAACTGGCGTGCCTCGAGGCGTACGTGGGACAGCCACTATTCGTCCGCCACGGGCGCGGTGTACGGATCACGGATGCGGGGAAACGGCTGCTCGAAGCCACCACGTCTGCGTACCATCTGGTCGACAACACGATCGTCCAGATCCAGAATCAGCATGGGGTGACTGACGGCAATTTGAATGTCGCCACGATTCATACATTGAGTTATTACTTCATGGCGGAGGTAGTCGCAAAGTTCATGGCGCAGCGGCCAAGGGCGAGCGTAGCCCTTTTGGGCCGGAGCTCCCCGATTGTGGTCGAGCTCGTTGAGAGCGGCAAAGCGGAGATAGGATTTGTCTACGACTCGGCTGTTGCGTCGGACGAGCTTGATATCACGCCGCTGTTCGTCGAGGACATGTGCTTGGTCGTGCATCAAAATTCGCCATTCGCATCGCTCCCCAGTGTCGATCTGCGAAAGGACGCACCCCCCCTCGTTGTATTTCCGGCTACTTACGCATTGCGGAGCATGTTGCACACCAAGGACTTTGACGCCACCGTGGCGGCCGAGGTCGAGACCGTCGACGCGATGCTCAAGCTCGTGTCGTTGACCTGTGGCCATTGCGTACTTCCCGACCTCATTCCTTCGAAACTGCTGCGGGAATATCACCTCGTTGGGGTGAAAATCGATCAGCCCTTGATGAGGCGGAGAATTGTTGGCGTGACCCGCAGAGGACGTCCTTTGGCTGCCATGACTTCGTTGATGATGCAGATCGCGCGTGAATGCGCGCCGAGCTCTGCTCTGTGAGCATAGCTGCTATTAGCTCTGATTCATGGCTAATGCCAGCGCGCTCGCCGAAACTACTCGCATCCAACGGATCGCAGTGATGCAGATGGTTGAACTGTTGGGAACTCCAGCTTGACATGTGCTCCAGTCGTAAAACGTGTGTTGGACAAACGTCAACCTGGATTCGCCTCGGGGAATCATGGAAGCAATGACGGGAAAGTACTTCCAGGTCGTGAGGTCGGCGATGAGAGGAACGGGGATCTATTGTTAAAGCGGAAGCAGCGTTGTGACGAGCACCGACGACGGCGAGATTGCTGGTATGAACTCGACTGCCTCGACGGCACTCGATCGGAAGATAGGCTCCACGCAGACAAGGAGGCGTGGGACTCGTTCAACTTGGCGCAAGGTGATCTAAATGGCTCAGAGAATCGCGATCGTGACGGGAGCAAGTCGTGGCATCGGACGGGCGACGGCTATTCGTCTGGCGAAGGACTACGGTGGCGTCGTCGCTATCGCTCGGAGCGAGGACCTGCTGGGGCAAACCGCAGAGGTCATTCGAGCGACCGGCGCGGAGGCGCTCCCATTGGGGTTGGACCTTCGCGAGCCGTCGGCAGCGAAAGCTGCGGTCGAGCACACATTGAAGAAGTTCGGGCGAATCGATGCCGTGGTGAACATCGCCGGCGCGGTGCCCCAGGTGGATGTGCTCGAGATGACCGACGAGCAGTGGGACGACGGCTTCGCGCTCAAGCTGCATGGTGCGCGACGGCTGGCGGTCAATGCATGGGAATCGCTGAAGGCAACGAGCGGATCGGTGATTTTCACATCGGGCAATTCGGCGCAGGCGCCGAAGTCGGGCTTCGCGGCGGTCGCGACGGTCAACGCCGCAATTGTCGCGATGGCCAAGGCATTTGCAGACCGGGGGGGGCTGGACGGTGTGCAAGTGAACAGCGTCTTGCCGGGGCCGGTCATGACCGACCGTCGCCGCTCGTACATGGAGAAGTATGCGCCGGCGCACGGGATGACGGTGGAGGAAGCGTTGGAGAAATTCCCCGCGAAGGTGGGGATCACGCGATATGGCACGCCGGAGGACATCGCGGAATTGATTGCGTTTGTGTTGTCGCCGCAGGGGGGCTGGTTCATGGGCGCGGCGCTTCGCATGGACGGTGGCGAAGTGAAGGGGGTCTGAGGGCGAGCTGGGCCGCGTGGCGCGGCGACGGCCTCTGGTGAGCCGCCTGACGAGGCGCCCTGCGGAGCACGGTGTAGCGCTGTTACGCGGCGTTTTCGGGGCGATGACGGAGAGACGGATGATGGCGGCGGTCAGGAAGTGGTCGATGGTGGGCTGATGGCCGCTGAATTGTTTGTGCAAACGCCAGTGGTTCACGCAATGGAAGAAGTGATGCCTGTATCGAGGAGAACTTGACTCTGATTAAGCAACTCGGTGCGATCAAGCAGTGAGCGCGGGGAACAACGGGCGGATTTTTTTGGAGGAAGTCTCGTATGAGTTCGTACAAGACGGGCGCAACCGCCGTGCTGGTGCATGGCGCGTGGGCCGATGGTTCGAGCTGGAGCAAGGTGATCCGTCCGCTGGAGGAGGCCGGCTTGCAGGTGATTTGCGCACCTGTGCCACTCAAGTCTCTGCGTGAGGACACGGAGGCCGTGGCCGCTGTTCTGGAATGGGTGGGAGGGCCGGTCGTGCTGGTGGGGCATGCGTATGCGGGCGCCGTGATCGGCGCGGTCAACGATGAATGCGTAAAGTCGCTCGTGTTCGTCGCCGCGCTCGCGCCGGATGCGGGTGAGACCGTGGCCGACATGTTCTACCGCGATGAAAAGCACCCGGACTCGCCCGAATTGGTTCCGAAAAGCAACGGCTTCATCTGGATGCCGGCGACGGGTTTCCAGAACGCGTTTGCACAAAATGCGACCGACGAGGAAAAGGCGATCAGTGCGGCGGTCCAGCGGCCGATATCGGTGGAGTGCATCCAGGCACCGGTCGAGACGCCCGCGTGGAAAACGAAGCCGAGCTGGTATCTGGTGGCAGAGGAAGACCGGATGATCAATCCGGCGACGCAGACGTTCATGGCGGAGCGCATGGGCGCGACCGTGTATCGGCGCCGCGTTGACCATACACCGTCAGTGACCGCGCCGGGAGATGTCGTCGAGGTGGTGCTCGCCGCGGCAGCTGCGACCTTGAGCGCGTAGCCAAAAATTCGGCGTGCGGGATGACGCGGGGGCAGTTCGCGCTGTACGAATGAACCGAAGACTTTGCTATATCCCGGCTAATTGACGGTGTCGGCAGTGACCGGGCGGCTCAAGCGCGGACAGGTTTATGCATAGCTCTGTGCGGCTGATCGGGTAGCCTTTCGTGGTGTGCGTAGACGACGTTGCGAACCAAGTTGCAGACCCGACTTGTCAGGGGTTCAGGCTGGGCAGCGACAGTCGTTGGCTGCTGGAGGGACGCGGTTGGGATAGGATGGAACATCCCTTGGATCTTCGTTGTAACCGTTGACCTTCTTCGATCGCCCGCGATGCATCAAGACGCGTCCAGAGCAATGCGCCGCGCGTCGCTGGAAGTGAGTCGCTAGCGGGCCGTGCCGAACAAAACGCTTTGACAGTCGACAAGGGCCGCGCAGAGCACGCACGATCGCAAATCCAGGGGGTCGATCAATGAAGAATAAACAAGCCGCCCGCACGATGGTGGTGGTAACCCTGGCACTCCTTGTGACGTCGGGCTGCGCCACCGGTCCCGACCGCAAGCCCGGTGACCCGCTCGAGCCGGTCAACCGCGCGATCTTCAAGTTCAACGACAAACTCGATACCTACATCGCGCAGCCGATTGCGAAAGGCTACCAGAAGGTTACGCCGCAGCCGTTGCGTCAGGCGATCTCGAACTTCTTCTCGAACCTCGGCGACGTCGGCAACTTTGCCAACGACCTGCTGCAGTTGAAGATCACCGACGCGACTGAAGACCTCATGCGTCTCGCGATGAACACGACCTTCGGTATTGGCGGCCTGATCGACTTCGCGACGCAGGCGGGCCTGCCGAAGCACCATCAGGATTTCGGTCTGACGATGGGCCATTACGGCGTCCCTGCCGGCCCCTACCTGGTGCTGCCCCTGTTCGGGCCGAGCTCGGTGCGCGACGGCATCGGCATGGGCGTGGACGTGAAGTTCGCCGTCGTCAACTACCTCGAGCCCGCCGTGCGCGATCCGATGTATATTGCGCAGTTCATCAGCAGGCGCTCCGACCTGCTCGGCGCGACTGACCTGCTCAAGCAGGCGGCGCTCGACCCGTATTCGTTCGTACGCGACGCCTACCGCCAGCAGCGCGAATCGCTGATTCGCGGCTCGAAGGGAACCGCCGCGCCGCCGCCGAATTACAGCGAGCCCGACGAGTCGGGCGACTCTAGTGGCGCGGGCAAGTCAAACAACAGCCTGCCAAATTATGAGGATCCGGGCGAGTCGGGCGGCTCGGGCGCCAAGGATGGCTCGGGCGGGTCCGGTACTTCGAACAACCGGTTGCCGAACTATGAAGATGCGGGCGAAGCGCGCGCCGCAGGTACAACTGGCGCAACGACGGCGGGTGGCGCGGCGGGGGGGCAATCGGCGTCCGCGCCTGTGGCGTCCTCCGCCGCCACGCCCGCAAACGCCGCATCGGCTGCTGACCCGGTGGCTGCGCCCGCACAACCCGCTTCGGTACCTTGATCGTGTCGTAATCGCGTGCTCGCTCGCGGTGCGGACGCACCCCGCGGCACGCTGGCAAATCTACCAGGTTGGTTTTCCTGACCGCCGTGCCGCTCAGCGCTCCGCTTTGTCTTCCTGCTCTCGGCCGTTCACTCCGAGTGCGATAACGCGTCGCCGTAGTCACGACCCGTACGTCTACCAGAAAGACGTCCCTACCCGATTCCCAACTCATCATGCTCACCAGATCACCCAATTACTGACGCATCGCTAGGCGGCAGTTCCCGTCAGGCGCGCTCTTTCAATCTCGCACTCGCCGTTGCCCAGTCGCCGGTCATTTCAGTATTCACCGACAAGCCATCGGGGTCATCTTTCCAACGCAAGGCAAGCGCGCCTGGACGGAATACCACCTCTTGTGGCATGCATCTCACGATGCGTTCCGCTCCTTCGAAAGCCGCGACTTCCGGGGAGTCAAAAACGATTGCGGCACTACCGGTGATTTGGAGTAGGTCGCCGTTGGCGAAGTCCGCAAATAACAATCCCGCCTTGCCGCTGAGCAAAATATTACCCAAAGTATTGAAGAATGAATTTCCCGCGAAGTCGGGAAACGTCAGCGTGCCGTCTTCGTCGATCCGCACGAACCCAGTTCTTCCGCCACGGTGACCGATGTCTACCTGGTAGTTGCCCTCGACGTCAGCGTAGGTCGCAATGAATAACGTATCTGCTTTCTCCACCATCTCCCGCGCACGCTGGTCAAGTTTGCCTCCCACGGATCGCTGCGCTTCCGACGTTCGCCTCGGGGCAGACGATACCTCGAGCGATCGTCGCTGGATGTAGCTGGGGCAGTTACCGAAGCTTTGTTGGACCGCTACGCTAAACCCGTCACAGTCAGCACGCACCACAATGCCATTCATGCGGTTGCGGCGGCGCGAAGACAAATCGATACCTAGCAGCCCCACGGAACCTCCGGTCCAAACTCCGGCGCTCGCTGGGTCGGCGCTGTCCAGCGGCGAGTAAAGCTCTAGCGTTCGCGTGTCGGGCGACCGGGCAAATCCCGGCGTTCCCGTGACTACTGTTGCCCAGGGCTGTTGGGCATGGTCAACCGTACCGACAAACACGAGCGGTAATTGCTCAAAGAATTCCCGATGTCGGTCGGGCATATACTCGCGGATCACTTGCCTTCCAACCTCAGTCATGGCTTCTGCCACTCCCGTCGTCTGCTGCATCGCCAGCTCACCAGCATGCCAGGGGGATTTGGACTTTTCACTCGAGAATTCGCTCATCACTCGCTCTCCATACATGTCCCGTCCGGCCCGGAATACGCAAACCCTGCTGCCCGGAGCGACGGGGACCCATCTGTTAGCTTTCCATCAGGCGCGGCAAATTACTTTGATTGCCATGGCCTCTCTGAAAGCGCTCATGCCGGGCGGGGCATTAACAGACTGCAGATCCGGGTATCGGGAATAGATCTCCATCCATCAGGCTGGCTCCGGCCAGAAACACACGGATAAAATGCTACGAGACTTCAGACCCGAAACAAATGGTTTGGGCGAATCACACTGTTTCAGTGAGGTGAACACTGTCAAAGAGGAAGGAGGACAGAGGGCGCAGCAGGCCCTCAGCCGCCGTTGACGCATCTGCCCCGTTCAACGATGAGGTGGAAAATGAACTCAGGGGGCAACGTACGTGGCACGTCGGCGGGTACGTCGATGACCACCTGATACAGGACATGAGCGACAAATTCTTCAGGAGCGTTTATCAGGCTCTATTCGTAACTAACTAAGGCGATTGTCCATGAGATGCTTGAGGGGCAGATCGCAGCGGAATATCGAGCCTCAATTCGCGTGCGGGAAGCGGATGAAATCCGCGTTGCGACGCTCTGTGAATTCGTACTCGCCTGGAAACACGCCACAAACACGTCGACAGCCGTAGGTTCTGAAATGGGCAATCAGCCGAGCGGTGTGCGCAGTACGTGCACGACGTTGATGAGTAACGAATGGTCCGCCTCCTTGCAGACGTTTGGCAAGGTAGCCGATAGCCGACGCGCACCTCCGCGCTCGTATTGCAGCTACACGCGACGAGAGGTCAACTCGAACTCCGAGCGCGATAGCGGGTAGAAAGTGCTTCGTACAAGGGCGGGGCGAAGATGCGGGATACACGGCTGGCGATGAGCGCCGTCGCCATCAGTGAGATGACGAGCCCATGTCCGTCCGTCATCTCGATGACGATAACAAACGCGGTAATAGGGCTCTGCGTGACTGCAGCGAGATAGCCCACCATGCCAAGCGCGATCAGCATGGAGAGTTGCATTTGCGGAAACAGAAGGTGCAAGCTGTTACCAATGCCTGCTCCAATTGCGAGTGACGGAGCGAAGAGCCCGCCTGGAGCGCCCGGCAGATAAGAGCCCACCATCGAGAACATCTTGAGCGCCGAGTAGATTGCGCTCACGTCCGATTTGCCCTCGAGCATGCCGCGCGCCTCTGCGTAACCGCTACCAAATGTATGGCCATGCGTAAGCACACCGATCAACGCAATCGCGATGCCGCATAGCGCTCCGAACAGGACGGGCCGCTGCACCCTCAGGTTAAGTAGGTATGGAGGCATCCAGCGCTGAGTGTTGAGCAGCAGCCAGCAAAATATGCCACCGGCAATCCCGGCGAGGCAGCCGATCAGCACGACAGCAACCGCAAGCCAATCCGGCAGACGGTTTGCCATGCTGATCATCCCAAAGTAGACGTAATTGCCCTGGATCCCAAGTGACACAACGCCCGCGAAGATGATGGCCGTGATTAGTACGCCGCTTGTTCGTGCCTCGAAACTGCGTGTGAGTTCCTCAATTGCGAACACGACTCCCGCCAGGGGCGCGTTGAACGCCGCCGATAGTCCCGCGGCCGCCCCAGCCAATGCCAGGCGCCGCTCGAGCACGCCAGGCCGGATGGACCTCAACCGCGCAGGATAGAACTTTCGCAGGCTAAACATCAGCGCAGCGCCTACGTGGATCGTAGGGCCTTCGCGACCGATAGTGAACCCACCTAAAATCGCGAGAAATGAAATTAGAATCTTCCCGACCAGAATCCGCATGGTAAGCAGGCGCTCACCGAGCTCCAGTGGACCGTGCAGCATGGCGATCACCTGGGGAATCCCGCTGCCTTCCGACCCATCGAAAAAGCGCCTCGTGAGCCAGACTGACACCGCGCCCACCGCTGGAGTTATAGCGAGCGGCAACCAGAAACGATCCGCTGTATAGCGCAAAAATAGAGCATAGCCAAAATCGATCAGCTTGGCGTAGGCGACAGCGACGAGCCCCACAGCGATAGCGCCTAGCCAGAAAACACCGTAATGTAGCCAGATACGATTGACGCGCTGGAATGCGCGCCTGTCCGCCAGTGCCGCTATCTGCATACGATCCGCTTAAGCAAAATATAAAATCTACCCATTGCATGAGTTCTGTCCGTCATGCCTCACCGGAATTAGTCTCGGAGGGCATGCCGTACTAGTAACTCAAAGTTTGCAACAGTTGCTGGCAACATCCGCTGGAGAATCAAGCCTTCGAATGCAGCGCGTCCGAACTCGTAAGCAACAGCTTGCTACGTCGCAACAAATCAATAGCCTCCACGACGGTCCGCTGGAGCATTGTTCCGGCCCAGATTTACAGTGCCATGTCGCTAATTCGTCCACTGCTAACTGAACTCTTCAATAGTTCTGTGAATGGTCGCAATAGTCGGTGTTACATGATCCACCAAAAAATCCAACAATCTTGATATTTTTGCGTCCAGATACCGGCGATTGGGATACAAGGCAACGATACTAAATGCGCGAAGCCGATACTGCGGCAATACCCGCACCAACGCTCCACTTCTCAGGTCATCGACAATGTTGTAACTCGCAAGCGTCCCTATTCCTCTTCCGGAGCGCAGTGCAAATGCGATCGCACTTGCTGAATTCGCTTGAAAGTGAGAAACGGGCACTGAAATACTTATATGTCTCTCCGGCCCGTCAAGAATCCACTCGTCTGTTGGGCCCAATGGGCTCTCAAGTCGGACCAGTCGATGTTCTTTCAATTCATCGATACTCGTGGGCGTACCGTGCTTTTCAAGGTAACTCGGCGACGCAGCGAGTATCCCGTACGTTGAGCCCAACGTCTTCGCCATGTACCCAGAATCTGGCAATTTTGGGGTAGCCAATAAGGACACATCGAATCCTTCTTCCACAAGACTAGGCATACGTTGCGCAATCTTCAGTTCGACGCTCACGTCCGGGTTCGCTTCCTGCCAGGCAACCAGTGCTGCGGTCATATGACTCTCTGCTAGCCCTGGCATCGAATGAATCCGGATCCGCCCTTGTGGAAGAGATGTTGCACCGCTAGCTTCCGCATTGGCAAGGTCAAGGTCGGCGAGGATCGTCTTCAAACGCCGATAGTACCGATCGCCCACGTCTGTGATCGAAAGGTGCCTCGTCGTTCGATGAATCAACAAGGCACCAAGATGATCCTCCAGAGTCGAAACCGCACGCGAGATGATTCCGGGTGTCGAATCGAACTCGTTTGCGGTTGCCGTAAACGACCCACACTCAACCACGCGTATGAAAATTCGCGCATTTGCAAGCATCTCGGCCATGACCGCCTCCAGAGATTGATATCGACCAATCAGACTACTGCGCAAGCTCCGCAAGTTCTACGAGTGACCTATGCTCACTGTGGAAATCTGCGAATTCATATTCGCGCGCCCCACCTGTCCGATTTATCCGTGCAACCTTGAACCCAAACGACGAGCCGCCTGCGAGGTCCCAACTGTTGGACGAAACGAACACCACCTTTTCCGGCGTTACGTCGAGTCGGTCACACACGTATTGATACACTCGTGGATCCGGTTTGTAGATCTTGAGATCATCAACTGACAGCACCGCATCCATATACTCCAGCAATCCACCCGCTTCCAGTGCTGCTTGAAGCATATCATTCGTTCCGTTTGACAGCACCGCCAATCTGGCGCCCTTTGCCTTCAATAGACGCAATGCGTCGCGTGCATCTGGATGCGCACTCAACTCGAAATACGATTTAAGTAGTCTTTCACGGAGCTTCCGATCCTGATCCAAATTGAATGATCGCAAAGCGTAGTCCAGCGCCTCTTCCGTTACAGCCCAGAAGTTCGCGTATCGGTTCATCAACGTCCGTGTCCAGCAATACTCAAGTTGACGTGTTCGCCACAATCCGGCAAACGCCTCCCCGGTCTCTCCAAACGACGCGATCTCTTTCTTAACCGCTGCGTTGACGTCGAGCAAAGTACCGTACGCATCAAAAACAAACGTCTGAGTATTAGTCGCCATTGCTTTCTCCGACAAGAATAATGTGTAAACCAGATTAACCGGTTAATACGGTTTTTGTCAACTTGGAACAGGCATAGAACCCTGTCGCGCGAATCGGACAAGCTCTCTGGTTTGGAAGGCGCAAGTACGACAACCGCAGCTCCCGTAGACCTTGCGTGGCAAGGGCGGTAGCGAATCTGGCTCCCAACCGTCCCTACTTTAAGAGGTGGCGAAAGAGCCGCGCATTTTCAGTGTCGCGACAAAATGCAAAAGTGTTTTCCCGTTGAGCCACGGGACGGAGGATCGGCGTCTGGCCTACGTTCTCTTAAATCGGGGAGGATGGTCCGATTCGCTCCATCCGGGTAGCGTTCAGGGGCGCCGGTGACTCGCCGCGCATGACCGATGAGATTCGTGTACACGTGCTTGTGGCCAGCAAGGCGTGTGGAGCGTCTGACGAGTGAGAAGGGCATTCGGGCACGTCACAACTGCTGTTACCGAACCACAACTGATTTCAGGCACAGGCTTCGGGTCGCATAAGTTACCGGAATGTCGGGTGACCGCGATGCACCGGGTAGTCCGCGATCGCACAATTGTTGCCGGGCGTCATTCCGTAAGCAGTTCGCTCGATGCCTCGGAGAGGCACTCGATGAAGAGCTTTGTAGCCGGCGAGCCAATGCTGGCGCGCCAGTGGGCAACGACTTCGCCGAGTGGTTCCACAGGCGGTAGTGGGAGCACGCGCATGTATCCGCGCACCACGTGTTGACGCGCGATTGAAATAGGCAGTATGGAAACGAAATCGCCACGTTTCAATAGCGACAGATTAAGCGCCAGCGAGCTTGACGCGACGCTCCCCGCAGCAGGCGCAATGTTGTGCGCCTCAAGTGTTCCAATCAACGTTGCGTGAGCAGGCGAACCGAGTTGCGGCGTGATCCAGTGGCATGGCCGCAGATCCTCCCAGCAAGGATGGCGGTCGGGTGCGCCTAGTGGATGCGCTGCGCCAACGACGAATACGAAAGGGTCCTGCAGCAGGACTTCCTGCTTCAGTTGCACCTGTGTACTCGTCATGCGATTGCGGCCGATCGCAACATCGAGATCTCCGTCTTCGAGCATCTTGAGTAATCGGTCGAGTGTCGCCTCAAAGAACGAAAATGACGCGTTCGGAGCACGTCGCATGAATATATGAACAGAGTTTGCGACGAGCGGATCGGGAATGGTTACGACCGCTCCCACGCGCACAAGACCGCCCGTGCCGGATGCTAGCGCGCTGACATCGCGCCGTGCGAGTTCGAGTTGGCGCAGCACCTCGCGGCCACACGCAACGATCACCTGACCGATCGCCGTCAACTCGAGCTTGTTGCCGATACGGCTGACGACAGCAACCCCTAGCGCGCTTTCTATCTCCGAAATCTGCCTGGAGACCGCTGGCTGCGTGACGTGAAAGGCGCTGGCCACACGTGTGACCTGACCGAGATCAGCGAGTGCGACAAGGACACGCAAATGCGGCAGCTTCAGCCCGCTGCGGAAGAAGCGTTGGATTGAGTCAGTGTTGTGCATCGGTGTTTTCCCTCATTCAATATAACCTCGCGGTTATAGAGTGTGCCGAAAGATTGATTTGCAGATCCGTGCGTTGCCTCGCTACTCTTGGCTCCAGACGCCTGTTCGCCGGACTTGAACGCTCGGCAGAGAGGGGACGGTATAACCCAGCGGGGTGGACCTTGTTCCGCCCACGCAACGGGAGCGCGCCTGCGCGCGCAGGAGACATCATGAATATTCGGTCATTCGAGCGGTACATGCCGGACAGCGCTGCGCCATCGATCACGGCATCCGTCAGCCCAGCAGGGGGCGACGCTGCGTGGAATCCGCATCGGAACAGCGCGTTGTACCGCAAAGTTGCGTGTCGCATTTTGCCCTTCTTGTTCCTTGCATTTGTGGTCGCGTACATCGACCGGGTCAATGTGAGCTTCGCCAAGTTGCAGATGCTGAGCGATTTGAGACTGGGCGAGAGTGCCTATGGCGCGGGCGCAGGCATTTTCTTTCTCGGTTATTTCATTTTCGAAGTACCGAGCAACCTTATTCTGAACCGAGTAGGCGCTCGCCGTTGGATTGCGAGGATTATGATCACGTGGGCGATTGTCTCCAGCCTGACGATGTTCGTGAATGGCGCCACATCGTTTTACGTGCTGCGCTTTCTGCTTGGTGTGGCCGAGGCGGGCTTCTTCCCCGGCGTTATCCTATATTTGTCTAACTGGTTCTCGTCAGCACGTCGTGCACAAATCATCGCGCTATTCATGACTGCGATTCCTTTGTCTGGCGTGATCGGTGGGCCGATGTCGGGCTGGGTGATGGCACATCTCAACGGCGTACGCGGCTTGGCAGGATGGCAATGGCTCTTTTTGCTGGAAGGACTCGCTTCGCTGGGAGTCGGTGTTGCGGCACCGTTCTTACTCTATGACCGGATCGAGTCGGTGCGCTGGCTGAGTTCTGACGAGAAGGCGTGTCTCGCCGTCGAACTCGCTCGTGATGCGGCGACACGTGTCGATTGTTCAGTACGCCGCGCCTTCGTGAACGGCCGCGTATGGCTACTGGGACTCCTATATTTTTGCATTGCGATGGGTAACTACGGGCTCGCATTCTGGGTGCCGACGATCATCAAGGCGAGCGGCGTAGCAAACGTCGGCAGTATCGGGTGGCTGGCGGCGGTACCGTCACTGATCAGCGCGGTGGCGATGGTCGTGATTGCTCGTCACGCGGACCGCCGCGACAAACGGCATCGTTATGTGGCGGTATGCTGCGCGCTCGGCGCACTTGGGCTGCTGTCATCGGTTTGGTTCGCCTCGAACACTGCCGTCGCCTTGCTCGCACTCGTTATCGCCGCGATTGGGATCAATTCGATTGCCCCCGTTTTCTGGAGCATTCCTACGGCACTGATCGGAGGCGCGGGAGCGGCCGCGGCTATCGCCTTGATCAACTGTACCGGCAACCTCGCGGGCTTTGTCAGCCCATTCATCGTTGGCTGGCTGGCCGATCTGAGCGGTGGCAAGCTTTTGCCCGGCATAACGGTCATAGCCGTGGCGCTGTTGCTTGGCGCGGGACTCTCGCTGCTGCTGCCATTGCGGCCACCGGCCTCCGTCCGATCCTCCGCGCCTGCAACATCGAACATGACCTCAACGAACACCATATGACACATTTCGCGCCCCCCGCTTGCATGATCACAGGCGCTGCGAAAGGCATCGGCGCGGCCACCGCAATGCGTTTTGCCCGAGCGGGCTGGTCGGTGGCGATCGGAAACTTCGACAGCAGCACGCGCGAAGCGGCATGGAGCGTCGAATCGGTGTGCCGCGGAACTGGCGCAGAAACGTTGGTCTTCGATGCTGATGTCAGCCGGGATGTCGACGGCCGGCGCGTCGCTGATGCCGTTGCAGCGCGCTGGAAGCGACTCGATGCGTTCGTCAACTGCGCTGGCACGCAGCGCTCCGACAGGTCCGGATGTGGGATCAGCGCGAAGTCAAATGCCGCCGGCTCAATCTGCACCGGATCCGCCCAAGCAGAGGTGCAGAGCAGCTTGGAGAGATCGGCCGACACGCTTTCGTTTTTGGATGCTTTGTCGAAGCAAATCATTGTGCTGCGCGAGAACCGCGCTGCCGTGTGCCGTATCAGGCAGGACGGGGCGGTGCGGCTACTGACGGTCGGACAAAAGCTCGTACGCCAGATCATCGAAGCTTTCCACAACAAAATCGTAATCCATGTTTGGACCCGCATCGGGACGATGCACCGGTCCCCATTCTTCGGGGCGGTGAACAAATGCCGTCCTCATGCCCAGATTTTTTGCCGCATTGAGATCAACATTGTGACAGGCAACCATCAGAATCGCCGAAGGTTTCAGCTTTAACCACGCAGCCGCTCTCAGGTATGCCTGTGGATGAGGCTTATACACCCCTGTCATTTCGCACGAGATTATTGCGTCCCAGACCAAATCGTTACGTCGTGAGTTCTCCATGACCAACGCCACAGGAAGCACCGTCAAGGAGACAACAGGATACTTTTCTCGAATCGAACGGATCGAGGCTGGAAAATCGTCCCACGCTTCCAGGTCATACCAGGCGTCCAATATCTTCGTTCGGCGCGCAGCGTCGACGTGTGACAGCCCGAATTTTGCAAGCGTTTCTTCAAGCGTTCTTTGATGCACCATGTCCATGCTGTCTTCAGCACGCTCTTTTCCTAGCACTGTCTTGAGGGAACGCTGTCGCCAATCGTTCACGACGTCGCGCCACAGAACCGCGTCGACCGGTTCGACCCACTCTTCGAACGCCCGAACAAAGCGGTCGTGCCAATTAAAGATCGTACCTCCGGTATCTAATGCCAGTGCCTCAATACCCAGCGAATTGCCCTTAATCATATCGACATTTCCAGTCCAGCAAATCATACCTCCACCGATCTACATACGTATGAGTTCGTTCCGTACGCCGCATCGCCAATAAAGGCCCAACCCCCTTGATCGAGCCACCTGCATCTCGAGGAGCGATCTGAACCGCAACGTTTCCGGTCGGAAAATCGAGCGTGGTCATGTTGCGAGTGAAACAGCGTCAGCGCGCTAACGCAACCTAAGCAAAGGGTGAATGATGAGAAAGCGTCGCGCTCGCAATGACCTTTCCAACCCAGCGCGCCCCAATCTGACGTGGCATCCGTAACCGTTCCGCCGCGCCACGCTTGTGAAGCACTTTTTGTTTGTCAGATTGGAGCTTACGTTCCGTACGTTTCGCTTTCGTCATTACCCGCGCGGCCCTCCCTCCATCTCGGCCCCGAGGCCTGAAATCGCTTTCTCCACATGTTCGACTTTCAAGATCTCCGTTGGTAGAGGTCGCGCACGCATAACAATCATTCCTCGCAGGAATGGTGTGCGCAACAGATTTTGGGACCTTCGTGGACGTCCGGTCCCCCCGGATGCCGCATGGCGGTTGTAGTGAGCGGTAGGCATGCGAGCGGTTTTCGCATGCCCGGAGAAGTTGGAGGCGCATAAAGCGGTGGGAGCACCGTTGATGATGGTGGACAGGGGACGCTGCAATCGAGAGTATCGATTCGCTTTTGTTGTAACGTTAATGGCCCACTCCCTATTCGATTCTGCCGTCGGCTATTTAATCTAGCCGATACTTTTCAATGCCGTCGGCATTCCACGTGATTCCGTTCCCCGGCTTGCTGGTCAGCATAGCCATTCCATTCTCGATGCGCAGCGGCTCTTCAAGTATTGGATCGGCCCAGTCTAAATACTCTAACCAGTGCATTGTGGGTGTCGCCGCCAGCAGATGGGCGCTTATTTCAGGAAACAGATGCGACGACACTTCCCTGCCGGCTGCTAACGCAAGTCCGCTCGCGAGGCGCCAACCGGATACACCGCCGATTCTGTCCAGGTCGAACATAAGGTAATCGGTTGCGTCTGCTTTGAGTGCGTTGAGGAGAGGAGGGACGCTCACCAGGTTTTCGCCGAGCTGGATCGGCGTCCTCGTTGCCGCTGCGATCATCGACGCATGAGTGAAATCATCGTGCCTGATTGGCTCTTCGATCCAATAAACGCCCTCTTCGTCGAGGAGAGGGCAATATTCCATCGCGGCCGAAAACGACAGCGCCTGATTGAAATCGACCATCAGGTTGACGTCATCCGCTAGCCGATTGCGCACCGCGCGAATTGCCGCGAGATCTTCCGCGAAGGTTGGTCGGCCGACTCTCATTTTCACCGCTCGAAAACCGCCTGCGACCAGTTCTTCCGCTTCGTCTGCGGCAGCGGACGGTTCCATTAACCCCAAGCCATTGCTGTTGTACGCCCGGACACCGGTGACGGTCGCGCCGAGCAGAGTTGCCAGGGGCATATTTGCCGAAACCGCTAACGCATCCCAAGCCGCCGCATCGATCGAGGACGCGACCATGCAAAGCGGGCCGTAGAGTCCCGGAAGCTTGAAATAGCGGGCAACGGCGTTCGACAGTTCGACTGGCGAGACTGCGTGTCCAGCAAGAACTTGGCTGAGGTCTGCCACAATGGGCAGCAGCGAACGCGCTATTGACTCCAAATAGCAGAAAGCATATGAGCGCCCCGACACTCCTTCTTCCGTATCTAACGTTAACAAGAGGAATGCGGCCGTCCGGAACGAATGAGCTTTTGTGCCCACCGGGCGCTTTAAGGGTATCGAGACTGGAACCGCCGTTAGTGAACGCAACTTCAGTGGGTGGGCTGTCATTCGGGCACCTCTTCGACGTGATGTACTGTCACAAGCGAACAGAGCTTGACGCTTTGCCAATCTCCAATGGCGTCTGCTGATTCCCGTAACGTGCCGCGTCTCGACTTGACCACGACGGCGCTGCTGCGGCATGTCTGAGGCGTAGAGTTCGATACTATTGGAGACGGTACGGCTGCTGGGCGTCGCGATATTCGAGTGTGCAGCGAATTCGGCGACGGCTCGGCTGAGTGCCGGCAGTTTCACTCGACAGGCACTCTCGAGATCATGATACATCCGCGAAGTCATGTTTGCCGGACGTTTCGCTAAACGCAAGGCGGCGTTCTGTACAGCCGGCGAATCTCTTCACCTGGCTGAGATAAAGCGTCTTGCAGCCATGCACATTCGTCGATAGCAGACATGGCGCGTCGAGATAGATGGTGCTCGAAAATGTGGAAGAGAAGATAAAGCGATATCAAGCCAGATCAACCAAAGCAACGCACCGTAATCGATGGGGGAACCCTTGACGCGTAGCCGTTCATGCTTCTATGTCATATCTGCTTTGCACTTGCGTTTAGAGATAGAGATTTCTCTATTGCCGCCAACAGTGGCAAGGAACTGGCCGTGATCGTCTGGTTCTGATCGATCCAGCCCCTGAATGTTCAGAAGGAGGCTTGTACTTGGAGGAACTA
>NZ_BAYD01000060.1 GCF_000685075.1 Paraburkholderia oxyphila NBRC 105797
GTGGGCGAGATCGGCCGCATGAACGCCTCGATTGCGCTGCTCGATCCGCGCATCGCGCGCCTGGCCGCCCAGCTTGCCGAGCTGCGCCAGTTCGACCAGCGGCTGCGCGCGCAGCCGCCGCGTGGGGCGGCGGTGGCGCCTGCCGCGCCCGCCACGCGCTCCGGCGACGACGATGGCGGCGAGGGTGGCCCCGCGCTCGCGCCGCGCCACTGTGTCGAGGCGTCCGCCGCGCGTGCCAACGCGCACGCCGTCAATGGCGAAGTCGACTGCATGGCCGCCACGCTCGGCGCGCTCGAGCAGGCCGTGGCGCAGCACGAGGCGGCGTGGGACGCGTTTCCGGGCCGCCGCCCCACCGTGGCAGGCCGGCCCGGCTCGCCGTTCGGCAACCGCATCGACCCGTTTACGCAGCGCCTGAGCTTTCATCCGGGGCTCGATATCGTCGCGCCCACGGGCACGCCGATTCTCGCCGCCGCGGGCGGCCGCGTCATCTTCGCGGGGCAGAAGTCGGGCTATGGCAACGCGGTGGAGATCGATCACGGTAACGGCTTCGTGACGCGTTACGGGCACGCCTCGAAGATCGACGTGCAGGTCGGGCAGGTCGTGCTGCCGCGCGAGCATATCGCTGACGTTGGCTCGACCGGGCGCTCGACTGGCCCGCACCTGCACTTCGAGGTGATCGTGAAGGGCGTGCAGGTCGATCCCAAGGACTATCTCGATCTCTTCAGCGCGTACCGGGACGCAAGCGAAGCGGCCAACCGCGCCGTGAGCGGAGCCGCAAAGGGAGCAACAAGCGGAGCCGCAAGCGGCGCGGGAGGCGCCAATGGCTGACCCACGGCGTTCGGCGCGCCAGCGCCGCGACGCGCAGCGCGCTTTCGAGTTGCAGCCGGTGCGCTCGCGCGCATGGCGCTGGGGCGTGGCGCTCACATGGACCGCCGTAGCGGCGGCGGCCGGCGCGGGGGTCACCGCATGGGCGCTGTATGCCGATGACGGCGGCCGTTGCCCGGTCGTCGCGCCCGATTTGCTGCAGACGCGGCTCTCCAACACCGAGCTCGCGCTGGAGCAGGAGCGCGCGGCGCGCTCGGCCTTGCAAAAGGCGGCGGACGCGGCGCAGGCCGAGGCCGCGAAGCTGCAAGCCGAGCTCACGTTCCTGCGCGGCCACGGCGCCCGCCCGAACGCGCACTGATCCCGCGCGCGTGCTTGATCGCGAGATCGACCAGACCCTTTCAGACCAAACGCAACGAAACACAACACAACCAAACGCAACGGTGTCACCCATGTTCAACAAGAAGAAACCCCAGCCGGGCATCGCCCAAACGAAGCTCGCGACCTTGATTGCCGAGGATGTCCGCATCACGGGCAATCTGGAATTCGCCGATGGGCTGCGGCTCGACGGCCAGGTCAACGGCAATGTCAGCAGCAAGGCAGGCGCACAGACGCTGCTCGTGCTGAGCGAGCGCAGCAGCGTGCAGGGCAACGTGCACGGCTATGACATCGTGGTCAACGGGCGCATCGTCGGCGACGTGATCGCCGATCATTTCGTCGAGCTGCAGGCGAACGCGCACGTGGTCGGCAACATCTACTACCAGCAATTGCAGATGGATTGCGGCGCGAGCGTGGACGGCAAGCTCACGAAGCGCGACCCGGGCGAGGCACCGAGCCTGCTGCTCGATACCTCCGTCGTGGACGTCGAGGTCCACAGCTGATTCCTGAAGCGGTGTGTGCAGGCTCGCGCGGTTTGCCGCGATTTCCCGAGTTTTCCGTTACACTGCACGGCATGTCACGTCAGCCGAATCCCTTCGTCACGTTGTTCGCCGTCGCCGCTTCGAGCGCGACGCGTGCGTGCGCGCAGGCTTCGCGCCCGTGCCTGGTAGCCAAAGCCAAAAAACAGCCGCTCATCTGACCGGAGCTCGCTGTTCCGTCGGATGTGCGATGGAACGGCCTGCCGGCGGCGCCCCGCCTCTTTCTCCCTCCTGGCTTGCCCGATTCCCGCGTACGGTTCGACGGACCTTCCATACGGTCGCGTTCAAGGGAAAGTCATGTCTTCGTTTTCGGGTATCTGGATTCCGCTCGTCACACCGTTCAATCGCGGCGCCGTCGATCACGAGGCGCTCGACGCGCTCGTGCGCCACTATGCGCAGGCGGGTGTAGCGGGCTTTGTTGCGCTCGGCACGACGGGTGAGCCGGCCGCGCTCGACGACCGCGAGCAGGACGCCGTGCTCGCCACCGTGCTCGCGAGCGCGGGGGGCTTGCCGGTGGTCGCGGGCGTGAGCGGCAATCACACGCAGTCGGTGTGCGAGCGCATCGCCGCGCTCAACGAAACGTCGGTTGCGGGCGTGCTGGCGGCGGCGCCGTATTACATTCGCCCGTCGCAGGCGGGCGTGATCGGCCATTTCTTGGCGCTCGCCGACGCGAGCCGCAAGCCCGTGATCCTCTACGACATTCCCGCACGAACCGGCGTGCAGCTCGAATTGCCGACCTTGCTCGAGCTGGCGGGCCACACGCGCATCGTCGCGGTGAAGGATTGCGGCGGCTCGCTCGAGAAGACGCTCGCGCTGATTCTCGATGGCCGCCTGCAGGTGCTCTGCGGCGAGGACATCGAAATGTTCGGCGTACTGTGCGCGGGCGCGAGCGGTGCGATTGCGGCATCGGCGCATCTGTTGCCGGAGCGTTTCGTGGCGATGGAGCGGGCGCTGCGCGAGGGACGTCTCGCCGATGCGCGTGCGCTTTGGCACACACTCGTGCCGCTCGTGCGCGCGGCGTTCGCGGAGCCGAATCCGGGGCCGGTGAAGGCGGCGCTCGCGCGGCGCGGGCTCATTCGCAATGAGCTGCGCGCACCGATGACTCGTGCAAGCGAGGCGCTGGAAGAGACGTTGGGAAGTATGGTGGCGTGAAACTTTGGCAAAAATCGCTGCGTGCGCGGCGCGTCCTGATATGTGGGACGCGCCGCAGGCCCTAGCTCGTAGCGCGCGCGGTGGCGGTGCTGCGCGCACGGCGCCGCGTGCGCGGGCGTTCGGCGTCCACTGCTTCGCCGTTGAGCAGAATGCGGCGGCCGGGCACGTGCTCCGCCACGAGGCGCGCGATGTCGAGCGCCGAGCTCTCGGCGGGCACGACCTGGCGGCGCGCGCCGTCGTCGAGCGGCGTGGTCCATTCGACGAGCCGATAAGCACGGCCCCATGGATTCTGCAGCGGCATGGAGACACGGCATGACGCAACGCGTGTAGTCGAGCCGTCGCGCAGCAGGGACTGCAAGTGCATCAGCACATCGTCGTCTTCAACCATGACCTCGCTCCTCCTCGGCTAACCGCACAAAAAAACGCCGCCGATGCTCCGGCGGCTCAACAGGGGTGAGCATATATTTGCAGCGAAGAATTAAACCAGGCTTAAAGAGGCGGTGCCGGCCATGTGCGATCGACGCGCGAGCCCGGCGCATACGGCTTTGAAGCGCGCGCGAACGCCCGCCGCGCGAACCGCGTCCGCGCGGGAGACGCAACTCGCTGGCGGGAGTGAGGCGAGCGATCAGTGCGGTTTTGCGCTGTTTTGTCGCAGGGTCGCGCGGACCTTGCGCGCGGCGAAGAGCGGGAGATAGTCGAGGATGCGTGCGTCGGCGCGATAGTTGTCGAGCGCGTCGGCGTAGATGCGGGCTACCGTTTCCTCAGGGGTATTGGTCTCTTCGGCGATGCTGTGGACGATTTGCTCGGCGTCGACTTGGGGCATGGTGGTTCTCCAGTCAGCGAGGGGACGAGGCAGGCGGAGATGCCATTCAAGGACAAACTCGTGCGCGACGCCAATTGAATCGGCCTATGGAAAGGCGGCAGGCTGCGAAAAAGCGCGCGCGCAAATGCATCGTCCCCGGCCAGGGCATGCCGCCCTGGCCGGGGACGAGTGAGTGAAGCTGATCGCGATGCGGCGTTCGCTGCTTACGCCACGTTCTCGAGCGACGGATAGTCCGTGTAGCCGGTCTCTCCGCGCGCGTAGTAGGTCGACGGATTCGGCGCATTGAGCGGCGCGTTCATTTCGAAGCGGCGCGGCAGATCCGGATTCGCGATGAAGAGCTGGCCCCAGGCGACGGCATCGGCTTCGCCATCGGCGAGCACGCGTTGCGCCGCTTCCAGTGTGAACTTTTCATTCGCGATGTACGGGCCGCCGAATTCGGCCTTCAATTGCGGGCCGAGACGGTGTTCGCCGAGCGACTCGCGTGCGAACAGGAACGCAATCTTGCGCTTGCCAAGTTCGCGTGCGACGTAGCCGAAAGTTGCTGCGGGATTCGAATCGCCCATCGTGTGCGCGTCGCCGCGCGGAGCGATGTGTACGCCCACGCGATTCGGCCCCCAGACGTCGATGCACGCGTCGGTGATTTCGAGCAGCAGGCGCGCGCGATTCTCAATCGAGCCGCCGTAGGCGTCGGTGCGCTGGTTGGTGCTGTCCTGCAGGAACTGGTCAAGCAGATAGCCGTTCGCGCCGTGAATCTCGACGCCGTCGAAGCCCGCGGCTTTCGCATTGAGCGCGCCCTGGCGGAATGCGGCGATGACGCCGGCGATCTCATCGGTGGCGAGCGCGCGCGGCGTGACGTAGGCGCGCTGCGGACGCACGAGGCTCACGTTGCCCTGCGCCGCGATGGCGCTCGGCGCGACGGGCAATGCGCCGTCGAGGAACAGCGGGTCCGAGATGCGGCCCACGTGCCACAACTGCAGGAAGATGCGCCCGCCCGCGGCATGCACGGCCTCGGTCACGAGCTTCCAGCCCTCGACCTGTTCCTGCGACCAGATCCCCGGCGTTTCCGCGTAGCCCACGCCCTGCGGCGTGACCGAGGTCGCCTCGCTGATGATGAGGCCCGCCGAGGCGCGCTCCGCGTAGTACTTCGCCATCAGTGCATTGGGCACGCGCGCCTCGCCCGAGCGCTGGCGCGTGAGCGGCGCCATGATGATGCGGTTGGGCAGCGTGAGGTCGCCGATTTGAATGGGGTCGAAAAGCGTTGCCATGTGTTCACCTTGTTGCGGGCGCGGCCCGCGGCCTTGAATCGATACGGGAAATGAAGCCGGCCTTGCCGGTCGGCTTGCGACGATGCTCGCCGTCACAACTGCTTGCTCACGAGGGCCAGAAACGCCTCGATAACCGGCTCGTTGCGCTTGAAGAACACCCATTGACCGACCCGTTTCGACGTGACGAGCCCCGCCTTCTGCAGCGCGGCCAGATGCGCCGACACCGTGGATTGCGAGAGCGCGCAGTGCGCGTCGATCCGGCCCGCGCAGACGCCGTGCTCGAGCGGGAGCTCCTGATCGGCGAAATGGACCTTCGGCTCGCGCAGGCACGCAAGGATCTCGCGCCGCACGGGGTTGGCCAGCGCCTTGTAGATCGCATCGACGTCGACGTCGAGCGTTGGGGTCGGTTGGGATTTCTTCATGGACGTTGCATCGTGACTGTGCGAATCATATATCGCATTTTAACGATATGGGCGATGACACTGATTTCAAGAGGGTTGTGAGTTATCGACGATGCGCTTGAGATCATGACTTCGCTGAAGGAGTCGCCGCGCTACTCGACATGCACATCGCCGCAAGTCCCTTCGAAGCCGCCGAGACGCAGCTTGCCTTGTTGTTTTTGAAAAGGGGCTGCAGACCGACCCGCAATTCAGTGGCGGTACAGGTCTGCCAGGAGTTCGGGCGATGCGCGGCGTGCCGTCGTGCGCTTTGCGATGAACCCTACGCCAGTGTGTCGATAGTGGCGCCATTTTCCATAGGGTGTGCTCGCATGAGCCGCTACTTTCAGGCGCTCGCTACGGCCGACGTAAGTGGGACTCGCAAACGCCGCGTGAGACGACACCCCCATCTCGTTGGCGTTTGCCTCGGCGACCATGGTGGGTGCTTCGGGTTGCGCTTCGGACGGATCGCCGCGCAGCGCGATGGCCGCGTGAGTTGAGTCGTTCACGCAATCCCAGCGGCCAGCGAGTGCGCAGTCGTGCGCCTGGGCGAGCAGCACCCTGACTGGTCCGATCACTTCGGCCGGCATCAGACGGCGTATCGGTGCCTGTACGCTGGCCAGCCAGGCGGCGCTGGACGCGTCAGGCGTGCCGGATGGTGGACTACGCAACCGATGCGTGTGATCGTAGCCGATGCCGACAGTCAGGACGATCAGATAG
The DNA here is from genome assembly GCF_000685075.1 of Paraburkholderia oxyphila NBRC 105797. Taxonomy (GTDB): domain Bacteria; phylum Pseudomonadota; class Gammaproteobacteria; order Burkholderiales; family Burkholderiaceae; genus Paraburkholderia; species Paraburkholderia oxyphila. Next base: position 6,137 of record NZ_BAYD01000060.1, read on the forward strand.
AACGCGACGCTCAACGCAACGCTGAGCCCGGCTCCCGACGTAACGGGAGACAGCAGGCTGTCGCGTTCGATTTCCTCCTTGCTGTGTGCAGGCTCGTCTGTCGAGCGGTCTTCGGGCGAGTTCGGTATGGTCATGGCTCGGGTGTTTCGTGAGAAGCGGACCGTGCAGACCGTGCGCCTTTCAAACCTGTCTGACGCTTACCACTTGATCTGGGCATTCATGGTGCCAGTCTGAACGATTTCGAATTTCATCTCGCCGCGGTAAGTACCTTCGATACGGTAGTCCGCTTCCGGCACGGAAAACAGGCAATGCGGACCCGCGGCGATGAAATCCATCAGCACACGGCCGTGGCGCCTAACCTTGACGGAGACTTCGGTCAGCAGCGCGCCGCTCGACGAGGAGACAAACGTCACACCCAGGTTGAAGGGATGTTGAGGGTCGGGTGACGTTACGTGAGCGTCGATGTTTGTGTTACCGCAGACGTAATAGAGCATCTGTTGCTGAGCCGCCGGAGAAGCCGTTTGGTTAGCGGGCGCGGTGGAAGCAGGTGGAGCGGTGGGTGCCATGGGTGCCGCTTGAGCGGGCGGAGCCATTGGCGTAGTGGCTTGCGAGTTTTGCGCTCCAACGGGTCTCGCGATCTGTGCCCAGGCAGATACCGCATACGCACTGGTGATGAGCACGAGGCTCACCGGCACAAGCAGACCTCGTTTCTTCAAGGTCCCCATGGTTATCTCCCCCTTTGATGTGCAACTAGGATAGGGACCGCGGGGGCGAAAAGCAACCGCTCACGGTCGTCAGTAATTTATGCCACGTCCGGCAACTCAACCACGGAATGCAGGTACATATAGCAGCATAGTTGTGTTAACCAGGTGAAGAAGAGCGCGGAGTTGTAACCGGATGAAACGTGCTGATGGATCTCGCATAAGCGTGCACTAGAGTGTGGTCATGTGCTCACGGACCGGTAGCAATTGAAGTGCCGCACGCGCCTGGTGCGGGTAGCGTTGAAACACACCTGCAACGCTTCGATGTTTTGATCTCAGGTGTTGTCCCGATACTGTGTCTATCGGGCAATGGCAAGGACGCCGCAAGCCGGATGTTCCAGATCTGCCGATTGGCGAGCGTACCGTAGCGCTCGATATCCTTTGATGTACTAACTATGTCTTCGCTGCTTGAACAGCGAAGAGTAGACCGGCCGTGATTGGAGCCTGACTCCATATTTGATTGAGTCCGCAAAAAAAATATTTCATCGCTCAGATGACTGACGAGTGAAGACACCACTTGCCGCGCGGGCGGGTGATGCTTGGGGCGTCCCGTGCCACGAGTTGAAAGGTTCGCCCGTTGACTGACACTCACGATCGCTGTGCTCGCGTGAGTGGTATTGCCTTGGGATGTTACGGAGAAGCGATATTCGTACGCCAAAAGCGGTACGACATTTGCAGGAGCCGTGTCGTGTGTCGTATTCAACGACAACGAACAGCAAGGGGCAAACAAAAATGGTCGAGAGCAAGCGTTTGTACACGTCGCCTCGGCGGCGTCCACTGAGTGTATGCGCGCCGGCGGCGGTCATGCTTTTGTCAACCTATGCAGTACTCGAAAGCAAGGACGCTCTCGCGCAGGAAGTCGACGCGGCCAAGCCGGTGGTGTTCATGGTTGCACTCGCGGACGATGCCGCGAGCAGCGATCCTGTTGCACGCCCCGTGACGACCGACGCTTCGGGGAGCACCGTGTATGCCGTCGCGGCCTCGACGGACGTGCCCCAAAACACCGTGAGCGACACTACTGGCGTTCCGGTTTCGTCTCCTCCCGCTGCTCCCGCGCCAGTGCAGCAAGCGCAGGAAAATAGCTCCACGCAGCCTGGACCGCAACCCCCACCGCAACCCGCACCGGTTGCGCCGCAAATGCAGTTGCCCACGACCGGCAACGGTCCGCAGCCCGGCGAAGATTTGCGCCATCAGATCTTTGGCCTCGCAACGAGTGGCGGCGCGAACCGTGCGCTCGAAGAAGCCAGGAAGCGCCCCGATGTGTTCTCGCCAGTCGATCTCGCGGAGATCGAGGAACTCGCGATCCGGCAAGAAGTGCGGGGCGGCCGCTCCAAGGTTCGCGCAATGACGAGCACCGACCGCTTCGATTCGCTCGATGCCGCCATTCGTCATGCGGAAGAGTTCGACAAGCATCTGCCGAATACGCCGGAGTACGCGCAAGTGCGCGCATCGCTTGCCGGCGACCGCACCGTTGCGTATGCCGCGCGCGGGCGCATGGAAGACGCCGTCGCCGTGTTCGAAACCATCCCGCAGAATTCGGAGGTGTCGGCCGAGGCCCTTGCGTCGGTGGGCGACGCCTATTCTTATTTACAGGAGCCGGCCAAGTCGGAGGTGGTGTATCGCCGTGCCATCGAAGAGACGCGCGCGGGGCCCGCCGACGCTGCAACGCTCGGCTACCAGTACGGCTCGCACACGCGTCTGATCGATCTGCGCGAAGGCCTGTTCTATGCACTCACCGATCAGAACAAATATACGCAGGCCCACCAGGTGCTCGACGACATTCATGCCGGCCTGCCGCCGGCCGACGAGGTGCATCCGTGGGATCCCGCTAACGACGACTATCTGCGCTACTACCGTCTGCTCGCGCAGTATCAGATTTACATTGGCCAGACGAGTGAAGGCATGGCCGGATTGCAGCGGCTCGAACAGCAGGTGCCGTTCAACGCGGAAGTGCGCGACGCGCAGGCCGACGCGGTGCTCGGCACGGGCCAGACGCGGCACGCACGCGACATGTATTCCGTGACGTTGACGGATCATCCGGACAACATCGAGGCACTGGCCGGTCTCGGGCGCGCATCGATTGCGCTCGAAGACTATGCCAACGCGCACCGGATCAATACCGCTTTCGATGACACGTTCCCCGAGAACGGCTCCGTGCGCAGCTTCAAGCGCGACTATCAGGCCTACCTCGCGCCGGTTTTGACGGTCGACGTCAACGGCGAGCATGGTGCCTCGGCGCTGGCGGACAACGAGTTCAGCATCGACACGACCCTGTATTCGCCGCCGATCTTCGACAACTGGCGCGTCTTTTCCCATACGTTCTATGGCTATGCGAACACGGACATCGGCAATGTCAGCCGGACCCGCACCGGTGTTGGCGGCGATTATCGTAATGGCGCGCTGACTGTGACCGGCGAGGTGACGCGTTCGATGGGCAGCGATGGACGAACCGGTGGCAACGGCGAAGTCTCGTATGCGTTCAACGACTATTGGTCGGCGAGCGCCGGCGTCGACAGCGACAGTAACGCGCTGCCCATGAAGGCGTACCTCAACCATATCTGGGGGAAAACCGCGGAGGCCAGCCTCAATTTCACGGACACCGATCAGCGTTCGGCGTCGCTGTCTTACACCGCTGCGCGCTACAGCGACTCGAACTTCAATCAGGAGATCGCGTTGAGCGGGACGCAGCGCGTATTCACGACGGCGAACCAGTTCGTGAATATTTCGCTGAACCTCAGTACGGATAGCAACACGATTACCAATGCGGCTTATTTCGCGCCTTCGCGCGACTACACCGCGGAAGTGGTCGCCATGCACCAATGGGCGATCTGGCGCAGCGGGGAGAAAGACCTGGTGCAGCGTTTCTATTTGACCGCGGGCGCCTATAACCAGCGCGGCTTCGGTACGAGCGCGGAAGTGGGGGCCCGTATCGAACACGCGTGGACGTTCAGTCACGACATCACGCTCAAGTATGGCTTCGGTGTGCTCAGTCACACGTACGACGGAACGCGTGAATTTTCGGAGATCGCCTATGCCACGCTCACGGTTCCCTTCTGACCTTGAAATCCGAGAGGAGGCGGGCGATGCAATCTCGTCGAGGTTTTATTTGTAGCTGTCTGGGTGCGATGGCAGGCTGTTCGCTGTTTCCATCGCTGGCGCCCGCGAAACTGATCGACATCCTCCCGCCGGCCGATCCGGCCGATGGCAAGACTTTTCGCGTGATCTGCTTTCACGACGTGCGCGACAACCTGCGCGCCGAGTTCCATACGAACAGCATGATCGACCCGTATGCGGTCGACACCGGCACGTTGACATCGATTTTTTCGTGGCTCGATACGAACCATTACAACCCGGTGACGTTCAGCGCGATTGTGGCGTCGCGCAGCGGTGGCGCGCCATTGCCGCCGCGCGCCGTGCTGCTGACTTTCGACGACGGCTTCAAGAGCCACCATGACAAGGTGCTGCCGCTGCTGAGGCAGTTCAGGTATCCCGGTGTCATGGGGATCGTTACGTCGTGGATCGATACGCCCGCAGATTCGGGTATCCGGCTATCGGACACCGTGGTCGTGCCGCGCGACACGTTCATGTCGTGGGACGACTTGCGCAACGTGGCGTCGTCGGGGCTCGTCGAGTTGGCGTGCCATACGCACGACCTGCATCACGGCGCCGTTGCTAATCCTCAGGGCAACGAACTGCCGGCGGCCACTTCGCATCTGTACCTGAAAGACCAGCAGCGCTACGAGACCGATGCCGAGTTCGAGTCGCGCGTGCGTGGCGACCTGGGCAATTGCATGCGTCAGGTAAAGCAGCAGACGGGCGTGTCGATCCGCTCGATGGTATGGCCTTATGGGGCGCAGAATCTGACCGTGCGCACCGTGTCTGCGCGCCTTGGCATGCCCACGCAGTTTACGCTCGAGTCTGGTCCGAATACGCCGGACATTCCGCTCGATCGCCTGCGCCGCATTCTTGCGACGTACGACATCGACGTGGGCGATTTCGAGCGCTCGATGCGCGAGCCTGCTCAAAACCGCGGCGAAATCAATCCGGTGGAGCGCCCCGTCGTGGTATCGCTCGACGATGTCTACGATCCTTCGCCCGACGCGCAGGAGAAGAAGCTCGGCGCGCTGATCGAACGCATGTATCGATTGAAGCCGAGTTCGGTTTACCTGCAGGCCTATTCGGATCCTTCGCGCTCGGGACTGGCGCGCGCGCTCTATTTCCCGAACCGGCATTTGCCGATGCGCTCCGACTTGTTCTGCCGCGCGGCCTGGCAGTTGAATACGCGCGCCAATGTGGAGGTTTATGCCTGGATGCCGGTGCTCGCATACGCGGTGCCGGAGAAGCTCAACGGGCGCGTCGAGTTCGTCACGGCGGCCGCGGGCAGCACCTTGCCGCCCGGCGCGTCGGGCGTGCCCCGGCTCAGTCCTTTCGATCCGGCGGCGCGCGCCTACGTGCGCGATCTGTATGAGGACCTCGGCAAGTACTCGGCATTCAACGGCGTGCTGTTCGGCGAGGACGCGATGCTCAGCGATTTCGAGGACGACGGGCGGCACGCGCGCCAGACCTATGCAAGCTGGGGCTTGCCGGGCAATGTCGAGCAGATTCGCGCCAATCGGGAGACGATGAAGCGCTGGGGCACGCAGAAGACCCGCTATCTGCTCGACCTCACGAAGGAGCTGCGCCAGATCGTGCTGGACAGCCAGAACAGCGACGAAGTGCTGACCGTGCGCACGATCTTTCCCGATGTCTTGCTGGACCCAGGCAACGAGCCGCGCTATGCGCAAAACTATCCGACCTTTGTGAGCGCGTACGATTTCGTGGGTCTGCTCGCGATGCCGTCGCGACAGGGCATCACTTCGGTGGACAGCTGGCTCGACAAGCTCGGCCGGGTGGTGCAGGCCGTGCCGGATGGCCCGCGCCGCACGGTCTTTCTCCTCGAAGCAACCGATGCCCAAACGGGCGACAGTGTGCCGACCGCGCGCCTGACCGATCAGATGCGCCATCTGCGCGAGGAGGGCATGGTGAGTTACGGGTACTACCCCGACAACTTCGCACGCGATCTGCCGAATGCGGTCGCATTAACCGACGTCATGTCGACGCGCCAGCGCCTCGATCCCGCAGCGATCAATGTGCTGCTCAAAGGTGCTCAGGCCGGAGGGGTACGGCAATGATGCATATCGTGATCAACCGGCTGCAGGACTTTATTTTCTTCTACCCGTTCTTCATGTCGTATCTGTGGATGATCGGGGGGACAGTGCATTTCCTCGCGCTCGAGCATGGACGGTCACGCTCGCCGAGCGCATTGAGAATGGCGGGGATGCCGAAGGTGGCCGTCATTGTGCCGTGCTTCAACGAAGAGATGAATGCACGCCGCGTGTTTCATCATCTCGCGACACTGAAGTACCCCAATTACGAAATCATCGCAGTCAACGACGGCAGCCGCGACCGCACGGGCGAGGTACTGAACCAGCTCGCCGCCGAAATTGCGCATCTGACCGTTATTCACCATTCAAAGAACGAGGGCAAGGCGATTGGCCTGACCACTGCCGCGTCGCTCACCAACGCGCCTTACCTCATGTGCATCGACGGCGACTCGCTGCTCGGCGAGGATGCGATCGAATGGATGCTCGAGCACTTCATCTCCGACCAGAACGTGGGCGCGGTGACCGGCAACCCGCGCATCCGCACGCGCACGTCGCTGCTCGGCCGCATGCAGGTGGGCGAATTTTCCTCGATCGTCGGACTGATCAAGCGCACGCAGCAGGTCTATGGACGCATCTTCACCGTCTCGGGCGTCATCACGATGTTTCGCAAGAGTGCGCTCGCCGATGTCGGCTACTGGAGTTCCGACATGCTGACCGAGGATATCGACATCAGCTGGAAGCTGCAGTGCAACGACTGGCGTGTGGCCTACGAGCCGCATGCACTGAGCTGGATCCTCATGCCGGAGACGCTCAAGGGGCTCTACAAGCAGCGCCTGCGGTGGGCCAAGGGCGGCATTCAGGTGTTGTTCAAGTATGCGGGCAGGCTCCTGTTCGGGCAGCGCCTGATGATGTGGCCGCTTTTTGTCGAGTACGCGCTCGGCATCGCCTGGGCCTATTCGATGGCGTTCATTCTGCTGCTCTCGCTTGTCAACGCGTTCTACACGTTGCCGCCGGACTGGCACGTCTCGCTGCTGCCGCACTGGCACGGCATGCTGCTGGTGGCGACCTGCGTGCTGCAGATCATCGTCGGCTGCGTGATTGACCGGCGCTACGACGAGAAGCTGCTGCTCTACGTGATGGACACCGTCTGGTATCCGCTTGCATTCTGGTTGATCAACATGGTCACCACTGTCGTTGCGCTGCCGGTCATCGCCTTCGGGCGCCGCGGCAAGCGCGCAGTCTGGACTAGCCCTGATCGAGGTATTCAACATGAACAGCACGCCCGTCATTGACCTCTCCCTGCACGCCCCGCAACAGATCATCTCCGACAAGGGCATCGCGCGCGGTGTCCTGCTGGTTCTGTGGTTCAGGCTGCTGCGGCCGGCCTGCGTCGGCTCGATGTGGGCGGGTATTACGATCTACGCCTATCGCTATCTGTTGCCGTTCGAGGAGGGCGACCTTTCCTGGCCCGAACTGGTGTCGTATTTCGCGGCGATTGGCGCCATCGCCTCGGTTTTGACGATGTGGATGATACTCGCGCGCGTGGCGCACCCGTTTGCCTCGAAGTCGCGCACGCAGCGTCTGCTGCGCCGCAAGGCCGGGCTGACGGTCGAGCCTGGACCGTTCGCCGGGGCCGCTTCGCGCGAGTTGAACTCCGTAGCCCGGGTGTTCGTGGCCTCGCATGACGCAAATGGGCTGATCGCGGCGCTGCGCGTGCTGTCTGTAGCGGGAGCGGCTACGAGTGGTGGGGGCGCTGCGGGCGAGCGCGAATCCACGGGGTGCACCTACGGCAACCCGAAGCAGACGGTGTACACGGTCGCGGCCAAGCCGTCGCTCCGGACGCCAAGGCATTGAGTGGGCAGGCCGATGCGCTGCCACGGCAAAGCGGACGCCGACATGGATCGCACCATCGAGCGTGCCGGGCGCCGCCGCCGATCCGGCTGGCTGGCGGCGGCCGGATTTGCCCTCGCGGTCGCGCTGTATCCAGCGTCCAGCGGTAGCGCCAGCGCTCAGGTGGTCACTGCGCGGCAGGCGCCGCCCGGGGCGGTGGTGGCCGTGCCGGCGCTCGGCCTCGGCGACGAGCGGCGCTTCATGCACGGCATCGGGTGGGCGAGCGCCGGCGGCGACAAAAGCTGGGTCTTCTTCAGCAGCTCGGGTCTGCCGCCACGCGGTGCGAATCGTGACGGCAGCTGGCCGCACGACGTCTATGTTGGCGCGTGGTCGCCGGGGCATCCGCGCCTCGCGGGCGTGCATATTTTCATCAGCCGTCCGGAGGCGCAGGAGCCCGTGTCAGTCGCGCAAAACACCCAGGGCAATATCTTCGTCAGCTTCGAGGACGGCTGGAACACGCCGAACGAAGTCAGCCAGCGTTACGGCGTCTATCGATCGAACCTGGCGCCCATCAAGCCCTATCCGAACGATGTCGAGTCGGGCGGCCATTCGGGTCATGTGGCCGCGGTTGGCGAGCGCTTCGTCGTGTTCTATTCGGAAGACTGGGTGGACGGTGGCGGTGTCGACAATCTCGGCACCGGCAACGGCGTGTATGTGAAGGTCTACGACGGCTCGGGCAAGCTGTTGCGGCACGAGAACGTGGCGGTACATGTTCGCGAATGGTGGCCCATGATTGCGGGCTCGTCGACCAAGGCGCTCCTCGTCTGGCAGAAGTACATTCCCGGCGAGATCGTCGCGCAACTGGAGTTTGCCGTGTACGACCCGGTGAGCGGCAAGCTCGAGCGGCCGGAGGATGGGGTTAATGTTTTCCGGGTGCAGTACTACACGTATGCTGCCGCCTGGGTGCCCGCTGCGAACCGCTTCGTGCTGGAAGCGACGCTGGACAACGGGCGCACTTCGATACTGCTGATCGACGAAGCCGGGCACGTCACGGCAAAACTCGAATGTCTGCCCGCCTCCGTGCGCGAGTCGAGCATCGCGGTGGATGGCAACGTCGCGTACGTGCCCACGCGCGATGGCCGCTTGATGGCGCTTGCGCTGACCGGAAGCACGATCGACCTGCACGGCATGATGCGTGCTCCGTTTGCATGGGGCAACACGGGTGCGATCGGTATTCCGTATGGTCCCGGCACGGTTCATTTTGTCTCGCTTTCGCCGGTTGGCTTGCGTGAAGCGAACTTCAACGTGCACAACGAGGTGGCGCCTTCCGCATCGGATCGCTGCGGCCCCGAGCGTGCAGCAAAGCAGTCGGATGTCTCGACGAACGACTAAGGGAGGCGATCATGTGCGGAATCGTTGCGGGCGTGGCCCAGCGCAACATCGTACCTTCGTTGCTGGAAGGTCTGAAGCGGCTCGAGTACCGCGGATATGACTCATGCGGCGTTGCGGTGCTCCAGCGCGGCGAAGCGCGCCGGGTTCGCACGCTCTCGCGCGTGTGCACACTGGAGGCCGACGCGCGCGCGCTCGACCTGGATGGCGCGACCGGCATCGCGCACACGCGTTGGGCGACACATGGCATGCCGGTGATCGACAATGCGCACCCCATCTTTTCCGGCGAGCTGATTGCCGTCGTGCATAACGGCATCATCGAGAATCACGAGCAGCTGCGCCAGTCGCTGCGTGCGAAAGGCTATGTGTTCACGAGTCAGACCGATACCGAAGTGATCGCGCATCTGGTTCACGAACACTATTGCGGGGATATTCTCGCGGCGGTACACAACGCGACGAGGATGCTGCAGGGTGCCTATGCGATTGCCGTGATGTGCCGCGATGTGCCGGGACGCGTGATTGGCGCGCGGCAGGGTTCGCCGCTCGTCGTCGGTATTGGGAAGGAAGGCGTTTTTCTTGCCTCGGATACGTTCGCGCTTGCCGGTAGCGCTGAACGATTCATTTATCTCGAGGAAGGCGATCTCGTCGATATCGAAGGCAAGGGCGTCAAGATCATCGACAAGGAGGGGCAAGCCGTTGCGCGCCGCGAGATTGCCTTCGTGCGCCATGCGTCGGATGCGGAGCTTGGCGCTTACCGCCATTTCATGCAGAAGGAGATCTTCGAGCAACCGGTGGCCGTTGCGCGCACGATTGCGTCAGTCACGGGGCGCGAAACGCATCAGGCGGGCATGCCGAAGCCGGAAGAGCTGGCTGAAGTAACGAATGTCGTGATGCTCGGCTGTGGCACCAGCCATTACGCGGCGTTGACGGCTTGCGGCTGGTTCGAGCACTTTGCCAACGTTGCCGCGCGGGCCGAGATTTCCAGCGAGTATCGATATCGCGATTATGTTTCGCCGGGCAATACACTCGTTGTCGCGGTTTCGCAGTCAGGCGAGACTGCCGATACGCTTGCCGCGCTGCGCTATACGCAGTCGATGGGCGAGCAGCGAACGCTGGCGATCTGCAATGTCGCCGCGAGCGCGATGGTCAGGCAATGCCGCTGGTCATTCATCACAGAGGCCGGCCCCGAGGTGGGCGTGGCGTCGACAAAGGCCTTCACGACTCAGCTTGTCGCGCTCTTCATGCTCGCGATCCAGATGGGCAAACAGCGCGGGCACGTGAGCGAGAGCGAAGCTGAAAGCTACATGCGCCAGCTCACCGCGCTGCCGGATGCGATGCGCAATGTGCTGGCGCGCGAGCCGGAAATCATGGCGTGGGCCGAAGCGCTTTATCAATCCGATCACGCGCTCTTTCTCGGGCGCGGCACGCACTATCCAATTGCACTCGAAGGCGCGCTCAAGCTCAAGGAGATTTCCTATATCCACGCAGAAGGGTACCCCGCAGGCGAACTCAAGCACGGGCCGCTCGCGCTCGTAACCGATGCAATGCCCGTGATCGTGACGGCGCCCAACGATACGTTGCTGCACAAGCTGAAATCGAATATGGAGGAAGTGCGGGCGCGAGGCGGGCGTCTTTTTGTGCTCGCCGATTCGGACACGGGTTTGACGGTGGAGTCCGGCTTGCGCCTGATCCACATGCCGGCCTGGTTCCGGGCGCTTTCGCCGGTGCTGCATGTGGTGGCGCTGCAACTGCTCGCGTATCACGTGGCGTGCCTGCGCGGGACTGATATCGACAAGCCTCGTAATCTCGCGAAATCGGTTACGGTGGAATAGGGATTTCGGGCTTGGGTTGCTGGTGTGCCGACTGGAAATAGAAGCGTTTACAGGTAAACGCTTCTCCCTGTTTCCCCACAGTTTTTGTCGCCAAGCCCTTATTTTAGAAATGTAAACGCTTCTGATTCCACGGCTGTAAATCGACAGCGTCTGCGGCCCAATCCCACAAAATTGCCACCAGAATGACGGCCGAGCGCAGTCGCTGGGGTCTCGGCCCCGGTCTGCAAACTCCCGTACAGTCGATGCAGCGGCCGCCCCTGCGGCCAATTTCAGTACTCCGCACCTGGATTCTGCGTCCGGAACAGTTAGCGTTCCTGTATGGCCCGATTGAGCGCTGGAGCTATTTTGCAGGGAATGCCTGGACGGCCTCCTTGAGGCCGACCGTATCTTCTGCGCAGGCGTTGGAGTTGTCATCCTCTCAACGGGCAACGTTAAAGCGGGTGCAACTCATCGAGCAGACCTTGCAGTCCATTCAGGCTGCCGGGGAGCCGCTTGCGCCGAGCATTCACCAGAAAGTGGATGCCCTCTTTGCCACCGGGACGGGCTACGGGTTGGGCGGGGAGGACCTGATGGTCTTTGTGGTTCAGGAGGCACTCGTTTCGCCTCACATTGCGCGGCATCCGGCTGTTGCGAAGGCGCTGGAGCCGGGGCAGGCTGAGTCCTATGCCGAAATCACACGCCACTGGACAGATGCTTATGGCGAGATTGGTCCCAAAGGGGCTTTCTGGACGGAGTTCGGTGAAACCGTCGGGTTTTATGTGGAGTATGGCGGTCGCTTTGTCGGCGCAGCGGCGGGACTGGTCGGGGCGATTTACGACTTCAAGGAAGCCAAGGAGAATTTCGAGCATCACAATCCTGGTTTAGCCTATCTGCATACCAGCTCCGTTGTCGCAAATGTCGCCTTCGCCATTGCGACCATTCTCGGGGCCACGGTGTTTGTCTTTATCTTCATGATTCTCTTGATAGGGATTGGCCTCATCATTCTCTGGAAAAAGAAGGACAAAATTGGAGAGTGGCTGGAGAAGTGCTATTTTGGGACCGGAGACCCGAAGTTCTCCGAGTCGGACGAGCACAGGCAGTTTGAACTGTTGACCCAAGGATGACCGCGATGTACGACTACCTGACGAAGGTATCCACGTGCCTGGATTGCGGACACCGACCAGCTTTTCAACGACATACGCACTTCGTCGGGCTCACCGTTTGGGGAAGTCCGAATCGGCATTTTGCCGTCGACGGCTCATCCGCTGATGACCACGCTATGTGAACGCATCAACGCCGCTTATCCGGACATCCGTCTGAACGTTCGGGAGAGTCAGTTGGGCGAGGTTGAGACGTGGCTGGACAGTGGACGCGTGGACCTCGCTATCCTTTTCCATGCGGAACGCGCCATGACGACGGATCGGCTCGCAACGCTCGCGACAATCGAGACCTATCTGGTAGGTGCACCGGACTCGCCTGTCCTGCAGCGGGAGGCCGTCGAGTTTCGGCATCTTGCGGGATTGCCTCTGATATTGCCTGGACGACCTGACCGCCTGCGAAATCTGATGGATGATGAGGCTCGCCGGGCTGGCATCGAGCTTCGGACCGTGCTGGAAGCAGACTCGCTTGCTGTCCAGCGAGAGGTAGCAGCTACCGGACGCGGATATGCTGTGCTCGGGCCATGGGCAATCGCCCCCGATGTGCGCTCTGGCCGGTTGCGCGCTTCAAGAATCGTCAAGCCCAACATCACTCGCTTCGTGACCCTTGCCAGCTCAAGCCAGGGCGCGATGACCCCGGCAATCCGGATTGTGATTGCCACGCTGAAGGAAATAGCATCAGAACTGTCCGAGTCCGGTGTGTACGACGGACTCGCGTCCCAGCGTGTCAAACCACACGAGCGCGCCGCGCCGGCGCCAACTGCGGGAGCAAAACAGACCTCCTCCAATCGCGCGGCGGCCGCGAGCCGAAAGAAGTAGGGGGCTGCCTTGTTGCTGCTGAACGCGCTCCCCCCTGGAGGAGCGAGCGCGCACTCCACTCAGGATTTTGGGGCTTCGGCCGGCTGGTCGGTCCAGCCGCCACCGAGGGCCTCGACGAGCTTTATTGACGATGCCTACAGGGCCCCTATGCAGGCATGAGGCAAATTTCAGGCAGGTCCGAGGCGTTCGGTTTTGATTGTCGCCAGTCTGCTGCCAGCAAACGGGTCATTGCCCCAATCTACGCTGGAGCGCTTTCCTGACTCGGGTTCCGGCGCCCCACTGATTGCAAGGTGCTCCAGCGACTGTCCTGCGCCGAAGGTAGCCTGTGACACCCTCTCGTGCGGTTGGGGGAACGCAATGGCGGGCGCGGAGTCGGTTCGCGAACGGGGGCACCTTTCGGTTACGCGACGCAGATGCCTGGCACCGCAATTTTCTGGAATAGGTGCGGCGTAGCAGTGGCCGACGACGGATAGGCCGAGACTTTGGCCCTGAATTCGGGGTTTGTGAATGCAGCTCGGAAATGAGCGGTGGTTTCCCAGACGGCGTAATTGAGATACGTCGGACTCTCGCCAACCGCACGGTGCAGTTGTGTGGAGATGAAGCCCGGCTGACGCTTCATGAATTCCGCGTCGTCCTGCCAGACTTTGAGGAACGTCTGCTCGTCGGCAGTTTCCAGCGTAAAGACATTCACCAGTACGACGGGGGAGGCATCAATTGCGACCTGACGCTCTATCGGAAAGGCGGGGTCAAGCGGATGGATGTGCATTGCGAACTCCCTCAACGTACGGGTGTGATGTGCGCAATGGTTTCATATTGACACTATGATGTCAACATGAAACCATTGCGCCATACTTGAAAAATGGTGATAGATGCATAAAACCAGGCGAACGCCTGCCGGAACGGTCTTGTCAGAGATGATTCTTGACCTGTTTCGGCTCAACAATCGGCTTCTCTCGGCGGGAGACAGACTGGTCGCCGAACTGGGTCTGACAAGTGCTCGTTGGCAGGTTCTTGGGACCATCGCCGCAGCCAGGCGACCGCAGCCGGTCGCTTGGCTTGCGCGCGATGTAGGCGCACACCGTCAGAACGTTCAGCGTATCGTTAATGAGCTCGCGGAGGAGGGAATCGTTGCCTTCGAGCCTAATCCACACCACCGACGGGCGGCCCTTGTCGTCTTGACTGACAAGGGTATGCGGGCGTTCGAGGACGCGATGCGCCTGCAGGTGCCATGGGTCAACAATCTTGCGGATGGACTGCAAGTAGAGGACCTTGACACGACACAAAAGGTCATCACTGAGGTGCTTCGGAAATTGGAAGGCGATGGTGAGTAGCCAGCAGTAGACTGCAAACTCGAGAGTGTGGGGCGTCATCGAGGTGAGCGGGGCTGCGACCATCGCGCCGGTGCTAATCCAGCAGCGCAAGCCGCCGGTCGGGCAACGCGGCATTATCAAAATGCGCCAGTCCATTCCGGTACTGGCGCATTCGATTCGTCAGGCGGCTACCCCGCTTCGTAACCGGCTCCGCATCATGCGCGGTACTGCAAGGCGCTCGCAACGTTCTGAGTGCTGCCGGCTTCCAGCGACACATTGCGCGTCTCGCTGCCGCGCAGCCACCAGTACGCCGCTGCAATCGGCCCAGGCAACGCCAGCGCCAGCAGGGTGATCAATGCTGAGGACGGCGTGCCCGAACTGGCGTAAGCGTTCGTCAACATCAGCGGCGCCACCACCGCCCCGACTCGTCCCACAGCGACCGATACACCCAACCCCGTCGCCCGCACACGAGTCGGCAGAATTTCGGACGAGACCACATAGCCAGAAATGTAGGCCCAGGTCACGCCGAACTGGATCATGCAGTAGCCGATCACCATGCCAGCCAGCGAACTCGTGCCGTAGATCACCAGGATCGACAGTGTCGTGAATGTGTAGCTGACGAACAGCGATGCGCGCCGTCCCCACCGCTCGACCAGCACGGACGCTGTGAGACCGCCCATCAGCGCCGCCGCGTTGCCGTACATGTAGTAAAGCGGCATGTCGCCCGCGGGCACCTTCATGAACGGCAGAATGACGAGGGCCATTAGCGACAGCACGCCGTAGACGACCGCGGCCTGCGAGAAGTTGAATGCGCTCGCAACTAGGCAGCGGGCGCGATACTCACCGAACAGTGCTTTCACATTCCCCCAGAACGCGACCTGTTCCGGCATGAATCCAACCGACGGGTAACGCCGGGCCGCCTGCACCGCCTGCTCGGGCGTCGCGCAGTTGACGATCCGATCGACGATCGCCTCGGCTTCCGTCACGCGGCCTTGTTGCAGCAGCCAGCGCGGCGATTCCGGAATCGCGCGGCGAATCCAGAAGAACAGCAGCGCCATGGTCGTGCCGAGGCCGAAGCCGACGCGCCACGATATGTCCGCGGGCAGGTTGTTCAGCACCAGATACGACACTGCGGCGGACAGCAGGGCGCCGAGCGGAAAGCCCGAGAGAATGAGCGAGTCGGTCTTGCCACGATGCCGCTTCGGAATGAACTCGCCCATCGTCGCGGTGACCGCGGAATATTCACCCCCGACCGCCAGGGCCGTCATCGCGCGGAAGAACAGGAACGAGTCGAAATTCCACGAGAACACGGTCATCACGCTGAACGCGGCGTACCACAGCAGCGTCGCGAGAAAGAGCCGCTTGCGGCCGAAGCGGTCGGCCAGATAGCCGAAGCCGATCGCGCCGACTAGCATCCCGAACACCCATACGCTCACGGCGACAGAACCTTGTCCCGCGCTCAGATGCCACTGCGTCTTCAGTACGCCAAACACGCTGCCGATGATGTTGGTCTCGAACGAATCCAATGCCCAGCCGACGCCCAGCGCGACGATCATCAGGGTGTGAAAGCGCGTCCACGGCATGTTGTCGAGGCGCGCGAGCGCGTCTGTGTGTATCGTGTTTTCAGCGTTCACGAGGGTTCCTTGAGCAACAACGGTGCGAAATTGAAAGAGGGAAAACGGGCACGCGAGCCAATGAAATTGCGTCCGCGAGCGCCATCGAATGCGTCGTCGACAATGCGGTCCCATTCTGCTGACGCAATCCCGTATGCGGCTGGATGCGTATCGACGTTCAGCAGCCCCAGGAATTTGGCGAGACGTTGTGGCGCGTGGTCCAGCGAGCCGAAGATGGCTTCGAGCGCGGCGTCGCACGCCGGATCGGCGCCGATGGCGGCCTGCATCACTGCCGGCAGGCAGAACGAGCACGCGAGGCCGTGCGGCACACCATGGCCGAGCGTGATCGCATACGAAATGTTGTGCGCGAGTGCGGTGCGCGTATTCGAGAACGCAAGACCCGCACGCAACGCACCGAGCGCCATCTGGCTGCGCGCGTCGAGATCCGTGGGGTCGGCTGCGACGCGCGGCAGCGCGGCGACGATCTCGCGGGCGGCGTCGACGGCGAGGCCGCGCGTGACCGGATTCGCATGCACGTTCCACAAGCTTTCGAGCGCGTGGGACAGCGCATCGAGTCCGCTCGCGACGGTCTGCACGTACGGCAAGCCCACCACGAGCCGCGGATCGACCAGCACGGCTTCCGGGTAGAGATCGTCGCGCGACAACGACAGCTTGCGGTCGTTCTCCGGATCCCACACCGTGGCCCATGACGTCACTTCGCTGCCGGTGCCCGAGGTGGTCGGAATCGCGATGATCGGCAACGCTCTGCGGCCGCTTTCGCGCCCCTGGGTCAGGTACGCGAGCATCGGCTCGAATTCGCCGTGTTCGGCGGCCAGCACTTTTGCCGAATCCATCACCGAGCCGCCGCCTAGTGCGACTAGCACATCGGGCAATCGAGGCAACGCCGCGAGTTGCGCGCACGCGGCGCGCAGCATCGCAATGGAGGGATTCGCTTCGACGTTGTCGATACAGGCGAGTGCGGGACCTGCAAGCGTTTCGATGCGCTGCGTCATCGCACGGAACGGCGCGTCGGGATAGGTGATGACCGCGTAGCTGCGGCCATGCAGCAGCGTGCCGATTTCATTGAGCGTGTCCACGCCAACGCGCACACGCACCGGGTTATGAAAGCTCCACGTGTTCACGCCTTTTCTCCAGCGGCGAGGCGCATTTCGATTGCGTCGATCACCGGCAGCAGATCGGCGATGCTGTCGATCACGTAGTGCGCACCGGTCCGCGCGAGGCGCTGACGTGCGGGTTCGATCCGCGAGCGGCGCGCTTCGGTGTCGAGCGCTTGCCAGTCGGCCAGCGACAAACCCACCTCATTGCCGCTTGCCGCAATGCCTACGGCCCACATGCCGGCCGCGAGCCCGGCTTCGAGTCCGGTCGGGCTATCGTCGACGACCACGCAGGCGCACACGTCGGGCGCGCCGAGCGCCAGGGCGTTGTTCAGGGACATGTCGGGGAACGGGCGTCCGCGCAACACGTCGCTCACCGTGCAGCAGTGGTCCGGGCTATAGCCTTTGTCGCGCGCAATCGGCATGAGGTTGTTCATCACTTCGCGCGGATAGCCGGTCGTGCTGCCGATGCGGATGCCGCGGGCGCGCAACGCCGCGATTGAATCGAGCGCGCCGGGAATCAGGTCGCTGTAAAGCGCCACGTTGCGTTCGTCGACGCGCAGAAATTCGGCATAGAGCGCGTCGACGTCGCTGTCGTTCGACGCCGCGCGATGGTGCGCTTTCCAGCGCGCCTCGACCTCGGGCATCTGCAGAATCGCGACGATGTGTTCGCGCTTGGCCGCGCCCATCGGCGCGCGTGCTTCGGCTTCCGAGATCGGCACGCCGGATGTTGCGAAACACTGGCGAAACGCGTCGACCGGTGCCATGCAGCCGAAATCCAGCACGGTGCCGGCCCAGTCGAAGATCGCGGTGGTGATGGGGCCGCGATAGGTGCGGCCAAACGAGGAGACGGCAGGAGAGGCAGGTGATTGCATCGTGTTCATGACCCAAAAAGGTAGGTGGGGTGTCGATGAACAGAGCTTAGTTTTGTCACATGACGCGTCTATGATCGAATCACCCGGGTAAAAGCGGGCTTTCAACCGATTTTTTCGATGGATCGTTCGGCCCTTTAACTACGATGAATACGCCAGCCCGGTCATGACGCTTGTTCAATTGCGCAGTTTCATCGCCGTCGTTCAGCACGGCGGATTCACCGCGGCGGCGCGCGCGTTGTCGATCAGCCAGACGACGATCACTTCGCAGATCCAGGCACTCGAAGAGGAGCACGGCGTCGAGTTGTTTCACCGGCGAGGCAGACGTGTCGAGCTATCGGCGGTCGGCATGGATTTGCTGCCGATCGCGCGGCAGATCAGCGGCCTCGAAACCGACGCGAAGTCAATGCTGCACGACAGCGGCACGCTCAGGCACGGCTCGCTGAAGATCGGCGCGGTCGGGCCGTTTCATGTGACCGAGATGATCGAGTCGTATCACGCGCTGTACCCGCATATGCATCTCGCCGTTACGCTTGGCAATTCAGAGGCGGTGTTGCGCGACCTGAACGACTATGCGTGTGACGTGGGTGTAATCGCGAGCGTGTTCGACGACGAGCGGTATCACATGCAACCGTATGCGCAATATCCGGTCATTGCGTTCGTCAACCGTGCGCACGGACTTGCCGCACGCGACACGATCACGCTCGCCGAACTGGCCGCGGAACCGCTGCTGATGCGCGAACCCGGCTCGACCACGCGCAAGGCGCTCGAAACCGCATTCCGCGAGGCCGGCTTGAATCCGCGCACGGCGATGGAAATCGGCAGCCGTGAAGCGTTGCGCGAGGCGGTGGCGCGTGGGCTTGGCGTGGGCACGGTATCGCAGTCGGAATATGTTCCAGATGACCGGCTACGGCCGTTGCGTATCGATGGCGATCCGGTGAGCACGCACATTCACGTGTGCTGCTTGCGCGAACGACGCGATAGCATGCTGGTATCGTCGTTTTTCAAGGCGTTGAAAGGGAACCCCGATCGCGGCGGGAAAAACGGCGGTGGGCACGGCGCTGAGCAATAACGTTGCGAACTGGATACGTGCGCTGGCCAATTCCCAATGCACATCGCAACTTCGAATATCGCCGCTTTGCGTCGCTGCTATGAATGATCTGGAGAGGCGGGCAACGGGCCAAAAAACATCACCTTGAGCCGATTTTTGCCGAGCGCCCGTGCCAGCTCCGCGATCACGCAATAGTTGAAGATCAATGTCACGAGCAGGATCTGAATCGCCCAGTATCGCGGCCAACTGATATGGGCGAGCAACGCGTGGTTCGCGGCGACAAAGCTGCCGGCCTCTTTCCAGAAGTCGTAGAGCCGCTCCAGATAATGAATGACGAGCGCGACGATCGCGTACATCAACGTCTTCCACGAGACGTTCCAGACGAGCGGTTTGTCGGGAAACTGGTTGATGAACGGCAGCATGTCTGCGATCAGCACGGACTTGCCGAGTATCAGCGACGAGATCAGGACCGATCCCGAGGTGGGCAACGATATGCCAGCCTGCTTGACCATCAGTGAACGGATCAACACGACGATGTGAAGAATGATGAAGAAGAAAATCGTCGGCGGTAAAACCTTCTTGAACTCTTCTTTTACCTTTTCCATCAGCGAGCTCATGGTGTTCTCCAGTCATCGGCGATGCCGCGACGGCACCTGAAAGACGTTATCCGAAAAGCGAAATCCCCGTATGTGCAATGGCCGGATGATGCCGGCCGAGCGGTTATATGCCATCGACAAACGGCAACTCACCGCACAACTTCAGCCGGACGTTCGCGAACCTCTCGCGCCTGGCTTCCGAACGGTGGCGAGCTTCCTCCGATGGTTGTCGTCAATCGAAACGGTGTACCGTCCCTAAACTGGGTATCATCGCCGCAATGGGTCGTAGCCGCTCCTGGAGGGACACCATGAAGAAGTCGGCTCTGTGGCTGTTTTCGCTCTGTCTGATTCTTATCGCGCCGGCCACGCTGGGAGCCGTCACGGCGGCTGCGCAGCCGGCCGAAGCGGCGGCCGCCGCATCAGCGAGTGCGGGGGAGCAGCCAGGACACGCGCTGCGGGTGGCCATTGCCCCGGTCGCGCCGTTCGTGTTACCGCAGTCGGGGGCACCGGTAGGCTTCAGCGTCGACATCTGGTATGAGATCGCGCGCCGCATGCATGTCGATTTCACGTGGGATCGCGTCGCGAATCAGCCTGATCTGCTGACCGCCGTCCAGCGTGGCGACGCGGACGTCGCAATCGCCGCGATCACCATGACGCCGGAGCGCGAAAAGCTTGTCGACTTCTCGCTGCCGTATTTCGATTCCGGCTTGCAGATCATGGTGCGCGCGCAAAACGACAACTCGTTCGTCGCGACGTTCAAGTCGGTGCCCTGGCTAGCCCTCGGGCAGTTCCTGGCTGCTGCCGTCGTGATCGTCTTCATTCTCGCCAATCTCGTCTGGCTCATGGAGCGCCGCCACGATCCCAACTTTGACAAGCCCTGGCTGCGCGGGGTTGGCGAAGGGCTCTGGGTGACCATGCTGATCATTGCAACAGGCGAGCATGGCGAGCGCGAAAGCGCCGGGCTATGGAAAAGGGTGCTGGTACCCGCGATGTGGCTGATCGGCGTGGTGCTGATCGCGCAGTTCACTGCGACCGTCACATCATTCCAGACGGTCGCGCGGTTGCAATCGAGCATTCGCGGACCGGATGATCTTCCCGGAAAGACGATCGGCACGGTGCCGGGCACGGTCTCCGCCGACTACCTCAGTGAGCGCGGCTTGCCATTCGTGAACGTCAACACTGCCGCCGACGGGTTCCGGATGCTGATGCGCGGTGACGTGCAGGCCATCGTCTACGATGCGCCGACGCTCCAGTACTGGGCGGGCCGACTCGGCAACGGGTCACTCGCCGTCGTTGGACCCATATTCAAGCCTGCCAAGTATGGGATCGCTGTGGCGAACGGCAGTCCGTTGCGCAAGACCATCAACGAAACCCTGCTCGCGATGTACGAAGACGGCACCTACGGACAGATCTACCGGAAGTGGTTTACGGAGAGCAAATAGGGCCGAAATTCGACAGTTTGCCGAGCCAGGCGCCAGTCGTCATTATTTGGAAATGGGCTTTGCAGGGGCTAAGGTTACTGTGAGGGACACCGTTCTGCACGCACGTTCCCTCTGCGATTGAAGCCGGTGATGCTGACGAAAGCTTTGCGGGGCCGGCTGTCGGGAATCGCGATGTCTCGTACGTTTTCAAACGTATACGTATCGAAGAACGCTCCGGCGATTGGGTAGCAAGCTGGCAAGTAGAACGAACCACGCAGCGCCAGATTGCCCTGCATTGTCGGAGTAGCTTCTGGAAGCAGGCATGCGCGCGAGCCAACTCTGCCTCGCACGCTCAACGATCCGAACCGAAGCGAGGTGCACAAATGGCAAGCACGCAGATTCTGGCCGAAAGGCAGGCGGCGGGACGTCAGGCACGAGAGCATGCCCGGCGCTCCCAACATGCCGAGATCGGCAATACCGACCGTGATCCGGTCGAGCTCCTGCAGGAAAACAGTGCCGGCAGAGTCGAGGCCCTGATCCCTTTGCGCTACGGCCGCATGTCCGTGTCGCCATTTACCTTCTTTCGCGGCAGCGCAATACTCCAGGCCCATGATCTGGCCGGCACGGTTAACTCAGGCATCGCATTTCCCATTTGCGGCGACGCACACCTCATGAACTTCGGTGGGTTTGCGACGCCCGAGCGCCAGTTGGTGTTCGATCTCAACGACTTCGACGAAGTCGCAACGGGGCCGTGGGAGTGGGATCTCAAGCGCCTGGTTGCGAGCTTTGCCATCGCCGGCGAGCACATGGGGCTAGGCCGCGGCCCAATCAGCGAATTCGTCTCGACTGCCGTTCACGAGTACGCGCAGCGTATGCATGAGTACTCGGAATACAGTGCCCTCGACCTGTGGCACGAGATCATCACTTTCGAGCGTATGGCCGAAAGCGCCACCAACGACGAAGGGCGGAGTCTTGTAGCCAAGACGGCTAAAAAGGCGGCTAGCCGAACCCATGAAAGCGTCCTCGCCAAAATGGCGACACTGAGCAACGGCCACTGGTCTATCCAGGACGCACCGCCTGCACTGTTTCACCCTGCCGGTCCCAATTCGCTGCTCGGTAAAGATAGTGCGTGGTCCGATACCAAGGCATGGCAAGGCAAACTCGCCAAGGCCTTCGACGCGTATCTCGAGACGCTGCCCGCTGATCGACGCATGCTGATCGGGCAATACGAGCTTCAGGATATTGCGTTCAAGGTCGTTGGCGTGGGAAGCGTGGGTACATTCTGTCTTGTCATGCTGTTCGTGGACGGCAGCGGAAGGCCGTTGTTTCTCCAGGTCAAGGAGGCCAGGCCGTCGGTGATCGCCACCTATTTCCCGGCCCAGGGCCCCGAGCATCAGGGCGAGCGCGTGGTTTCCGGGCAGCGTCTGCTGCAGGCGGCGAGCGACGCCTTCCTCGGCTGGACCACGGGGCCCGCAGGCCGGAATTTCTATTTCCGGCAGTTGCGCGACATGAAGGTGTCGGCCGAAGTGGAGCGCATGAGCAATGCCGTGCTGCAAGGCTACGCGCGCATTTGCGGTTGGGCGCTTGCACGGGCGCACGCCAAGGCTAGCGGAAAGGCGGTGGAAATTGCTGCCTATCTCGGCAATGGCGAGCGCCTCGCCGAAGCACTCACCGAGTACTCGATGGCCTATGCCGCTCAAAATGAAGCCGATTACCGCACATTCATGAAAGCCTGCAGATCAGGAAAACTGGAGGCGCGTAGCGACGAGGACATGGCGGCAGATTTTCGCGTGTGAGCGCGCCCAGCTAAAAGCAATCTCGGTCACGCTCGCCGCCGAACCGGCGGCGAGCAGATCCCGCAATGCGCCATCGAGCCGAACGTTCATGAACCACCTTCCCAGACTACAAGGGGAGCCAAAGGACGTGCCGAAGGGGGCGTTCGTCTATCGCTCGCGCACGTACGACGTCTTTCTGCACTGACGCGCATTCTTTAGGACGCCAAACGATATTTCGAAGCCGAATGCGGAGATTGCCGCCACGCGCATCTACCCGCCTGGCAATAAGGCGGGCGCAAAGCCGCTGCAATTCCCGGACGCCAACCGGAAGCCAGCTGACCTTCGGACCGAACGCGCCTGCCGGCAAGGAGAAGAACTGGCTGCGCACGGTGCCGGTCAAGGGTTATTTCGTGATCTTCCGCCGCTACTCGCCGGAGAAAGCAATCCATGCTTTGCGAAAACCGGTAATTGTCAGAAATCTTGCAATTCCGATGACCTCCCGTCGCGAATCTATAAATTTGAAATAAATCGAAATGATCTGTAAATAAATCAGTTATAGATTTGTAATTTATGTGCGTCTGCACCATTTTGGCCAATGATGCAGAAGTGCTGGAACCACTGTGGTGCGGGGCTTCTGGGCTTTAGAGTTAATCCTCTAAACAACGTTTTCTGACATCAAAAAAAGTTTGCTTAACTGCTTTTTGTTTTGCTATCTTTCGATGCGCTGAAACAAAACTGAAACACGCCACTGCTTGTCCGACATCCAGCGGGATGTCTCGACAGGCAATACGGGCTAATTGTTTGGCCGGATTGATACACGGCGAGCACGATATTGAATTAGTAGAACTACCTATATTGTGCCGCTTGCAAAGACTGCGTGCGTCCCGTAGTAGCCCCGCCGCTTCGGAGTGGGGTTTCTACGTATATGTTTCGTAGTCCGATTGAAATCAAGGATTTAACCGGTTCTGTCAGGCGGACGGTCATGCAATGACACGGATTCGCTGCGGCCACGATTTGGGCGCGCTGCGCCCGAGGGAGCGAAGGTGGTGATGAAAGTGCAAGTGGAAGTGCCAGCCGGTGGCGCGCGCTCGGGTGGGCCTGGCTGTCCGCGCGAGTTCGGACGCAAGCAGCAAAACCCCGTGCGCCGCTATGGCGGGATTGGGGCGGTCGTCGTCCTGCACGCCGTGCTGATCTACGCGTTGGTCAATGGTCTCGCCACCAAGGTCGTGCAGGTCATTCAGCATCCCATTGAAACCAGGATCATCGAGCCGGTGAAGCCGCCTCCGCCGCCGCCACTGCCCACCGTGCAGCTGCCGCCGCCCAAGTTCGCGCCGCCGCCCCCGCCGTTCGTGCCGCCGCCCGAGGTGCCGGTGCAGGCGCCGCCGCAGGCGACCATCACGCATCAGGCTGCACCCGTCGTGAGCGCGCCGGTCACCGCGCCGCCCGCGCCTCCCGCACCCGTGCAGGCGAAGCCCGTGAGCCACGAAGTCGGTGTCGTGTGCCCGAACTCGGATGAGATCCGTTCGTCGATCCGCTATCCGAAGGAGGCACAGGAAAACGGCGTGACCGGCGACGTGCTCATCGAATTCGTCGTGGACCCGCAAGGCCACGTGACGAATGAACGCGTGGCGCAGTCGGCCAGCGACGACAGCCTCGACGCTGCCGCATTCAACGCAGTGAAGAAGTTCAATTGCATTTCGCAGGGTCAGCCGGTGCGCGTGCAGGTTCCGTTCTCGTTCAATCTCAACTGATACGAACGGGCTTCACGTAACGGATGGCGAGTCACTACCCAAAGTTTTAGAAGTTCAACGGATGAACTGGAGCAGGCATGAAAAAGCGTTCCTACGCCGCACTGGCGGCCAGCATGTTGATCGCCGTAGCCACGGTCGATACCTTTGTCGCTCCGCAGCTTGCCAACGCGCAGGCTAGCGACGCCACGGCCGCCGCGTCGGCACCCGCGACCGCCGCCGCGTCGGCGCCGGCCACCGCGGCGCTCGCGGCACCGGCACCCGCCGCGGCTGCGGACCAGCCCGCACCGCCGCCCGCACCGGCCACCTCCGAGACCGTCACGAACCCGTATGGCCTCGGCGCGCTCTGGAAGAACGGCGACTTCGTCGCGCGCTTCGTGCTGTTGCTGCTCGTGGTGATGTCGATGGGCAGCTGGTACATCATGATCACCAAGTTCTTCGAGCAGTTCCGCGCCAATCGCCGTGCGAAGAGTGCGGATGAGCAGCTCTGGAGCGCGCCGTCGCTCGCCGACGGCGCGAAGCAGCTCGAGGAATCGTCGCCGTTCCGCTTCATCGCGGAAACCGCGATCGAGGCCGGTGCGCACCACGACGAAGCGCTGCTCGAAGCCGTCGACCGCAATACGTGGATCGACGTCTCGGTCGAGCGCGCCATCACCAACGTGTCGAACCGCATGCAGGACGGCCTCGCGTTCCTCGGCACCGTGGGCTCGACCGCGCCGTTCGTAGGCCTGTTCGGCACGGTTTGGGGCATCTATCACGCGCTGACTGCCATCGGCATCGCGGGCCAGGCTTCGATCGACAAGGTCGCGGGCCCGGTGGGCGAAGCGCTCATCATGACCGCCATCGGTCTGGGCGTGGCCGTGCCGGCCGTGCTCGGCTACAACTTCCTCGTACGTCGCAACAAGGCGGTGATGGAGCGTGTGCGCGGCTTCGGCGCGCAACTGCATACGGTCCTGCTGGCCGGCGGCAAGCGCGCCGGGCGCGCCGCGCCGCGCGCCGTGATGGCCGACTGAGCGAGGGGCACGCCATGGCCATGAGCGTTGGAGGGGAAGGCGGCGACGACGAGGTGATCTCGAGCATCAACACCACGCCGCTCGTCGACGTGATGCTGGTCTTGCTGATCATCTTCCTGATCACGATTCCGGTGGTCACGCACACCGTGCCGTTGCAGTTGCCCAAGGAGACGGTGCAGCCGCTGCAGACCACGCCGAAGAGTATCGAGATCGCAGTGAACCGCGATGGCGACTTCTTCTGGAACGAGACGCTGGTGGATGGTCCGACGCTGCTCGCGCGCCTGAAGTCCGTCTCGGAGCAGCAACCGCAGCCCGAGGTGCACGTGCGCGGCGACCAGGGCACGCGTTACGAGTTCATCGGGCGCGTGATCACGTCGTGCGAGCGCGCCGGGATCGCCAAAGTGTCATTCATTACGGAGCCGCCTGCGCGCGGCGGTTAAAGGGTAAAGAGGGGGCGGTTATGGGCATGAACGTATCGTCGGGCGGCGGCAGCGAACCCGAAGTGATGGTGGATATCAACACCACGCCGTTGATCGACGTGATGCTGGTGTTGCTGATCATGCTGATCATCACCATTCCGATCCAGATGCACGCGGTCAAGATGAATCTGCCGGTGGGCAACCCGCCGCCTCCGGCCGTCCAGCCGGAGGTGGTGCAGATCGACATCGACTTCGACGGCACCACGACCTGGAACGGCACCCTCGTGCCCGACAAGGCGGCGCTCGAGCAGCGCTTCGCGCAGGTCGCGGCGGAGCCCGTGCAGGCGGAGATCCACCTGCGTCCGAACCGGCTCGCGCCGTACAAGGACGTGGCCGAAGTCATGGCGGCGGCGCAGCGCGAAGGCGCAACGAAGATCGGTCTGATCGGCAACGAGCAATACATGCAGTGAGGCATACAAGGCGATGAGCATTCCTGATCGATTCAAAAGAGTGGCAGCCGCGCTCGCGGTAAGTGGCCTCTCGGCGCTGGCCGTGCTGCCGGTGGCGGCGCACGCCGCGGACACACTGCGCCCCGACGTGGCCAAGCCGCTGAACGATGCGCAGAACCTGTACCGCGCGCATCACTACGAAGAGGCGCTCGGCAAGATCGCGCAGGCCGCGGCCGTGCCGAACAAGACGCCGTACGAAACGTACATGGTCGAGGAGATGCGCGGCGCCGCGGCCGTGGCGGCGGGGCAGAACGGCGTGGCGGCGCAGGCCTGGGAGTCGCTGCTCGCGAGCGGCCAGCTCAAGGGCGAGGATGAGCAGCGTACGACGGCGGCGCTCGCGGGCATCTACTTCCAGCAGAAGAACTATGCCCAGGCGATCAAGGTCGCGCAGCGCTACCAGAAGGCGGGCGGCGGCGATCCCCAGATGGCCACCTTGCTGGTGGAGTCGTACTACCTCTCGGGCGACTACGCGAGCGCTGTGCACCTGTTGAACACGAGCGTGGACGCCCAGGTGCGCAGCGGCCATGCACCGGACGAGGCACAACTGCAATTGCTGGGCACCTGCGCCCAGCATGCGAACGATCAGGGGGCTTATCGCGGCGCGCTCGAAAAGCTCGTCGCGTATCACCCGAAGCAGGCGTACTGGGATGACCTGCTGCACGCGATCCGCAGCAAGCCTGGCTATTTTGGCGCGCTCGATCTGGATACCTATCGCCTGCGGCGTGCGACGGGCTCGCTTGCCAGCGCCAACGACTACATGGAGATGACGCAACTGGCGATCGTTGCGGGATCGACGGCTGAAGGCAAGCAGGTGATCGACCAGGGCTTCGCATCGGGTGTGCTGGGACACGACGCCGGCGCCGATCGCGAACATCGCCTGCAGGCGCTCGCGGCGAAGCGCGCACAGGCCGGGCCCGATCCGGCCAACCCGGTCGCGCCGTTCGACGCGGCCTTCAATCAGGTCTATGCGGGTCAGGCCAGGCAGGGGCTCGCGACCATGGAAGCGCTCATCGCGAAGGGCGGTCTCGATCATCCGGATCTCGCGCAGCTGCGCCTTGGCGAAGCGTATTACGTGGCGGGACAGAAGGCGCGTGCCGTGCAGGCGTTCAAGGCAGTCAAGGGCACCGACGGCAGCGCCGATCTCGCCCAACTCTGGATTCTGGTGGCATCGAAGCCGTGAGTGCGTGAGCGTGGTGCGCGGCGGCACTTCGGGCGTCGCCGTGGGAGGCAACGCTGGAGATGTCGCCGGAGGTGTCGCTAGAGGCGCCGAAAAGCACGAAGTTGAATCAGGACTCCAAATCGACTGGTGCGGCTTGCCGGTCGGAGCATTTCCATCATGAGGTGCCGGCCCGGGAAGTCGAGCGGTAGGGGCGTGCCGTGCCTGAGGGAAAACAATTTGGCGATATCAAACTCATTTTGACGCGTGATTTCTCGCTTGCTATGGTTTCGCCACTCGATAACAAGGCCGTTGTAGCAGCAACAATAGGGAACAGGATTCGGGGGTTGCGCCAGCGGCTCCAACTCACGCTGCAGGACCTGGCAACAGCGTCGGGGGTCTCGAAGCCGTTCCTTTCGCAGGTCGAGCGCGGGATGGCGACGCCCTCCATTGTGACGCTGTCGGCCGTTGCCAAGGCGATGGGCGTCACGCTGCAGTATTTCGTCGAAACGCAGGACGAAGAGCAGGCCGTTTTCCGGCGCGACGATCTGAGATTCTTTGGTTTCGCGGGATCGGCCAGCCAGTTTGGCCGCCTCACGAACGCGGGCACGAACCGTTTGCTCGATGCGCAACTCGTGCGGATGCCGGCCGGAGAGACGACACCGGCGGTCATGACATCCGCCGTGGAGGAATTCATGTACGTGATGAGCGGCGAGGTGTCGCTCACCCTGGAAGGCAGGACATTTGTCTTGCAGGCCGGTGACACCGCGCACTATGAATCGTCGGTGCCGCATGCGTGGGTCAATACCGCTGATGAGGAAAGCGTGTTCGTGTGGGTCGGCACGCCGAAGCTGTTCTAGCTGGATCGGCTAGCGCGGTATGCGATGCGAGGCAAGGAGGTTGGTAAGGAATACGAAATATAAGGAAGGTGAGGTTCCGCAGGACAGGGCTCAACAGGGGTGGATGGTGCAGTAGTGAAGCGGCTGAAGGCGGGGAACAAACGGCGCGGCGCGACAGCGTCGTCAAATCGAGCGGCGGGGTTCACGAGACCTTGCTTCGCATAACCGAAGTGGACGTGACCGACGAGTGAGAAGGGGAAAAAGTGAAACAAAGGGTACTGGCGCTAGCCATTCGAAGAATAATCTGGGCTGAACTGGCGTTGTCGGCGGCCATCGCCATGCCGGCGTTTGCGCAGAGCCAGCCGCCGGCCAATGCCGGCACGGCTGCTGTGCCGGAAAGCGCCTCGGCGCCAGCGGCGAACTCGCAACCCGGCAATACCGCGCCTGCGGCTGCCGCCGCCGGCACAGGCGCAGCGGCCACCGGCACGGCCGGCACCGCGCCCGTGAAGCAGTTGAAGAAGTTCGAGGTGACCGGTTCGCTGATCCGTCAATCGGACAAGACGGGTTTCCAGCAGGTGCAGACCGTCACGCAGAAAGACATTCAGAATAGCGGCGCGACGAGCGTGGCCGACTTCCTGCGCACGACCACGGCCAACTCGGCCAACAGCTGGAGCGAAGGCCAGGCCGGCAACTTCGCCGCCGGCGCGGCCGGTATCGCGCTACGCGGCTTGAGCGAGAAGTACACACTCGTGCTCGTCGACGGCCAGCGCGTGGCGCCGTTCGCCTTCTATTCGAACAGCACCGACAGCTTCTTCGACCTCAACACGATCCCCCTGAACGACATTGAGCGCATCGAAATCGTCAAGACGGGCGCCGTATCGCAATACGGCTCGGACGCGATTGCGGGCGTGGTCAACATCATCACGAAGCACGATTTCCGCGGCCTCCAGCTCGACGGCAGCTACGGCAGCTCGGTCAGCGACGGCGCCGGCAACGGCACGACCAAGTTCGGTGTACTGGCGGGCTTTGGCGATCTCAATGCGGACCGCTTCAACGTCACCGCTTCGGCGAGCGTCTATCACGATGCGGGCTCGACGCTGGCCGACCGCGACTCCACCTCCGCGCAGGACTTCACGAACCGGCCGGGTGGGCTCTCGCTGCTCGCGCCGTCCTACTGGCAGACGGGCCCGAACACGGCGCAGGCGCTGAGCGGCTGTCCGTGGGGCGGGGCGGTCCATCCGGCCGGCAGCAACTTCCTCGGCGCGGCGGCGGGCCTGGGCGGCACGGTGTGCAGCTTCAACACGGCCAACGGCATGTCGATCGCGCCGGAGACCACGCGTGCGAGCGCGAAGGTCCATGCCGACTTCAAGATCAGCGACACGACCACGGCCTTTGCCGATTTGTGGGAGAGCAACAATCAGACGACCACCAACGACGGTCTCTGGAACAACATCGTCGGCAGCCCGCAACAGCCGACGCTGGCGTACACCCCGGGCGTCGGCCTGACGCCGTTCAACAACGTCGTGCCGGCAGGGAGTCCATACAACCCGTACGGGGTGGCAACGCCGCTCACCTACGCGTTCCCGAACACCGTGACGGAGAAGACCGACGCGAATTACTGGCGCGGGTCCACGGGGATTCACGGTTCGTTCACCGTGCCGCAAGCCGGCGACTGGGACTGGTCGGCTTCGTACAGCCACTCGCAGAGCAACGTTTCGAATACCTACACGAACCAGCTCAATACGGCGGTGCTCAACAACATCTTCCAGAACGGCACGTTCAACTTCGCCAATCCGTCCTCGACACCCAATGGCCTGAACGGCCTGTACCAGGACGCGAACAACCAGGGCATCTCGAAGCTCGATACGGTTGACGCAACGCTGGCCACGCCGAACCTGTACCATCTGCCCACGGGCGATATCGGCATCGGCTTCGGCGCGCAGTTCCTGCACGAGAGCGAGGTCATCAACCCGGGTGCGGAGTATCTGGATGGCACGGTGCTCAACCCGAATCTGGAGACCGTCGACGGCCAGCGCAATGTCGCGGCGGTCTACTACCAGGTCGACATTCCGATCATCCGGAACCTGACGTTCAGCCAGTCGGGCCGCTACGACCACTACAGCGACTTCGGCGGCGCGTTCTCGCCGCGCTTCGCCCTGCGCTACCAGCCGGTCCAGCAAGTGACGATGTACGGCTCGTATAACCGCGGCTTCCGCGCGCCGACGTTCGTTGAAAACAGCAATTCGCAGACGCTCGGCATCCAGCAGCTGTCCAACGGCACGGTCACCACGATCACCCAGGGCAATCCGGACCTGCAGCCGGAGCGCACGCGCAACATCAACCTGGGCTTCCAGACGTCGCTGACGCGCACGACCGATTTCGGCTTCGACTGGTACAAGATTCGCGTCGACCACGTCATTGGCGAAGCGGCCACGCCGTCGTCGGTGGTGACCAACGCGCAGGGGCAGATTCTCTACGAAACGTTCCCGTACGAGAACCTCGGCTACCTCGACACGAACGGCTTCGAAGGCACGTTCCGCCAGTCGCTGCCGACCAAGTACGGTACGTTCTCGCTGCTGGGCGACTGGGCCTACGTGAATCAGTTCAAGCTCGGTCTGCCTTCCGGCCCGGTCAACGGTGCGGGCAACAACTTCACGCTCTCGCAACCGTTCGGCGGCAGCTTCCCGCGCTGGAAGGGCAATACGACGCTGAACTGGGCTTACCACAACTGGAACGCGGCCCTGACGTGGGAGTTCACGGGCCCGTATGCGGAGACGCTTACCGCTGCCGCACCCACGCTGCCGTCCGGCAAGGTGGGCTCGTACAGCCAGTTCAACCTGATGGTCACCTATACGGGCATCAAGCATTGGACGATCTACGGCGGCATCAACAACATCTTCAACCGTACGCCTCCGTTCGACGCGGTCTTCGCGAGCAGCGCGCTCAACCAGACGGGCTACGACACGTCGTTGTACAACTATATCGGCATGTTCGCGCAGATCGGAGCGACGTACAAGTTCTGATCCGCAGGTGCTGAGTAGGGCGTAGTACGGGATTCAGGCGGCGGTGGCCGCCTGAATCGCATGTTTCCCGTAGTGGCGAGCGACATCGGCACACCCTGCCGTGTCTAATCAACGAACCGTGCATCGGCCACACGCCGGCGCGCGTCCTCAAGCAGACTGACGATGAGATTGAAGAAGTTGAGGTTGTTGCGATGCTCGCTCGTAGCGCCCGCACTGGCCGTTGCCATCGGCACGCTCGCGGCGGCCCAGACGCCGGCCCTTGCCGCGACGGCGCTCGCGCAGTACGACCAGCCGAAGTATCCACCCGGCTTCACGCATTTCGACTATGCGGATCCCGACGCGCCAGCCAACGGCACGCTGATTTTCCAGAACTACAATCAGTTCACGAGCTACGATTCGCTGAATCCGTTTCTCGTGCGCGGCACGCCGGCGCCGGACATCCAGAACCTGATGTTCGACACGCTCATGCAGCGCAGCTGGGATGAGCTCGCGTCCGAGTATCCGCTGATTGCAGATAATGTCGAGGTTGCGCCCGACCAGACCTCGGCGACATTCCATATCAACCCGGCCGCACGCTTTTCCAACGGCGATCCGATCACGGCCGCCGACGTCAAGTATTCGTTCGATACTCTGACGAGCCCGCAGGCCTCGCCGCTCTTCAACGCGCAGTTCTCGGTCATCAAGCGCGCGGTCGTGGTGGACCGGCAGACGATCCGCTTCGAGTTTCGCCGGGCCGAGCGCGACGCGCCGCTCATCGCGGGCGACTTGCCGGTGTTCTCGCCCAAGTGGGCGCGCCGCGCGGACGGCACGACGATCCCCTTCGACCAGCTCTCGAACGTGCCGCCCATTGCGAGCGGCGCGTATCTGATTGCCGGGCGCAAGAATGACAAGCAGATCGCGTATCGCCGCAACCCCGACTACTGGGCCGCGAATCTGCCGACGCGGCGCGGCATGTACCGTTTCGAGCACATCACGTTCAAGCTCTACGTCGACCTGTACACGCAGCTCGAAGCCTTCAAGGCCGGCGACGACGACATTCATGTGGAATACAGCGCCACCCAGTGGGCACGCAAGTACGTGGGCAAGAACTTCCGCAACGGCTTGCTGAAGAAGGGCGATTTCGCGGACGGTCCGGCACAGATGCAGGGCATGCTCTTCAACTTGCGCAAGCCGATGTTCGAGGACGTACGCGTGCGCCACGCGCTGTCGCTGGCGTTCGACTACGACTGGATGAACCGCATGATGTTCTACGGCCAGTACGTGCGCCTGCACAGCTATTTCGAGCAGAGCCCGTTCCAGGCCACGGGCACGCCGGGCGATAAAGAGCTGCAGCTGCTGGCCCCGTATCGTGCGAGCCTGCCGTCCGCGGTATTCGGGCCGATGCTCGAGCAGCCGGGCACGTTGCCGCCCGATTCGCTGCGCGGCAACTTGCGCGAGGCGCGCGATCTGCTCGCGCAGGCTGGCTGGCACTATCGCGACGGCGCGCTGCGCAATGCAGATGGCGAGCCCATGACGATCGAGATCCTCGACGACCAGCCGGGCATGGACCGCGTGATCCTGCCTTATACGCAGGCACTCGCCACGCTCGGCATCAATGCGCACCTGCGCGAAATCGACAGTGCGCTGTACCAGAAGCGGCTCGACAACTTCGAGTACGACATGACCACCTGGCTCTACAGTCCGGTGACGATTCCGGGCGCGGAACTCGAGCGCCGCTTCGGCACGGCCGCGGCGTCCCAGGTGGGCTCGGAGAACTATCCGGGCGTGCGTTCGAAGGCCGTGGACGCGCTCGTGGCGGCGGTCCAGGCGGCGAATACGCTCGACGATCTCGAAGCGGCCACGCGTGCGCTAGACCGGGTGCTGATGAACGAGTATTACCTCGTGCCCGAGTACTACGCACCCAACGCGCGTATCGCCTACAAGACCACCTTCGCCTTCCCGAAGACCATACCGGTTACGTACGGGGCCGAGGACTGGACCATCGACTACTGGTATCGCAAGCCCGCATCGGCACCGCTTGACCCGGCCGCGCAGGCGTCCGCCCACTGAGGAGCACCATGTTTGCCTATATTTTCCGACGATTGTTGCTGATGGTGCCCACTTTGATCGGCGTCGTCACGCTCACGTTCGTCGTGACGCAGTTCGTGCCGGGCGGGCCGGTCGAGCAGATCATGGCGCAGCTGCGCCACGGCAACGCGCACGGCGGCGAGGGCGGCTCGGGCGGTGGCGGCTATCACGGCAGCCAGGGCGTGGACCCGCAGCAGATCGAGCAGATCAAGAAGCAGTTTGGCTTCGACAAGCCGCCGCTCACGCGCTACTTCGTCATGCTGAAGAACTACGCGAGCTTCGATCTGGGCGAGTCGTACTACCAGCATGACAGCGTCTGGAACGTGATCCGCTCGAGGCTGCCGGTCTCCATCACGCTCGGCTTGTGGACGGTGTTGCTCACCTACCTGATATCGGTGCCGCTCGGCATTGCGAAGGCGGTGCGCAACGGCTCGCGCTTCGACACGGTGACCAGCGTGCTCGTGCTCGCGGGCTACGCGGTGCCGGGCTTCGTGCTGGGCGTGCTGCTCCTGATGTTGTTCGGCGGCGGCACGTTCTGGCAGGTGTTCCCGATGCGTGGCCTCACGTCCGATAACTTCGCCGACCTGAGCCTCACGGGCAAGCTGTTCGACTACCTCTGGCACATCGTCTTGCCGGTGACGGCTTCCGTGGTGGGCAACTTCGCGATCGTCACGATCCTCACGAAGAACACGTTCCTCGAGGAAATCGGTCGCCAGTATGTGCTCACGGCGCGTGCGAAAGGCGCGCCCGAGCGCGACGTTCTGTGGAAGCACGTGCTGCGCAACGCCGCGATTCCGCTTGTCACGGGCCTGCCAGCCGCGTTCGTGGGCGCATTCCTGAACGGCAACCTGCTGATCGAAACGCTGTTTTCCCTGAACGGCATGGGGCAGCTCTCGTACGACTCGGTGATCCGCCGCGATTACCCCGTCGTGCTCGGCTCGCTGTTCCTGTTCACGCTGATCGGCCTCATCACCAAACTCATTGCTGACGTCTGCTATGTCCTCGTCGACCCCCGCATCCAGTTCCACCGCCTGGACCGCTGAGTCCGCAGCCGTTGCGCATGCGCCCCCGGTTTCGCCGTGGCGGCGCACATGGCTGCGCTTTCGCGCGCAGCCGCTCGGCTTCTGGAGTCTCGTCATCTTCGCCACGCTGTTCGCGATCAGCCTGTTTGGCGAGGTGCTCGCCAACGACCGGCCGCTCGTGGTGCGTTACGAAGGCCACTACTACTTCCCGATCGTGAAGGACTACCCGGAGACGATCTTCGGCGGCGACTTTCCCGCGAAGACCAACTATCTCGATCCGTATATCAGGCAGCGGCTCGAGTCGAACGGCAACTTCGCGGTCTATCCACCCAATCATTTCCATTACGACACGATCGATTACTTCGCGGCGCAGCCCTATCCCTCCGCGCCCTCGGCCAGCAACTGGCTCGGCACCGACCAGTTCGGCCGCGACGTGCTCTCGCGCCTGCTCTACGGCTTCCGGCTCTCGGTGCTGATGGCGCTCGCGCTCACGGTCTCGGGCGTCGCGCTGGGCGTGCTCACGGGCGCGGTGCAAGGTTTCTATGGAGGACGAACGGATTTGATCGGCCAGCGCATCATCGAAATCTGGAGCTCGATGCCGGACCTGTATCTGCTCATCATCTTCGCGTCGATTTTCGAGCCCACGCTATGGCTGCTCTTCATCCTGCTTTCGATGTTCGGCTGGCTCGTGCTCTCCGACTACGTGCGCGCCGAGTTCCTGCGCAACCGCTCGCTCGATTATGTGAAGGCCGCACGCACGATGGGCCTCTCGAACTGGCAGATCATGTGGCGCCACGTGCTGCCCAACAGCCTCACGCCGGTCATCACGTTCCTGCCGTTCCGCATGAGCGCGGCGATTCTCTCGCTCACGAGTCTCGACTTTCTCGGCCTGGGCGTGCCGCCGCCCACGCCGAGCCTGGGCGAATTGCTGCAGGAGGGCAAGAACAATCTCGAAGCGTGGTGGATTT
The DNA here is from genome assembly GCF_000685075.1 of Paraburkholderia oxyphila NBRC 105797. Taxonomy (GTDB): domain Bacteria; phylum Pseudomonadota; class Gammaproteobacteria; order Burkholderiales; family Burkholderiaceae; genus Paraburkholderia; species Paraburkholderia oxyphila. The sequence goes on from NZ_BAYD01000060.1 coordinate 41,565, forward strand.
CGCTTTCGGCTTTCGCGGCGCTCGTGATCACGCTGCTGCTGCTGACCTTCATGGGCGACGCGCTGCGTAACGCTCTCGACACGCGCCGCAAAGGCTCGGCATTCGGCGGAGGCAAGTGATGAATCGTCCTTTGCTGGAAATCGAGCGCTTTGGCGTACGCTTTGGCGAGAAGGTGGCCGTGCGCGAACTGAGCCTCTCGATCGCGCGCGGCGAGCGCGTGGCGCTCGTGGGGGAATCGGGCTCGGGCAAAAGCGTGACGGCGCTGTCGATCCTCGGCCTCGTCGATCATGCGGAGCTTTCCGGGCGCATGCTGTTCAATGGCGAGGATTTGCTGCAAAAGACCGAGCAGCAGATGCGCGGCATACGCGGCGCCGATATCGCCATGGTGTTCCAGGAGCCCATGACGGCGCTCAATCCGCTGTATACGGTGGGCAAGCAGATTGCGGAAAGCCTGCGCCTGCATGAGGGGCTGAGCGCGGGCGCGGCGCGCGAGCGCGGCATCGAGCTGTTGCGCCGCACCGGCATTCCCGAGCCCGAGCGCCGCATCGACAGCTTCCCGCACCAGCTTTCAGGCGGCCAGCGCCAGCGCGCGATGATCGCGATGGCGCTGGCGTGCCGCCCGCGTCTGCTGCTCGCCGATGAGCCCACCACGGCGCTCGACGTGACCGTGCGCCAGCAGATTGTCGACCTGCTGATCGAGTTGCAGGAGCAGGAGGCGGCCGAGCGCGGCATGGCCGTGCTGCTCATCACGCACGACCTGAACCTCGTGCGGCGCTTCGCGCAGCGCGTGGCGGTGATGGAGAAGGGCGTGCTCGTGGAAACGAATACGACCGAGGCGCTGTTCTCGAACCCGCAGCACCCTTATACGCAGCGCCTGCTCGACAGCGAGCCGCGCCGCGAGGTGGCGGCAATCGAAGCCGGCGCGCCCCCCATTCTCGAAGTGAAGGGTTTGGCGGTGGACTACCGGACGGCGGCCAGGGGCTGGCGCTCGGTCTTTGGCAGCGCAACGTTTCGGGCCGTGCACGAAGCGGATCTGAGCTTGCGCCGCGGCGAAACGCTCGGTATCGTCGGCGAATCGGGCTCGGGCAAGTCGACGCTCGCGGCCACGGTGCTCGGCCTGCAGGGGGCGGCGGCGGGCGAGATCCGCATCGACGGAATCCCGCTCTCGGAGCAGCGCACGGCGCGCGCGCGGCGCGAGCTGTATTCGCGCCTGCAGGTGGTGTTTCAGGACCCGTTCGGCTCGCTTTCGCCGCGCATGACGATCGAGCAGATCGTGGGCGAGGGGCTGGCCGTGCATCGCCCCGATATCGAAGGTCCGGCGCGGCGCACGCGCATCGCCTCGCTGCTCGAGGAAGTAGGGCTGCCGGCCGATTCGCTGCAGCGCTATCCGCACGAATTCTCGGGCGGCCAGCGCCAGCGCATTGCCATTGCGCGCGCGCTCGCGGTCGAGCCCGAGCTGATGGTGCTCGACGAGCCCACCAGCGCGCTCGACGTCTCGATCCAGAAGCAGGTGCTCGCGCTGCTCACGAACTTGCAAAAGAAGTACAAGCTGAGTTATTTGTTTATCACGCACGATCTGGCCGTGATGCGCGCGATGGCGCATCGGGTGATCGTGATGAAAGCGGGCCGCATCGTCGAGCAGGGGGACACGCTCGACGTGCTGCATGCGCCGTCGCATCCTTACACGCAGTCGCTGCTGGCTTCCTCCATGCTGCAGGAGCCGCCACAGCCGCCGGACCTCAAGGAGAAGTTCGCATGATCGATGAACGCTGGGCGCAGGCCGCGCGCACGCTGAAGAGCGGCGCCGACTTCTGGTCGCTGCGCATCGTGGACGAGCAGATCGAGAACCACGCCGTGCGCAACGACGTCGTGCAGCCGTTGCACGCCGTGCACGAGCGCGGCGCCATGGTGACCGCGTGGGCCGGCGCGGGTGCGGGCTACGCCGCCACGGCCGACCTGAGCGCAGCGGGGCTGCAGCGCGCGCTCGACATCGCCACGGCGCGGGCGCAGGCCAGCGCGAACTTCTCGCTGATCGACCATCGCGAGCTTGCGCGGCCCGCAGCGAGCGGCAGCTATGCCTCGCCGAACCTGGAAACGCCGCTGCCCACGCGCGGCGAATGGCTGGAGCGCCTCGCGCAGCAATGCGCGGCCGCGAACCTCGATGCGCGCATCGTCGAGCGCGTGGCGAGCATGCACGTCGCGCACGCGGACCAGCTCTACCTCACGTGCGATGGCGTGCGCATCGAGCAGCGCTTTCGCTACCTGATGCCGGGCCTGAGCGTGGCCGCGCACGCCAACGGCGACACGCAGGTGCGCACGCTCGCGGGCGACCATGGCGCGCTCGCCCAGGGCGGCCTCGAGATCCTCGCGCGCCACGGCTTCGATGGCGCGGGCGCGCGCGTGGCCGACGAGGCGCTGCAACTGCTCGCGGCGCCGAACTGCCCGTCGGGCAAGCGCGATCTGCTGCTGATGCCGGACCAGATGATGCTGCAGATCCATGAGTCGATCGGGCATCCGCTCGAACTGGACCGCATTCTCGGCGACGAGCGCAACTTTGCGGGCTGGAGCTTCGTGAAGGCCGAGATGTTCGGCAGCTACCAGTATGGCTCGGAGCTGCTGAACGTGACGTTCGATCCCGAATTGCGCGAAGAAGCGGCCACCTACGCATTCGACGACGACGGCAGCGCGGCGACCAAACAATACCTGATCCGCAACGGCCGGCTCGAACGGCCGCTCGGCGGGGCGCTCTCGCAGCAGCGCGCGGGGCTGCCCGGCGTGGCGAACTCGCGCGCGGCCAACTGGAATCGCCCGCCCATCGACCGCATGGCGAACCTGAATATCGAGCCCGGCTCGCAAACGCTCGATGCGATGATCGCCAACATCGAGAACGGCATCCTGATGACTTCGAATACCTCGTGGTCGATCGACGACCATCGCAACAAGTTCCAGTTCGGCTGCGAATACGGCCGGCTCATCGAGAACGGCAAGCTCACGCAGGTCGTGAAGCGCCCGAACTATCGCGGCATTTCGGCGAGCTTCTGGCGCAGCCTCGTTGCGGTAGGCGACGCGAGCACACGCGAGGTTTACGGCACGCCGTATTGCGGCAAGGGCGAGCCCGCGCAGGTGATCCGCGTGGGGCACGCGTCGCCCGCGTGCGTATTCAGCAACGTCGACGTGTTCGGAGGCGCCTGATGAGTGACAGACTTTTCTCGAGTGAGCGCGTGAGCGTGGACTGGCATACGCATTTCATGATGCTTGCGGGCGAGATCGACGCGCTGTTGGTCGAGGGCGAAACGGCGCTCACGTCGTTCGCGGGCGAGCAGTCGGACTTCATCCGCTTCAACGGCGGCAAGGTCCGGCAGACGGGCCAGGTCTCGCAGGGGCGGCTCACGCTGCGCCTGATCGATGGCGCGCGCCAGGCGTATTCGACGCTCGACATCTGCGGCAACGCCGGGCAGGACCTGCGCGAGGTGAGCGCAGCGCTGCAGACGCTGCGCGCGGGCCTGCGCGACGCGCCCGACGATCCGCACCTGCTGTACGACACCACGTCATGGCAGCGCACCACGCGCCGCGCGGGGCGCTTGCGCGATCCCCACGCGCTCGTGCACGTGGTGGCCGAATGCGCGCGCGGGCTCGATTTCGTGGGCTTCTACGCGGGCGGGTCGGTCTCGCGCGGCTTCGCGTCGAGCGGCGGCAGCCGCGGCTGGCACGAAGTCGAGAACTTCTGCTTCAGCTGGTCGCTCTACCATCCGGGCGGGCGCGCGATCAAGACGAGCTACGCGGGTGAGAACTGGGACGACGCGGTGTTCGCCCGCAAGGTGCAGGAGGCGGCGGCGCGCTTGCCGGTGCTCGCGCTCGCGCCGCGTGCGCTGGGTCCGGGCCAGTACCGCGCGTGGCTCGCGCCAGCGGCGCTCGAAGAGCTGCTGGGCGTGACCGCGTGGGGCGGCTTTTCGGCGCGCGCGCACGCGACTGCGCAGAGCCCGCTTCATCGGCTGCACGGCGGCGAGGTCGCGCTCGACGCGCGCGTCTCGATTGCGGAGGACCTGGAGCTCGGCATCGCGCCAGCCTTCAACGACGACGGCTATCTGCGCGCGAGCGTGCCGCTCGTGCGCGAGGGGTGCAGCGTCGCGCAACTGACGAACGCCCGTACGGCGCGCGAGTACGGCCTGACGCCCAACGGTGCGCTCGCGAACGAGGCGCCTGTGTCGCTTGCGATGGCGGGCGGCGATCTCGCGGAGGAGGACGTGCTCGCGGCGCTCGGCACCGGGCTCTATGTGGGCAACCTGTGGTATGTGAACTTCTCGGACCGCATGAGCTGCCGGCTGACCGGCATGACGCGTTTCGCCACGTTCTGGGTGGAAGAGGGCCGCATCGTCGCGCCGGTGGATGCCATGCGCTTCGACGACAGCCTGTACGGTCTGCTGGGCGAGCGGCTCGAACGCCTGGGCGCGCAGCCCGAGCTGCGCCTCTCCGACGACACATGGGGCCAGCGCGCGACGGGCGGCATGAAACTGCCGGGGGTGCTGGTGAAGTCGTTCGAATTGACGCTGTAGCCCGTTAGTCCACGCCCGGCGACTCGAAGAACAAGAAGGAAACAATCATGCAGTCGAGGTTACCCGAGGGGCTCGTTGTGCGCGCACTGCGCCCCGGCGATGCCCAAGCGTTCCATGCGCTGCAGCACGGCCCGTCCGTGCTGCGCGGCAATCCGCATGCACCGTATCGCTCGCTCGAACAGACGCGCGAGTGGATTGCCGGCGTGATGTCGCCCGCGCTCGCCATCGGTGCATGGGTGGGCGAGACGATGGTGGGCGAGGCCGAGCTCCATCCTCAGAAGCTGCGCCGCGCGCACGTGGGCCAGATCGGCATCTGCGTGCATGACGGCTGGCAGCGGCGCGGCATCGGTGCCCATCTGATGAGGCAGATTCTCGATTTCGCCGACAACTGGCTCGGCCTGCGCCGGCTCGAACTCCATGTCTTCACCGACAACGCCCCCGCGATCGCGCTCTATCGCCAGTGCGGTTTCGAAGTCGAGGCGCGCTTTCGCGGCACCGTGTTGCGCGAGGGCGTGCTCATCGACGCTTTCTTGATGGCGCGCCTGCGCGAGGCGCTGCCGTTCGCTCAGGAGTGCTGCCCATGCACGACATGACCTCATCGCCCGCGTCCACGTCTGCCGGCAGCATTCGCGTGCGCACCTCCGAGCCGTCCGATTTCGATGCGCTCGTCGACATGATGAACCAGCCAGGCGTGCGCCACGGCACGCTCCTGAGCGGCTGGCGCACGCCCGAATCCTTGCGTACATGGCACGAGAGCCGGCCGCCGGGCTGCATCACGATCTGCGCTGAAATCGATGGCCGCGTCGTCGGCCAATCGCATCTCGCAGTCGCGAAGCCGCGCCGCTCGCACTGCGCGTCGCTGGGCTTCGCCGTGCACGACGCGTACTGGCGGCGCGGGGTGGGCAGCGCGCTGATGGCGGCGATGGTCGAGTGCGCGGACCAATCGCTGGGCCTGCGCCGGCTCGAGCTCGAAGTGTTCGCCGACAACGCAGCGGCGATCGCGCTCTATCGCAAGTTCGGCTTCGTGGTGGAAGGGCGCTCGCGCGGCTCCGCCATGCGCGACGGCCTGCTCGCTGACACGCTCCACATGGCGCGCTACGCGGACGCCCCACCGTTTGCGTTTCCATCAACCTCGTAACCGCGGACCGACAAGCGCGTGCCCTTCTTCTTCATCGACAGGCCGGTCTTCGCGTGGGTCATCGCACTCGCCGTGATGGTCGCGGGCGTGCTCGCGATCCCCATGCTGCCGGTTGCGCAGTATCCGCGGCTCTCGCCGCCGCGCATCGTGATCTACACGCAGTATCCGGGCGCATCGCCGGAAGAAGTGGACGCGAATGTGGCGAGCGTGATCGAGGAGAGCCTCGACGGCATTGAAGGTCTGCAGTACTACGAAACGACCAGCGACGCGCTCGGCAACCTCGAAATCGACGTGACCTTTGCGCCGGACAGCAATCCCGACATCGCGCTCGTGGACGTGCAGAACCGGCTCAAGCAGGTGGAGGCACGACTGCCGCAGCCGGTCGTGCAGCAGGGCATCGACGTGGAGAAGGCCGCCAACACCTTCTTGATGCTCGTCGCGCTGACCTCCACCGACGGCTCGCGCGATTCGGCGCAACTGAGCGACTACCTGAACCGCTTCATCCTGCGCGACCTGAAGCGCGCGCCGGGCGTGGGCGCGGCCGAGCTCTGGGATTCCGACGAGGCCATGCGCGTCTGGCTCGATCCCGTGAAGCTGCGCGAATACGGTCTCACGGCCGCCGAGGTCAACCTGGCCATCTCCGCGCAGAACGCGCCGGTGACGGCGGGCACGCTCGGCAACGCGCCGTTCGTGAACGGGCAGCAGACCACCGAGTCGGTGAGCGTGAAGGGGCAGCTCGACACGCCCGAGCAATTCGGGCAGATCGTGCTGAAGGCGAAGACGGACGGCTCGCTCGTGCGGTTGAGCGACATCGCGCGCGTGGAGCTCGGCCGCGCCGATTATTCCTTCTACTCGCGGCTGAACGGCCGCCCCGCGGCGACGGTGGGCATCCAGCTGGGCCCGCGCGGCAACGCGCTCGAAACGTCGAACGCGATCCGCACACGGCTCGCGGCGCTCTCGAAGCACCTGCCGCCGGGCATGGCGATCGAGATCCCGTTCGATACCGCGTACTTCGTGCGCGTGGCGATCCACGAAGTGGTGATCACGCTCATCGAAGCCGTGGTGCTCGTGTTCGCCGTGATGTGGTTGTTCCTGCGAGACCTGCGTTCGACGCTCGTGCCCACCGTGGTGATTCCCGTCACGCTCATGGGCGCGTTTCTCGCGCTCTACGCGGGCGGAATGTCGATCAACGTGTTCACGATGTTCGGGCTCGTGCTCGCGATCGGCATCCTCGTGGACGATGCCATCGTCGTGGTCGAGAGCGTGCACCGCGTGATGCACGAACGCGGTCTCCCGCCGCGCGAGGCCACGCGCGCCGCGATGAAGCGCATCGGCGGCGCGATCGTCGGCGTGACGGCCGTGCTCACGGCCGTGTTCGTGCCGATGCTGTTCTTCAACGGCAACGTGGGCGGCATCTACCGGCAGTTCGCCGTGGCGATGATCGCGTCCATGCTCGTCTCGTCGTTCATGGCGCTCTCGCTGACGCCGGCACTATGCGCCAACTTGCTCAGGATGCCGAAGCCTGTGCACAGGCCCGAGCGCGGCCTTGCAGCGCAAGCGGCGCGGGCCTCGCGCGGCTATCGCGCACTCGTGGCCGCGCTGCTGCGGCGCGGCCCGCGCTTGCTGGCGATCTACGTGCTCCTGTGCGCGGTCGGGGCGCTGCTCTACTGGAAGCTGCCACAGGGCTTCCTGCCGAGCGAGGACGAGGGCCAGCTGCAGGTAATGATCCAGTTGCCCGCGGGCGCTACCCAGGCGCGCACGTTCGACGTGGTCAAGCGCGTGGAGGCGATCCTCGGCAAGCAGCAGGCGGTGGGCAACGTGACGAGCGTGGTGGGCTGGAGCTTCGCGGGCAGCGGCCAGAACGTGGCGATGGCGTTCGTCGAGCTCAAGCCATGGGGCGAGCGCGGCAAGGAGGAAAAAGACGCGCAGACGCTGCGCGACGCGCTCAACGAGCAGTTCGCGACGATCCTCGACGGCGACGTGCAGGCCACGCTGCCTTCGGCGGTGCCGGGGATCGGGCACGCCGAGGGTTTCACGTACCGGCTGGAGGATCGCGGCGGCGCGGGCATGGACGCGCTGAAAGCCGCGCGCGATCAGCTGATCGACGCCGCGGGCAAGAGCCGCGTGGTGGCACAGGTGCATTCGGAGGACCTGCCCGACGCGCCGCGCGTGGAGCTCGACGTCGACCGCAACAAGGCCTACGCGTACGGCGTCTCGTTCGACCGCATCGCGGACGTGCTGGGCAGCACGTTCGGCTCGAACTACGTCAACGACTTCCCGGCGGGCGGCCGCATGCGCCGCGTGATCGTCGCCGCCGACGCACCCACGCGCATGAGCGACAACCAGCTGCTCGAGCTGCCGGTGCAGAACTCGGCGGGCGGCACCGTGGCGATGTCGTCGATCGCCGCCACGCACTGGACGCTCGGCCCCGTGATGCTGAGCCGCTACAACGGCTATCCGTCGCTCGACGTGACGGGGCGCGCAGCGCCGGGCCATAGCTCGGGCGAAGCGATGGCGGAAATGGAGCGGCTCGCACTCGCGCTGCCCGAGGGTGTGTCCGGAGAATGGACCGACGCCGCGTTCGAGGAAGTGCAGGCCGCGCGCCAGACGCCGCTCCTGCTCGGCCTTTCGCTGCTCGCGGTGTTCATGGTGCTCGCGGCGCTCTACGAGAGCTGGATCACGCCGCTCTCGGTGCTGCTGGTCGTGCCGCTCGGCGCGGTGGGCGCGGTGAGCGCGATGCTCCTGCGCGGATTGCCCAACGACATCTATTTCAAGGTGGGGATGGTGACCGTGATCGGCCTCGCGGCGAAGAACGCCATCCTGATCGTGCAGGCCGCGAACGTGCGCCGTGCGCGCGGCGTGCCGCTCGGCGCGGCGGTGGTGGGCGCGAGTGGCGAGCGCCTGCGGCCTATCGTGATGACCTCGGCGGCGTTCCTGCTCGGTGTCCTGCCGCTCGTGATCTCACAGGGCGGCGGTGCGGAGAGCCGGCACTCGATCGGCACGGGTGTGTTCGGCGGCGTGATCGCGGCTACGCTGCTCGGGCTCGTGTTCACGCCCGTGCTCTATTACACGGTGGTATCGCGCACGCGTGTGAAGGGTGCGGGACGCGCGTTGCCGCGCCATCGCGAGCAAGACTTGCCGGAGGCGGTGGAAGACAGTGAAACGCAAGCGCCTTGAAACATGCTGGAAGCGCTGCCAGCGAAATTGTCCTTGAAGCTGCCGCACCGCAACGGTGGGCAGCACGGCTTCAGAAGATACGCGGCGTACCTACCCAGACGAGCACGGTTTCCTGATCCGACGTGTTGCTCCAGGCGTGCGGCACAGTCGATTCGTAGTGCGCACTGTCCCCCGCGCGAACCACGAACGACTGGCCTTCGAGCGTGAGCGTCACTTCACCCGAAAGCACGTGCAGGAATTCCTCGCCGGCGTGCGTGGTGACTTCGCTGTCGCGCTTGCCGGGCGGCATGCGCACGAGAATGGCCTCGAGCTGGCGGCCGCCGGTTGGGTTGGTGAGGCGCGCATAGAGGTTGGCCGAATCGGCAAAGCCAAAGAACTTGAGATCCTGGCCGCGGCATACGCAACCCGCTTCGGTGGGCGCATCGACGAAATAGCTGACGGGCACGCCGAGCGCCTTGGCGATGCTCACGAGCGAGGTGATGGAGGGGCTCGCAAGATCTCGCTCGACCTGCGAGAGAAACGGTTTGGAGAGCTGCGCCGCCGTGGCGATGTCATCCAGTGTGCGGCCTTGCCGCTGACGCAGTCCGCGAATCTTGCTGCCTACCGAGACGACGTTTTGTGATTCGACGGCTTTCGAAACCATGGCGGAACTGTGTTGTCTGATGAATGTGCTTTGATCCGGATCTCATGCCAGCCAAAGTACCGGCCCATGGAGCGATGCACTGGATATCCAATGGCGGCTGATCTCCGTGAATGCCTCAAATGGGTATCTCGCGGCTTGCAATGGAAGGCCATTGCGAAACGCCAGCTGTGCCAGAGGATTCAATTCTATTTGTCGCGTGTGGAACTGCGAACATGGGCCAGGTTCGGCGTCCATGAACGATAAGCTACAGGGCGCAGCATAACACTATTCAATGACTGGCTAATAATCACCATTTGTTTCAAGGGGGCAGCGCTCGGGTCGATGTGTGGCTCACCAGGCTGGGTGCTTGCGCTGAACGCCACGTCATCGCGCCGATTCCTGCCTCCTGGCACGTTCTTCCAAATTCGGCCATCCTGCGGTGCAATCAGGCCGCCATGTTTTCGCGTTTTAATTCGTATATCTAATTGGTATCCGCGTTAAATGCAATCCTCGAGCAGATAAATGAAAGTCGTATGCCACCAGGCAGCCCAGCTCGAATGGGTGTCCTTGATGGCGGCCGACGAGAGCACAGCAAGTTGCTGATTTACGGCTCACGCACGTTCAGGCTGGCTTGCGCGGTCTCGTCAGGATGCATGGAGCAGTAAGCGTCGAACAGGGTCGAGCATAGTTGTGCGAGTGCCGCGAGATTCACTGCCTGGTCCGCATGTTCGACTTCTCCGGCGTTGAGTATGTCGTCGAGGACCGGGGCGAGACGGCGCAGTCGCCGGAATGTCTCAGCATCGAGTTCCATTTCACTTCCCGTGTTCTAGTCATAGCGCGCTCTTGGGCCGGATGACTCCACGGCTGAGCGGCCACCCAATTCTTGATGTGCCTCGTCGGCACGATTCGTGTCATGGCGCTTGATTTCCGGATTTTGACGCGATGCACAATGAGCGTCAATGAAATTCAGACTTCACCGCAAAGCCATGGGCTCACAAGGGGCACTGGGCCTCATGATGTGGCCCGATAACGGCCGAAAGAGCAATTCCGCACGCGCTGCCTGGCTGGATTGTGCGGCGCACATAAATAATCGCTTTTCACGCGAGGACAAAGGGAATACCCTTACTGTGTTTCCCTATTGGAGGCTTGTCGTTGTGTCTACTCTTCTCGAGCGGGACGGACTCGTTGCGACTTGGCGTCGGATTCACCCCAACCCTGATTCCGGGTTGTGGGAATGCTGTGAACTGGATAGTCGCGGCGAAGCGGTGCCGCATCCGCAGCCCTCAGCAAGGCGCCAGATTGTCGTGACTGACGTCTACTGCCAGATCGCCGAGCAGATTGGTCACGTGGCGGCCATGTCGGTCGCCGTGGCGACGCCCTCATTCGGAATCCGCGTACCTGACGTTGTCTGGATGCCGCCGGAAAAGTGGGAAGGGTTTGACCGGGAAGCCCCAATTCCGTTTGTGCCTGACTTGTGTGTCGAGGTGCTTCTTGACCGCACGCTTGCGCATGACATCGGCCCGAGAGTCAGGGCTTACCTGGAGGGTGGCGCCCGAGAGGTTATTGTTGTTGGCCAGCGCGGAGAACTGCAATTCTTCGGAGCGAATGGACCGCTGAAATCCTCTGCGTTCGGCATAACGCTCTCACTCGAGCGAATGTACTTCGACGAGTTTGCCCCGGTTTCCCACTGAAACACGACACCAAATCGTGTCTGCCATCGTTGAGCCGGGGTGACCAGGTACCTCACAGGCCCGGCTTCGCCTTGACCATATTGTCCGCCCGTCGCATGCCGGGCAAGGCCTCAACGAAAAAATCTGCCTGCAATGCCGCGCCCGCCTGGACGTCGTATTGCGAGAAGTCCCGGACACCCGCCGCCATTAGCACCTCATCATCGAGAAAGAAATTTCCCGAGCACTTTCTCGACGGGCGCGTCAGGATATAGTGGGCCGCGTCGGCGACGATCTCCGGCTTGCGGCACGCTGCAATCATCTCCGCACCGCCAATCTCGTTTCGCACGGCAGCGGTCGCAATCGCCGTTCTTGGCCACAGCGAATTCACGGCGACGCCACGGTCCTTGAACTCACCCGCTAGCGCGAGGGTGAACAGGCTCATCGTGTACTTTGCGATCGTATAGGCCGGGAAGTCCTTGAACCACTTTGCGTCGGTGACCAGCGGTGGCGACAGCGTGAGGATGTGTGGATTCGTCGAATTGAGGAGGTGGGGCAGGCAGGCCTGGGCACAGACAAACGTGCCTCTCCCGTTCACCCCATGCATCAGGTCGTACCGCTTGACGGGCGTATCCAGCGTTCCCGTCAAGCGGATGGCGCTGGCATTGTTCACGAGTATGTCGATGCCGCCGAACACCTCAACGGTTTGGGCAACCGCAGCCTTGACGCGTTCTTCATCGCGAATGTCGACGATCAGCGCAAGCGCCTTTCCGCCTGCCGCTTCCACAGCGGCAGCCGCCGTATGGATCGTGCCCTCGAGCCGCGGGTCCGGGTCGGCGGTCTTGGCTGCAATCGCAATGTTCGCACCGTCGCGTGCCGCCCGGAGTGCAATGGCAAGTCCGATACCACGACTGCCTCCCGATATGAATAGTGTCTTGCCGGCGAGGTTCATGGTCGTCTCCTCAATGCTTGGCCTGGTATGTGGTTAAGTACGAAACGCGGCGTTGCTACGAGTCAAAACGGCAAGACCGAAGTGGAACGCCGTTGCTGCGATGGCGCGTTGAACGATGGTGGCGCGGCTTTCACGGCTTTTTGACTGGAATGACCTGTCCCGTGATGTCCTCGACCAGGCTTCGCTTGTACGCCTGGGCGACCACCGCGGCGGGGGTACCTGCCGAATAATCCTGCCCCATTGCGGCAAGCGTTTCTGAAACCCATCCCGGACTGACGACGTTGACGCGCGCCTTGCCGTGCAGTTCGAGCGCCGCGGAGCGGACAAACGCCTCGACCCCCGCATTGACGATGCCCACGACGGCACTGCCTGTGACCGGATGCTGGGAGAGAATGCCACTGGTTAGCGTCAGGGAGCCGCCTTGTGCGATGTGACCGACCGAGCACCGGACGAGATTGACTTGTCCCATCAGCTTGTTCGAGAGACTGAACGCAAAGTCTTCGTCGGTCAGCAATTCAAGCGGCGCAAATTTCGCTGAACCTGCGGCGCAAATCACGGCATCAACGGTTCCGAGCTGCCGGTACATTGAGACGATGGATGCCTTGTCTGCGAGGTCCACCGAGAGGTCCGGGCCGTTGCGGCTCGCACCAATGACTTCGTGTTCAGGTGAGAGCAGGCGAAGGATTTCCTTGCCGAGCAGTCCGGTCGCGCCAACTAGCAGAATGCGCATAGGTCCTCCTGATCCGGAAGCGTCAGGCCAGCGCGAAGCGACGCATCGCACGTGGCGTGAAGACGAACGAATATCGTACTACTGTAGCGAGGCAACGCTAACGCAGCACAGCAGATGCGCTGCACGTCGGGCTGCCATGCTGCAACGCCTAGCTCAGTTGAAAATCGCGCGGTGCTTCCGGCTCTTTCTCGTAGCGAAAGACATTCAGGTCGTCATACTGGATCGCGGGCTTCCGCCCGGATATCAGGTCTGCGAGAAGCTGCGCCGAGCCGCATGACATGGTCCAGCCGAGCGTGCCATGCCCCGTGTTGAGATAGAGGTTCGGCACGGCGGTGTGACCGACAATCGGCGTTCCGTCCGGCGTCATTGGACGCAACCCGGTCCAGAAGGTCGCCTTCGATGTGTCTCCGCCGCCAGGGAAGAGGTCGTTGACGCACATCTCGAGGGTCTCGCGACGCGCCTCGCGCAGACGCTTGTCAAAGCCAACGATCTCAGCCATGCCGCCGACGCGGATGCGCTTTTCGAAGCGTGTGATGGCGATCTTGTAGGTTTCGTCGAGAACAGTCGAGACCGGTGCGCGAGCTTCGTCGACGATAGGCGCCGTGATGGAATAGCCCTTGAGAGGATAGACGGGAATCTTGACGAGGCGAGACAGGAAGTTCGTGGAGTAGGACCCGAATGCGACAACGAACGCATCTGCGTGGATGAGCTTGGCACCATGGCGCACACCGGCGACTTTGCCGCCCTCGATTACTAGACCATCGACCAGCGTGTTGTAGCGGAAGGTCACGCCCGCCTGCTCGGCCAGCGCAGCAAGTCGCGTCGTAAACAGTTGACAGTCGCCCGTTTCATCGCCGGGCAAGCGCAGTCCGCCGGTCAACTTGTGCGAGGTGGCAGCCAGTGCCGGCTCCACGCTGGCGAGTTGGTCCCGGGACAACAACTCATATGGGACATGCGCCTCTTTCAGAACCGCGATGTCCTTGGCCGCGCCGTCAAACTGCTGTTGTGTGCGGAAAACTTGCAGTGTGCCGCCCGTGCGCCCCTCGTACTGAATTCCTGTTTCGGCTCGCAGCGCTTTCAGGCAGTCGCGGCTATATTCCGCGAGTCGAACCATGCGGTTCTTGTTGATGGCGTAACGCTCGGCAGTGCAGTTCTGCAACATCTGCCACATCCATTGAAGCTGGAACTGCTTGTCTTCGTCGTCCGGACGAATGGCAAGCGGTGCGTGCTTCTGGAACATCCACTTCACGGCTTTGAGCGGCACGCCCGGTGCAGCCCACGGCGCTGCGTAGCCTGGCGAAATCTGCCCAGCATTCGCGAAGCTCGTTTCGAGCGCGGGACCCTGTTCCCGGTCGACGACAACGACATCATGACCCGCACGCGCGAGATAGAACGCGCTTGTCACTCCAACCACGCCACTGCCCAGTACGAGGACTCGCATATCAGTCGACTCCGCCGCCAGAGATATTATTAATTACTCAAATAAGACCTGACAAACCGCGAGAATCGCAGTGCTTTGGTGAATCATATTCTCTTATTGGTAGTTCACGGTGGGTCAGCGACCTGGCCATCGCGTCGACTGCTTTCCCTTTATGCTGCGCAGAGGCCAACTGCCTGTGGCACGCGCAAAGCTCTCTTGCACATCCTTTGACGACTCCGTCGAGTCCATTGTCCGCGCAGAATCTGTTGCACCGCACCACCTTTTGGAGGATATTTAGGCTGCACGCACGTCGCGTCGCCAGCGTCGACCCAGCGGCCCGCTCGTCCGGGTCATCGTTTCCGTTCGGCTCCTCTCGGGGACGCCGGCGACGGAGGATTGCCATGGAACTCTGTAATGAGTGCAACAGCCTTGATGGACGCTCGTCGAGTTTCGCCAGCAATGACGAGATGATTCTGGTTGGAGTAGGGCAGTGCGAAGGTCGCGTTGCCCTCGAGCACTATCGATGCCGCAAGTGCGGTGCGCTCATGGTCCGGCAACTGTGCGGCGAGTCCTCAGAGCAGGTTTGGATGGCGCTCGTGTAACTGGCGTCGCCTTGCGGTGGGTCCGCCACTGAGCGCGTCGTGCTTATCGCGCGAAAGCGTAGACCTGTTCGACAAACAGGAGGACCGCGACGAGAATCATCGCTGCGCCGGAGAGCTGCCCGACCACGCGAGCCGCCTTGGGTCGAGTGCCCAGAACAATTTTCGATCCCAGACCGACGACGGAGTAGACCGAACCGACGTTGACCATGTGCACAAGCCCCAGCGCCACGATCTGGCCGGCAGCCGACCATCCGGCATTGGGCCTGACGAACTGAGGCAAAAGGGCGACGAAAAGCAGAATCGCCTTTGGGTTCAGGCCGCTGATGGCGAATCCCCGCATTGACCATCCCCACGGGCTCTTCTGTGTGTCATCGTGACCGGCAGTGATTTCGGGCGGACGCATCAGAGTCTTGATACCCAGCCAGAGCAGATATGCGCCACCGACGACCGTCAAGATGCTCAGCACTGCCGGAACGCGCGTGGCCAGTTTTCCAATCCCTGCCGCTACGACTACGGTGATTGCCAGGTACCCGAGCAACATGCCACCGACTGCGGGTGCAACCATGCGACCACGCAGGCCAGCCGAAATCGCGTAAGCCCAGTCTGCTCCTGGGACCATGACCAACGAGAACGAGACGACCCAAAACGCCGTCAACAAACTAGCTTCCACTGCACCCTTTCCGGTTATGCGGACACCCGCGCCCAAGGGGGTAAATATTACGGATTCGGACCCGGAAAGTGCTCCCCATTTCTTGCCCACTGGCATAGCCCAGCGCTAGAATTTCGTGAATGGACGCAATCGATCGCAAGATTCTTGCTGAGATACAGCAAGATGGACGACTTTCAATCACGGAGCTGAGTGAGCGGGTTGGCTTGAGCCTGTCGCCGTGCCAGCGACGACTGCGCGCGCTCGAACGTGCGCAGGTCATCAGCGGTTACCGTGCCACGATCGACCCGGCAACTGTCGGGCTGAATTTTTCCGCAATTGTCTTCGTCACGCTGAGTGGAAGCAGTAGCGAAAGCATCCGGTCGTTTGAGGACGCGCTCGTGGAGATTCCAGAAATCACGCTGGCCGAACGCCTCTTTGGCGAGCCCGACTACATGCTGCATGTCGTTACGCGGGACTTGAAGGCGTTTCAGGCACTGTACGACCGCCGGTTGACGGCGCTGCCTTCGGTATTGAAGTTGACGTCGACTCTCGTCATGAAAAGCATTTTTCACGACCGGCCACTTCCATTGTGATTGCGAGTGGCCGCTCGGGAAAACCCGGTTTCGTGTGACAAATAAATAGTCGGCTTCCAGGGACTGCTTGTTCAATGGCCGTGTTTCGGTATAATGGACCGAAGTTCGAGATATCGAACGGAGTTTCAGAAGTAGAGCATCCAGAGTCGGACTATCCGACGCCAACCTGCCCTCCCGGGCAAGGTGGACGCCTTGAGGCGATGCGGCCGATTCACGGCAACGAAACGGGAGCAGCATGGCTAGCACCGGTTCGATCAACATTCATCCGGAGCAACTATGCGCCAAGATACCTCAACCTGCACCCCCGCAGTCTGTCACGACTGGTCGCACATCCTTCCGGGTTTCACGTTGACGCATACGGTTCATCTCGTGTCGAGACTGGATCTGGGTATTGTCTCGACAGCAGCCGCCATGCTCGAAGGTGAAACAGCTGCCGTTGACCGTTGGGCCGTCACCCGATGCGGTGATGTTCTCGAGCAAAAAATCGTTTTTGGCGAGATGACGGAAAAGCAAGCGATTCGACTGCGCGAACAACTTGCCGCGCTCGACGGCGTGTTGCGCACAAGGATGGAGCATCATTTCATTCGCCCATCTAGGCATGCTCCACTCTGATGGCAATCCTTGAGCGGACAAGTCACGGAGCACTTTTATTTCGAGCAACAGACACTTGATCGCTTGAAATGAACGCTTGCCGTGGCGCTCGTGAGCGTCGTTCCTCGGTGGCAGCGCGAAAGTGCCTGACACGCTCCAAATAACGGTGCAGGCGCATCAGCTGGCGCCGAGGCGCTCCGGTTTGATGGTCGCGAGTCGGGTGCCCGCAAATGGGTCATTGCGCCAGTCAACGCTATTGCGCTTCACCGGCTCCTCCGCCGTGGTCGCGCCAATTGCAAAATGCTCGAGCGACTGTCCAGCGCTGGTCGCCTGAATCACCCACTGCGGGGCATCGCCTTTGCCGTCCCAAGTGTTGCCGATGGCGTCGCGGTATCGCGCCGCTCGCAACTGCTCCTGGTCTGCTGCAATGGACGCGGCGATATCGTCGGGTTCAATTCCAAATTCGGCCATCCGGCGCCGCAGGTAGGCCACTATGCTTTCGCGTTTTCGTTCGTCCATTTCGTGATGTTCCGCTCCGAATGCAACTCTTGAGCAGATTACTGCAAGTCGCATGCCGCCAGGATAGCACAGCTCCAATGGGCGTCCTTGATAGCGGCCCGCAAATGCCCAGCCGGTCAGCCCGTGGCTAGCTGATGCGCACGGTCTGCCTGATGTTGTGCGGCACGTTCCTCGGCCTGCTTTTTCGCAACGTGACGCCCGACAATACAGCCTCCAACCGCACCCACGACGGCGTGGTGACCCGCGTAGTGGCCGGCCACGCCGCCCACTACTGCGCCTTTGAGGCATCCGGCTGCATTGGCTGAGCCGGCTGCGGCCAGGCCCACAGCGGTGGCCGCGACGAGCATCGTGATTCGATGATTAACTTTCATGACGGGATTCCGTTTGATATTGGGTTATCGGCATGGGTTCAATAGTCCCGGTGGTCATGGTCGTGCCATTCCCGCTCATGCCACTGGCGCTCGCGCCATTCGTGCTCGCGCCATTCACGTGCGCGCCAGTCATCGTCGCCACGCGAGGCCATCATGACCGGAGCGGGGACATACGCTGGAAGCGGCGGAGCAACGTAAGCCGGTTGAACTGGGGCGTAGGCTACGCCGGGCACGTCAACGCCGACGGCTACATCAACGTGCGCGCTTGCCGCCGTCGAGGCCGCCAATGCAACTGCACCCAGTACCACGCCGAGAATTGTCCTGTTCATTTCCTTTACTCCTCCGCACGTTGTGTGCGTTCCTGGTGAGCACGGATCGGAGTGTATGCGGCGTGATTGGACACAGGTGCAACGGCGTTGCGAGATTGGTAACAGCGAGTTATTCAGGACCTCGCCGGCCGATCGGAGAACCTGGGGGGCGCTGTTCTTTTGGTGTCGAGCGGCGCGGTGATTTAGATGGGAATGGAAAGTAATTGAATGTTTTCTTTTCCAACGGGGTTGGCGCTATGTACGAAGAATTTGAGGTCCTCGAGAATGAATCCTCCCTCGGAATCCAGATCCGTCTCGATCAGCTTCTTGATGAGGACCATTGCCGTATCGTCAGCCCCGAGGTCATGATCAAACGAAATCTCATAGGGGCACCCGCGCGATTCCAGCAATGAGACCGCTTCGCTCGACGTGCGAGCGACCACCCATGTCGACGACACCGGGTGCTGATAATCGGCCGCGCCAGGTGCAAGCCTGATGCTCAATCCGTCCGGCTCTGGCGGACAGGCTGTCGTCGATCTTAGTCACGGGCCGCTCCCGTCGAAGGATGGCAGCACCTCGAGGGGCGCGCTGCACAAGCTGTGCGGGTCGATGAGTAGTGCCGGCAGCGGTTGTCATGGCTGCGCGGTGCCAGTCCGGCTCGGGTATGTCGTGTCGGGTCGCCATGATTCGGACGGGGTCCGCGGGCAGGTCAACGAGCGCGAAATATGGCCCGAAAAATTTTTTCGAAAATGCGCTTGACGGCTTTGCGAATGACCCG
>NZ_BAYD01000059.1 GCF_000685075.1 Paraburkholderia oxyphila NBRC 105797
GCTCATATCGGAGACCTCAATACCGGTGCTCTTCCTGTACTGGTAAGAGCCAAAGAGAATGAAGGACACCCAGACTATCACCAGAACCGTCAGCGCCGACAGATAAACGCGCAATCCAGGACGCGTAGATTCCGTCAATATATTAATCATTATCTTTTCTCGCGATCCCGGAAGGTTTCGGCATCGACCATATTGGGAGGCTTCTTTGGCACCAGGCTGTCTGGAAACGTACCGAATCTGTAGTACTCAAAGCTCGCTTTAATCAAGGCTTTCGACATTTCTTCGAATTTTGAAATATAATAAACATTCCTTTGAATAGTTTTGTAGACATTCGAATCAATCTTCCAGTCCGCAATCGCAATCAACAGGCTGCGCACAACCGGATCGTCGAGACTTCTGGCTTGTCCTATCGCCACATCCATTGCCGCCACACGACGGATATTGTTGGAATCACGCAAGATCGCCGAGTGATACGAGTTTCTGTCCCACGCCTTCTTGTCCTTCTTTTCAAGACGCTGGCGTACCTCATTCGGCGTCTCTGACCGTATGTACGCGGGCGCTCCGCCAGTCGAGAGCGTCACCGAATCAGTGTGATCTTCCGGGTCCGGTGACTGGCTGTTGAACCATTCCATGACCTTCCGATAACCGCCGTTGAAAACCTCCTGCGGCACATCCTGCATGGCGATTCCACGAATGGAGGCGGTCGCATTGGGATTGCCCAGCAAGGTATCGCGAGAAACGTAGTCCGGCTTATCCCAGCCAGCATGGGTGACGTCACCCTTGATGCCCTCGTCGCCGTACAGGTTCGGCGCATAAGGCGGCACGATGGCCTCCGCATTGATCAGCCGTTGCTCGATCTTGCGGCCGCTGCCCACGATGGTCCCGTCGTAATACTCGGGTGGTTGGCCTACGAATCGAGGTTCGCCAAGATAATCGGTTGTTTTTTTGCTCCAGAGCCGCTGATAGAAACGGTGGCTTTTCAGCGTCTCCATCGCCTTGAGCCGAGTGGTTGATTTTTGCGGCATCCCGAGGATTTTCTTTGTCCCCTGCCATGTCTCCTCGACAGTATCCGGCACCCCGTGCGTGCCAAGACCCTGGACATTCGGCAGGTCGACCGTCGTGTCGTCGGTACAGAAGTACAAATACACCTTGCCGCGATTGTCGCGCTCGGCAAACACGTGAGTGGAGCCGTCCTTGTCGAGGCGGGTTGCTTGCGTGGGAGTCCATCCTTTACCGGTGCGGCCGCCGTGCAATGGATTGCTCGACTCCAACTCACCGAGCGGCGGATTCGGATTGGGTGACGACGTGACTGCCTTGACGATGTTAATCAGCGTGTTGAGTTTGCCGCGCAACGTATAGGGCGTGGCGTCCGGCTGGACCAGTTGTGCCGCTATCGACTCGGTCAGGCTGTACGGCGTATCGACCATGATTACGCAATCCGCGCATCGCTCATGGTTCTCCGCCAGAAAAGCCTGCGCCAGCAGCGTGATCAAGGTGCCCTGGCTGTGCGCCATGATGCTGACCGTTTCGTTCGAATCGATTTTGCGGATTTCATGCACGAGCATCGCCAGGCGCCTGGCAGCCAGCGCGAAATAGCGCCGATGCGGACTGTTACCGCTGTACTGATAGTCGCTCATCATCATGCCGGCGAGCTGGTTCAGCGGGTTGTCCGTCCAGCCTGGATCGAACATCGCGGGGATGTTGGTGGTCGCATTGTTGAACATGCCACCGCCCTTCGCGAAGTGCTTGCTCAGGCGATTGCCGTGAATGTCCTGGTACTGCCCGCGCAGTGTCGACGGGTTCTTCTCGCCACCCTTGATTTCGTCCGGCGCGGCGCGATATCCCCAGTAAAATGGGATGAACATGCTATGGGTTTGCTTCGGCCCCTCCGTAATTTCAGTGCGCTGATACAGATACGCGTCGGGGTCGTATTTCGTGTCCTTCCACTGATCGAAATCCGGGTCTTTAGCGGTGTATTTCAGTGCTTTCCTGAAAGCGATACCATACTCCCCCGGCTTCAAATCCCTGCGGCAAAGACGCTCGTTGAGCCCCTCGCACAGGCCTAGCTCGATATGGTCATAATTCGCGCCGGGGTCGTTCACGCCGTGCAGAAAAATCACGACACCGGGCCTGTCGGCCGGCACTTCGATATTTTTGTAGCCGGGGCGGTTTGGCAGCGTGACACCTGTGCCCTGGGCGACGACATGATATCCATCAAACTGACTGCTAACGGCCATGGTTCGTCCTGTTGCCTGTTCAAAGCGGTCACGATCACGATCTTGACGATACGGATCGCGTCATCGTTCATCTGATCGGTCAATCCGTTTGCGTTACCGATGCGTTCCTTGACGCTGCCGTCGTCCAATGTGATGCGCGGCGACAGCAGCCGTTGGCGCAGTGTCGCCGGGGATGTGCGGCCGGAAGCACAGCTCCATCGGCAAGCGTTGATCGACTTTCTGTAGGACTGCAAAGTGGTTGGACCGCACGATTGAAGCGCGGCGAACAGTCGCTGGTGACTCCATTTGTGCCGACCGTGATGTCGTCCGCGCCGACCTTCAGTCGGTCGACTCGTTATATTCGTCTGAGAATATCAAAGTTACGTAACATCGTGCCGTCAGCCTACCAATTTATGACGCAATTTGACATTTACCTGAATATCGACCAACCCGAAGCGCCGTCCCGACCATCTGACCAGTGGCCCATAAAATAGGGAATTATCGTGCAGATTTGATCAAGGCCTTCATGGACCAGCCCATGTATTCGCCAGCGGTCGTTGCGCAGCCAGCCTCCGAAGGATCGTCGAGTCGCCAGTGGTGGCCTGGCTTCAATGCCTCGCTGGGCGGAAAAAGCCCGTCAGGGCAGGCAGCAGGCATGGCAAAGCAAGATAGGCCCGAAACCAACACTCCATCCAGCCCCTTCAGCGAAATAACCAGACGAAATACGCGCTGGATTGTTGTCGCCAGGAGAACACTGAATTCGCTTTATCAGTATTTACCCTGATGCCCCGAAGACCTAAAGTGTCGCCATGGGTCACGCCATCGCGCGGACCTCTAATAAAGAACTTGGAGGTTACAGTTATGAAGTCGATCATCAAGGCCGCAGTCGTTGCCGCCATCATCACCATTCCGGCGCTTTCGTTCGCCCAATCGCAAGAGCAGCCGGTCACGCGCGCGCAAGTTCGCGCCGAACTCTCCCAACTGCGCGCCGCGGGCTACGATCCGAGCGACTGGATGCACTACCCCGAAAACATTCAGGCTGCGGAAGCGAAGGTCGCTGCCGACAAGGCGAACACGGCCTACGGTCCGTCGACGACCGGCACGTCGCAATCCGGTCAGTAAACAGGCTTGAACGGGCGTAGCCGCGCAGTCGCGGTTGCGCCGCTGTGATTCAGGTGCCGTGGGCCCGGCCAGCAAAGGCTGCGCCGAAGCAAATCAGGCCCGCCACTCGAAAGAGCGGCGGGCCTGATCGTTTCTGCCGTTGATCGATTGGTGCCACGGCCGTCAGTGACGGCCACCTCCGCCGTGACCGCCGCCACGTCCACCACCTCCACCGGAGGGTCCCCACGGGCCGCCACGGCCTCTGCCGCCATGCCAGCCGCCTGAATCGCCGCCGCGGCCGCCCCCATGCCCGCCACCCGGATCGCCGCCGCGGCCGCCATCCGGTCGCCCCTGCCATCCGCTGTGGCCGCCGTCATACCAGCCGCGGCGGTCGTAGTCTCGATCGCGGTAATACCCGCCGCCACCGCCCCAAATGCCGATATTCACGCTGCCATACGCAGGCGTGGCATAGCCAGGCGCGTAGCCGGAATCGTAATAACCGGGTTGACCATAGCCGTAGTCGTAACCCGGTGCCACGCACCCCGCAAGCAGTGCAACGGCACCGGCCATCAGCGCATATTTGAGCATGGCGAAGCCTCCTTTCCGTTTGTAAGAAAAGAGCGCCAGTCTTAAGTTTTCGCTGAATTGTGAGCGTGGGTTACGAATGCGACGGCCCGGTCTGCCGATCCGGCAGCCAGCCGCATCATCGTTTGACCTTAGCTGCGGCGGCCGAGCGCGTCGTCGATCTTGCGGTCGGTCTTATATTGGCTGAGCGAATACACGGCCCAGATAGCGGCGGGAATCCAGCCGATCAACGTGATTTGCAGGATCAGGCAGATGATGCCCGAGATCGGCCGGCCAATCGTGAAGAACAGCAACCAGGGCAAAACGAGTGCAATCAGTAGACGCATCCTGGGACAAGCCTCACAAGTAAAAGAGTCAGTTGACGGGAGCGAATCGCGGTATGAGCGCGCCTTCGAATTCGACCAGTTCGAAGAAGACGGAAGCGGGCCGCGTCCAGATCGTGCCGTTCGCGGCCCGGTACACGATCATCGTGACCGTTGGATCGGATTCAAGCGTCGCCTCGCAAATCAGTTCGTAAATGCCACCCTTGTAGTGCCGATATCGCACCATTGCCTTTCCCTCATCGATCGCGCAAATCGATATTGCGCACCGCCGTAGTTTAGCAACGGTTCGCGGGTGGCTTCGAGGTCGCGTTCGTCTGCGCCGCCGTGCCGCAGATGAGCGCCACGCCCGCCACCGCCGTCGCGCGCACACCGCACGCGGCTCGCCGGCGCGCGCGCAGGGCGATGCTGTGCAAGAGCGCCGATGCCACGCGTGCCAGCATCGCCGGATCGGCATCCGCCGCCAGTTCGCCTTGCTGCACGGCGTGCCGCAGACGACGCTCGAAGGCCTTGTCGAACGCGCGCAGGCCAGTCGCGAGGCGCTCGCGTACCGCCGCGCCGGCCTCCGGCACGCGCGAGCGTGCGCGCATGCAGCAGTGGCTCGGCTTCATCGGCACGGAACTGCACAAGGGCGTGTTCGTGCCGCTGCTGGGCCAGGGCGTGGATGAAGCCGTGAAGCGCTACGCGCGCGACAAGGTGGACAAGCGCTTCGCACTGCTCGAAGCGCATCTTGCCGGGCGCGCGTATCTGCTCGATGCGTTCAGTGTCGCCGATGCCTATCTGGTCACCGTGCTCAACTGGGCCCCGTATGCGGGCATCGATCTCGCGCGCTGGCCCGCCGTTGCGGATTACGCGCGGCGCTTGCGCGAGCGCCCGGCCGTCGCGCGCGCCATGGCAGAAGAACTCGAGCTTTTCAGACGCGAACGCGAAAAGCAGCAGTAGCGGACGAGCTGGCGCGAGTTACGCTCGCGCGCCTCCGAGACGGGCCGCTATCGCTGCGTTGATGCAGCGTTTTCGCGGCGTCGTTGCGTCGGCGCGCGCCACGCGCTCAAGTCGCCAGATCGGCGAACACGGCCTTCAGGTCGCGGCCCGTGCGCAAGCGCGCCTGCCGGACCACCCGCTCCTCGATTTCGGCCAGGTGCGCACGCGCGGTGGCAAGCGCCGCCGCCTGATCGCCCGCCTCCAGCGCCGCGATGATCTGCGCGTGCTCGTCGGGCGCGCACGAAGTGGCCTTCGAAGGATCGAATAGCGCCTTGTAGAGCTCCGTGCGCGCAACGAGGGGCGCGAGCACCGCCACGAGCGCCGCGCCGCCCGCGAGCTCGGTCAGGATCAGATGGAACTGGCCCGCGAGGCGCACCGCCTCGTCCACGCGGTCCTCGTGCAGCGCCTTCTTCTCGCTGCGCACGTGCGCGGCGAGCTGGCGGCGCATGCCCGCGTCGAGTGCGCCGCACAGACTCACGACGACACCCGCCTCGATCACCTGACGCGCCCGGTACGTCGCGCGAATATCCTCCTCGGAGGGCGACGGCACGAAGGCGCCGCGATTGGGCTCGAGCTCGAGCTTGCCTTCGAAGCCGAGGCGCGCGAGCACCTTGCGCAGCGCGCCGCGCGTGCAGCCGAATGCGGCCGCGAGCTCACGCTCGACGAGCTGCTGGCCCGGCACAAGCTTGCCCTGCAGGAGCGCCGAGTTGATCGAGGCGTAGACGAGCGCTTCGACGTCGTCGGCGCTTTCGTCCGCGACGCGCGCCGCATTGGCGGCCATCGCGTCATCGATATGAGGGGGTTCACCCGTGCGGGCGGATCGTGTTGTCGATGCCATGAAAGAAGGCGGATACGAACGGAATCAGGCGGCATTGTAGCGACGCGCCCGCCCAGACAAAATATACGCAGCGCATGCACCCGCGTCATTTTCGCCCTATACCGGGAATAGCTGCAGCAACCATAATTGTTGACAATTACATTGTACAATGGTCAACCAAATATCGCTATTAAAGTTGACCGGATCAGCATGAGTTCCCCCTCCATCGATTCCCGCCAG
Source organism: Paraburkholderia oxyphila NBRC 105797 (assembly GCF_000685075.1). Classification (GTDB taxonomy): domain Bacteria; phylum Pseudomonadota; class Gammaproteobacteria; order Burkholderiales; family Burkholderiaceae; genus Paraburkholderia; species Paraburkholderia oxyphila. The sequence goes on from NZ_BAYD01000059.1 coordinate 6,261, forward strand.
TACGCCATGGCCGTATCGGCGCGTACGAGCGCGCTCGCCTGGTACGCCGCCATCGTCGCCATCGGCTTGAACCTGCGGCCGCTGCTCACCTCGATCAGCCCGCTCATGGCGACCATCCGCCAGGCCACCGGTCTCTCGTTCTATGGCGCCTCGCTGCTCACGAGTCTGCCGGTCGTCGCGATGGGGCTGGGCGCGTTCGGCACCGGCCTGCTCGCGCGGCGGCTGGGCGAGACGCGTGGCGTGGCGCTCGGCCTCGTCGCCATTGCAGCGGCTTGCGGCGCGCGCGCATTCGCGTCGACGGGCGGCGCGCTCATGCTCACGGCCACGGCGGCCGGCGCCGGCGTCGCGGCCATCCAGGCCCTGCTGCCCGCGGTGATGAAGCAGCGCTTCGCTCACCGCGTACCGCTCGCGATGGGGCTCTTTTCGGCATCGATCATGGGCGGCGGCGGCCTTGGCGCGAGCCTGAGCCCGCTGGCCGCGCGCCTTGGCGGCTCGTGGCACGCGGGGCTTGCCGTCTGGGCCTTGCCAGCGCTCGCCGCGCTCGCGCTGTGGATCTGGCTCAGCCGCAGCGCGCAGCAAGGCGCGCAGGCCCGGACGAGCGCGTCGGCAAGCAAGACGGCCGAAGCGGCCGGCGCGCCCCTGCATGTGCCGGTATGGCGCAAGCGCCGCGCATGGACGCTCGGCCTGCACTTCGGCCTCGTGAACGGCGGCTATACGAGCCTCGTGGCGTGGCTGCCCGCGTACTACCAGCAGCACGGCGCGAGCGTCGCGGCCAGCGGCTCGCTGCTCGCCGCCATGACGGTCTTCCAGGCCATCTGCGCGCTCCTGCTGCCGCTCGCGGCGGCCCGCTTCAAGGACCGCCGCCCCTGGCTCGTCGCCGGGCTGACCGCGCAGTTGATCGGCATCGTCGGCCTCACCGCCTGGCCCGAAGCCGCGCCGCTTCTGTGGGTGGCGTTCGCAGGCGCGGGACTCGGCGGCACCTTCTCGGTTTCGCTCGTGACCGCGCTCGATCACTCGGGCGATCACCGCATCGCAGCACGCCTCGTCGCGTTCGTGCAGGGGCTCGGCTTCGTGATCGCGGCGATCGCACCAGTCGTGGCCGGCCGCGTGCGCGACCTCACCGGCGGCTTCACCGGCGCGTGGATCATGCTCGCCATTTGCATCTCCTCGATGATCGTGCTCACGCTGGCTTTCTCGCCGCGCAGCTATGGCCACTGGCTCGGACGGCACGGCGCTACCGCCTCCGACGCCTGAGCCAGGGCCGGTTCACGCCCGGAACCGGCCCTGCGGCCCTTCGCACGCGGGTTGCCCCATCCGCGCAACATTGGCGCAACATCGGCACGATATGCTCCGTCAAACGTTTGCATTCACCGCTGTACGAATGTACAGTGCGTGCAGCCGACCCTCCGTGCCGCCCACTTGCCGTACCGGACCGCGCCGCCTTCAGGCAGGCGCGTCCGTCAGCCTCGCGCACTGCGCGAGGCCGGTGCAGCCAGGCGGGTCTGCTCACCGAAACGGAGATCACGACGTGCGATTCATTTTGACGGGGACCTTGCTGTGCGTCCTCGCATCCAGCGCACTCGCTGGGGAACACTACACCGAGGTCTGGAATCCACCGGAGGCACGCGTGCCCGCAGCACGCACGCAAGACGCCCATCCGGCCACGCCCGGGAAGAAGACCCACGCCCACCATGGCACGAAGCACAAGCTCACGACCGCCGGGCGCCTGGGCGCGCGCAAGGTGGCCGAGCCCGCGGTACGCGCTTCGGCAGCCACCGTGCCGATGCTGCCCACGGTGCCCAACGGCGCGGGCCACGGAAGCGCGAAGCCGAACCGCGACCGCACGCCCTACATCCCGCCGCAGATCGGCCCGGACGGCAACGTCCTGCAAGTGAGCTACGCGCCCCCCGCACCACCGGCACGCGGCGCGCAAAGCCCGTTCATGCCCGTGCCCACCGTCCCGGCCACCGCGCCGTCCATCTCGCGCACGCACTGAGCGCCGCCGTCTCCAGCCCAGACCAGAATCGCAAAAAAAAGCCCCGTCACCTTGCGGTGCGGGGCCGAATCCCATGTCAAGGAGATGCTCATGGAGGAGACGGTTTCATCGTAGCCGCGCCCCTCGGGCCGACCAACCAATGCTTTCAGCTATGCATATGGCGCGTTGCACGCACAACCGACCCTGCCCCGTATGCATATCCTTAGAACAAAAAGTCGTTTCGCGCGGGCCGGCGCGCTCACTAAGATGACAGTTCAGGCTTCGGTCAGACTAAAACGAGGCTATAGCCAGGCCAACCAGGCGCGAACAAGGCGTTAGCCGGGCTTCACCCGCGCCAGCCCGGAGTCGGGCACCGGGAGCGAAATCACGCGTTGCCGCGCGTCGCCGAAGGCCCGTACCGAGCCCCACCGCATATCCGAGGAGCACCCCTTGAGCATTACCGATTCCAGACACCGCCCGCTCGTGGTCGGCATTGGCGGCACGACGCGCGAAGCGTCGTCGACCGAGCGCGCACTCGCCTTCGCGCTGCGCGGCGCGGAGCAGGCCGGCGCGCGCACGCGGCTGTTCGGCGGCACCTTCTTGCACAGCCTGCCTCACTACGCGCCCGAAAGCGGCACGCTCACCGACGCCCAGCGCGAGCTGATCGAAGCTGTGCGCGCCGCGGACGCCGTCATCATCGGGACGCCCGGCTATCACGGCGGCGTCTCGGGCCTCGTGAAGAATGCGCTCGACACGCTCGAAGAGTTGCGCGCCGACGCGCGCCCGTATCTCGACGGCCGCGCCGTGGGCTGCATCGTCACCGCCTATGGCTGGCAGGCCGCCGGCTCGGTGCTCACCTCGCTGCGCTCGATCGTGCACGCGCTGCGCGGCTGGCCGACGCCATTCGGCGCCGGCATCAACACGCTCGAGACGCGCTTCGAGAGCGCGCATCAATGCTCGGATGCGAAAGTCGTCGATCAGCTCTTCACCGTCGGCCAGCAGGCCGCGCAGTTCGCGCTCGCGTTCGACGCGCAGCGCGCCGCCTCTCAGGCTGGCGACGCGCGCGCAATCGCGGCCGGCGCCGGCGCGGCGCGCAATGAGGATCGACTCAGCCTCGCCGTTTGAAGCGGCATTCGGAACGTTGTCCGCGTGCTCCGCGCACGCGCGGTTCCATCCCTGACTTGCGTTGCACCATGGGCTGCTGACCCGGGCGCCATCCCGGTGCAGGCCTCCCCAATGCGAGGCGCGCCAGGCGTGCCCTGGCGTGCCTCGCGTACATGTTGCGCGCCGCTTCCCCCTCTGCTGCGCACGCGCTGCGCGCGCTTGCGCACACAGGCACGCGCGTTGCGTCATCCAGCACACAGACGCTTCGCGCCGCGCGATCCACATTGAAGGCAAACCGTAATCTCGCCTCATCCTGATCATTCTGCTGACCGTTCCAGGCCACCCGTGATTTGCTTGCGACGAATGATTGGTTCCACCCGCGCGCGGCAGCCCCTACGCTTCATTCGTACCGGGAAACGAGCAACGAGGCGCCCATGCGTAATACGCACAAGAGCAGGACGCACCAGCAGGATGCAGAGGCCATGAACGCACCTATCCGCTATAAAGGCTACGAAGTCGCGCCAAGCGCACAGCAGCTTCCGAACGGCCTGTACGCCGCCAATCTCACGATCGGCACGCTGTCGGCCGCGCCGGCGCCGTCACAGCCCGCGACGGGCACTCCATCGAACGACGCGTCGGACGCGCTGCGAAGCGCCGCGCGCGGCGCGCTTGTCTCGTTCGACGCGCTCGACTACTTTTTCGACGAACGCCACGCGCTCGCCTACGCCTGCCGCTGGGCGCGCATGTGGATCGACGAACAGCGCCGCTGCGCGTGACGCCGCCGCCATCCTTACAGTTGTGACAGAATAGGAGTCAAATCACCGTCCTCTTTCACGCTCAATGGCCGACACCCTGACGCATCCAGCCGAAGGCGCAAGCGTTGACGAAAGCGCCCTCGCCGACCAGGACGCCGCACTGCGGCACTGGACGCACGACACGCCAGGACCCATCAGGATCGGATCGGACGAACATCGGACGATGTTCTGCCGGATGCTGCTGGACACGCACGATCCCTACCGCCCCGCCGTGCTCGACTGGCCGAAGCTCGAGCCCGACGCGCTGCGGCGCCTGACTTCGCTGCCGATCTGGGACATCGCCGTGCAGACCGAGGGCCGCGCGTCGATCCGCGTGAAAACCTATGCGGCCACGGTGACCGATCCGCTCTTGCGCGCCGCCATCGACATGGACGGCGACGAAGAAGCGCGCCACAAGGTCGTGCTCTCGCATCTCGTCGAGGCCTACGGCATCGCACTCGCCCCCGAGCCCAGCTACCCGCCGCCGAAACATCCGGCATGGGCGTGGATGTTCACGGGTTACAGCGAGTGCGTCGACAGCTTCTTCGCCTTTGGCCTGTTCCGCTCCGCGCAGCGCTCGGGCTTTTTCCCCGCCGGGCTCGTCGAGACCTTCGAACCCGTGATCCAGGAAGAAGCGCGCCATATCCTCTTCTTCGTGAACTGGGTCGCGTGGTATCGCAAGAATCTGCCCTGGTGGCGCCGGCCGTGGCACTCGCTGCGCGTCGCGGCAATCTGGATCAAACTGGTGTGGGACCGCATGGCGATCGCGCGCGGCATCGACGCCGACGGCGTCGCGCACGACTCGAACTTCCTGCCCGCCAACCGCGAAGTGCTGGGCGACTCGCTCAAGCCGCGCGAAATGATCGAGTTGTGCCTGAGCGAAGACGAGGCGCGCATGCGGGGCTACGATTCGCGCCTGTTGCGCCCGACGCTCGTGCCCACGCTCGCCCGCATCGCGCTGCGCTTCATGAAGAAGTAGCGCGCGCACCGGAGCACCCGGCGCGGGCGCATCGCGAGCCTCGCCTCCACGGCCGCACGAGAAGGAGATTGCATGACCTGGACTGTCGACCAGCAACTGGCGCTGACCGCGACGCAAGCCGTCGAGGCCATCCGCGCGGGGCAGCTCAAAGCCGCCGATTACGTCGCCACCTTGCTCGCGCGCGCGCAGGCGCTGGAGAACCTCAACGCGCTCACGACGCTCGATGTGGAAGGCGCGCTGGCCGCCGCGCGGCGCATCGACACGCTCGGCACGAACGAGCGCGCGCATCTGCCGCTCGCGGGCCTGCCCGTGGTCGTGAAGGACAACATCAACACGCGCGGCCTGCAGACCTCCGCGGGCACACCCGCGCTCGAAGGCTTCGTCCCCGCGCGCCATGCGCCTTCGGTGCAGCGGCTCGTGGATGCCGGCGCGATCCTGCTCGGCAAGGCCAATATGCACGAGCTCGCGTTCGGCATCACGAGCACGAATCTCGCGCCGCACGCGGGCCCCGTGCGTAACCCCTGGGACCCCGAACGAATTCCCGGCGGCTCGTCGGGCGGCACGGCCGCCGCCATCGCGGCGCGCATCGTGCCTGCGGGCCTCGGCACCGACACCGGCGGCTCCACGCGCATACCGGCCGCGCTGTGCGGCATTGTCGGCTTGCGCCCGAGCGTGGGCGACGGCGGCACCCAGCGCCGCTACCACGACCCGCAGGCCGTCGTGCCGCTCACCCATACACGCGACACCGTCGGGCCGATGGCGCGCACCGTGGCCGACACCGCGCTCATCGACGGCGTGATCACCGGGCACGGCCCGCTCGCCCAGGCCGCCGTGACGAACCTGCGCGTGGGCTTGCCCGCGCCGTTCTGGGCGGACCTCGAGGCCGCGACCGAGCGTGTGGCCCGCGCGGCGCTCGCGAAACTCGAGGCGGCCGGCGTCACGCTCGTGCCCGTGGAAATGAGCGAAGTCTTCGCGCTCAATGAGCGCGTGAGCGTGGCCATCGCGCTGCACGAGCCGATCGAGGACCTGCAGGCGTGGCTCGTCGCGAATCCCACCCACGCACGGACCGTGGCGGACGTGGTGGCGCGCATCGCGAGCCCGGACGTGCGTGCGGGTTACGACGACATCCTCGCAGATACGCGCGGCAGCGACTACCAGACGGCGATGACCCTATGGCGGCCGCGGCTGCAGCAGCTCTATGCGCAGACCTTCGCCGCCAGCGGCCTTGACGCGCTGCTCTTTCCGACGACGCGCCTCGCGGCGGTGAAGATCGACGGGGTGAACGGATCGTCGAGCGTGTCGATCGATGGCGGCGCACCGATCGACGAACTGGAGGCGTATCTGCGCAACACCGATCCCGCGAGCAACGCGGGCATCCCGGGCCTCGCGCTGCCCGCGGGGCTGATCGATGGACGGCTGCCGGTCGGCCTCGAGCTCGACGGGCCGACCGGCAGCGACCGCAGGCTGCTCGCGATCGGGCTCGCGTTCGAGGAGATTTTGGGGACATTGCCGGCGCCGGAAATTTGACGGGGTAACATGCTTTGGCGCGGCGTCGCGCACTATTCGAAGAACCTGGAGACGAACAATGAAGCTTTCGAAGCTCTTCCTTACCGGCGTACTGGCCGTATCGGCTTTTAGCCTGACCGCCGTTGCCGCTCATGCGGAAGACCTGCTGGACAGCGTCAAGCAGGCCGGGGTGCTCAAGATCGGCCTGGAAGGCACGTATCCGCCCTTCGACTCCCGCAACAGCCAGGGTGAGCTCGTGGGCTTCGACGTCGACGTCGCGAAAGCGGTGGCCGCCAAGCTGGGCGTGAAACCCGAGTTCATTCCCACCGAGTGGAGCGGCATCATCGCGGCACTGCAGGCCGGGAAATTCGATGTGATCGTCAATCAGGTGACCATCACGCCGCAGCGTCAGCAGGCGCTCGATTTCAGCCAGCCCTATACCTATTCCGCCGCCCAGTTGATCCAGCGCGCCGACGACAGACGCGAGTTCAAGTCGCTCGACGAGTTCAAGGGCGACAAGAAGCTCGGCGTGACGCTCGGGACGAACTATGACCAGATGGCGCGCGCCGTGCAGGGCATCAACGTGCAGACCTACCCGGGGGCGCCCGAAAAGCTGCGCGATCTGGCGGCGAAGCGCATCGACGCGACGATCGACGACCGCTTGATGCTGCCATACATCATCAAGACTTCACAGCTGCCGCTGCGCCCGGGCGCGGTGCTCCAGGGCGCCAATCAGGAAATGGGCATTCCGTTCCGCAAGGGCAATCCCAAGTTCGAGAAGGCGATCAACGATGCGCTGACTTCGTTGAAGCAGGACGGGACGCTGAAGAAGATCTCGGAGCATTGGTTCGGGACCGATGTGACGGTGCCGATCGCGCAGTGATCTTTGAGAGCTTTTACTCGCGCACGTCGGCTGGGTAAGTGGTCGGCGTGCGTGCCAGAGATGAATGTGATCGACCTATCCATAAGGATTACGAAGAAAGATAGCCACTACCGATAGAAAACATAGTCCGCAAGATAAGGCGAGCTGCCAACCTGGTGTTCTGTCGAACACGGCGCGGGAGGCATCAGCCCGCCGACAGTATGTACACGCTGTACATACCGGATTGCCGACAGCGTACCGGCACCGCCCGCGCCATGCGTTTCAAGCAAGAGTTGCGGGATGCTTGCCGACGTTTCACTGGGCCGTTGCGCAATCACATGCCCCACAATCCGGCTGCCATCCTCGGCCTCCCATGAAGGCCCTGCGCCGTGCCGAACCACCGCGTGACCGCTCGGATCGAACAGCGTTGCTTGCGGGCTCTTGAACACCCAACCCAAACGATGCTGCGCGTCGAACTCACACGAATAGTTCTGCACGCCCGACGCGTTCAGCGTCATCACGCGTTCTGCCTGCGGTGGATCGATCGATGCGGCGGCAGGGCCCGCAGGCGGCATCGCACACGCCCCCAGCATCGATACAACGGCAGCCGCCAAGCCTGCTTGCAAAGCATTTCTGAGCATGGTTTTCACCCCGGCGAAATGAAGCACGACCCAAAGCGTTGACCGATCAGCCAACTCGCCCATCGACTCCGCTAGCGGTGATAGTACGCGCACTCTTCCTTGCGGCCCCGTTCCTTGCACCTTATGACGTCGCGGACTACCGGCAATAACTGCGCGGCGCCAAATGCCAGTTCGACGACGAGGAAAGGCACAATCAGCGGCGTAGCACCGTGATAGAGCGCGACACCCTCCCATAAAGCGAAGAGCACGCGCGCAACGCCATCGAACAAGCCGTGTGCAGGCACGGTGCGCCAGAGACGAACGGCGGCCCAGACAAGCACGACGGAGCCCAGCAAGTTGGCAAATAGCGTATGCACTGGGTCGAACGGCGGCACTGGGGTCGTGCTCATCGCCGCAGCCGTATCGAGCATGGCGCGAGCATTCGCGCGGCGGCGAATCCCGAACTGGAATTGTCGAAGCTGCTGAGCGCAAAGCTGAAGGTAGTCGAGTCGCGTATTGCCGAGTTCGAAGCCCTTCGTCAGGAAATTGCTTCCCGAATTGGCCAGACGTGTCCGCTGCGGGCTTGACTGAAAGTGGCCGCACGCGGCCAGACGAGGCCTGGCGATCCCCACGTCTCTCCCCCATGCGTCAATTCCACGCACCCACCCATCCGCCGCCCGCCCCAGCCCGCCGTTCCCACCTCACACCGCATCTGCATCAACCCGCCCCGGCCCGATTGGCCACCCAATCCCTTTCATCGCCGTTACAATGAGAACCGTTCTCATTTCAAGACGGCAAGAATCCCCATGCGGTTGACCGACCTGACCAAGGGCGCCACTGCCTACGTCGAGCGCGTCGATGACGCCTCGGCCCGCGACCCCATCGCCCAGCGTCTGCGCGATCTCGGCTTCGTCCCCGGCGAGCCCGTGCGCGTCGTCGCGCGCGCGCCGTGGGGCGCCGATCCGCTGCTCGTGCAGATCGGCTCGACGCGCTTCGCGCTGCGACGCGCGGAGGCGCAGCGCGTGAGCGTGAGCCTGAACGTCGACGCGGGAGCCGCCGCATGAGTCAGGCACCGCTGCGCATCGCCCTCGTTGGCAATCCCAATTGCGGCAAGACCGCGCTCTTCAATCTGCTCACGGGCGCGCGCCAGAAGGTGGCGAACTATGCGGGCGTGACTGTCGAGCGCAAGGAAGGCCGCTTTGCCACGCCCACGGGCCGTCACATCCAGGTGCTCGATCTGCCCGGCGCCTACAGTTTCGATTCGGCCAGCCCCGACGAGCGCGTCACTCACGACGTGCTGCTCGGCCGCTATCCGGGCGAGGCGGCGCCCGACCTGATCGTCTGCGTCGCCGACGCCACCAACCTGCGCCTGCATCTGCGCTTCGTGCTCGAGGTCAAGCGCATGGGCCGTCCGGTCGTGCTCGCGCTCAACATGATGGACGCCGCGAAACGCCGGGGCATTCAGGTGAACGTCGCCACGCTCTCGCGCGAGCTCGGCATGCCCGTAGTCGAGACCGTGGCCGTGCGGCGCGGGGGTGCCCAGGCGCTCATCGAGCTGATCGACCGCGCAGGCACCGATGCGTCGCCCGCTTCGCATGAAGGCAGCACGAGCCAGAACCACGACGCCGACCTGCACGCCACCGTGCGCCGCATCCTCGCCGACGCCGTGACCATGCCGCGCGCCACCGACGCGCGCGACGACGCCATCGACCGCTTCGCGCTGCATCCGGTATTAGGCCCGCTGATTCTCGCGGTGGTGATGTTCCTCGTGTTCCAGGCCGTTTACTCGCTCGGCAAGCCGCTCACCGACGCCATCGGCGACGCCTTCGGCTGGCTCGGCGGCGTCGTGGGCGCGGCGCTGCCCGACGGCCCGCTGCGCAGCCTCGTCACCGACGCGCTCTTCGGCGGCGTAGGCACCGTGCTCGGCTTTCTGCCCGAGATTCTCGTGCTGTTCTTCTTCATCCTCGTGCTGGAGGAGTCGGGCTATCTGCCGCGCGCGGCCTTCCTGCTCGACCGCATGATGGTTTCGGTCGGCTTGACGGGCCGCTCGTTCATTCCGCTCCTGTCGAGCTTCGCCTGCGCGATTCCCGGCGTGATGGGCACGCGCAGCATCTCCGATCCGCGCGACCGGCTCGCCACGATACTCGTCGCGCCGCTCATGACGTGCTCGGCGCGCCTGCCCGTCTACGCACTGCTGATCGGCGCGTTCATTCCGCACCGGCTGATCTTCGGCGTATTCAATCTGCAGGGGCTCGTGCTGTTCGCGCTCTACGCGGCCGGCATCGTGGGCGCCATGGCCGTGGGCTGGGTGATGAAGAAGCTGCGCCGCGACCGTGGCGAGCACGCGCTGCTGATGGAATTGCCGTCGTACCGCCTGCCGCGCGCGCGCGACGTCGCAATCGGCTTGTGGGAGCGCGGCTCGATCTTCCTGAAGCGCCTCACCGGCATCATCCTCGCGCTGACCGTGCTGATGTGGTTCATCTCCACGTTCCCCTCGCCGCCCGATGGCGCGACGCAGCCGGCCATCGACTACACGATCGCGGGCTATCTCGGCCGCGCGCTGCAATGGCCGTTCGCGCCGCTCGGCTTCAACTGGCAGATGAGCCTCGCGCTGATTCCCGCGTTCGCCGCGCGCGAAACGGCGGTGGCCGCGCTCGCGACGGTCTATTCGGTGGCGAGCGGCGATGGCGACATCGTCGCGCTCGGCCACACGCTCGTGCAGAATTTTTCGCTGGCCAGCGCGCTTTCGCTGATGGCATGGTTCGCGTTTGCGCCGCAGTGCATGTCGACGCTCGCCGTGATCCGCCGCGAGACGCGTTCGTGGCGCGCCGTGGTGATCTCGTTCAGCTATATGTTCGTGGTGGCCTACGCGGCCTCGTTCATCACGTACCAGATCGCGAGCCGCTTCTTATGAGCACGAGTCTCGTTCTTCAATATGCGCTCATCGCGCTGCTCGTAGCCGCAAGCCTGTGGACGGCGCTGCGCAAGCTTGCGCCCACCACGACCGCGCGCTGGCAAGCCGCCGCCGCGGCTGCGCTGCTGCGGCCGCAGCGAGGCGCATTCGCACAACGCCTGGGCCGCTTCGTGCAGCCGAAAGGCGCCACGGGCCATTGCGGCGACGGCTGCGGCACGTGCGGAACCTGCGGGCCGGCCGATGCGCCTGTCGATGCCCGCGCCGATGCCTCCTCGCGCGAGCAGCCCGTTACGTTCCACCCGCGCCATAAATAAGCGCGTCACCTTGTTTCGGCTACACTCGCGGCAGCAAGGCCAGCCCGTGCGAGCGCGCCGTGTGCAAGAGCGCGGCGAAACGCATCGCGCGGTCCGTTCCCGATTTGCCCGACTCTCCCGTTTAGCGCCGATGCCTCACGTCCCCACTTTTGCCGCCCATCGCAAGTCTGCCTTTGCAGCGCTATGCGTTTCGCTCATTGCAGCGTTCGGTGCCACCGGCTGCGTGCGCCTCTCCACGCTCGACGCAAACGGGCTCTGGAAAGTCGTTGGCGAACAATGCGTGGCGAACGCGCGCGACAGGGGCGACCCCGGCCCGTGCACGACGGTGGACTTCCAGAAGCGCTATGCGGTGCTCAAGGACATCAACGGACGCGCGCAGTATCTGCTGATTCCCACCGACCGCGTATCGGGCATCGAAAGCGCCGAGATACTCTACGGCGGTTCGCCCGAATATTGGGTAGGCGCATGGGCCGCGGGCCGCTACGTGGACGCCAAACTGAAAACGACGCTCGCGCCCACCCAGCTCGGCCTCGAAATCAACTCGTCGCAACAGCGCTCGCAGGACCAGTTGCATATCCACGTCGATTGCATGCGTAACGACATTGTCGATGCGCTCGCGCCGTATCGTCGCGACACACCCGGCACGTGGCGCTGGACGACGCTGGACGGCAAGCGCTACCGCGTCACGCGCGTGACGCGTCTCGACGACGGCGGCAACCCGTTCCGCGTGGTCGCACGCGACCTGAGTGCGCAGCAAAGCATGGCTGTGCAGACGATCCTCGTGACCGGTGCCGGCCCCGACACCGCGCGCGACGGCTGGCTCGTCGTCAATAGCGGTCTCGACGTGGAAGGCGGCACGGGCACCGCCGAAGGCCTGCTCGATCATTCGTGCGCGCTCGCTCGCGCGCAATAACGCGGCGCGCGACGCTCATACGGCATCGTCTTCGCGTGCCAGGCGCGCCAGCCAGCGGCGAATCACCTGCTCTTCGGCGGGCGTGAAGCCTTCGGTCATCTGCGCCTCGAGCTTCTTGACGCGCGCGCGGCACTGCTTGAGCAGCGTCTCGCCTGCGCCGCTCACCTCGATCTGCTGAATGCGTCCGTGCACCGGATGCGGCCGGCGCTCGATCGCGCCGCTGCGCTCGAGGTTGGCGACGATCACGCTGACCGTCTGCGGCGTGAGCACCGCGAGCCGGGCGAGATCGGCTCCGGAGATGCCGGGATAAGCCGCGAGCATCGTCAACACCACGAATTGAGGCGGTGTGATCGCGAGGTCGGCCAGCGCGCGCTCCATGCGCAAGCGCTGCGCCGCGCCCGCCTGGCGCAGCAGATAGCCCATATGGCCGGCCTCGCCGCGCTTGCCCTCGCCCGGTGCAGGAATGAGCGGGTTGCGCTCGCCGTCGTGCTTCGGCGCAGATGTCACAGTCTTGCGCATGATGTCAGAGTTCGAATATGATATTCGTGCTCTGATATTATCCTGTCACCGACGCGAGGTCCAGTCATGTCCAGCCCATCCTCCCGCATCAGCTACGAAACTTTCAGGCGCGACGCCGCGCAGGTGGCCGCCGCGCTTACGGCCATGAGCAAGGCCGTCGACGAGTCGGGGCTCGAAAAGCCGCTCACTGAATTGCTGAAGATCCGCGCGTCGCAAATCAATGGCTGCGCGTTCTGCATTCAGTTCCACCTGAATATCGCGCGTGAGAAGCATGTGCCGCGTGCAAAGCTCGATCTGGTGGCGGCGTGGCATGAGGCGCCCGCGCTCTATACCGAGCGCGAGCAGGCCGCGCTGGCTTACACGGAAGCGCTCACGTCGAAGCTGCACGAGGGTGTGAGCGACGCGTTATACCAGAAGGTGGAAGAGCAGTTCCCCGGTGCGCAGCTGGCGTTTCTGACTGCCGCCATTGCCAACATCAACGCATGGAACCGGATTGCTGTGGCGTTGCAATTTGCGCCGCCGGTTAAGGAAGAAGCGTAAAAAAATGGCGTTTCGCTCTCGCGAAACGCCCCAGGGTAAAACTCTCAGGTCTTCACTCTCAGATCATCACTCGGCTTCCAGCATCAGCAGTTGGGCACCGTCGGCGACCTGGTCGCCCACGCCATAGAGCACCTCGGTCACCTTGCCCGCCGCTGGCGCGCCGATGGTGTGCTCCATCTTCATCGCCTCCATCACGATCAGCGGTGCGCCCTTTTCCACCAACGCGCCCGGCTCCACGAGCACCGCGATCACCTTGCCCGGCATCGGCGCCGTGAGGCGGCCTTCGCCGTGCTCCGCGTCCGCCGCGTGCGCAAGCAGGTTCTGCCATTCGAACACCATGGCCGTGCCAAGGCAGAACACGTGGAAGACATCACCGTCGATGAACACACGGCCCGTCACGCGCCTGTCGCCTATCGTCACGCCGTATTCGTCGGTGCCTTCGCCGCGCCACCACGTGTAGCGCGCTTCCTCGCCCGCCAACGATAGCGTCTGTGCACCGCCGTCCTGCGTGAATGCCGTCGTGTACGCCGCATCGCTTTCGACATCGCGCCATTCGAAGGTCTGCGCAAAGCCGCCATTGAGCCGCCAATGCGCGAGCGCCTGCCACGGCGATGCGCCCTGCCCCAAGCCGCCCTCGCGCGCGATCAGCGCCGCGCAAGCCAGCGCGAGCACCTCGCGCAGCGGTTTGTTCTGCGGCGCGAACAGCGCGTCGTTGTGACGTTCGATCAGGCCCGTGTCGAGATCGGCGCTCGCGAACGGCTCGCAGGTCACGAGCCGATGCAGGAACTCCACGTTCGTATGCGGACCGACGACTTCGCATTCCTCGAGCGCCCGGCGCATGCGCGCGAGCGCATCGTCGCGCGTCGCGCCATGCACGATGAGCTTGGCGATCATCGGGTCATAGAACGGCGTGATCGTGTCGCCCTCGCGCACGCCGCTGTCGATGCGCACGCTCGCGCGCTCGCCCGCGTCGCCAATCCTGAACTCGACGCCCGCGGGCATGCGCAGATGCTTGAGCGTGCCCGTCGAAGGCAGAAAGCCGCGCGCCGGATTCTCGGCGTAGATACGCGCCTCGAGCGCATGACCCGTCACCGTGAGTTGCGACTGCTGGAGCGGCAGCGGCTCGCCCGCCGCCACGCGCAACTGCCATTCGACGAGATCGAGGCCCGTGACCATTTCCGTCACCGGGTGCTCGACTTGCAGGCGCGTGTTCATCTCCATGAAGTAGAAGTCCGCGCCGGTCATGATGAACTCGACGGTGCCCGCGCCCTCGTAGTTCACCGCGCGCGCCGCGGCCACCGCCGCTTCACCCATTGCGCGCCGCACGCTCTCATCGAGGCCCGGCGCGGGCGCTTCTTCGAGCACCTTCTGGTGACGGCGCTGCACAGAGCAATCGCGGTCGAACAGATACACGGCGCCGCCGTGCTTGTCCGCGAACACCTGCACTTCCACGTGGCGCGGGCGCGTGAGGTATTTCTCGATCAGCACGCGGTCGTTGCCGAAGCTGCTCGCGGCCTCGCGCTTGCACGAAGCGAGCGCCGCCGCGAAGTCCTCGCTGCGCTCGACCACGCGCATGCCCTTGCCGCCGCCGCCCGCGCTCGCCTTGAGCAGCACGGGATAGCCCATCGCGTCGGCTTCGCGCTGGAGCAGCGCGGGGTCCTGGTCGTCGCCGTGGTAGCCCGGTACGAGCGGCACGGCTGCTGCATGCATGAGCGCCTTGGCCGCGGCCTTCGAGCCCATCGCGGCGATCGCCTCGACCGGCGGTCCGATGAAGACGATGCCGGCCTCTTCGCACGCACGGCCGAAATCTTCGTTTTCCGAAAGGAACCCGTAGCCAGGGTGAATCGCCTGTGCGCCGGTCGCCTTCGCGGCGGCAATGATGCGCTCGATGCGCAGATAGCTCTGCGCTGCGCCAGCCTCGCCGATATGCACGGCCTCGTCGCACGCGGCAACGTGCTTGGCGTTTGCATCGGCATCCGAATAAACGGCCACGCTCTTGATGCCGAGGCGTCGGCAAGTCGCCGCGACCCGGCAGGCAATCTCGCCGCGGTTGGCGATCAGAATCTTGTTGAACATAGGAAGTCTCGCAATCGTTCTGGTGCGCCTGTCATTCACGCCGGATCACGCCAGCGTGGCGTGCGCTTCTCGAGGAACGACGACACGCCGTCGCGTCCCTCCTCGCTCGCGCGGATGCGCGCAATCCGCACGGCCGTGTCTTCGATCAGCGCGTCGTCGATCGTCTCGCCCGCGATGTCCTGCACGAGCTGCTTGCACTCGCGCACCGCGTTCGGGCTGTTAGCGCAGAGCGTGTCGGCGATGCGCTCGACGGTGGCGTCGAGCTCGGCCGCGCTCACCGCTTCGCTCACGAGGCCGAGGCGCAGCGCCGTCGCGCAGTCGAATGCCTCCGCCGTCACGAAATAGCGGCGCGAAGCCTGCTCGCCGAGCGCGCGGATCACATAGGGCGCAATGGTCGCCGGCATCAGCCCGAGGCGAGCCTCGGAGAGGCAGAAGTGCACCGTCTCCACGGCCACGACGATATCGGCCGCGCACACGAGGCCCATGCCGCCCGCGTAGGCGTCGCCATGCACGCGCGCGATCACGGGCTTCGGGCAGCGATAGACGGCTGAGAGCATGCGCGCGAGACGCAGTGCGTCGGCGCGGTTCTCCTCGTCGGAGTAGCCGGCCATCTTGCGCATCCAGTTCAGGTCCGCGCCCGCGCAGAAAGCCTTGCCGTTGCCCGCGAGCACGATGGCGCGCACGTCGTCGCGCGCGCCGAGCGCGGTGAAGGCCGCGTTCAGGTCGGCGATCATCGTCTCGTTGAACGCGTTGCGCACGTCGGGGCGATTGAGCGTGACGGTCGCGACATGGCCGGTCACCTCGACCAGCAGCGTTTCGTATTGCATCGTCATGTTCTCTTCTCCGCGCGCGCTTACATGCGGAACACGCCGAAGCGCGTGTCTTCGATCGGCGCGTTCATCGTGGCCGAAAGACCGAGGCCGAGCACGTCGCGCGTCTGGGCCGGATCGATCACGCCGTCGTCCCACAGGCGCGCGCTCGCATAGTACGGGTGACCCTGGAGTTCGTACTGGTCGCGGATCGGCTGCTTGAATGCCTCTTCCTCTTCCGCGCTCCACGTGCCGCCCTTCGCCTCGATACCGTCGCGGCGCACCGTGGCGAGCACGGAGGCGGCCTGCTCGCCACCCATCACCGAGATGCGCGCATTCGGCCACATCCAGAGGAAGCGCGGCGAGTACGCGCGGCCGCACATGCCGTAGTTGCCCGCGCCGAACGAGCCGCCGATGATGACCGTGAACTTCGGCACCTTCGCCGTGGCCACCGCCGTCACCATCTTTGCGCCGTTACGCGCGATGCCTTCGTTCTCGTACTTGCGGCCCACCATGAAGCCCGTGATGTTCTGCAGGAACACGAGCGGAATCTTGCGCTGGCAGCACAGCTCGATGAAGTGCGTGCCCTTGAGCGCCGACTCGGAAAAGAGAATGCCGTTGTTCGCGATGATCCCGACCGGATGGCCCCAGATGTGCGCGAAGCCCGTGACGAGCGTGGTGCCGTAGCGCGCCTTGAATTCGTCGAAGGCCGAGTCGTCGACGATGCGCGCGATCACTTCACGCACGTCGAAGGGCTTGCGCGTGTCGACGGGAATCACGCCGTAGACGCTCTTGGCGTCGTAGCGCGGCGGCAGCGGCTCGCGCATCACGACGGGCGGCGTCTTCGTGCGATTGAGATTGCCGACGATCGAACGCGCGATGGAAAGTGCATGCGCATCGTTCTGCGCGAGGTGATCGGCCACACCAGAAAGACGCGTATGCACGTCGCCGCCGCCGAGGTCTTCGGCGCTCACTTCTTCGCCGGTGGCGGCCTTCACGAGCGGCGGGCCGCCCAGGAAAATCGTGCCCTGGTTCTTCACGATGATCGACTCGTCGCTCATCGCCGGCACGTAGGCGCCGCCTGCCGTGCACGAGCCCATCACCACAGCGATCTGCGGGATGTCCTGCGACGAGAGATTCGCCTGGTTGTAGAAGATGCGGCCGAAGTGGTCGCGATCGGGGAATACGTCGTCCTGGTTCGGCAGGTTCGCGCCGCCCGAGTCGACCAGATACACGCAAGGCAGGTTGTTTTCCTGCGCAATTTCCTGCGCGCGCACGTGCTTCTTCACGGTGACGGGATAGTACGTGCCGCCCTTCACGGTCGCGTCGTTGCAGACGATCACGCACTCCTGGCCCGCAATGCGCCCGATGCCCGTGATGATGCCCGCGCCCGGCGCGTCATCGTTATACATGCCGTAGGCCGCGAGCTGCGAAAGCTCGAGAAACGGCGTGCCCGGGTCGAGCAGTTGCGCGATGCGCTCGCGCGGCAGCAGCTTGCCGCGCGAGACGTGCTTGTCGCGCGCAGCCTCGCCGCCGCCGAGCGACAGCTTCTGGATCTTCTCGCGCAGGTCCGCCACCAGCACTTCGAGCGCGGCGGCGTTCGTCTTGAAGTCGTCCGAGCGCGGGTTGAGTTTCGATTCGATGATCGGCATCTCGTGTTTCCTCAGGATGGCGAAATCAAGCGGTTTCCGCGAACAGCTCGCGGCCGATCAGCATGCGGCGAATCTCGCTCGTGCCCGCGCCGATTTCGTAGAGCTTCGCGTCGCGCCAGAGACGCCCGACCGGATATTCGTTGATATAGCCGTTGCCGCCGAGGATCTGGATGGCCTCGCCGGCCATCCACGTGGCCTTTTCGGCGGTGTAGAGAATCACGCCGGCGCAGTCCTTGCGCACCTGGCGCACGTGATCGGTGCCGATCGTGTCGAGCTGACGGCCGACCGCGTAGAGATACGCGCGGCACGCCTGGAACGTCGTATAGAGGTCGGCAACCTTGCCCTGGATGAGCTGGAATTCGCCGATGGCCTGGCCGAACTGCTTGCGCTCGTGAATGTACGGCACGACCGCGTCCATCACGGCGGCCATGATGCCGGTGGGGCCGCCCGCGAGCACGGCGCGCTCGTAGTCGAGGCCGCTCATGAGCACCTTCACGCCACCGTTGAGCTGGCCGAGGATATTTTCTTCGGGCACCTCGACGTCCTGGAACACGAGCTCGCCCGTGTGCGAGCCGCGCATGCCGAGCTTGTCGAGCTTTTGCGCCACCGAGAAGCCCTTCATGCCCTTTTCGACGATGAACGCCGTGATGCCGCGCGGGCCCGCTTCGAGATCGGTCTTCGCATAGACCACCAGCGTGTCGCAATCCGGGCCGTTGGTGATCCACATCTTCGTGCCGTTGAGCACGTATTTGTCGCCTTTTTTATCGGCGCGCAGCTTCATGCTGACGACGTCGGAGCCGGCGTTCGGCTCGCTCATCGCGAGCGCGCCCACGTGCTCGCCCGAGACGAGCTTGGGCAGGTACTTGCGCTTTTGCGCCTCGGTGCCGTTGCGGTGGATCTGGTTCACGCACAGGTTCGAATGCGCGCCATAAGAAAGGCCGACCGAAGCCGAGGCGCGCGAGATCTCCTCCATCGCCACCATGTGCGCCGTGTAGCCCATGTTCGCGCCGCCGTATTCCTCGGAGACGGTCATGCCGAGCACGCCCAGGTCGCCGAACTTGCGCCAGAGGTCCATCGGGAACTGGTCGGTGCGGTCGATCTCGCCCGCGCGCGGGGCGATTTCCTTGGCCGCGAAGTTCTGGATGCTGTCGCGCAGCATTTCGACTTCTTCGCCAAGCGGGAACTGCAAACCGGGTACGTTGCTCATCCTGTGTCTCCTGTGTAGGGCGCGGGCGTTCTCGCGGGTGACGCGACTTGCCCCTTGGGGACACATTTCACGCCACATTTACGTTAACGTCAATAGAAATTTTTGAGTAACGCTCAGATTTCTTGTAACCTCCACTTCATAGCGCTTTCATCGCATTGCAAAGCGTGAGACATCGTGCATAATTGACACGAATCCCGTCGTAAACTGAACCTTACTCAGAATGTCTACCGCCCCCAATACCTTCCTGCCCGCATCGCGCCGCCAGCCGGCCGGGCGCAAGTCCCAGCAGCGCGTGAAGGAGATACTCGAGGCCGGGCGTGAGGTGTTCTCCGAAAAGGGCTACACGCGCGCCACCACGGCCGAAATCGCGCAGCGGCTGGGCATCTCCGAAGCCACGGTGTTCAGCTACTTTCGCGGCAAACGCGAGTTGTGCTCGCGCGTGATCGGCGACTGGTATGACGAATCGATCGAGGCGATCGAGGCGGGCCTGCCGCGCGACGGCACCGTGCGCCAGCAGTTTGCATTCATCGTGCGCATGCATTTGCGGCTGATGCTGGAGAGCGGCACGGGCATCTGCGAGCTGGTGCTTTCGGAGGGACGTACGCGCCATCACGAGCTCAGCGAGGCGCTCACGGAAATGCAGCGGCGCTACACGGCGCCGCTCATGCGCGTGCTCGCGCGCGGCCAGGAATGCGGGCAGATTCGCAACGACATGCCGCTGCGCCTGTTGCGCTCGCTGATCTTCGGGCCGATGGAGCACGTGCTCTGGGACGCGACGCTCGGCAACCGCCGCACCGATATCGACGCCACAGCGGAGAAACTCGCCGACGTATTGTGGAATGCGCTGCAGCCGCCCAATATCGAGCTGGCCGCGCTCGCCCAATTCAGCCAGGACGTGGGTGAGGCCATGCGCCGGCTCGAGCGCGAACGCGCGCCGCGCAAGGCGGGCGCGCAATCGTCTTCACAGGATTAGCGTCCGGTCACGCCGCTAGCTGGCGTCAAAGCACGGCGCCCCTGGCTCGCGCAACGCGCCGGCAAGGTGTGGGGGTTTCGCGCTAAGCTGGTGCTTTCGCATCAGTCCCTTCAAGCCGCCACGCACAGACCGCCATGCACACCACGCTTACCGCTGCGCTCGCCTCGCGCTTCGCGTCGCTCGCGCTCGCCCACCTCACGCGCGAGTATCCGAACAAGCTCACCCATTCGCTGGCCGGTCCGCAGGACGTGCAGGGCCCGCGCGCGCTGCATCCCGTGTTCTACGGCAGCTACGACTGGCATTCATGCGTGCACGGCTACTGGCTCGTCGCGCATCTGCTGGAGCGCTTCCCCGACTTGCCCGAGGCGCCGCGCATCGTCGCCGTGATCGACGAGCACTTCACTGAGGCGAACATGGCCGGCGAGCGCGCCTACCTCGACCTGCCGCACAACCGCGGCTTCGAGCGTCCCTACGGCTGGGCCTGGCTGCTCGCGCTCGCGGGGCAGTTGCATGGCATGAAGACGCCTGAGGCCCAGCGCTGGTCGCGCACGCTGACGCCGCTCACCGAGGCGTTCGTCGAGCGTTTCGAGGAATTTCTGCCGAAGGCGACTTATCCGCTGCGCGTGGGCACGCACTTCAACACCGCATTCGCGCTCACGCTCGCACTCGACTTTGCGCGTCGGACGTCGCGCGATGGGCTCGCACGCCTGATCGAGGAGACGGCACGGCGCTGGCACGAAGGCGATGCGGGATGCCAGGCGTGGGAGCCGTCGGGCGACGAGTTCCTCTCGCCCTCGCTCATGGTCGCGGTGCTGATGAGCCGCGTGCTGGGCGCCGACGCGTTCGCCGCGTGGTTCGAGCGCTTTCTGCCCGCGCTGGCCGCGCGCGAGCCGGCCACGCTGTTCCTGCCCGCCACCGTCACCGACCGCAGCGACGGCAAGATCGCCCATCTCGACGGCCTGAACCTGAGCCGCGCGTGGTGCCAGCGCACACTCGCGCGCGTGCTGCCGGAAGGCGACGCGCGTGCGCTCGCGCTGCGCGAAGCCGCGCAGACGCATCTGGACACGGCGCTCGAGCACGTCGCCGGCGACTATATGGGCGAGCACTGGCTCGCCAGCTTCGCGACGCTGGCGCTCGAAGCCTGAGCGTAGCGGGCACACCTGGCGTCGCTGTGCGCGCCTGGGTTAGCGGCGCACGCTGACCGCTCGCAGCGAGCGCCCCTCGCCCCCCCATCGCGCGCTGCCTGCCCTCGCGGCGATCAGAACGCCGCGGCTTCCTCGGCCACGCGCTCGCACAGCGGCACGGGGTCGAGCAGCATCAAGGTGCCCTGCCCCGGCAACTCGACCGCCTCGCGCATGTCGCCGCGCGTCTGCGTACCGGCGGCGCGCGTGAACATCGCGGGCATCGTCAGCTGGGCGCTGCCATTGAGCGTCACGATATCCTCGACCGAATCGACCAGCAGTCCGTACTTTTCTCCACGATGCTCGACGATCAGGATCTTCGCGTGCGCGAGATCCTCGTAGGGCGGCATCGCATACATCGAACGCACGTCGATGACCGTCACGATCACGCCACGCAGATTCAGCACGCCGCGCACGAAAGCGGGCAAGCCCGGCGTCTTGACGATGTCGTCGCGGTAGTCGATCACCTCGCGCAATTCGGCAATGCGCACGCCGATCAACTGGCCGATGCGGAACGTCACGAGGGTCTGCCGGGTGCCGCCGCGCTTTTGGGCGGCATCGCCCGCTTGCACGACCTTGCGATAGAGATCGCGATGGCCCGTTGCCAGCGTCGCGATGCGCTCGTTCGCAAAGAGCGCATCGGCGTTCACGAGCAGCACGCCCGTCGAGTCGCCCGCGGCGAGATAGCCCGCGAACAGCGAGCGATGCGCGCTTCCATAGGAAGGCATCGGCAAGAGCTCATCTTCGCGGTACGCGACGATGCTCGCGACTTCGTCCACCAGCAGGCCAAAGCAGCCCTCGTCGCGGTTGAGGACCACGATGCGCCGCTCATCCGCGGCGACCTCCGCGTCGGGCGCACGCGCAAAGCCTAGAAAGGTGCCGAAATCGAGCACCGGCAGCGTCGCGCCACGCAGGTTGAGCATGCCGATGCACACGTCGTCGGCCATCGGCGAATGCTGCAGCGCCGGCACGCGGATGATCTCCTGGATAGCGCCCATCGGCAGCGCCAGCGCAGTGCCGCCCACCTTGAACGAAACATTCTGGCGACGCTGCCCTTGTTGCGCTCTTCGCCCGGTTGTGCGCGCAACTTGATCGACGAAATGCGGCACGTCGCGCAGCCCGAGCAGCGCCGCCGCCGACAGCACCTGCAGCACGTGCTCGCCGCCGTCGAGCTTGAGCACCGCGCCGATCACCGCCGGCGCACTGCCTTCGGCTGTCTGGATCGCGATCACCTGATCCTTCGGCACACGCAGAATCTCGCCAGTTGCGTCGAAGCGCAATCCCACGCGCACGCCCGCGGTCTCCACGATCGCGATCTTGCGCGCGAGCGCGGTGCCCTCGTCGCGCAGATTCAGCAACTGGTGCAAATCGACCACGGGAATCAGCGTGCCGCGCAGATTGAACAAACCGAGCAGATAAGGCGGCGCGAGCGGCACCGGCGTGAGCGTCTCGGGATGATTGACGACTTCCTGGAGCGCGGCGACGGGCAACGCGAGCTCCGTGCCGGCCAGGTGAAACGACCCGTACAGCTCGAGCTGGCCGGCGGCGGCCAGCGAACGATGGTTCATCGTGAAGCTCCGTAGCGAATGGGAACGATGGGCGTCGAACGGGAGGCAAATACCCTGCGTAAGTGGAGCCAGGCGCGCCGTTCACCCCGGGCGCGAAAAGCGGCGCACCGCGTAGTCCTGCTGCCCGCAATCGATGGTCAGTTGCCGCCCGCACTCGCCGCCCACATCCGTGTGGATGACGCGCACGCGCGCGTGCGCCAGCAGTTGCTGCGCCATGCGCACGTTCAGTTCGCCGATCGGCTCGTGAATCGTGGTCCGGTGGTGCATCATGTTCGCGCCGCCCGCCAGCACGGCTTCGATTTCACCCTCGGGCGCCGCCTGGGCGCCCATCATCGAGATCAGCGCAGGCAGCGCGTCGACCACGTACTTGGCGTCCTGGCCGTGACGCTCGGCCGGCACGGCGCGCGGCCTGCCCACCGGCTCCGGCAGCAGGCAATGCGCAAGCCCGCTCGTACCGCGCGCGCGCCACAGCAGCCCGATGCCCACGCACGAGCCCAGCGTGGCGCGCAGGATTCTGGCGTCGTCCCGGGTGCTGACCGCGATCTCGCACATCCGCACCTGCACGTCACGCGTGCTCATGGTCGCGCTCCTCGCGATGCTGGCCGTTGCGGTAGATGAGCGGCTGCTCGAACGTGAACCCCGTCGTCACGCGGCTCAGGGATTCCGACTCGCCCACGATCAGCACGGCATTCGGGCGCATCGCGCGGCGTACGTTCGCGAGCACCGCCTTTTGTCCTTCGAGGTCGAAATAGATCAGCACGTTGCGCAACAGCACCAGATCGAACTGCCCCAGCTCGCGCGGCGCCGCATAGAGATTGTGGCGCCGGAACGCGACGTGCGCGCGCAGCGCCTCGCCCACGCCCGCCTGCACGCCCTCGCTGCGAAAATACTTCTGCAGCAGCGCGGGATGGCTCTGGCGCAGGCCCTCGATGCTGCGGCCCCGATAGCTGCCGGCACGCGCGTTCGCGAGGATGCCATCCGAGATATCGGTGCCAACGATCGCGTAACGAAACGCCGCCTCGCGCGCCCGAAACTCTTCGCAGAGCATCGCCGTGGACCACGCTTCCTCGCCGCTCGACGCCGCCGCGGACCACACGCGCAGCGCCGAGCCCGGATGCGCCGCGAACCACTGCGGCAGGAAGCTCTGCGCGAGATAGTCCCAGATGCGCGGTGTGCGGAAGAACGACGTCTCGTTGGTCGTCACAAGGTCGATGAAATCGTCGATTTCATCGGCGTTCGTGTCGAGCACCTGCAGATAGTCGCGATAGTCCGGCAAACCGAGCGCCATCACGCGACGACGCAAGCGACCCTTGAGCATGGTCCACTTGCGCTCGTTCATGGCGATGCCGGTATGGCGGCGCACCTGCTCGAACAGCGCGCGCTGCACCGAAGGTTCGACATCCTGATCGATATCCACTCCGCCCCCCGGCGTTTAGACGACGAAGCGCGCTACCGTGCTGTCGAGCCCCTCGGCGCCGCCCTTGAGCGATGCGGCCGCACGGGCGATGGTGTCGCAGGCGCCCGCCGACTTCTCGGTCTCCTCCGCCACCTGCTGGATCGCGGCGCTCACTTCGCGTGCGGCCACGAGTTGCTCGTCGGCACCGCACGAGATCTCGGAGATCGCCTGGGTGGTGCGGGCCACGCCCGCCACGATCTTCTCGAACGCCTCGCCCGCCTGCTTCGAGATTTCGCTGCCCTGCGCGACGCGCTTGACCGACTCGTTGATGAGCTTCGAGATCTCCTTGGTCGCCTGCGAGGACCGCTCGGCCAGCTTACGCACTTCGTCGGCGACCACCGAGAAGCCGAGCCCGTGCTCGCCGGCGCGCGCCGCCTCGATCGCGGCGTTGAACGCGAGCAGATTGGTCTGGCTCGCGATCTCGCCGATCACCTTGATGATCTCGGCGATGTCCTCCGAGGAGCGGTTGATGAGCTCCATGGCTTCGATCGAGCGCGTCACCGCCTTGGCGCCGCGCTCCGCTTCCTGCTGCGTGTCCTTGGCCAGTTGATCGGCGCCGCGCGAATTGTCGGCAATGGAGTTGATCGACGCCGTCAGTTCTTCGATCGACGCGTTCATTTCCTCGACGGTCGCGCCGAGCAGTTGCGCACCGCCAGCCACCGTATCGGCTCGCGCTGCGATGTCCTTCGACGAGTCCTTGAACGTGCCCGCCGATTCCACGACCTTGCCGATCACGCCCGCGAGGTCGCTCATCATGCTTTTGATGCCCGCCGCGAGCTGGTCGATGGGCTCGTCGCCGGCCACGTCGACGTGACCGGTCAGATCGCCCGACGCGGCGTTGCGCACGACCGCAAGCAACTGTTCGACCTTGAGCTGATCGCTCTCCGCGCGGCGCTTGACGCTTTCCTCGAGCTCGACCTGCGCGCTCACGTCGTTCGCGAACTTCACCACCTTGTAGAGGCGGCCGTTCACGTCGAAGATCGGGTTATAGGTGGCCTGAATCCACACGACGCGCCCGCCCTTGCCGACACGCTTGTAGCGGCCCGAGTCGAACTCGCCGCGATTGAGCTTGGCCCAGAACTCGCGATACTCCGTGCTCTGCACGTAGGCATCGTCACAGAACAGGCGGTGGTGCTTGCCCTGAATCTCCTCGAGCCGGTAGCCGAGCGTGTCGAGGAAATTCTGGTTCGCCTGCAGCACGATGCCGTTCGTGTCGAACTCGATCACGGCCTGCGCCTTGTCGATCGCGCGCAAGCGGCCTTCGTAGTCGGCATGCTGCTGCTTGGCCTGGGTGATGTCGGTGGCGAACTTGATGACTTTGTAGGGACGCCCGTCCGCGCCGAGCACCGGGTTGTAGGACGCGTTGATCCAGATCTCGCGGCCGCCGCGCCCGATGCGGCGATATTCGCCACGATCGAACTCGCCGCGGCCGAGGCGTTCCCAGAACTGGCGATAGGCCTCGCTATGCACATAATCAGGATCACAGAACATTCGATGATGCTTGCCGCGGACTTCGTCGAGCGTATAGCCGAGCACGGCCAGGAAATTGTCGTTGGCATGCAGGATGATGCCCTGCAGGTCGAACTCGATCACGGCCTGCGCGCGGTTCAGTGCTGCGCTCACTGCACTCAGCTCGATCATCTCGAGCTGCCGGTCCGGCGTCGCATGTTCCATCGTTTTACCCCCGTTGTCGTTGCAGCGGCTGTGCCTCGCGGCGCAATCCAGCGATCCGCCCGCAGCTAGCAGGCGTTCTCTCATTCATTTTATTGACGTGTTTTATAACGTCTAATTTTTGCATCGAATCCGATCGAGAACGGCAAATTCCTGTGCCGAAGCTGCCGCTCGCAATAGGGCTTCCCTACTTGCGTGATATCGGCGTTTACGCGGTGCGGCTTGACTAGGGGTTTTCTCTAATGCAAACGTTTTCTTTACGGGATTTTTTGTGCTCTGATCGAGCAATTGTCATGCGCTCGCAACACGGGCTTTTAAAACGCATACACAATGAAAATTGAATGAAAGGCTTTCCCTTTCCGCGCAATTTCCTTTATGGCGTTTTGGATATGGTGTGGTTATGTCTTTCAAGAAAAAAGCGCGCCGTTGCGGCGCGCTTTTCATGGCACTCGAGCGGGAGAACTAGTTCGACACGTAGCCGACATACGGCCCCGTCGCGCCCGCCCCTGACGACGTGCCGTCGATCCCGTAATAGATGCGCCGGCCGTAGAAGAACGGCATGCCCAGATCGACGGTCTGCGCGAGGAACGAGGCGAGATTGCTGAACGCGAAGTTCAGCGTCGAAAACAGCGCATCCGCATTGCCGATGACAATGTTCGTCGTGGCATTCACGCCGTTCGTGTCAGATAGCGCGACGGTACGCTTGAGCGGCGAGGCGGGCACATACCAGACACCATCCTGGACGATCGACCAGTCCTCGAAACTCAGCGTGTTCGAGCCCGAATCCATGAATGTCTGCACCGTGCTGCCATTGCCGACGCTGCCCGTGAAGTTGCCCCAGCGATCGGTCGCGAGCACGGTGGCGCCCGTACCGGCCAACAGGTTGTTCGACTGCGTGCCGATGCCGAACGTGACCGTGCCGGTCGCCGTGGGCGCGCCGCCGGCAGCGACTGCCGGCATGTCCACGATCAGGCCGTTATTGTCGACGGGGAAAAGCGCCACCGGATTCGTGACCTGATTGACGAGCGGCATCGAGATCGGCGTGGCCGGAGCGGTATCGGCGTAGTAGTAGCCCGCGCGCGGCGTGCTGCCTGCACACGAGGCACCGCAGTCGTAGCGCGCGACCCCGACGCCGAGTATCCCGTTCGCGCCCAGCACGGCCGGGCTCGTGAGCGCCGTGTTCCAGACACACGAGGCCGGCACCGGCGAGACGATCGCGGCGTCGCCCATCACCTGGATCGGCACGGCGGCCGCCACCTCGCGCGAGAGCTTCACGTCTGCCGTGCGCAGGCTTCCCCACGTGTAGCCCGAGCCGAATGCGGCACAGGCGGCCACGCTCTTGCCGCTGGCGGGATCGGTCTGCACGGGCAGCGCGGCGAGCGTCGAGGCAGGAATCGCCGACGCATAAAGGCGCAAGCCGAACGAGCCCGTGTCGAGCAAGACGTTGTCGATCGTCGCGCAACTGGTCTGTCCGCTGCTGCCCGGCTGACAAACCGTGACGCTCACGAGCGGGAAATTGCGCACGGCGGTCGCGGACGAGACGCGTACGGGAATCGTGTTGCCGATATCGGCGGTGGAGCCGCCGCCTGACGAACCGGAATTGCCGGAACCGGAACCGGAGCCGGAGTCCGATGTGCCGGAGCCGGAATTGCCCGAGCCGGAGTTGCCCGAGCCGGAGTTGCCCGAGCCGGAGTTGCCCGAGCCGGAGTTGCCCGAGCCAGAGTTGCCCGAGCCAGAGTTGCCCGAGCCAGAGTTACCCGATCCAGAGTTGTTCCCCGAGCCGGAGTTACCCGATCCAGGGTTGTTCCCCGAGCCCGAGCCGCCAGAACCCGAAGTACCGTTATTCGTATTGCCCGAGGCGCCTCCGCTTGACGGGCCCGACGCCCCCGAAGCACTCGAAGCGCCGTTCGACACCGCCGCGCCGTTGTTCGGCGTGCCATCGCCACCGCCCCCACCGCCGCAGGCCGACAGCAGCACACCGGCGCTGAGCGCGCAAACCATGATGATCTTGTTCATCGCGCGTCCCCGCTTATTGGATCTGATCGGCACTCATGCCGAGAGGCAGCGCCTTCGGCAGCCACGCCCGCCCCGTCAACGCGCCCATATGGCCGCCCGTTTCGACGACAAGGTCGTCCTGATGCACGGCAACCGGCCCGTAACCGCCGCCGCGCGCGGCGTGCGCCGCCGCGAGCCCCTTCTGCCAGTTGGGAAAGTAACTGCCCAGCAGCGTATCGAGCGAGCCGACACGCGGTCCGCGCCAGGAGACGGCGAATACGGTGCCGCTGGCGTCGAGATATTCGTGAATCACCGTACCGGTGTCGAGCGTGGTCGTCGTGACGGTCCAGGGCACCGCAACCGAGCTTGCAGCGGCCATCAAGCGCGTACCGGGTGTGCGCTGGGCCTGCGGAAAGGCGGGTGCACCGCCCAATGCCGCCCATGCGGGTGCCGCGGCGAGCCCCATCGCGGCGGCCACACTCATTGTCAGAATCCCCTTCATGTTGTAGTCCTTAGTAAATCGATGACGTCAACGGATGCTTCGCGCCCCGCACGGAGCGTCCGGCGAGTCTAAGCGGGTCTGAGCACGCGCATCTCGCTCGGCGAATCGAAATGACTATTCGAGTTTTTTGCGTCCGGGCGGCGCGCCATCGGCTTACACGCTGAAAGCCCGTGTGCATCGGCGTCTGACGCGCCGCGGCACAGGCGTGCATGGGCATGGAACACCCGGCGATCGATGAAAATGCGTGAAAGCTGATCGAGCGCTCTTGCGCCGATGGGAAAATTCGGCTCGCTGATCGATCTCCAAGTATTACAAGACAGCGGTCCCGCCCACCGAGGCGCCCAGGCCTCGCCGCTCGAGAGAACGCGGGTAAATCGTTCCATATAACGGCCGCTTGCACGCCGATCGCCACCGACGGGTGCCGCCGGCGCCGGCCACGCGCGCGCTACGCCGCCTGCGTTGTAACAACTCGAAAAAACAGTGGCGTTTGCGTAATTGCAATGAACCTCGCAATGTCATAGCGTTGCAGAATGCACGGGTGTGCAAGGCCAGGCCGGCACGCGCGCCCGGCCCAATTCCGTTCTGGAGATCGTTGTGAGAAGGTCGAAATTGATTCTCGGGGCCGCGCTGGCCGCTGTGGCCTGCGCAAGCGGCGCGGCGCACGCGGCGCGCGTGGGCGTCGCCATCGGTGTCGGCGTGCCTTTCGGCGCACCTTATTACTATCCGGTCGCCCCCTACTACTACGCGCCGGCGCCCGTGATCGTCGCGCCGCCGCCGGCGCCCGACTACGTCGAGCAGGGCCAGCCGCAAGCCCAGGCGCCCGGCGGCGACAACGGCGCGAACGACGACACGTGGTACTACTGCGACGCGTCGAAGACCTACTATCCCTATGTGAAGCAATGCTCGTCGGGCTGGCGCGCCGTGCCCGCCCAACCGGCGCCTTCGAACTGATCTGACGACATCGATCGAGTTAATCATGAAACCGACCTATTTCGCGCTGTTCGCCGCTGCAGGCCTTCTGAGCGCGTGCGCCGTGGTCCCGACCGGGCCGAGCGTGATGGCCTTGCCGGGCAGCGGCAAGACCTTCGACCAGTTCCGCAACGACGACTACAACTGTCGCCAGTTCGCCTTCCAGCAGGTGGGCGGCACCACCACCAACCAGGCCGCGACCAATAGCGCCGTGGGCAGCGCCGTGGTCGGCACGGCGCTGGGCGCCGCCGCGGGCGCGGCGTTCGGCGGCGGCAGCGGCGCGGCCATCGGCGCGGGCGCCGGCCTGCTCGCGGGCAGCGCCGTCGGCATGGGCAACGCGCAAGGCTCGGCCTACGACGTCCAGCGCCGCTACGACTACGCGTATCTGCAGTGCATGTACGCCAACGGCAACCGCATTCCCGTCGCGGGCCGCATGCAGACGCAGCAGCCGTCCTATCAGACGCAGCCGCGCTATCTGCCGCCTCCGCCGCCGGGATCGCCGCCCCCGCCGCCGCCAGGTTCGTACTGAGCGACGCGCGGCCGGCCACGCTGGCTTGCGCACTCGCCTGCGCGAGCGCTCGAGTGGCCCCAAAAGCAACGCGCCCTTAACGGGCGCGTTTGTCTATCGTTACAAGGCTCGACGACACAAGCACATCGTGTCAATCAGCCCGGCAAAATCGCCATGCGATACGACGTCATTTCATGTGCATCTTCGCCTGAATTGATTCGACATCCGAATAAAATCCCGGCGCGGTGCTGGACCAGCCAGCCGCCGCACGCAGTTGCGCAAGCGGCAAGCTCACGCGTTGCACGGCGCCCGTCTGCTGATCGATCAGCGTCATCTCCTGCGAGTCGCCTCCGGCCTTCAGCTTGCCGTCCGGCGCCTCCTTGTCCTCCAGCAGCGGCTGCAGCACCGGCGCGAGCGACTTCAGCAACTGCACCGAAAGCGCGCTCGTGAACGAAAAGCGTGCTGCATAAGGCTCGTGCACGAACGCGGTGAGCGTGCCGTAGAAGCGGTTGCCAATGACGAACACGAACGTCGCGGTGCGGTTCACCTTGCGCGACTCGATGAGGCGCGCGCCCGGCGCATACACGTTAAAGCGCTGATCGCCCGTGCCGGTCTTGCCATAGACCGGCAGCGTCTTGCCGTCGGGAAGCGTCATGCCATCGGCGAGCCGCTTGGCCGTGCCGCCTTCCACCACCGAAGTCAGCAACTCGCGCACCACCTGCGAGATCTGCGGCGAAATCAGCGGCTGCGGCGGCGTGGCCGCGTGCACGAAGCGCGTTTCGTACGGCGTGCCGCGCGCGAAGTCGAGCGTTTCGAAGCTATGCGTCGGCAGCTTCTCGCCATTGCTCGAGACGAGACCGATCAGATACGCGAGCGCCGAAGGCCGGTCGCCTGACGCGC
This sequence comes from Paraburkholderia oxyphila NBRC 105797, assembly GCF_000685075.1. GTDB lineage: Bacteria > Pseudomonadota > Gammaproteobacteria > Burkholderiales > Burkholderiaceae > Paraburkholderia > Paraburkholderia oxyphila. The sequence continues at coordinate 36,768 of NZ_BAYD01000059.1, forward strand.
CAATCGCCGCGCCATAAGAAGGCGTGATGTTGTCGAACGGATAGCCGAGCGCGCGCCACGACTTGCCGATCTCGGCGTAGGCCTTCATCTCGATCATGCGGCGGATGCGCCGGTTCTGCGTCGCGTAATAGCGCGTCTTGAAGAGCCACTTGTAGGTATAGAGACGCACATCGCGGCTTTGCGCCTGAACCTGCGCGAGCGTCGCGTCGGGATGCGTGCGCAGATAGTTCAGCAGCCACAGCTCGAGCGGGTGAATGCCCGCGATATAGCCGCGATCGTTGAGGTTGAACTTGTCGATCGCGTACTTGTTGTAGTAGTTGGCGAGGTCTTCGTCGTCGAGCCACTGGAACTTGGTGTTCTTCAGCTGCGCGCGCATCAGCGCGTTGAACCACGTCTGGTCGCCGTTGGGGTTCACGCTGCGCAGCACCGTCGCAATACGCGCCGGTCCCTTGCGCGTGTGCTGCAGCAGCACCTGCAGCGCCTCGTCGTTGCTCTTGCCCGCATAGCGCGTGTAGAAGCGCTTCATGTAGACCTGGCTCTCGCCATCGGCGAACTGCGTCAGGTAGTGGTTGCGCACGGCCGGATCGTCGAGATAGGTCGAGGGCGGCCCCGAGACCTGGATCATCTCGTAGTGGACGATGTCGCGCATGAGCCGCACGAACACGAGATTCACCGAATGCTGGAACGCGCGCTGCACGGTGAGGATCTGCGCGTTGTCGCTCGACTCGAAGTTATTGAAGCTCTGCGCGCCGCCGCCCGTGTAGAAAGTCTCACCCGGATTCGCGGAATACTTGCGCTGCACGGCCGCTTCGAGCATGGCTGACAGCGAACGGTCGGGCGTCGTGGAGAGGTAGTCGAGCGCCCAGCGCGTGAGTGCGTCGCTCGGGTCCACTTGCGGAATCATCGCGCGCAGCGTCTTCGCATCCTCGCCGGCGTACTTCTCGTGCAGCGCGCTCACGATCTGCAAGTACAAAATGAGCGTGCGCAGCTTCGCCGTCGAGCCGAGATTCAGGCGCGCGCCCGAGTTGATGTCGAACGGCTCGTTCACGCTATCGGTCTGCACGCGCACGAGGTTCTCGCCGCCGCGCCGCTCGAACAGCGTGAAGCTGTAAGCGATCTTCGACGGATCGTCCCACGGTTGCAGCATCTCGTAGCCCACGAGTCCCGCCGCGCGCGCACCGTCCTTGGTCGCGGCATCGGCGAGCCGGTCGCCCACGGCCTGCTGCACGGCGGCGTCGAGCGTGGAGGTGGCCGAGAGATCGAGGCGGTCGAGATCGTAGAGCGTCTTCAGGCCCAGCGCCTGCATCAGTTGCGTGCGCATCGTGAGCACCGCCTTGCGCTCGGCGTAGGAGGCCGGCGCGCGCGGCGCGGGCTTCGAGCGGTCGAGCGTGAGCTGCGTCGCGAGCGCGGCGTCGCGCAGCGCGGGCGAAATCACGCCGCCACTGCCGAGCAGGCGCAGATAGCTGTCCGTAAGCTTGGCTAGCGCGTCGTTGTTCTTCTGCAGGAAATACGAGGGCGCGCGCTGGGCGATCAGCAGCGAGAGCACCTGGCGGAACGCGAGCGCCTGCTCGTCGAGCGTCGCGCTCGAAATGGGCTCGCGCAGGATGCGGTTGACGTCGCGGAAGTCGCGCCCGTACCAGGCCGCGAGGCCGTCACCGATGCCATTGACTTCGCCCACGCCGGCCTTGGCCGAGAGCGGCACGGAATTCAGGTAGTGCACGAGGATCTGCTGGCGCGCGGGCATCGTCTGCGGACCGTCCAGATAGGCGCGCACCGAGGCCGACGCAATCTGGCGCAGCTTCTCGGGCGGCGTGGCGGTGCGCCCGCCCGCGGAGTGGCGGAACTTCTCGATCTGCGTGGCGAGCGTGCTGCCGCCCGGCGTCTGCTGATGCTTGTTCACGAGGCGCGCGCCCTGATCGACGAGTGCGCGGGAGAAGCGCCCCCAGTCGATGGCCGGATTGCGGTTGGGCTGGTCGGCGGCGAGCAGGTACTTGTCTTCGATGAAGAGCAGCGAATCGCGCACGAGCGGCGGCACGGCTTCGAAGTTCTCGTAGACACGCTGCGGATAGCGCGTATGGAACAGCATCGCGCCATTTGCGTCGCGCAGCACGATGCCGGCCTGATCCTTTTCCTCATAGGGGAGGAAAAGGCCATCATCGGCGAGCGAGATCATGCGTTCTGAATCGCGGGCCTGCGCCGCGACGGCGAAGCCGCGCTTTTCGAGCCGGTCGGTGAACGCCGGCAGTTGCGCGTAGCCGAGCCGCACGTCGTAAGGACCATTCGTCGTGGGAAAGCGGATGCTGTGGCTCGCCCCGGGCTCGACCGCGAAGCCGATGTCACGCGTGAGTTCGGAGAGGTAGCGCGCCTGCAGTCTCGACGTGTCGATCTCGATCTGGACGATGCGCACCACGATGGCGATGGCCGCCAGAATCGCGACGAGCAAACCCCACTTGATCCACCGCCAGACTGAACCGGCATGGGTGGCAGGAAGAGGAAAACGGACCGACGGGCGGCTCATGGTTATTCTCCCTGACGTCGCGTCAGATCGCGGAGTACACCTCTGAGATAGTCTATCTCGCCTGGTTGATTCGTGTGTAGCGGTGTCGCATCACGGCGGCGTCAGTCGCATGCCCGCAACAGCCGTGCCCGCCCGGTGCGTGCGGCACCGTACATTTCTTCTCGTATTACTAGTCGTGTTTCCACTGTATCCGGCCTGGATGTCGCGCAAATGGCGGCCGCCAGCCCATGTCACGCGGCGCCGGCACGCGGCGTGCTCGCCGTTATAATCTTCAGTTCCTTGCCGTTTGCGGCCGCCCACTCCATTTGAGAAATATGAAGAAGCTTGCCGTGCCCCTCGCCCTTTCGCTCAGCCTCGGCGCCTGCGCCTGGTTCCAGAGCAATCCGGATTCCGGCCAGCCCGTCATCGATTCCACGACCAACCGGTCGGTTCAGGATGTCGTCTCGTGCCTGACGGCCGAAGCCACCCGGCACGGCGCGAGCTTCGAGACCACCGCGTTGCCGCAGGGCCAAATGCTCGACTTCGGCGACTCCAACGTCATCAAGATCCGCGCGGACAACGGCACGACCACCTATCGCTTCTACGCCGGCAAGCGGCACGCAGCGAACCTGTGGATCGAAGGCGCGAGCAAGACCTGCGCGCCCTGAGCCCGGCGCTTTGCCACGCCCGTTTGCGCGTGCGAGCGGCACGCCGGCGCAAGTCCGCTTACGAATGATTACGAGACGTAGAGCCGTGTAGTACGGCGACACATCTTCGCGGCGGGTTTTAAGAATCGCTTAAGTCTTCGTCCGCATCATCGCGTCACCCAGAAAAAACGCTGCAGGAGGTACCCAGTGAACTGGACAGGATCGAAAAATCAGGCAGCCACCGAGGCGCAACCGGCCCGGCCCGCAAAGCGCACAATACTGCGGCGCCTGCTGAGCCATCACGAGCTCGCCACGCTGTTGCTGCTGCTGCATGCCCCCATCGACGCGCACGCCAAGCCCGAAGTCGCCACGCTGCAGGAAGCGGGCCTCGTCGAGCAGGTGCCCGGCGACGCCACCGCAGGCGCCGCGCAGATCCGCCTGACGCCGGAAGGCAACGCGGTGCTGCAGGGGCTCGGCCTCGCACGCTGATATCGGCATGGAAACAGGCGTGGGCGCGCGGGCGCCGCACGTCGAACGCGGACGGCACGACCGCGGACCAGACAAAGCAAAACGGCGGCACGCCAAAGCGTGCCGCCGTTTTTTATTGCCCTTTTGCCTGAGCCGTTCCGCCGCGCCTCGCGCCACCATGCGCCGATGCGCGTGGCGTCACACGAGACCGGCGGGAAGCCCGGGATGATGCAGCGTCACGCCGCCTCGCGCTCGAAAGGCATCGACCCCTCCTGCAAACGCAGCAGCCGGTAGCCGCTCTTGTAGACGGGCTGCAGGCGAAAGCCGTTGTGCTCCTCGATTTCCAGCAGCACGCGCAGGCGCGAGACGTGGCTGTCGATGGTGCGCGTGAGCGTGTGCAGCTCGCGGCCCCACACCATCGCGTAGATATGATCGCGCGAGAGCACACGGCCGACATTTGCGAAGAACAGCGAGGCGAGCCGATACTGGGTGCCCGAGAGTTCGACGGGCTTGCCGTGCACAGTGACGCTCTGGCGGCGCATGTCGAAGTGATACGGGCCGGCGTCGAGCGCCACATTGTCGTAACGATCCGGAAAGGCCCGCCGCAGCAATGCGTTCACGCGTGCGCGAAACACCGACGGACACACTGGCAGGCTCACATAGTCATCCGCGCCCACCGAGAACGCGCGCACCACGCTTTCGTCCGAGGCGTCCTCGGAGGCGAACAGCACCGGAATCTGATTGCCGTTCACGGCGCGCACCGTCTTCAGCAATTCCGTGCCCGAGAGCCGCGAGCCCTGCCAGTCGAGCACGAGCATGTCGACGGTGGATGCGGCCAGCGCCTTGGCGAGCGCAATCCCGTCGCTGAATGGCATGCACGCGTGCCCGGATTGTGCGAGCGTACGCTCGATCAGCCCACGCTGGGCGGCGTCGCGCTGAAGAATCGCGATACGCATTGAGACCTCCCTTATACGAACAAAGCGGGTGCAATTCTGTGGAGATGTGCAAAGGCCGCCCATAAGAGGACTCTTAATTGCGCCGGTGTAGGGAGATTTCCTGCGGCGTCGGTGCGCAAGGCTGACAGGCACGGGCTCAAGGCGATAGCGCGCGCCGTCGGACGATGCGGCTTGCTTCGACCTTTCACGCCGGACTGAAACGTCGAAGCGGCCAGCGTCCTAAGATAAGTCGCATGAATACGTCACCTACCTCCGCCCCCCCGTCGCAGCCCGGCCACCCCGTCCGCTTCACGCCCGCGCTCGCGCGTGTCGTGGCGACCGTGAGCGTGGGCTTCGTCGTGACACAGCTCGACGTCACGATCGTCAATATCGCGCTTGCGCGCATCGCCGCCGATCTGCACGCGAACGTCGCCCGGCTGCAATGGATCGTCGACGCCTATACGCTCGCCTTCGCCGTGCTGATGCTCTCGGGCGGCGTGCTCGGCGACCGCTACGGCGCGCGCCGCATGTACGCGGCCGGCCTCGTTGTGTTCGCGCTCGCCTCGCTGGCCTGCGGGCTCGCGGCCAATCCGGCCCTGCTGATCGCCGCCCGGGCGCTGCAGGGCGCGGGCGCGGCCGCCATGCTGCCCAATTCCCTCGCGCTGCTCAACGAAGCCTGCCGCCACGAACGCACGCTGCGCGCCCGCGCCGTGGGGTTCTGGACGGCCGCCGGCGCCATCTCCATCGCCGCCGGGCCGATCGCCGGGGGGCTTTTGATCGCTGCGTTCGGCTGGCGCAGCATCTTTCTCGTCAATCTGCCGCTGTGCGCGGCGGGCCTCGCCGCCACGCTGGCGTGGATTCCCGCATCGCGCCATGAGAGCGCCCCTTCCGCGACCCCGGGCGCACCCGCTGCCCCTGTGCAACAGGCGCGCAGCCTCGACGTGCGCGGCCAGCTGCTCGCCGTCGTCGCGCTCACGGCATTCACGGGCGCGGTGATCGAGTGGCGGCCGCTCGGCCTCGCGCACTGGGCTGTGTGGGGCGGTTTCGTGCTCGCCTTCGCCGCGGGCGCAGCGTTCGTTGCGCTCGAAGCGCGCATCGAAGCGCCCATGTTGCCGCTCGCGATGCTGCGCAACCGCACCTTCAGCGCGGCCGTGCTGTTCGGCGTGTGTGTGAATCTGACGTACTACGGCACCGTGTTCGTGCTCGCGCTGTTCCTGCAGCATGCGCGCGGCCAGTCGCCGTTGCAGGCGGGGCTCACCTTCATCCCGCTCACGGGCGGCTTTCTGCTCTCCAACATCGCGAGCGGACACGTGGTCGCCCGCTACGGCACGCGCGTGCCGATGATCGGCGGCGCGCTCGTCGCGGGGCTCGGTTATGCGCTCCTGATACCCGTCGATGCGAACACGCCGCTCGTCGCCCTGCTCGCGGCGTTTCTGCTGATTCCCGGCGGCATGGGGCTCGCGGTGCCGGCCATGACCACGACCGTGCTGGCGTCGGTCGAGCCGGCGCGTGCGGGCACGGCCTCGGCGCTGCTCAATACGGCGCGCCAGGCGGGCGGCGCGGTGGGCGTGGCGGCGTTCGGCGCCCTCACGGGCAGCGGGACGGCCGCGCAGGTCGTGAGCGGCCTGCATGCCGATACGGCGATTTCGGCGGCGCTTCTGCTGGTGGCCGCCTGCCTTGCCTGGAATATGCGCGCGGACGCGGCGCATCCGGCCCAGGCCCCTGCGGACGTGAAGCGGATGAAGGCGATGCGCCGGGACAAGCGCGCGTACGAGTGAGGCAAGGGAGACGATGAGGTGTCGCCGCAGCCCCGGAGATAGCGCTCGCGAGGCGCAGGCATGCCGGCCGCCGGGCCTTTGCCCCGGCGCCGGGGCGCCGCGCGCGAACGCGCCCGCCTAAAGCGGCGCTTCCTGGATCGCGCCCGTGCTCAGCGCACGCTCGATCAGGCCTTCGGTTTGCGCTTTGCGAATGGCATGCGCGATCAGCCGGTCCGGCTCCTCGAGCTCGGCCTTGAGCGTGCCGATCAGCCCCGAGGCATCGAAAATCACCAGCGTCTTCGCCGTGTCGGCAGCGCTGATCAGCACGCGCCGCGTGCCTTCTTCGGCAAGGCTCGCGCAGAACTGCCCAACCTTGCCGCCCACGTTGAAATCAAAGTTCTCTATCACGACCCGCTCCCACGTTTCTCGTTGGATCTTGCTCGTTGCCGGCGTGCAGCGCCGAACGGCGCCGCGCCTGCGGCAAGTGCCGTGCCGCCCGGACGCACTACCCGGGGCCACCGCAAGGCCCACGACGGAGCCATTCAGCCCCGCAGGCCGCCGCGCGGCGCGCGCATTCCATCAATGGAAGCACGTCCCGCGCCCGTTACTGTCAGCAACAGGAATCCACCGGCGATCGCGATGTTTTTCCAGAAATGCACGACCGCGTCCTGCTGCAGTGCCGCTTGGGTGACGTTCCAGAAATCGTGCCCGAGAACGGCCGTGACGATCGTGTACACGGCCAGCGCGAACGCCACGAAACGCGTGCGCACGCCGAACACGAGCGCGAGACCGCCGAGCAGCTCCACCGCCGTGGCGACGGGCGCCGTGAATTGCGCATAGGGCACGCCGTGCGTGTGCAGATAAGCGATGAACCCCGCGTACCCCAAAAGCTTCATGGCGCCGCCCCACAAAAACAGAATCGCGAGCGCAATACGGGCGATGAAGATGATCAGGGAATCGGCGGGACGTGTCATGAAGGGCTCCGGTATGCAATATGGCAGTGACCCCGACCCCGTCCTACAGTTCCCTACCTAATGGATTACGCGCATAGCGGCGGCGTGTGGATCCTCCGCCGCTGGGCTCGCGCCCGCGTCCAGACGACTGCGGCAGCCTCGAAAATTGCTTCGGACTGCCATCTATTTAGCATCGCAGAATACGTGTGCCAGGCGCGCGATCCGCGTTTACCCGCACACGCTTGATTTCGGAGATCGGCTTGCTGGCACGCTCAATGCTTGTGGCGCATGCCGTGTCCGCGGTGCGCGTCGAGCCAGCGGGTCACGCGCTCTTCGAGCACGCCCCGGCTACGGCGCGACACGGCCCACATGGCCGCGCACACCACCAGCATCACGGCAGGACCCAGCAGATAAGCAGCAACCGTTTCCCTCATGGCTCCATCTCCTGTCGCTGGGACTTGGTGCCCTGGCACCGGGTCCCATCCCATGCAAAGCTCGCCATGCCATCGACAAATTGTGAGATATCAATTCTAGGTGAAACGCGCACACATCGATAAGCGGCCCGCGTGAAAGTCGCGGACAATTTTTCGCGCGGATTTCTTATGTCGCCGCTCTCCACCCGGCGCAGCCAGCGCCGGCGGGCGCCCAAGCCCTGTACGCCAATCCATTACCTCGCGGGTAATCGATCGAACGCGCCATTTCGCTAGAATCGGCGTCATGAACACGCTCGCTCACGCCTTCGCCGCTCCCTCCAACGTGCCCCCGGCCGCCGGCGCGGCGCGCCGCAGCGTCGGCGAGCTGCTGCGCGAGTGGCGGCTGCGCCGCCGCATGAGCCAGCTGCTGCTCGCGACCGAGGCGGACATCTCCACGCGGCACCTGAGCTTCGTGGAGTCGGGCCGCTCGCTGCCCAGCCGCGAGATGGTCATGCATCTTGCCGAGCGCCTCGAGGTGCCGCTGCGCGAGCGCAACGCGCTGCTCGTCGCGGCGGGCTATGCGCCGCTCTACCGGGAGCGCGCGCTGGACGACCCACAGCTCGCGGCGGCGCGCGAAGCCGTCGAGCTGGTGCTGCGCGGCCATGAGCCCTACCCGGCCCTGGCGGTCGACCGGCACTGGAATATCGTGGCAGCCAACGCATCGCTCGCGCCGCTCGTCGGCGACGCCTCGCCCGCGCTGCTGGCCGCGCCCGTGAACGCGCTGCGCCTGTCGCTGCATCCCGAAGGCGTGGCGCCGCGCATCGTCAACTGGCATGCCTGGCGCGCGCACCTGCTCGCGCGCCTGCAGCGGCAAATCGAGGCGAGCGCCGACCCGGCGCTCGTCGCGCTGCACAACGAGCTGGCCGCCTACCCCACGCCGCCGCACGCCCTCCCCGCGGCCGCCGAGCCGCTCCAGCAGTCCATCGCGGTGCCGCTGCGCATCCGCACCGCGCGCGGCGAACTGTCGTTCTACAGCACGACCACCGTATTCGGCACGCCCGTCGACATCACGCTCTCCGAACTCGCGATTGAAGCGTTCTTTCCCGCCGATCCACAAACCGCACAAACGTTGCGTGAGCAATCAGTTTGAAGCGTCATGCGTAATGCTCACCGCCTCAATTCCACATCAGGCGAAACGCCCTTTTACCTTTTCTGCCGCATTCTTCCAGACAGGAAAATGGGCGATTAATCGCCTCAGCGCGATTTTCTATTGCTGCAAGAGCACATTGAAATCCGATGTTCGGCGACTCCCGCGTCTAACGCCTGTGCCAGTACTACTCGATCACGTTCCGCGCTGCTCGACCTGCTCAAGATCCGCTCGAGCTGCTTCATGCTGCTCTACGGCATCGTGTGGGTCTCGCTCATCCTGCTCTATATCACCGAGGTCAAGCGCGTGCCGATCCTCGGCGACAAGCGGGCCACGGTTGCCGGAGCGCACGCGCACTCGTAGGCGCTCCCAGCACGCGCTCGCGCGGCCAGGGTCTGCTCGCCCATGCGAACAGACCCTTCTAGGCGGCCGCCGCTTCGGCGGCCTCCGGCGCCGTGACCACGAGCACGCTGCACGACACGCGGTCGAGCAGCTTGCGGTCGTCCCGGCCCTCCCACCAGCGTGCGAACGGGCCCCGGCGGTGATGAGCCAGCACGATGAGATCGGCGTTGAACGACGCGCTTGCACGCGCGATCTCGTCGATCGCGCGGCCCACGACGAAATGCCCCGTGGCCTCCAGCCCGAGCGCCTTCAGGCGCGCCACGCCGTCTTCGAGAATCTCTTTCGCCGCTGCCTCGGCGGCTTCATAGGGCACGGCGGAGGCGATGTCGGTGCCCCACTGCAACGGCGACTGGTCGAGCACTGCGAGCAGATGCGTCTGCGCCTGGCATTCGAGCGCCAGATCCTTGCCCTCGCGCAGCGCGCGACGCCCTTCGCGTGTCGCGTCGTAACACAACAGAATGCGGTTGAACGCGCCCATCTCGGTTCTCCCTGGTTCGCGCTGCCCGAACCCAACGCGCCGATTGAAACGGTTACATTATTTATATCACGTCATGATATAAAATGACAGCAAAGCCTACGTGGCCCGGCTTTCGCTGGCGTCCACGCTGATCGGCCTCACGCTGGTCGAAGCGGTGCCAATGCTGACGTGAACGTCCCGCTCTCCCGAAGCGGCGCCACGCCGCCGCTTGCCACCGCTACAGCCTCGTCGACAGACGACGCGGTTCCGGCTCATGCAATTTACATATCCGCGTAAACGAACCGTGTTACAAAGCGCGTCAACGTGTCCCACGGCCCGCCCGTTTGTCACATCTTGACAAAACTAGTTACATAGGGTCGAAACACTTGTTACAAGTCAATCATCATACTTATTGAACTTGCATCCTGCATTTATTACCGATAAATACAAATTCTTTCAATTTCATTAATCAGGAAAAGGCTGTTAAAGCGGATTTCGCCATTCATTGCGCATCTCCCGACACCCCTCCGGAAAACCCTTACGGCACAGCGTCTTACGACGAATTCCCCGCCCCTCAAGGGCTCGCGCCTCCCGGTCACAAATGCATCACGGCTAACCAGAAAAAATTACCGAAAATATTTGTAACAGCCAGATTATTTTTTGCGAAGGGGATTGATTTCTCGAAGTTGTCCTCATACAATTCGCTCCAACATGTTACTAGTTGTAACGTGTTGTATCAAAGAGTCAGGCGACGCCACCAATGAGCGGGCCGGCCAAAGACCAAAAAAAAGTTACAACGGCGAACAACGCCGGGGGGTTAATCGGGGCTTCGGAAAAGAGAAAATGGACCGCAGCAGCGAGACGCTGGATTCAATCCGCGAAATTAACTTGTCGTACCTGATGCTCGCACAGCGCATGCTGCGCGAGGACAAGCCAGTCGGTATGTTCCGGCTGGGACTGTCGTCGGAACTGGCCGATCTGCTTTCCGGTCTGTCGCTCGCGCAGATCGTGAAGCTGGCCGCTTCCGACCAGCTCCTTTGTTTGTTCCGCTTCGACGACCATGCCATGCTGTCCGCACTCACGCAGACAACCCGGCATGCCGACGTGGCGGCCACCCACGCGGCCATCCTGCTTGCGGGACAGCCTGCGGTGCAATTCGCCTGAGGACGGGTCATGTCGACGAACCGCCGCAGCCTCACCGAAGACGCACAAGAAGTTTTTCGCGCGATCGCGCTGATCGAGCTGGGTGCGCGCATGCAGGTGCTGGAGAGCGAACTGTCGCTCTCGCGCGACCGCATGATCCGCCTGTATCGCGAGATCCGCGGCGTGTCGCCGCCCAAGGGGATGTTGCCGTTTTCGGCGGACTGGTACATGACGTGGCTCGCGAACATCCACGCGTCGCTGTTCTACAACACGTACCTGTTCCTGAAGCATGAAGCGCGTTGCTCGCATCTCGACGCGCTCACCAAGGGGTTCCGGCTGTATCTGGAACACTGCCAGCATAGCGGGACCGAGCCGGTGCTCGATCTCACGCGTGCCTGGACCCTGGTGCGGTTTTTTGATGCCGATATTCTGCAGATGACGCCTTGCTGCCGCTGTGGCGGCAAGTTCGTCGCGCACCGCCACGACCTGCAGCACAACGTCGTGTGTGGCGCATGCCAGCCGCCTTCGCGCGCGGGCAAGACGAAGAAGGCGGCTGCAGCGCGACGGGGCGCCGAGCAGACCGAACGCGACCTTCCGGTAGAAGTCACGCCGGATGGCATTGCCGAGGCTGCATAAGCGTAGGAGACCAAAGATCCGGACGGGCCGAGCAGGTTAAACCGGACATAGCAAGACAAGACGCGAAGCCGTTCGGCACTTGGGACGAGTGCCGGACGGCGAAGCGCATTCAGGGCTGTTCTGCCGCACCCTTCTCGCGAGCGCCGCGCGCCCCGCCTTCCTGCCGTTTCCCTATGGCCTGTTCACGCTAATAACTGGCCCTAAATTCCCAATGAACGTCTGCCGGCTCTTTGCGGGCGGTGCTGCCGGAGCGCACCGCGAGACGCTGCAGTATCGGCTCCGGCAATTCCCGCGTAAGGACCCGCCGCTCAGCGCGAAGCGAGCGGCGCGGTCGGAGCCGCACTCGCTGCCGGCGCAGGATCGGGATTGACCGCCGGTTGCACAGCGGGCTGCCCACCAACCTGCACACCAGGCTGCACATCAGGCTTCGCATCGCCCCACCCGCCGCCCAGCGCGCGGATCAGATTGACGGTGGCCACCGCCTGCGAGCCTTGCAGATGGCTCGCCTGCAGCTGCGAGACCAGCACCGAGCGCTCGCTGTCGATCACGTTCAGATAGCTCACCTCGCCCTCCTCATACTGCGTGCGCGAGAGATGTGCCGCGCGCTGCGAGGCGCTCACCGCGTCGTCCTGCGCGCTGATCTGGTCATTGAGCAGGCGCAGGTCGGAGAGGTTGTCCTCTACGTCGCGGAACGCCACGAGCACCTGCTGGCGATACTGCGCGACATCCTCGTCGTACTTCCCGCGCGCCTGCGCGAGGTTGGCCTTGCGACGCCCGCCGTCGAACAGGGGCAGCGTGAGCGCCGTGCCCGCGAACGGCCCGAGCAGGAACGCGCGGCTCGACCACATGAAGAGGTCGCCGAGCGAGGCCGACTCGAAGCCGAACGCGCCCGTGATGTCGAGCTTCGGAAAGAACGCCGACTTCGCGAGGCCCACGCGCGCGTTCGCGGCGGCCATCGCGCGCTCGGCGGCGGCAATGTCGGGACGGCGTTCGAGCAGCGTCGAAGGCAGGCCCGGCGGCACCTGCACGACCACCGGCGCGAGCGGCGTCTCGGGGAACGTGAAGTCCGCCGGCGCCTTGCCGAGCAGAATCGCGAGGCTGTGCTCCGAGGCCGCGCGCTGACGCGCGACGCCCACGGCGTCGGCGCGCGCGCTCGCCAGCTCGTTGCGCGCCTGCGAAACGTCGAGCTCGCTGATGTCGCCCTCCTTGAAGCGGCGCTCGACGAGCTTGAGCGCGTCCTCGCGTAGCGCCACCGTGCGCCGGTACAAATCGACGTCGGAGTCGAACTGGCGCAGCTGGAAGTAGTTCTGCGCGACGTCGGCCTGCAGCGCGAGTTGAACCGAGCGGAACAGTGCCTCGCTCTGCTGCTCATCGGCCTGGGAGGCGTGCACGTTCGAGCTCACGCGGCCGAACAGATCGACTTCGTAGCTCGCCGTGGCCTGCGCGCGCCAGAGCGTTTGCGTGGGCACATTGGCGTTCTGCGGCAGATATTGCGAAGCGGGCGATGCGCGCTCGTAGGTCGGCCCGAAGCCCGAGTCGATGGACGGGAACCACGAGGCGCGCGCCGCCTGCGTGAGCGCACGCGCCTGCTGCACGCGCGCGGCGGCGGCCTTGAGGTCCTGGTTGGCGGCCTGCGCCTGCTCTTCGAGCTGGTCGAGCGTGGGGTCGCCGAACACCTTCCACCACTCGCCGCGCTGCGCGTCTTCGGCCGGTTGCGCGGGCGTCCACGAACCCACGTCGTGCGGGCCGGCTGGCTGGCCCTGCGTTTGTCCCTGCGTTTGCAGCGGCGCTTCCTTGTACGCCTTCGGCACGCCTGCATCGGGTGCCTTGTAGGTGGGCTCGACCGAGCAGGCCGCGAGCCACGCGAACAGCGCCACGCTCGCGGCAAGCCGCGTCAAGCGCCACAGGCCGCCCATGTCGTCGATGCCGCTCGCCTCTATCGGCGAAACTGAATAGTTAGTCATATTTATGATCCTTCCTTAGGCATCCACCGTAGAGCGCGACGTCCGTGCGTTGTCTTTCTGCGCAACGTGTATCGTGCCGCCCGCGATCGTGCGCAGCACCACGTAGAACACCGGGGTCAGCAGCAGGCCGAAAGCCGTCACGCCGAGCATGCCGAAGAACACCGCCACGCCCATCGCATGACGCATCTCGGAGCCCGCGCCCGACGAAAGCACGAGCGGCACCACCCCCATGATGAACGCGATGGACGTCATCAGAATCGGGCGCAAGCGCAGCCGGCTCGCCTCGATGGCAGCCGTTAGGGGCGTGTGTCCGTCGTGCTCGAGCTCACGCGCAAACTCCACGATCAGGATCGCGTTCTTCGACGCGAGACCCACCAGCACCATCAGCCCGATCTGCGTGAAGATGTTGTTGTCGCCCTGCGTGAGCCACACGCCGGTCAGCGCGCACAGCACGCTCATCGGCACGATCAGGATCACTGCGAGCGGCAGCGTCAGGCTCTCGTAGAGCGCCGCGAGCACGAGGAACACCAGCAGCACGCTGATCGGGAACACCCAGATGCCCGAGTTGCCGGCGAGAATCTGCTGATACGTGAGGTCGGTCCATTCGAACTTGATGCCGCGCGGCAACACCTCGGCCGCGATGCGCTCAGCCGCCGCCTGCGCCTGGCCCGACGAGTAGCCCGGCGCCGGGCCGCCGTTGATATCGGCCGCCGTGTAGCCGTTGTAGCGCACCACCATCTCGGGACCGTACGTGGGCGTCACCGTCACGAGCGACGAGAGCGGCACCATATCGCCCGCGGCGTTGCGCGTCTTCAGTTGCAGGATGTCGTCGGCCTTCTGGCGGAACGGCGCATCGGCCTGCACGCGCACCTGATACACGCGCCCGAAGCGGTTGAAGTCGTTCACGTAGAGCGAGCCCAGATAGATCTGCATCGTGTCGAACACGTCCGTGACCGGCACGCCCAGCTGCTTGGCCTTGGTGCGGTCGAGATCGACGTTCAGCTGCGGCACGTTGATCTGATAGCTCGAGAAGGTCGGGCCCAGCTCGGGTGTCTTGGCCGCACGCTTCACGAAGTCCTCGGTCGCGCGATTGAGCGCTTCATAGCCGAGCGCGCCGTGATCCTCCAGCTGCATCTTGAAGCCGCCGAGCGTGCCGAGGCCGAGCACCGGCGGCGGCGGGAACACGGCGATGAACGAGTCCTTGATGCCCGCGTACTGCTGATTGAGCGCCCCCGCGATCGCGCCCGCCGCAAGCGCCTTGCCCTTGCGCTCCTTGAACGGCTTGAGCGTGACGAACACGATGCCGGCGCTCGAGCTATTGGTGAAGCCGTTCACGGAAAGGCCCGGGAACGCCACGGCGCTTTCCACGCCCGGCTGCTTGAGCGCGATCGCGCTCATGTCGCGGATCACGTTTTCGGTGCGGTCGAGCGAAGCGCCGTTGGGCAGTTGCGCGAACGCGATCAGATATTCCTTGTCCTGCGCCGGCACGAAGCCGCCCGGCACGACGCGCGCCATCAGCACCGTCGCGCCGATCAGCACGGCGTAGACCGCGAGCATCGCGCCCTTGTGGCGCAGCACGCCGTTCACACCTTGCCCATACTCTTCCGAGCCGCGATGGAACACCTTGTTGAACTGGCGGAAAAAGCCGCCCAGCACGCGGTTCATCACGCGCGTGAGCCAGTCTTCCTTCGCGCCATGGCCGCGCAGCAGCAGCGCCGAGAGCGCCGGCGAAAGCGTAAGCGAGTTGAACGCCGAGATCACCGTCGAAATGGCGATGGTCATCGCGAACTGCTTGTAGAACTGGCCCGTGAGACCGCTCATGAAGGCGAGCGGCACGAACACGGCCACGAGCGTGAGCGCGATTGCGATGATCGGCCCGCTCACTTCCTGCATGGCCTTGTAGGTGGCGTCGCGCGCGGAAAGCCCGCTGGCGATGTTGCGCTCGACGTTCTCCACCACCACGATCGCATCGTCCACCACGATGCCGATCGCGAGCACCATGCCGAACAGCGAGAGCGCGTTGATCGAGAAGCCGAACGCGAGCAACAGCGAGAAGGTCCCGACGATCGACACCGGCACGGCGATGAGCGGAATGATCGACGCGCGCCACGTCTGCAGGAACACGATCACCACGATCACGACCAGCGCGATCGCCTCGAGCAGCGTGTGCACGACCGCCTCGATGCTCGAACGCACGAACTGCGTGGGGTCGTAGACGATGCGGTAGTCGACGCCCGCGGGCATGTCGGCCTTGAGCTCCTTCATCGCGGCGCGCACCTCGTCGGAGATCGCGAGCGAGTTCGCGCCCGGCGCCTGGTTGATCGCGAGCGCAACGGCCGGTTTGTTGTCGAGCAGCGAGCGCAGACCATATTCGGAGGCCGCGAGCTCGATGCGCGCGATGTCGCGCAAGTAAGTCACGCCGCCGTCGGGATTGGTCTTGACGATGATGTTGCCGAATTCGCTTTCCGTGCGCAGACGCCCGCGCGCGTTCACGTTCAGCTGCAGCGGCGTGCCCGGCACGCTGGGCGAGGCGCCGATCACGCCCGCCGCCACCTGCACGTTCTGCTCGCGAATCGCGTTCACCACATCCTGCGCGGTGAGATTGCGCTGCGCCACCTTCTGCGGATCGAGCCAGATGCGCATGGCGTAATCGCCCGCGCCCCACAGTTGCACCTCGCCCACGCCGCGGATGTTCGAGAGGCGGTCCTTGACGTTGAGCAGCGCATAGTTGCGCAGATACGTCATGTCGTACTGATTGTTCGGCGAGATCAGGTGCACCACCATCGTGAGCGTGGGCGAGCTCTTGATGGTCGTGATGCCAAGGCGCTGCACGTCCTCGGGCAGGCGCGGCAAGGCCTGGTTCACGCGGTTCTGCACGAGCTGCGTGGCCTTGTCGGGGTCGGTGCCCAGACGGAATGTGACCGTGAGCGTGAGATTGCCGTCGCTGTTCGCCTGCGACTGCATGTAGAGCATGTTCTCGACGCCATTGATCTGCTCTTCGAGCGGCGCCGCCACGGCCTCGGCGATCACCTTCGGGTTCGCGCCCGGATACTGCGCATGGACGACCACCGAAGGCGGCACGACCTCGGGATACTCGGAGATCGGCAACTGGAACAGTGCGATCACCCCGGCCAGCAGGATCAGCACGGACAGTACGCCCGCGAAGATCGGCCGGTCGATGAAGAATTTCGATATGTTCATGGGTTGCTCAAATAATTTCGGATGACTAACCGTATGCGGGGATCGCACTCGCCCCGGAGGCGAGTGCCGCGCGTCAGGAAGTCTTGGCGGTCTTGGGCGCGGAGTTCGCGAGTGAGGAGGCGGCGTCGCCGTCCAGGTCGCCGTTCATCGGCACCATGTTCGAGCGCACGGCTTCGCCCGGCCGCACGCGCTGCGTGCCGTTCACGACCACGTGCTCACCCGCCTGCAGGCCGCCCACGATCACGCGCAGATTGCCTTGCTGGCCGCCGATCTGCACGGTGCGATAGGCCACCTTGCCCGTGCCATCCACGACATAGACGAACTTCTTGTCCTGGTCCGTGCCGATGGCCGCTTCGTCGACGAGCAGCGCCGGGTGAGGCGCGCTCCCGCTCACCTTGATGCGCGCGTAGAGGCCCGGCACGAGCGCGCCATCCTCGTTGTCGAAGCGCGCACGCACGCGGATCGTGCCCGAGGCGGTATCGAGCCGGTTGTCCACCGACTCGATCGTGCCCGTGCGCGAATAGCCGGTCTCGTTCGCGAGCCCCAGATCCACGGGGACTTTCGAGCCGTCCTTCATGCGGCTGATGTAGTCGAGATAGGTCTGCTCGTCGGCGTCGAACTCGGCGTAGATCGGCGAAACCGAAACCAGCGTCGTGAGCGGCGGCGCGCTCGCGCCGGCCGAGACCACGTTGCCCACCGTGATCTCCGCGCGCGAGACGCGCCCCGACACCGGCGCCACGATGCGCGTATAGCCGAGGTTGATCTGCGCGGCCTCGAGCGCGGCCTGCGCGGCCTTCAGATTCGCGCTCGCTTCGCGCGCGCCGTTCTGCTTTTCGTCGTAGTCGCGCTTCGCGATGGCGTTATCGCCGATGAGGCGCTGCGCGCGCTCCCAGTCGCTCTGCGCGTAACCGGTGCGCGCCTGCGCGGCGGCCACCTGAGCCGCGGCCTGGTCGACGGCGGCCTGATACGGGCGCGGGTCGATCACGAAGAGCGTGTCGCCCTTTTTCACGAGCGCGCCGTCACGGAAATTCACGGAGACGATCGTGCCCGAGACTTGCGGGCGCACCTCGACCTTCTCGACGGCGGCCATGCGGCCCGAGTAGGTCTGCCAGTCGGTGACATTGCGCTTGACCACGGCGGCGACATCGACCTCTGGCGCCGGCGGCGCCTCAGCGGCGACGGCCGGGTGCGAATCCAGACGCATGGCGACGAGCGAGCCGAACCCCGCAACGACGAGAAAAGCGGCCATCGCAAGTGCTATGCGCTTACGGGAATACGAGTTGAGTGACATCGCGAGCTCCAGAAAGATGAGTGGTTATTGTTCGAGTAATGCGATCTTCGGCGCGCTGCGCCGACGCTAACAGGAGGCGCCGGCTTCAAAACAACAGCGGAAAAAGCGCACCGCTTCGGCGAGCGCTTCCGGATGCGCACCAATCTGCGCGTGCGAGACGCTCGGGTAGCGCACGACATGCGTGCGCACGCCCGCTTCGATCAAACGCACGGCGTACTTCTCCGCTTCGATATGCAGCACGTCGTTCTGCGCCGTGACGATGAACGTCGGCGGCAAGCCAGCAAGACGCGAGGATTCCAGCGGCGCCGCATATGGATGCATGCGCTGCGAAGCTTCAGGCAGATACGCCCGATAGCAGGCGGCGCATTCGCTCGCGGAAATGTCCGACGCGAGCCGCGCTTCGTCGCCAAGACGCGTGAGGCTCGGATCGAGCATCGGCGCAAAGAGCGCCTGCGCGGTGAGCCGCACGTCGCCACGATCGCGCCCGATAAACGCCAGCACGTTGGCGATCTGGCCGCCTGCGTCGTGTCCTGCCGCCACAATGCGCTTCGTACTGCCGCCGAATGCGCGTGCCCGTGTGAGCACCCACTGTGCGGCGCGATGCGCGTCTTCGGGCGCGGCCGGAAACGGAAACTGCGGCGCGAGCGAATAGCCCACCGAAACCACGAGCGCAGGTAAGCGCTCTGCGAAAAAGCGGCTCGCGGCATCGGCGTCGTCGAGCGTGCCGCGCACGAAGCCGCCGCCGTGGAAATACAGCAGCACGGGCAGATTGTTCGCGCCGCGCGGCCGATACAGGCGCAGCACGATGTCCTGCGCATAGCCTTCGATCGTCACTTCGCTCACGTCGATGGGCGAGGACGCGCGCGCCTTGCCCGCTGGCGCCGGCACCACTGCCGGCGCCGCTGCGGGCGCCGCAACGAGGCGCGCTGCCGCGGACTTACCCGCCACAGCGCGATCCGCCACGGACCGCTCCGCCAAAGGGCGCTCCGCCAGAGGGCGCGCCGAAACGGGCGCGGATTCAGAGGCAGGCTCGGAAAGATCGGCGGAGATCCACGGCGTCGAACGTTTGAAGGCATCCATGTCGAAACGGCGCAATGCGCGAGAATAGATTCGAATGGTGCGAATTGTCGGTTCGGCAGACTTGCAAATAAATGCCTATAATCCGGCAACACAATTCGGCGCACCTGAACAATCTGTTTCCCAGTATTTGCGCGAATCTCGCCGCGCAACGTGCGTCTGATGTCTTTTGGAGAATGGCAATGGACCGCCTTCAGGCCATGCAAGTGTTCACCCGCGTCGTCGACACCAACAGCTTCACGCGCGCAGCCGAAACCCTCGACATGCCGCGCGCCTCGGTCACGACGATCATCCAGAATCTCGAAGCCTTTCTCGGCGTGCGGCTGATGCACCGGACCACGCGCCGTCTTTCGCTCACGCCCGACGGCGCCGCCTATTACGAGCGCTGCGTGCGCATTCTTGCGGACGTCGAAGAAACCGAGCTGACCTTCCAGGACCGCAACCGCAAGCCGCACGGCAAGCTGCGCATCGACATGCCGGGCTCGATCGGCCGCCTCATCGTGATTCCCGCGTTGTGCGAATTCCATGGGCGCTATCCCGACATCGATCTGCAACTGGGCCTGACCGACCGCCCCGTCGACCTGCTGCAGGAAGGCGTGGATTGCGTCGTGCGTGTGGGCGCGCTGCAGGATTCGTCGCTGGTCGCGCGCCGCATTGGCCTCTTCGAAGGCGTGTCTTGCGCATCGCCCTCGTATCTTGAGCGGCACGGCACGCCGCAGACGCTCGAGGAACTGGCCGAGCATCGCGCCGTGAATTACTTTTCGCCCCGCACGGGACGCGTGATCGACTGGGCCTTTCTCGTCGACGGCAAGGAAGTGGAGATCAAGCTCAAGAGCATGGTCTCGGTGAACGACGCCGACGCCTACGTGACGTGCGGCATCGAAGGCTTCGGCCTGATTCAGGGGCCGCGCTACATGGTGCTGCCGCATCTGAAATCGGGCGCGCTCGTCGAGGTCCTGCCCGACTTCAAGCCGCTGCCCATGCCGATCTCGGCCGTGTATCCGCACAGCCGGCATCTGTCACCGAAAGTGCGCGTGTTCGTCGACTGGATCGCCGAAGTGTTCGACCGTTGCCCGCTCCTGAGCGGCCGCGCCTCGCTCGACAAGACCTGCACGATGCGCACGCTCGAGGAGCGCGAGCAAGCGCCCGCGCTCGAAACGCCGGTGATTTCGGAATGGGCCGCATAGGCTGGGCCGCATAGGCTGGGCCGCACAGGCTGCGCGGCGTAAGCGCGGGCACATCCACCGCGCCGCTTCTTCAGATCTTTCGGGCCGCTCCGGCCCCACCTCAAACGCGCGCCCTCAGGTCTCCCTGCTGGCGCGCGTTTTCACGATTGTTCCGGATTCTCAACAATTCCTTTCGCTTTCGGGGCGTTTATCGCGCGAGCCCGTGCACCTACATTTGCACCTGTCGCCACGGCCATCGGTTTATTCGATGCGGCCAAGGCACCTTTAAACAGGAGCAGATCATGAAACGCACTCTCGCAGCCACGCTCGGCGCCACCCTTGTCATCACGCTCGCCGCGAGCGCGTCGGCTTTCGCAGGCGGCATCGGCCGCGCGGGCACCTATGGTCCGCAAGCCGATGCACAGGCCGCGCCGCAAGCCGAGCAAACGCTGCGAACGGCGCAAGCCCCGGTGGTCGACAACAGCGCGCCTAAAACGCGTTCCCAGGTGAAGGCGGAGATCGTCGAGGCTTATCGCGACGGCACGTTGCCCTCGCTGAACAAGACCACTTATCCAGAGCAGAGCCTGATCGGCCGCACGCAGGCGCAGCGCATCGCGCTGCAGGAAAGCCGCGCCAACGACGCTACGCGCCTCGCTCGTGCCGGTGAATGAATCTAGCCATTTCGATTCGATAAGGATGCCTTATCATGAACAACCCCCGACCTTCCGAGCTGGACGACTGGGACGAAACTACGCCTGTGTGGGCGCCGTTTCGGCACTAAAGCACGCTCATGCAGTAAAAAGGCCCGACAGTCCTTCGACTGTCGGGCCTGCACGAGCATGACAAGCAACGCTTAGCGCTTTGCGAAGTCCGGTTCGAAGAAGACCCAGCGCACCTGTGGGAATTTCGCCTGAAGCTCGGCCTCGATCACGTTGATCGCGTCGACCATCGTGCGGCTGTGATCGTAGTCGATCATCTCGGCCTGCACTGCTACGACCACTTCCTTGCCCCATTGCAGGGTAATGAGGCTGATGATGCCGCGAATCTCCGGCCGCGCGCGCAAGAACGCCTCGATTTCACGGCGCGTTTCCGGGCTCGCGGATTCGCCCACGATCATCGACTTCACTTCGCGTGCGATGAACCATGAAATCAGCATGAGCAGAATGCCCACGCCGATCGAGCCGCACGCGTCCCAGACCGGATTGCCGGTGATGACCGTGAGCAGCACCGCTGCAAACGCAATGGCGAGACCCGCGAGCGCGGCAATGTCCTCGCCGGCCACCACGAGCAGATCGGAGTCGCGCGTTTCGCGCGCCCAGCGCCACAGCGATTTCGTGGGCGAGCCCTTGCGGATTTCGCGCAGGGCGCCGTAAAGCGAGAACGCCTCGAGCGCCACGGAAATACCCAGCACCGCGAGCGCCACGTAGACGTATTGCAGCGGCTCGCGCGCGATCAGCCGGTGAATGCCTTCGTACACCGAAAAGGCGCCGCCCACGAAGAACAGCAGCAGCGCCACGAGCAGCGAATAGAAGTTGATCGCGCGGCCCGTGCCCATCGGATGCAGGGGCGTGGGCGGCTCGCGCGACTGGCGCAGGCCGAGCAGCAGCAAGAGCTGGTTGCCGCAATCGGCCGTCGAGTGGATCGCCTCGGCGAACATCGAGCCCGAGCCCGTGAACGCCGCCGCCGCGTACTTGCAGACGGCGATGCCGGCGTTCGCCGCGAGCGCATAGAAAATGGCCTTCGGCGATTCCCCGCTCATGCGACTTCCACGCGCGCGGGCCCTTCCGTCAATTCGCCGATCACACATGCGGCGTCGAAGCCGTCCGCGTGAAAGAGCGCGAGCACTTCATCCACTTGCTCCGGCGCGCAGGCCACGAGCAGGCCGCCCGAGGTCTGCGGATCGGTGAGCAGCGTGCGCGCGCTTTCCTGCAATTGGGGCGCGAGCGTCACGGCTTCGCCGTACGAGGCCCAGTTGCGGCCCGAGGCGCCCGTGAACACCCCTTGCGCGACGAATGCCTCCACGCCCGGCAGCCACGGCAGGTCGGCGTAGCGCACGCGCGCCGTCAGGTTCGCGCCGCGCGCGATTTCGAGCGTGTGGCCGAGCAAGCCGAAGCCGGTCACGTCGGTCATCGCGTGCACGCCGTCGAGCTCGGCGAGCGCGGCGCCCGGCTTGTTGAGCATCGTGGCGGCGTCGACCATCGCCCGGTAGCCGGCGTCGTCGAGCAGATCCTTCTTGAGCGCGGCGGACAGCACGCCCACGCCCAGCGGCTTGCCGAGCACGAGCACGTCGCCCGCGCGCGCCGAGGCGTTGCGCTTCACGCGCTCGGGATGGACCACGCCGAGCGCGGCGAGCCCGTAGATCGGCTCGACCGAATCGATCGAATGGCCGCCCGCCACCGGAATGCCGGCCGCCGCGCAGACATCCTCGCCGCCGCGCAGCACCTGCGCGATCACCTCGTGCGGCAGCACGTTGATCGGCATGCCCACCAGCGCGAGCGCGAGGATCGGCTTGCCGCCCATCGCGTAGACGTCGGAAAGCGCGTTGGTGGCGGCGATGCGGCCGAAATCGTAGGGGTCGTCGACGATCGGCATGAAGAAGTCGGTGGTCGCGACGATGGCCTGTTCGTCGTTGAGCTTGTAGACGGCGGCGTCGTCGGCCGTCTCCGTGCCCACCAGCAGGTTAGGGAAAGCGCCGGTGAGCGGCGTGCTGCGCGCGAGCAGCGCGGACAGCACGCCCGGCGCGATCTTGCAGCCGCAGCCGCCGCCGTGCGAGAGGCTCGTGAGGCGCGGCGCGGCCGGAGCGGGCGCGAGACGGTCGTTGTCGTTCATGGGAGGGACTCGTTCCAAAGGAAGCCGGAAAAACGGTCCCCATATTATGGAGCAAAGCTCGCGCAGACCGCGTCGACGAGCCATTGCGGATCGTCGTGGGGCAGGTCGTGTCCCGCCCACGGATGCTCGCGATGCGTCGCCCGCCAGGCCCGCGCGAGGCGCGCCGAGCACACTGGATCGACGAGGCTGTCCGCGCGCGAGGACAGCACGAGCACCGGGCAGCGCGGCACGCCGCGCACC
The DNA here is from genome assembly GCF_000685075.1 of Paraburkholderia oxyphila NBRC 105797. Classification (GTDB taxonomy): domain Bacteria; phylum Pseudomonadota; class Gammaproteobacteria; order Burkholderiales; family Burkholderiaceae; genus Paraburkholderia; species Paraburkholderia oxyphila. The sequence continues at coordinate 59,991 of NZ_BAYD01000059.1, forward strand.
GTGTAGCGCGCCGCCGCCAGCAACTGGCGCAGCGCGTTGGCGCGGCTCACGGGCGCGCTGGCGCGGATGGCGCGCCAGGCGTCGAGATCGGCGGCGAGCGTGTCGCGGCGCGCACAGGTGCGCTCGTGGATCGCCGTTTCGGCGATACCGCCACGATCGGCACCGCGCCAGTGCCATGCCGCGCGCAGCAGCGCGGGCCACGCGGCCGGCCGCAAGCGCTCATAGAAGCGGCAATAGGGCCGCATGCTCGTGTTGATGAGCACGAGCGACTCGATTTCATCGGGAAAGCGCCGTGCCCACGCCGAAGCCACCATACCCCCCAGCGACATCGCCAGCACGCGATACGGCGGCAGCGCGCCCTGCCGCTGCGCCTCGGTGCGCACGGCATCCACATAGGCATCGACATCGACGGGCGAGCGCAGATGCGCGAGGGTGCCATTGCCCGGCAAGTCGATGGGGAGCACCGCGCCGCAGCGCGCTTCGAGCAACGGCGCGAACGCCCCCCAATGGCGCGACTCGCGCGTGAGGCCGCGCAGCAGGATCCAGCGCACCGTCATGAGCCCGGCTTCCGGTACCAGTGCCCGATCGCGCTTTGCAAGACCTGCTGGCGCGCCACGCCCTGGGGCAGCCAGCGCGACGAGGAAAACGCGGCGCGTGTGAGGAATTCGAACAGATTCGCGTGACGCCGCAATACGCGCGCGGTGCGGTGCTGCATGACCGGGTTGAACATGCCCTGGCGAGAAAAGAGCTGGCGCGGATTCTTCTTGATCCAGAGCCACGAGCCCAGCTCGAGCGTGAGCGGCAGGAACACGCTGTCCGCGGGGGCGCGGTCGTACGCGCAGTCCCAGAGATCGCCGTGGAGCAGATACTGGTGGCTTTGCGGCTCGAACGTATAGCCGTGATGCGGATGTGCGCGCTCGAACATTGTCTTGAGCACGTACATCTCGGGCAGGTGGCGCATCAACTGGCGCGTGCGCGCGTAGGGAAACCAGATGCTGTCGCTCCAGCCATAGCCCGAGTGGCAATCGAGCGCGAACGCGAGCGGCCGATGCGCAAGCTCCTCATCGACGACTTTGAGCAGCGCCTGGGCCTCGGGCTCCATCGGCGCGCCGCGCCGGCCGCGATACCACGGCAGCCAGGAGCCCACGCGCTGGCCGCCCGCGAGAAACGGCACACGCTCGTCGGCGTCTTGAGGCGCGTTGCGCATGAGATCCACGCCGTTCGGATTCGCGCGTGTGGCGAGCCACATGCCGCCGGGATTGCAGATCGGCATCATGACGAGGCGGACCGATTCGAGCTGGCGCATCAGCAGTTCGTCCCATGCGAGGCGGCCGACGAGTGCGCGCATGTAGTCGAGCACGAGTTGCGAGCCTATGCGCTCGAGACCGTGAATGCCGCCGAAAAAGCCGATGGCGGGGGCCTGGGGATCGCGTGAGCCTACCGCTGCGACGTAGAGCGAGAACGGGCGTCCTCGGACCTCCACCTCGCCGGCGCTGCGGATGTCGAACCAGGGCGCGCCTGCGTCGAGGAGCGTCTTCAGGTCCTCGTATTCCGCGAAGCTGTCGGGTAGGAAGCTTAGTCCTGGCATCTGTTTTAGGGCGTGGTTGAGCGTTGCCGCGGGCTCAATAGGCTTTTATTCGTGGCGCTGACGCTTTGGGCGGTAACTTGTTTTCGGGGCGCTGACGCTTTCGGCGGTAACTTGTTTTCGCGGCGGGCCGCAGGCGTTG
>NZ_BAYD01000058.1 GCF_000685075.1 Paraburkholderia oxyphila NBRC 105797
ATGGATTTGACCACCGCTTTGGGCGCCGCCGTTTTGCCTTTCGAGGTCGATTTCGCACTTGCCAAAACCGGTTGCGCTGGGGTCGATGGCGTGGAAACCCGGCTCGTTCGCGCAGCGGATTGCTTGCCTGCCCGTTTGCGTGCAACAGGTGGCGCGGTGAGCGGTTCGCTGCCGGTGTCGATCTCGATACCGAAGACGTCGCCCAGGGCCGCGGTGTCGAGGATCTTGCCCGGTGCTGGCGCGGCTCCCGCTGCGGACAAGCCGGCACCCGTGCTGTCAACGAGATCGGCGGCATCCACACCCCGGAGCGTGAAGAGCAACCCGGGCTGCTGGTCGAGCCGGGCACCGGCACCATACAGCACTGCGGCGACATGCTTGCACATCGACGCCCAGTCCGGGCAGCTGCAACCAAACCGGATATCCTTCGGTGACGGAAAGAGCCCCGTGCCCGGCTTGCAGATCCGTTCCATCACGGCGCCCGACAGCTTGCCCTGCAGCAGCTCGACCATGGAATCGATCGATGATGCACAGTCGGCGCTCAGCGCACGCCAGTGTGGATCGGGACACACCACGACATCGATCTGGACCGTATAGAGGCTCGATCCCATGACCTGGGCATGTATTTTTCCCGCCGTGATCTGCAGATCGATTACCGAACCGTTGCGCACGTAGGTGCGCCCGCGCGGCAGGCGATTGCCGTAGTCGCTGTAGCGCTCCAGATTATCGCACCACGCCTTGCCCCAGAAGGTTTTCGCGATGGCGCCGCGATACGGCGCGATCGGCGACAGCGTCCGGCCGGCCTTGATGGCTTTCGCGACCTGCTGTTCGGCTTTTCTCCGGCGCTCAGCCACCGGTACATAAGGTTTCCATCCACCGTTGTAACCCATTACATTCCCTTCGCGTGGTCAGGTTTCCTGCGCACGATGTATATCGAGCCTGACGAGATCGAGCAACTCCCGATCGCTCATTTCGGTCAGCAGCAGCTCCGCTCCGCCTTCGAGCACATCCTTCACCAGCTGCTGCTTTGTTTCAATCAGCTGGTCAATCCGGTCCTCGACCGTGCCCCGGCAAACAAATTTGTGTACCAGCACGTTCCTGCGCTGGCCAATGCGAAAGGCCCGGTCCGTTGCCTGATTCTCGACCGCGGGATTCCACCAGCGATCGAAGTGGATCACGTGAGAGGCGGCAGTGAGATTCAGCCCCGCTCCGCCCGCCTTGAGCGAGAGCACAAAAAACGGTACCGATTCATCGTCCTGGAACTGCCTGACCAGTTCGCGCCGTTTGCCTACGGGCGTTCCCCATGGAGAATCAGGCCTTCGCGGCCGAACAGCGATCCGAGGTACGCGGCAAGGGGCTCGGTGGTTTCCCGGAATTGCGTAAACACCAGCACCTTTTCCTGCTTCGCTGCGATCACGTCGACCAGTTCCTTCAGGCGGGCAAATTTGCCGCTGGCTTCCGGCTTCCACGCCGCGTCGCCCAGCCACTGGGACGGATGGTTGCAGATCTGCTTGAAGCGCATCAGGTAGCTTAATACGATCCCTTTGCGTTCAATACCCTCGGTCCCATCGAGCGCCGCCGCCAGGTCCTTGACCGCGCGCTCGTACAGGGCGGCCTGGAGGGGGCTCAGGTGGCACCACGCCTTGAGTTCGGTTTTTTCCGGGAGGTCCGTAATCACGCGGCGGTCGGTTTTCAGCCGGCGCAGAATGTACGGTCGCACAAGCGTGCGCAGCGGGCCGAAATGTTCGATTTTCGCCAGACGCCGGGTGAGACCGGCAAACTCCTTCGCCGAGCCCAACAGGCCTGGATGCGTGAAGTCAAAGATGGACCACAGATCCGACAGGCGATTTTCCACCGGGGTGCCCGTCAGGGCGATACGTGAGCGGGCCTGAAGCTTCTTGACCTGTTTTGTCTGCCGCGCGCCGGGATTCTTGATCGCCTGGGCCTCGTCGACAATCGCGAGGCGCCACTGGACCGTTTCCAGAACGGGCTGACGCAGCAGCGACCCGAAACTGGTGATGACGAGGTCTGTCTGCATGAGCCGCGCGCTGTCCAGGGCGCGCAGTTCGTCCGCCGACGTCATGGACGGGTGAGCCACCAGCACGCGCAGGCCCGGCGCGAAGCGTTCCGCTTCCGCGGCCCAGTTTGCCAGCAGGGACGCGGGGGCAACCAGCAGGCTCGGGCCCGGGCCGGCCGGATCGCGCTTGAGGATCAACAGCAGGGAGAGGACCTGCATCGTTTTTCCGAGGCCCATGTCGTCGGCCAGACACGCTCCCAGCCCGAGCTGGCTGAGCAGATAGAGCCACCGCACACCCGCCTGCTGGTAGGGCCGAAGCTGCGCCCTCAGGTCGGCGCCCGGATCGACCTGCGCCAGCCCTTCCGGCTGGCGCAACTGCCGGAGCGTCTCTGCCAGCCAGTCGCCTGCCACGACCTGTGCCCAGTCGCGGTCGTCGGCACCTTCAGCCTCATCACTGGACACGCCTGCCAGCAGACGCAAGGCGTCGTTCAACGGCAGCCCCGATTGCGCGGCCTGCTCCAGACCCTCAAAGCGCTGGAGCAGGCGGCCGAGCTTTTTCGTGTCCACCTCGATCCAGCGCCCGCGAATCCACTGCAGACCGTCGGCTCCCTTGAGCAGACTGCGGATCTCCGCGGGACTTAACGGTTCGCCATCGAGCGACACCTCCATCCTGAAGTCGAGCAGCGCCTGCCTGCCCAGTAGCGACGGAGGCTGCGTCCCGACGCTCGCCCTGACCGCGGGTCGCGCGGGGCGGCCGGTCGCCCAGGTCGCCGGTAGACGAACCATGATGCCGGCCGATTCCAGCGCCGGCAAATCGGAGAGAAGGCGCCAGGCATCGGCTGGCATCCAGCGCAACGGGTGGTAGATTTCGCGCGACTCGAGCATTGCACGCAGCCAGTCGCAATGTTCAGCGGCACGCTGAACCGGCATCAGGAGGGAGAGCAGCTGCGCCTTCTTGCGTGCCCCGGAAAATTCCTCAAGCGCCCGCGAAAGCGGTTGGTGCTGCGTCTTGCCGTGGGCCGACAGGCGCGCCGCATAGGTTGCCAAAAATGCGAAAGGCGCTTCGGGGTCCTTGCGGTTTTCCGCAAGATTGAAGTGCACACGACCCACAAGATTCCATGCCGGGTGACGCGACCTGAGAAATGCCTGAAGCGACTCCCCCGTGCCTGCCAGTTCGTCCCGCAAGGCGCGATCGATTTCGCCCCACAGGGCCGCCAGGACCTCCGGCGAGAGATATTCGCCGCCCGTCATGGGCGGCGCATCGTCGATCAGCCGGTCGAGGTCCGCCATGTCTGGATGGGCGACCGCGACTTCCCCGCCTTCTGGCGTGGTGCATACGGACGTGACATAGCGGGCACCCAGGTCGCGCCACCATGCCCATGCGGGCGGCAATGCACGCCCGATGGTCGCGCTTCCCAGATAGAGCAGCCCATGACCTGCGCCGCGCCTGAAGGCCGCGCCCAGTGCCACGTCATCGGGCAGGGCAGGCGCATCGGCGTCCGGCGCGGCAAGCAGGTGGCCTGCCGGGGTGATTTTAGGCGCGAGACGTTCGGTATCAGTCAAGGACATGGACAGTTGAGGGGAAAGTCCCGGGTTCGAATCCAGGCGGAAGACGGCCTCGCCTGGAGCTCACGAACACTGCGCCGCAGGAAACATTGCCGGTCCTGGCCAGGGGACGGCTTTTCCGCAGCACGTCGTATGGCATCGCCGCTCGAAGCTTGCGTCTGCGCGGCGCAATGTTTGCCCCCTGGCTGGGCCGTCCGGATTCTGGCCCAGGGCGAAATCGCATGCCAGAGCGCTCAGTGTTTTGACGCGGACGCCGGCCCAGTTCCGGTTACCGATGCAATGCCGTTCGTGTTGATCGTGTTCAATGCCTCGGCCAGCGCCGCCCCGTCGGTCGGGAACGGGTCGTCCCAGACCGTGGACGTCCCGGCCGCGTCGACGATTTCCAGCACCCAGCCGTCGCGACCGTGATTGTCGGCCCAATAGATATGCACATCGACAGACGTGCCGCCCTGCGTGATGCGCGTGGCCAGCGGGGACAACGCCAGCGGGTGAAACGCCTCGTCCGTCACCCGGCCAAGCGAATCGACAAGGAACCGGTCCTGGGACCCGCTCCCGTGCTGCGCGGCCGGATCCCCGCGCCCGGCCTGCCTGGCAGTCCTGCCTTTCTGCTCCTGGCCCGCCGGGACCATGCGCGGCCGCTCGCCCTGCTCCATCAGTTTGCGACGTTCCTCACACCCGTATCGATGGATATTGAGCGCGGAGGCCGCGAGCTGGAGTACGAACGACCGGCGTTGCTCAACCGTGTAGTCCCGCTGCGCCAGATCCCGGTATCCGGAGGCGGTGCCGAACAGCAGGATGATATTGAACCACTCGGGGTGTCGCTCAATCAGCGGCTCCCAGGCCGCCCGGTCGATGTCGATGCCCTTGCAATAGCCCTCGCACCATTTGTCGAGAACGGGAACCTCCCTGCCTTCCAGCGCGGTCGTGGGCAGCGGGGGTTCGAACAGATCGGGACAGTGATTCAGGGTATCGTTGATGTCGTTCCAGTACTGAATGATCAGTCCGGTGACCTTGCGTGCCCGACCGGCTGACAGGAACCGGGGTTGACGGGTTGCGTGCCTTGCATCCCAGATCCACGGAAGAATCGTGCCCGGCATGAGCATGTTCGGTCCGGAAATGACGGCGGTCAGAAAGCCGTGCAACATGACGCCATCCATCGCATCGTCGCACACGGCATTGCCCGAAAGGAATCGCTCGAGGAAATCAAGCTCTTCGTCCGTCAGCGGATCGTTGAGTTCGGGACTGGAATGATCGAAATTCATGGCAGGTCCATGGGTCAGGTGGTCGACCCGATGCGGATTGCCGGTGCACGCATTGCCGCCGATGTTCAGCGCAATGCCGCGTGTCCGGCAGGCATTCTGGCGGGCGTCAGGGTGTCGGCATTTTACCCGACGGGGCGGTGGGCAAACTGGACGCCGGGGCGGCAGGCGACGAACGTTTTTGCTGCCCTGTCGGCAGCCCTTCTGTGAGGGTGCGCCGATCACCATGGCAACGCCGGGGCCGGCGCGGAAATGGCACGGAAGCGGCACGCGCTGACGGGAACGCCTTCGCGCCGGCCACGCGTAGCTGATGCCCCAGGGCGCAGCCGTGCGAGAAGAACTGCGAGCTGTACGGGACCTGCTCACCCCGAACTCGAGATCATTCATCGCGGCAAGTACACGTCGCTGACCCGGCGACAACGGCGGTGGCTCAAACGTAGCCAGGCGGTGGACCAGCTCAGGTCGGACCACCGGATGGATCGTTGCTGGTTGCAAGGTCAATTGGACGACGCCCTGTATACGGTGCCCTGGGCCGCCGGCCATCACTTGCGCTGGCTGTTGTGGGCAATGGTTCGGCTGGGGCTGAAGGCCGTGCTTTCACGTGCGATGTTGCTGACGCTCCGGATTTCGTTTTCTGGAGGTCAAACACTTGCGCGCGTGCGCTACGCCTGCCCGCGCGTTCCGGGTGGGCTGGTGAATCTTGCAGGCTCGACGCGTTAGACTGGCAAATCTTTGTATCTTGATAGCCGGATGAAAGCCGATAAATCATATTAATTAGTTATGCGAATTTATATTCTTGAATGGAATCAAAGAAAATATGCCACGGACTAACATTGCTGGCGCGATACGGTATCCAGTTGCGTCAGGGATGATCTTGATGTCCAGTTCCCGGATGCGGCTTGCCGACGGCCTCATTGATCGGGGTGATGGCGCCGCAGCCTTGCTGTGGCGAGCTTCGCCTCCTTTCAAGACGTTTTGGGTGCCCAGCCCCACCCTGGGGACATCGGAGCCCGGACGGTTATGACCTACACTGGAAACTGGCCTTTCGCGTGCCTGAGGTTGCCTTGGCGCAATGCAAGGGCGCTGCCCCGATCGAAACAGGCGAACGCAAATGGCGCAGGCAGCGCATCGTCATCGACTGCCCAGGTTCATCCGGAACCAATGTTCAGGAAGGAGGCATCATGTTGCAAGCCGGTGAAATACAGACGCGCATTACTCATCTGCAACAAACCGTCAGCGAGGCATCACGGACCTGCCATGCCGATGCGACGATTCCAAAGAATTTGATGAAGTGGATGGACAGGCTCGATAACGAATGCAGATCCGCCAGGAAGGTCATGCTGTCCGAAGATCAGGGTCGAATCCGGCAGTGGGTCGATGATCTCGAACGATTGGGGGACCGTGCAGAACTCGCCTGCCAGCATGCCGACGGACTTGATACCAGGATCATGAATGCAGTCAGTTCGATGCATTCTGAACTCTCTGACCTGCAGCGACAACTGCACTGACATGCCGTGGCCCCGATCCAACCAGCCGGGGCCATTTGCCTGTGGCTCGTGGCGCAGTGAGCCGTCATCGGCCCTCAACGGGACATCGAAGCAGAACTGCGCCCCCGCGTGAGCCAGCGCTCGCTGACCTCATCGCGGGCGTCAGCACTGGCCAGGCCAGCCAGGCCACTTTGCTGCAAGGCCGTGCTGAGCGCCAGTCCGCACGCCGTGACGATCTGGTACCGTCTGATCGACATGTGCACGGCAGCTGCGCATCGATCCACGCGCGGTAGACGGCGGCAATCTCGCGGCCCTCGCGGTCGATCACGCGCGACGGCCACGCACCGTATGTCTCGCACGTCATGACGTAGCACACTCCGCGCCTGTCGGTGCGCGTCGTGAATACCGTCAGCAGTGCGGCCGGCATGCTTTTTCGTGACCGGCGTGGTCGCGATCATCGGCGCCAGCACGTCGGCCTGCAGGTCGTATTCCTTGCGAATCGCCCTGTCCTCCGGACCGGATACGTGCGCGCGGCGGATCATCATGGCGTACTGATCGCGCTCATTCAGACGTGCCGCACCGGGCCCGGGTAACGGGCGACCGATTCGTCATGGGTGAGCAGCGTGACGCCTTCGGCGATCGCCTGGGCGACCAGCAGCCGGTCGAACGGGTCGCGGTGGATCGGGGGCAGCCCTTCGAGGGCCATCACGTGCGTGCTGAGCACCGGCAATTCCTCATAGCCGTTGTCCAGCAGGTTGCGGCGCAGCACCCGCGGCTCGACCTGGAAATCGGCGCGGTTCAGGGCGCGTTTGATTGCGATTTCCCACAGGCTGGCGACGCTGAACTGCGGGGTATGGCCCGGGTCCCCGATCAGTTCGCGCGCCCCGGCCGACAGCTCCGCGGCGCCCGCGGCCGCCCACAGCAGCAGATGCGTATCGAGCAGCAGCTTCATGCGTCCTTGCCCTCGAACAGCCCGGCGATCTCATCGGCGCCCATCGTGTCGAAGTCGGCTGGAACCTGAATCTGGCCTGCCATGAAACCAATCCGCCGCTGCTGCGTGACGGCCGGCGCATTGAGGGGCACAACCTTCACGAGCGGCCTGCCGGCCTTCGCGATGATGAATGGTTCGCCGTCATGGACGGCTTCGTCGACCAGCCGGGAAAGCTGGGTCTTCGCCTCATGGATGTTGTAGGTGTGCATGTCGCGCCCAATGAACTTAGTTCAACGGGCTTAGTTTATATGACCACCGGTGGACTGTCGAGGGGATTCTCGTCCATGAAGCTCAACTTCAGGCGACCGGAGGGAAATTTGCACCCAGAAACGGGCCGCGTGTTGGCAGCCCCTGCGTCGTCCGAAGACAGCGTGGGTGGCTGGAAAACCCTTGTCTGCATGGCGCCGGCAAGCGGGATTGAAGAACGGGAAGCGATCTGGCCGTTAGTTGCATCCACCTGACGCCAGGGGCCTGCGCCCAATAATTGACATAACGCCGCATTATCGCATTTCGGATTGTAAAATTCGGCAGCTGCTCGCTCCGAACGGCAACCATATTCATAATATAAATCAATAGGTTGCGTCATTTATTCATGTGCTTTCTCATGATTCGCCTAGCATCCAGGCGTGCGTGAGGTACCCCGACCCGCGCACACGCTCAAAGCCCGCGCCCCCTGTGCGGGCGTTTTTTCGTCGCGCCAGACAATCACCGGTATCGCGGGGCGCTCCGGGGTCCCAGCGATCACGCCTGGACGGCGCGTTCGCACGTGCAGCCGCCCTTTTACGTTAGTGAGCACTTACCATGGCGGCGCATTCCACGCCTCCCCCCGGGGCCGCCAGTGCACCGCGGCATACGCCCAGGTTGGGGCGATCGGACAGACGGCCACACATCAATCACGGCGTTCCCGTGCGGACGCCGGATGAGCCCCTGCACGTCATACGAGCGATCGGGGAGACGGGCAAGGTGCACAGCTATGGTTCTTCAGGGGCCTTGTCGGCTGCGATGCCTGTACAGAAATCACTCCACAATCGAACAGCCACCCATCTCCGGACTGACCGCGGGCGCGGCGCATAAATCGGTGGTCATAGGCGCGCTCCCGATCGTCTCGACCACCGGCACGCCGTGATGCGTCCAGCTGTCCATTTTTCGGAGGAGCACGGTTGCCGCACTTGCTGTCAATCGAACTACATGCCCCCCCCTCACGGGCTTGAAACCCGTTTCAATCAAGGCGCGAGCGCGTCCCGGGTTCCATTTTTATGTCAATTCACGCATGCCATGCGCCGCCCGCGGCGTTGCTGGCGATGACTGCCGTTCACCGCGTTGAGCGTCGGCAGATACCGGCCGGGCTCGTCCAGGTACGCGTCGAGGCGATCCTGCATTTCCTGCAGGATGTGTGGGCGACCACCGCGCCGGGCGGCTTGATTGCCAGCCCGGTGCATTACGCCCGCGCGTGACTGTCCCTGCCCGGCATCGGGCGACAGCGTGGCGCAGGAGGCGGAAATGGGCTGCGGTCGATCGTGCCTCAATGAGTCGGCTTGCCGTCGTCGGAGAGTGTCGGCCAGTCCTGTGCCGGGCGTCCGGGTTGCGGCTGTGGACGAGGATCGGCGGACGGGCTGGCACCGGGCGTGCCGAGCACATCCTGCACCTGCTGGTCGACGCGCGCGTGGCGATACTGATCCATCGCCCGGTTCAGGCGCTCGTCACTGAACTGCACGCGTAGCCCGGCATCTACCGCCACCCTCGCGGCCGCCAACTGGTGCGCGTCGTCGCCGGTCAGTTCGAGCGTGCGGCCGAACTTGGCCTGCGCGAGGCGAAGCCCGGTCTCGATGGCGGCCTGGTCAACCTGCAGCACCTGCACGCTGGTGCCGCGATCACGAACGACGTCGCGGCCATCGTGCCGGTAGGTGACGTGGCCACGCTCATTGACCGACCACGACAGCCGGGGCGAGCGGAAAATGATCGCGTTGTACGCGTCGTGTCCATGTGGGCGCGGCGTGTTCGGCCGGATCACGTTGAACGCCCCGTCGCCGGCGTCGTCCTCGAGCGCAACGGCCAGCCGCTCCGGTCCCGCGGTGCGGCGCAGCTCCTCGAGCGCCCGCTCATCCCCCTGTCCGGCCCGCGTGCGCAGCCAGCCGGAAAAGCTCGGGCCGCCCGCAGATCCGAATTCGGCCTTGAGTGCCGCCCGCTCGCGCGCGATGGATTCGCGCAGCGCGTCCTCACGGCCAAGGCGATCGGCACGGGCGAGCGACGTCGCCGCACGCCGCCCGGCCGGCTTCAGACCCACGTCCTGCCTGATCGCCGCCCGTCTCGTTTCGAACGCGGCGCGGATCTCACCGCGGCGCTGCTGTTCGCTCGCGCGCTGTGCAAGCCACGCGTCGATGCGGGCCGCGACATGCGCTTCGCGCGCGACCGAATATTCACGCCAGAGTGCGGCACGCGGCAGCTCGCGCGGAGCCGGGACCAGCTCACCGGCCTGCTGTCGCTGCCAGACCTCGCGCAGCAGCGAAGCCGCCTCCCGCCACGGCAGATTCAGTTCCTTCGTGAGGAAGTCCGACACGTTGAGGTTGCGCGAGCCTGCGCGGATGCGATCGGCGCCGTCGCGGCCGGTGACAACCGGGTATTTCGCTGGCCTCACCCCGTGCGTGTGGGACAGCTCAGCCAACAGACGGCGGGCGTCGAGACCCCGGCGTAAATCATTAAATTCGGCATGCTGATTACTTTCCTCCTCGCGCTGTCGAATCTCGCGCGCCAGTTGCGACAGCACGTTGTCGGACACCCGTCCGGTGTGACGCGGTGTAGCAAACGCGGCGTCGCCAGCGCGCGAGCGGCGCGGCCGGTACGGTGGCGCGTCGTCTGTGAGCCCGGGCGGTGGCAGGTTGACCGGCCTGCCAGCCTCGAAATCGAACGGCACATCGATCGCGTCAAGCTGGTCCGCAAACGGATCGTGTCGCAGACCGGCAAACCAGCCAGGCGGCGACATACCGGCCGGTGCGTCTGTTGCCGGCGATCGCATCGGCGGCAGGCTGTTGAATGGATCGATGAGTGGATCGCCGAACGCGTAGTGCGCTTCAAGCGCACGGTGGTACGCATCCAGGTGGCCGGGAGGCGGGGCAAATGCAGGGGCAACTGCGGGGCCGCCTATTCGTTGCGCTGCAGGCTCTCCATGGCGATCTGCAGTCCATCGCAGGCGATCCGCGGATACGGCGCCGTCTGGCTCCAGCTGGTAAAGCGCATCACCCGGCAATAGCACTGCAGATCGATGTCCGATGCCGTCCACAGGGCGGCCGGACAGGTCTCGCAAAGCGTCGAAGGGTTCGGGCGACGGGTACGCCCAACCTGGGACAGGGTCAAACTCGGCATCGAGCCCGCCGTATCCATCGTCGACGCGTCCCGCGTTGTCGAGGTCGGGTTCGCGCGCCCCGGGCCCGTCGATTGCGTCGGGCGGCTTGGCGCCGAATTCAAATGCGCGTCCGGATCGTTGAAGATGTCCGTCGAGGCCTGGGAGGGAGTCGTCTGCTCGGTCATGATATGCCTTCAGATGTTGTGCGTAAAAACCGCGTTCAAGATCCGCGAGCATCAGCTCGCGGTCGTGGGGAGAGGATTCCTGGTAGCGCTGGTACTGACGGCTGCCGCTGTTGAGATACTTCACCTCGCGCGCGCGCCTCGCGTACCACTCGTTGAGTACGGCAGTGATGTGCCCCGGCGTGCGTCGCGGCGCAACACCCGCTTCGTAACGGTCGACGGCATCGGCCGAGAGCGCCTGCAGCTTTTCGGCGGTCGGCAATGCGATGAATTCAGGCGTGAACACGTATTCCTTGAGGTTCACGCCCTTGCCGGCGCCAGCGGGCTTCACGTTCGGATAGGCATTGTCGCGGCCGGCGTTGCGCATGCGTACGGCGCCGTGCTCCTGCAGAAGCGCCATGAAGTCGGCGTGGTTCTCGATCTGGCGATCGAGCACCGCGTCGAGGATCTGTTCCTTGAGCTCGCGGCTGTTCGCGCGGAACAGGTCGCCGCGGTAGCGGCTGATCATTTCCGACGCATCGGTAAGCAGCGTGCGCCGGTTGTCCTTTGGGCTCGCAAGCCCGTATTGCGCGTTCACGTGCTCCTGGAATGCGTCGATGAAGCTCAGGTTTGAACGCACGTAACCGAGCGGTTCAAGGTGCTTTTCAGCCAGCAGATTCCAGCGCGGAATGACGATATGGATATGCGGCTTGCGCTCGACCAGTTCACCGCTCGACTGGTCCACATAGCTCTTGATGCGGGGCAGGTGAGCTTCCGCATAGAAGCTGTATTCGTCCGGGCGGTATGCGTGCAGCGCGAACGCTTCGAAGTCGCGCACGATCTGGAACAGCGTCTGGCGATCGACGTGATCCTCCTTGAAGGAGAGCGTTATCGACAGGTAACGCTCGACACCTGGCGCGGCATTGATTGACTGGATCACCGCGTTGGTCAGGTCGAGATCGCCGGCGAGCACCACGCGCTCGTCGAGGTCGTCGCGATCGACGTCGCGGTCGACCTTGCGGCCGTCCTCGAGGTACTGCTTCACGCCGTCGTGGCGGCCGGACACCCTAATCAACACGGTGGAGATGCGCCTTCAGCAGTTGGGTGATCAACTCCAGCTCGTCGACCAGCGCAACGAAGGTGGATTCGGACAGCCTGCCGGACACGCGCGCGCTGTTCGCCACGTGCGCCAGCTGGTTGAGGTTGTTGCCGGTCCTGTTGATCACGTACATGATCCGCTGCCGCTCGAGCGTCGCCGGCGGTCGAGCGACGATCTGCGTGCGGTTCGTGAGGATGCAGTCGCGCAGGAACTCCGACGGGCTCATGCCCGAACGCTCGACCTTCTCATTGAAGATCCGCCACTGCTCGTCCGTCAGGCGCGTGCTGACCGGCTTGCCGAGTGCCGGGTGCGCTTTCCTCCGGCCGCGGCGTTTCTGTTCGGTCACGACATGGAGATCGTCAGCGCTCATGGCAGTTGCCGTCCGTGGCTGTCAATGGCGTGGAGTCAATGCCGGCTGCGATCTGCTGCAGCCGGCGCGGGCGGGTTTCAATGTGTCAGCGGGTCAGCAGGACACCGGTCAGGGTCCGTTCTGGACAGCGCCATATTTCGAGTTGACCGGCCCCTTCACGTCGCTGCCGACCGACTGGCACTGGTTCAGGAAATCGCCGCGCGCACTGGACGTGCCGCTCAGGTCGAAGTGCCCGTTGTGAAATTTCACGATGGAAAAGTACGAGGCCTCGTATTCGGCGCACGTCTTGCCACCGTTACCGCCCATGATCAAGCCGGCCAGACAGAGCACCGCGCCACACGCATCCTGGTTATCCCCGGCGCGTGCCGCCGGCGTGGCGAGTGCACAGGCCAGTGCTGCGCTGCTCAGCGCGGCCGCAATCGATCGTCGTTTCATGGGATGACTCCTGGCTAACTTCCGGTCAGTGAATGGGTGTTTCATCGCGGGTCTCCTCGAGACGGTGCGCATCCCAGTCTCCCTATCGATGCTCAGGGGAATCGTCCGGCACGTTTCCGATGAAGCGCTGGTACGCCGAGATCCAGTCATGCGCGATCATCGACTGCGCGTCGGCCAGCGGCAGCTTTCCGCGGCAGACCAGATGGTTGAATTCGTTTTCGAGCCGGTCTTTGGCATACGATCCCCATCCACCCATCACGTGGTGGGGTTCTGGCCACAGATTGCGGGGATCGGTCGGGGAGCCTCCCAGCTCCAGGCTCACGAGGTGGTCTTCCTCGTAGTCGCGCAGGCGGCGATCGCTGTACCCGTAGGCGGCGATCTGCTCGCGCTTGAGCCGTTCGGTATATTGCTCGTCGGGCCGGATGGTTCGCGTGTACCCTTTCAGGCAGATCGTCGAATGAATATTCGCCTGCGTCACATCGGGGTTGAGCGCGCCTGGCGTCATGCGTGGGTCCGGCTCGGCCTGCGACAGTGGGGCCACGACGCCGTATGCACCGTCCGCGTTTTCCACGCCGCCCGCATTGTGTGCGGTGCCGTGCAGGCCCCAGCTCCAGTCGAACGCCTGCGCGTGACCCCAGGTACACAGCAATCCGGCCGCGGTAAGCATGAGGGCGGAACCCTTTCGCATCATCGGTATTCTCCGGTTGGTTCGCAGTGCTTCGGGTTAATCGGCAGGGTTCACCATACCGAGACGCGGCTGCCCGGCCCGGGTGGTGCGGCGGGCTTTCGCGCGAGCACGCCACCAGCCCGGCATGTCCCGCTGGTATTCACTGTTCCGGCCGTCAGCCAGGCGCGAGCGCGCGGCAAAACACAGCATCGCAACCTTCTTCCAGCTCTCCTGCCTGCGTTCCATGATGTCGCTCTCCCTCAACCCCGAGAGATTCGGGTCGCCTGCGACCGGCTGTCCAGTTCGATGCTTCGCTAGATCAGCGTGTGTGCCAGACGCGCGACGATCCAGATAAGCGCGGCGCCTGCGCAGAATGCAATGCCCATGCGCGCGGCGATCGAGCCGGTTGCTGGCACCGAGGGCTTCGTGTTGACCGCGCGATCACGTGATTCAACGGCGACCCGCAGCCGCGCAAGCTCGTCCGACACGTCCGCGGTCGCGACGCGACGTGCCTGGTCGGCCGCCTTCGCAGCGATCTCGCCGATGAAGGCCTGACGCGACTGCGTGAGCAGCTTCGCCAGCTGCGCGTTCTCCTCGCGCAGGGCCTGCACCGTCGTGGTCAGTTTCTGGTCGGTGGACTCCATCAGCGCGACAACATGGTGCTGCGCGTCCACCACCTTCATCTGCTCGATCAGCATCTCCGCGAGCACGGCCAGCTCGTTGGACGCCGGCATCGTGGCGATCAGCTGGCCCAGGCGCTCCGACGCCTTGCCCGCGTGATCCGGTTGCGGCGTCGGCTCGTTCATGCATCGACTCCCGCCATCAGCGCGTTAAACGCCTGATCAAGCAGCGGCTCGATGGACAGCGCCTTGCGTTTGAGGCCGACCAGCCGCACGAGACGGTCCTTCTCCGGGGCGGTCGGGGCGTCGATCAGCTGCGCCTTGTAGTCCACCCCGTCGGTCGCGATATCGTGGATCGTGCGACCCGCCGCCGCTGCGAGCGTGAAGACGTCATTCTTCGGCACGAGCGCATCGTGGTTCAGCCAGAAGGAAGCGTCGTGCTCGTGCAGCTCAAACAACTGTCCGAAGAGCCGGCGCAGCGTCACCTCGCGCGCTTCGCTCTTCACCAGCTCGACCTTGTTCAGCAGCACGCGGATTCGTTTGGGATCCACTCCGAGGTCCGCGAGCAGGTTGATCGTCTTCATCGTGTCCTTCATCTGCTTGCTCTCCGGTTCGACCGGCACGATGAAGCACGTGTAATCCTCCTGCGCCCCTTCGGACGAGTCGAGGCGATTGAGATATTCCTCGACGTTCGACGCACCGATATCGACCAGCAGCGCCCGACCGAGCATCAACTCGCCGTGCAGTTCGTCAAAGCGGGCGGCAATCATCACCTCGACCCTGGAGCCCGCCGAGTCATCGGTATTGATCGACTCGACCTGGCGCACCGACATATGCGGCATCCGTGGCGCGAGCAGTTCGCGGGTCACGGTGGTCTTGCCGACGTTGCCGGAGCAGTTCACAATGGCAATACTCATTTCGTAATCCTCATAAACTGGAGTGGGCGACGCTTACATTGCGATCGTCGCCGGGTCACCCGTCTGCTGCTGGTCAGGCTTCGGGCTGTTTGACGGTCCCGGCGCCGGCGCGGCCTTCGGCGCCGTCCAGGCTGCGTGCAGTTCGGCCGCGCGCCGGTCGATCTCGGCGGCGCCGGCGTCACGGCTCAACTCACCCCGGGCAATACGCGCCTCGATCTCGGTGCCCGCCTGGATGCGCGCGTCGAACCGGCGAATCACCTCCGCCCGCATGCGCGCGGGAGCCCGCTCGAGCGACTTTTCGAGCACCTCGCGCAACTGCGCGACGGTCTTCGGTGCTTCGCCTGGCGCCGCCGCTGCGCTCGCTGCTACCGGCGCGGTGCTGGCCGTCGCCTGCGGTTTCGCGTTCGCCGGGCTGGCCTTCGGCGCGGGTGCCGACGCGGGCGACGCCCCGGCCCGGATCGTCAGCGCCGCGCGTTCACGCCTGGCCGCCTCGAGCAGGGCCTCGTCGCTTTCGGCCGGTTTGAAGCCCTTCACGTCCACACCCGCGAGGGACGCTTCGATCCACGCATTGCGACGGAACGTTGCGCTGCCGCGCACGACGATCGTGTCCCAGTTCTTGGCCTTCGCCACCGCGACCATGTCGGCAATCGTTGCGCGATCGTTCTGCCGGGAGTTCAGGCGTGCGCCGACGTCCTCAAAGTGCGGCTGCGTGACCGGTGTCGCAGCCGGCTGCGTATCTGGTTGCCCCGCCGGCTTCGCCTCCATGGCATCAAGCTTCCAGAACCGGCCGTCCTTCACCATGTAGCGCGACGCGACGTGGGCGGGCACCTCGTAGCCATCTTTCGTCACGACCGGCTTGCGGGAGGCCGGATCGGCGCCGATCTGGTTGTCGCGGGTGTCGGTACTACGCGCCTGGCCTGCCCGGGGCGCAGCTGCCGGTGCGCCGGCGGTGCCGCCCTCTGGCGCTGGCGCCGGCTTGCCCTGCTCGCGCAGCAGCTTCCCGGCGGCTGCACGATCACCCTCCCGCACCGTGCGCACACGCTCCAGATCCTGCGCTGACACGGTGTCAGCCTCCGGCCGCCGCGGGTCGTTCGCCGGATTCCTGGCGTCGGGTTCATTCCGCGCAAGCGTCTGCGCGCGCTGGGCCTGCGTGTCGAGCACGCCGGACGCCGCCGCCGCCTTCATCGCCGTATCGTTGGCGGCCTGCCCCGGCCGGGCGACGGGCTCATTCGCGACCGCGGCAGTGACAGCCGATGGCTCAACGTGCGGGTTGCCCGGTACCGCGCTTTCCGTCAGACCGCGCCGACGCATCGCGTCATCAATCGCCGCATGGTCAATCACCGTATCGCCGACGTCGGCAAACGTCACCGTGTCGCCCCCGCCCTTGACCGTCGGCGCCTCCTGCGGCACGGACGGGACGTCAACCTGCCGGTCAAGCGCTTCGCGAACGTGCGACACGAACGTAGTCCGTGCAGGCGCGGACAGGAACGCGAGCTCCTGCTCGAGCGCAGCGGCAACTTCGGGCGCGCTCCGGCCTTTGCCGAACTCCTCCTGGATACGCCCGGTCAGCCCGCGAAAATCGGCAAGGTCCTTTGCCACCATCGACCAGTCAGTGCTGTCCGCCCGTCCACGACCGGCAGCAAACACCGCCTCCCCAGGCGCAAACGCTTCGGCGATGTCCGCGAAGGTGGCGAAGCCGTCGTCGCGCTCCGGCTCATGACGGCGATGCGGGTGTTGCGGCCCGATACCGGCCACGTCCACCGGCATCTCGTCCTCCGGCGGGCTGGAATCCGTCACGTCGGGCGCGGGCTGGCGACCGTCGACTGCCATCGCGCTCAGCCCCGCCTCATCACGGAGCCTGTTCAGCGCCCCGGCCGCGCGCGGCGGCAACGCCTGCGCCGCAAACCCGGTGCCGGTGCGGATCTGCTCGCCGATCGCGCGCTCACCGTCGACCGGGTTACCCGACCTGCGCCACGCGTCGCGATGGATCGTTTCAAGCCGTTGTTCGAGGGCCAGTATCCGGGTGACCTCGGCCCCATGCAGCGTGACCGCCGTCGTGATGGACTGGACCATTTCACGATAGCGGCGGCCGAGTGTTGCATCGTCGAGCTTCGGACGTGCCGGTTGCTGGCCAGCCCGCGCGCCCGGTTCCGGCGACCGGGGCTCGCCTTGCGCATACAGATGCTGCCGGTCGGCGAAATACTGGTGCCGCGCCTGCACGCCAGCCTTGCGTACGCCGTCGATCATGTCGAACGCCGACGCGCCCTGCGCGCGCAGGCGGTCCCGTGCCTCCAGCCCCGCCCTCTCCGCTGCGGCCTGCACGGAGTCCCGTACGAACGTGCGGGACTCTTCGAGCGGTTGCCCCATCAGTTCGCTCAGCCGCACGGCTTCGCGCTCGATGTCGGCCTCACTCCCGAACCAGGCCCGCGGCTGGTCCCGCGCCGCGTCAGGTGTACCCGGGGCACCCTGCGCTGCCTGCAGCGCGGCTGCCGTCATCCAGCGTGCAAACGGCGCAACGTCGGTGCCGCCCGGCACGTACCACTTCTTCGAGCGCCGGTCGAATTTCGCGCCGAGGCCGCGCGCCGCCTCTTTCTCCCTGAAGGGCACGTCCAGATACGTCCGTCCGCCTCGCCGTGATTCAGGCCTGTTCCGGTCAGCCATGTGATACCTCCTTTACCTCGTTGTCCGCCGGCGCCACAGACGCGGGCGCCGGCCCAATCTGCCCCTGGTCAGCGTCATCCCCCGCTCCCACGTTAGCCACGCTGAAATCGATGCGGATGCCGGCGAGCATTTCGCGCACGTCGTCGCGCATCACGACACCGAGTTCGCCCAGGTCGGCCTCGAAGCCGGTGAGCGCCATGCCCGTTGCGAGCGGTCCGGGTGTGCGCTGGTCGAGCGCGAGAAGTTCGGCCGCAGTCAACGGCTTCGCACCGGCCTGCCGTGCAAGACGGATCTCGCCCGCGGCCTTCGCGGACAGCGCCGCGTGATACGTTTCCGGGTTGTGCGTCGGGATGCCGGTCGCACGCAGCTCTCCGGCCTGCCAGGCGGCCTTGATTTCCGCTTCGGTGGGCAGGCGATCGTCGATCACGGCGAGCCTCGGACTGACCGAGCGCATGCGGTCGATAAAGAGGTCATCCTCGTAATAGGTCGCCTTCTCGCACAGGATCGGCCGCTGGAAGCCGAGCACGATTTCCTCGTGCTGCTCCATGCGCTTGAGTTCCTGGTCCAGCATCAGCGCACGGCCCTGATCCGACGTGTTCGTACCCGTCGACGTGTTGCGGCCGTGATTGCGGCTTTTCGAGGTCGCCTTCTCGGTGAAGGTCCCCAGCGTCTCGGACAGTTCCTTTGCGTCGGCCTGATTGCCCGGCGCATACGCGACCAGTACCGCGTGATTGGTAATCAGCGTGCGCGCCCCGGCCGGGCCGTACAGCTCGTTCGGCTCCAGCTGCGCCTTCGACTGCAGGATCGTGAGCAGCCGAATCCAGTAGCCCGCGATGAACGCATTGCCCTTGCCGAGCACTTCGATGCGCCCGAGCGCCGTAATTTCGTCCCCGACAGCCAGGCACTGGTATTTGATCGCCGGATCTTCACCGGGCAGCACGTCGAGGTTGTCCTCGATCAGCTGCGTGTAGAAGAGATTGCCGAGCAGGCTCGCGACAGCGAGCTCCCGCACCGGCAGCACGATGTAGATCGACATCAGTTCCCGGCGCACACGGTCCAGCTCGAAGTCGCAGGCGCTCGTCGCCTGGTCGACGATCGGGTTGCTGAAGAGGCGCAGCCCCGCATTGAACGTCGCGACGATGTTCAGCATCGTCTCGTCAGGCGAGGCCAGCACGCGCGAGAGCGCGCCGAGGCAGTCCCCCGAGAGCGGCACGCCCTTCTGCGGCTCGTGCTGCATCAACTCCGACAGGTGCTCACGCACCTTTTTGTCGGGCGTGGTCGCGAGGCGCAGCACCTGGCCGAACGTGCAGTCGCCAGTCATCTCCATCAGATACAGCGCAAGCCCCATGAACAGGTCGGCAGCCTGTTCGTAGAAGAACTTGTTACGCCCGTCGGTGGTGTGATACAGGCGCGCGGCGATCGCCTGCAGGCGACCCACGCGCACGAACGCCGGACTCTTCGCAATCTTGAACAACGGATTCCAGCGGTGCGTCAACCCCTTCTGGTCGAACGGGGCCCAGCGGACCACCTGCTGGCCACAGGCCTGCCGGTACCGCGAGGTCAGGTCGAAGTTCTCGCCCTTCACGTCAAGACACGCAACCGAGTGCGGAAAGGTGAGCAGATTCGGGATCACGATGGCCACGCCCTTGCGTGAGCGCGTGCGCGCCGCCACCATCACGAACTCCGTTCCACGAAAGGTCAGATACCTGCCCTTGTACCTGCCGACGATGATCGAGGGATCGCGGTCATCGTCCCGGCGCCTCCCCCCGCAGTTTCCCCCACGGCGCCTGCGACCGTTCGCCTCGTCGAGCAGGCCGTAGCGTCGAATCTCGTAGCCCCAGGCGAAGCGTGCATCGCCGTGCAGCTCGCGCTTCGGTTTCGTGACCAGCGCCGCGACGATCGCCGCAACCGGCAGCAGCGGCACGATCACCGATACCACGGTGGCCATCTGCAGCGAACGTTTCACCGC
Source organism: Paraburkholderia oxyphila NBRC 105797 (assembly GCF_000685075.1). Taxonomy (GTDB): domain Bacteria; phylum Pseudomonadota; class Gammaproteobacteria; order Burkholderiales; family Burkholderiaceae; genus Paraburkholderia; species Paraburkholderia oxyphila. The sequence goes on from NZ_BAYD01000058.1 coordinate 19,557, forward strand.
CTTCACGTCGCCCCAGGCATGCCAGTAGTCCCGCAGCGTCCAGAGGCCGATCGCGGAGTCCGGCAGCTTTTCCAGCTTCGCGAACGCCATCGCGCCCACGAACTGGCCCGCGACCGCGAGACCGGCCAGGACCACGAGCGCAAGCAGGGCCGCGGCGATGATGCGGTCTGTGAGCGTCGCAGTTTTCAGCAGCACCGCACTCGCGCACAGGCCCCATAGCAGGCACGCGACGACGACGAGGCCGGCCACCGCGGCAATCCCGACCGGATCGGTGATCGCGTCGAGATGAAGCAGGCGGGCGGCGCCGGTCACCACCGCGCCGGACAGCACGCCCAGGACACCGGCAACGAAAATACGGGTCTTCATGCTGACGCTCCCACAGATCCCCGATGACCATACGTATTGCCCGCCCGTGGCAGATCCCAGCCGTTCAGGCGTTCAACGCCTTCGTGGGCGGTCACCGGATTGCCGTTACGGATGGCCGCCTCGAGGAGTGCGAGCGCCTGACGCTCACCGTCGGCGATCTCCGGCACGCCAGTATCCGGATCCACCGTCGCCCCCAGCGGCCGCACAAGGCACGTCAGCTGCTGCAGGAACTGGTTGGCGCTCGCGGCGAGGATCGCCACATGCAGTTCGCGACGTGCGGCGGCGTAGCCGGCCAGAGACGTCGAGGCCAGTCGCGCGGCGCTGGCCACCATGATCCGCGCGCGTTGCCTCGGGCTCGCATGTCGCGCCACCTCAGCTGCAGCGACCGGCTCGAGCACGCGCAGAATCTCGGCGAGGTCCACCACGAACGACGGATCCGTTGCGCGGGCGAGGCGCCAGGCCACCACACGCCGGTCGACGATCTGCCACTGCCGCTCATCGAGCACGCGTGAACCCACCCTCGTCCGTACATCGACGACGCCGCGAGCGACCAGCTGGTTGAGCGCCTCGCGCAGCAGGGTCCGGCTCACGCCCAGCGCCTGGGCCAGTATTCCCTGCGATGGCAGCGCGCCGTTCGCATCGCACATGGCCGGAATCTGCCGCGCCAGGCGATCCGCCGCGGCGTGCGTCTGCCGCTCCAGGGCTTCGAGGCCGGCGTGTGCGTCGCCGTTCATGATGACGGGGTCGTTTGCGAGCGTTTTCATGCATCCCCCCGGAGCAGCTTCATTTTCGTGACCGGATCGAACCAGATTTCCGTCAGGTCCCGGTTCGCCATGAACAGCACGACGTCGACCGTCGTACGGATCTCGCGCATCAGGTAGTCGAATGGCAGGGTCTGCCCGACCGGACTTTGCTTGACCAGCGTGGCGATGCGCGCCAGCGCCGCGATCGAGTCGTTCGCGTGCACCGTCGTCAAGCCGCCCTGGTGGCCGGTGTTGAGCAGGGTCAGGTAATCCCAGGTTTCATCACCGCGCAGCTCGGCCAGCAACACGCGATCGAACTTCATTCGCAGCGTCGCCTTCACGATGCGCCGCGCGGGAATCGCCTCGCTGTAGAACAGGTGCACATGGTTTTGATGCAGCGGCAACGGCAGCTCGTGGGTATCCTCGATCGTCGCCAGGCGCGCCTCGTGCGGAATGGTCGGGATCAGGTCGGCGAGCGCCTTCATCAGCGTGGTCTTGCCGGATCCCGTGCCACCGACGAGCACGATGTTCAGCCGGTTCAGCGCGGCCAGCGTCAGAAACCGCACCACGTCGCGTTGCGCAAGCGCGTCGAGCATCTCCTGCTGGAACTGCGCAAGACCATACGCGTTCAGCGCGCGGGCCGGATTGAACACCGCGGTGGCCCGGCCAACATCGATGCCCTCCGGGCCAGCCCGTGCCGCCGCCGCCTCGATGTCCCCCTCCGTCAGTACCCCACCGCCGTTCAGTCCACCCCGGACCACATCACGGAACCGGTCAAACCGTCCTGCGTCCGCCCATTCCTGCACCGAGTAGCGCGTCGAGCTCGGCACGCGGATCGTCATCGACACCGTGCCCGGCTCGCACGCCGGCGGAATCACGATCTGCCCGCGCTCGCCGTCGGGCAGGCGCACCGGCTTTTCCGGCTCGGCCGCCGACAGCGCCGGCTTCGCCTTGTTGTAGATCGCCAGCGCTGGCGCGAACTGCATCAGCATTTCCAGCGACGCGTTCGGCAGCTCATGGCGTTGCCAGCCGTCCCGCGTTTCGGTCCAGCCTTCATACGGCCGGTTGATCGCCAGCTCCGTGACGCCGGGTGTAGCCAGCAATCCGGCGATGCCCAGTGTCCTGAGATGGCTGCGTACCGTGACACTGTCGTCGTATCGCATGTTCATAAGTACTCCGCATGAAATTGGATCAGGGCGTCGCCAGCTCGTACACGCCAGAAAAGTCGACGTCGCGCGCGACGAAAATCGTCGTCATCGACCCGTATTTCGAATAGGCGGTCGGCGGCACGTTGATGGTGTTGCGCAGCGCTTCGGCCGCTACCTCGCCGCCGGCATTCGTCGTGTTGTTGAACTGGATGCCGTTGCTGCCACTGCCCGAGTTCGCCGCAATGGTCGACAGCGCCTGCCCGGCATCGCTGATCAGGCTGACCATCATGGCGCCGCCAAACCGCGTCCAGAAGTGGTTGTCGACCCAGGCCGGCAGGCCACTGCCGCCGAGCGCGTCGGCCGCCGGCGAATCGAGTTGCACCATCACACCGTCAGGCGTCGTCAGACGCGTCCAGATCACGAAGATCCGGGCCTGCCCCTGCATCAGCGCCTGGCGCTGCTCGCCCACCACTTCAGATCCCCGCTCGATCAGCAGCACCTTGCCGTTCGCGGAATAAACGTCCTTCGACACGTGGCAGGTGGTCATGCCCGGGTAGTCGGTGATGATCTCCGCGCCCTGCACACACGGAATCGTGGTGCCCGCGATCAGCAGAAAGTCGCGTGACGGCATCAGTTCGGCCTTGACCGTCGCCAGCTTCGACGGCTGCAGCTTGCTGTCCAGGCCATCCTTCGCGAAATCGGGATGCTGGGCGGTCAAACCGGCGAGACCAGGCAAGCCGCCCGCGCCCGCGGCGCCCGGCGCCTTCTGGTCATTGTTGAAGTTGAGCAGCACGTCCCCGTCGAGCTTGCGCTGCGCGGCCGTCTCGACCGCACTGGCTGCAGTTGCCGCGACGGCACCGCTTCCGCCCGCAGGCGACGCACGCGCGGCATCAGCATGGGCTGGTGTGGCAAGCGCGGAACTCGGAGCAGCAGCTTCCGAGGCCATCGCCGCTTCCAGCGCACGCTGCTTCTCGATCTTCGCCTGGTCACGCGCAAAGTCGTGCCGCTCATCCGAAGGCTTTTCCTTTTGCGCGTCGACCCTGGCGGCCTCGGACTCGGCGTGCTGCTGCGCCGACCAGCGCTTGATCGCGACACCCACCGCAATCGCACCGAACAGCATGACCAGCACGATCCCGAGGACAATCGGCAGCATGCGGAACGGGCTTTTGCGCTTCGTGCGGCCAACACCCGGCACGCCGCGCTCGCCGATGCCGGCCGGCTCGACCGGCGACGGGTTCAGGTTGATTTCGTTACTCACCGCCCGCCTCCTTTTGCTTCACGAGCCGCACCGTGCCCGGAATCGTCGTGCCTGTCGGGTTCAGCTGGCCGTCGGGCCGGTATGCGTTGTTGCGGATGCCGAGCACAGCATCGCCCACGCGCAGGTTGAAGCCCGGCGCCGTGTCGTGCACGACGAGCACGGGGCCGCGCACGTCGTCGGGATTCACGAGCGCTTCCTTGCCGTCCGAGAACACGCGGTAGATCTGCGGCAGGTCGCGGCTCGTCCTGAACTCGAAGTAGGTAAAGCGGCCGTCATCCCACAGTGCGGTCGGCGCGAGTGTCGTATCGCCGTGCATGTCGTAGTTGAAGTTGCCCGTGCCCGGCGCGCTGACGGTCTGCGCAAGCAGTGCCCGCGCTTCGGCCGAGCGAACGGCGGCGACCGCCGACTCCTTCGCACGCGTGTCCGGGTAGTCGAAGGTCAGCGACCACACCGCCTGCTCGCGCCGGGTGACCGGAACCAGCTTCAGCACGTAGCGCCGCCGGTTCGTGAGCAGGATCAGGTTGGTAGCGGCCTGCGCGGCTTTCGGCTTGAAGAAGAAGCCGTTGCCAGCCGGCCCCGCGGACCAGGCCTTGCCGTCGCCCATGCCACCGCCGTCGATTTTTTCGCCTTTCTCGAAGATGAGGACCGTCGCCTCGCCGGGCCGGTAGGCGATCCGGTACGTCTCGGTTGGGTCGTACACCGCGCACGCCACATGGGGGTCGCTCCCGCACGGGCCCGGTATCACTTCAGCCACAGCCGGCAATGCCACGGCGGCCAGGGTGGCCAGCACGGCCGCGATCGTCAACACACCCGCCTGCGCGCGCAACGTGTTCTGGAACCGGGCTTTCATTGGCTCGCCCCTCCCTGCACATCCGACGGTGCCGACGGCGCCGACTGGGACGACGTGGCCGCCGACGGCATCGGCGCCGCGCCGTCCGTCGTGCTGCTGCGGGTCCAGTCGCGATCGACCGAGTAGCTGGTGACACGAAATCCGGTCGGATTGCGCACCTGCTCATCGCTTCTGGTCGGTAGATCGCCCATCTCATAGGTGATCGTCGCGACCCAATACTCCGTCCTGGGCGGCGTCGGTGTCGAACTCCCCTGCGTCGACAGCGAAATGATCTTCTTCGAGAAGAACACCTGTGCGGTCGAGCCGACGAACGTAATCGCACCGGGTTGTGCCACCACGCGGTATTTGTCGGTCAGCACGTTTTGCGGCGCGTTCTTGCGGCTGTACAGCGCCGCGTACTCCGTCTGCTCGCGCGGGGAATTCATCAGCGATACGGTGTCGTAGTCGTCCTGGATCGTGTACCAGTCATACCGCTCGCGCAGTTCGACGTACCTGCGCAGTGCTGCGCGCAACTCGAGTTCACCGAAGGTCACGGATCCGCTGTGCGCGACGTCGATCACCTGCACGTCGCCGGTCGCGGTGTTGTCCTTGATGATCACTGGCGGCGATGGTCTCTTTAGTTCTACTAAAGCTGCTGAGCCAAGAATAGAAGCCAGTGCGACAAGCATGGCGCCGCACGCAACGAGCCAGGCGATCTTCGTCATGTTCTCCTGCATCTGCTGCCGGGACTTCTCGAACGAGAGCGCTTCCCTGAAATAAGTACGCGCCATCTCGCGCGGGTCGGCGTCGGCGAGCTTCGCCGCGAGGTTCTGCAGCGCAGCTGCGGAATTGGCGTCGGTCGCATTCGCGACAGGCTCAGCCTGCGCTTTGGCCGTCTTCCCCGGAATCCATTTCATTGCGCGCTCCCCTGTGTCGCATGGTTCACGGGCATCCACGGCCCCTCAGGTTGCGTCGGCTTTGGCGCCGACGAGCAGGCCACAAGCAGCGCGGCGCTGCAAAGCACGACGATGAATTTCATTTCAATCTCCGGGTGGGTTGTACCGCCCGCCATCGCTGGTTGCTCCGGCGGACGGTCTCTCTTTACTTCGCGCGAGCGTACTCCGACCCAGGCGTAACAAGATGCCCGTTCGATTTGTCGATCGTCATTGCATATTGAATCGCGGCGCTGACAATCATCTTTCCGTCCACGACGGTGGCTGGCTGTTGACGCGTTATCGTCCCGACCTTGTTGCCATCGTCGTTGTATTGATCCTCCCGGTGCGAAACATAGAAGTCGTTGCCGCTACCATTTTTACTAATGACGATTTCGTTGTAGTCCTGCCCATTAACACGCGTCCATTTCCCAAGGTATTGGTCGCCATCACTCTTGCCGCAGCCAAACTGCGTCAGCGCCACAACAACCATGATTGCTGCAGTCACGAACCGGATTGCCCTCATCGATTCCTCCTGGAAGTAGTCAAGATCACGCGCGGCCAAGCGAGTTGCTGGACGCACCCGACGACCCACCGCCGGATCCGCCCGAGAACTTCGTCGCCCTCATCACCATGCTGGCCGCCGCTCCGATCTTACCGACCATCGACGAGATGCCCACGCCACCTGCCAGTTGCGAGGCGAGAGATGGCATGTTCAACGACACCACGATGAACACCAGCCCTGCACCGATGATCTTTCCTTCAATCGCATAGGTCAGCATCACGTTATGCACATCGAATGCTTTGGGCAGTACGGAGGTCATGAAACTCACCTCGATTGCACCAACTGCACCGAACAGCGCGACGAGCAGGCCATAGTTGAGGCACTGCCCGACCCAGTTCTGGAAAAACTGGCGCGTTGCCGGAAACAGCGCAGCAACGACGAAGGCTGGACCAAGTGCGAGCAGCAACCCCAGTGCGAACTTCGCGAGGATAATGTAGGCCGCCGCAATCGCAAGGAACGGGACGCCGACCAGGAGGATGCAGATTGCAAGCACTGAGACCTCGATATAGAGGCCAATGTCGCTCCATGTCAGCCCCGCGTACATTGTTTTTATCGCGGATATATAGAGGTTCAACAGCGTATCCAGCCCGTTGCTCAGGCTGTTGCCCCCCATCAATGCCGTACTCAGATCATCGCCAAGGCCGTTGAAGAACGGCACGACGTACTCGCTGTAGTAGTTGATGTTCATCCCGAGTGTGAGCACAGCAGCCCACCCCGCCGTCTTCAGCAGAAAATCGGATATCGGGCTGTCATTGTGGCCGCGCCAGTACGACAGCAGGACGAGCAGGACGTAGAGGCTGAAGCACGCGGCGACCAGCGGACTGATCAGTGAGATCATCCGGGCCGAGCCGGTGTTGATCGTGTTCAGCACGTTCTGGTCGAACGAGTTGAACATATCGGTGAAGATCGTCAGTTGCGTGGCCATGTTCGCGCTCCGCGTTATTGATCGGCGTTGTCGTCGTTCAGGCGACTCTGCATGTCGTTATGCGCAGCCTGCTGTGCGAGCTCCTTCTCCGCGTCCTGCAGCCGCCCCGCGAGATCCAGCTGCATCTTTTCCGCGTTGATCGACGAAATCTCCGCCGACCACCGGTTCTGCAGATCGGCCTTTGCGGCCGGATCCTGCGTCAGGTTCGACTGCTGCATCAGCTGCTGGATGTTGGTCAGCCGGTCAATCGACGCCTGATAGGAGCGCATCGCCATCGCCTTGTTGGCAGCCAGCGTATCGTTCAGGCGCTGCTGGCCGGGCGTGTACGCGGTCATCCCCTCCTGGCTCTCGATGGTGCTGGCGAGGCCACTGATGCCATTCAACTGCCCGCTCTTCACTTCGTCATAAACCGACTGCCATTGATCCGGCAGGAAGTTGCGCAGCGACGCGTCATTGAGAATGTTCCCCAAGCCGCGATTGCCGATCGTCGATGCGTACTGGTTCGAGATCACGCTGTATTGCTGTTCCAGCTGCTTGACGGTCAGAATCGCCTGCCCGACCGCCTGCAGGTCGAACACCGGAACACCCTGCGCGTGCGCGGTCTGCATGGAGCAGTAAGCCGCCAACACTGCGGCGCCGGTCAGTTTCCGAATGGTTTTCATCGTCATGCTCCGTGGCTGGACTACTGTTGCTGGCGAACCATCGCCAGTCCGGCGAGGTCGTGCGGCACGATTGGCCGGTGCCGATGGTGAACCGCATCGAGATACGCCAGCGCCCCGGGAAATCCGTGTTCTGCTCCTCAAGATCGGCAGGTGTAAGGTCGATGGGGCGCCAGGGATTGACCGGACGGGAACGAGGCAGGGCCATTCGATCCGCCATGGCGGTCGCGAACAGGCCTATCGCCACGCCCTCAACCACCAGAGTGCCGAAATCAGCATGACTTCCGTGCCATGTGCCGATGCGGGAAATGTGGAGCCTGTACATGCATGCAGCAACCACAAGGGCTGCAATGGAAAACAGCAAGACTCCGAACATGATGCGTCGCACACGGTTCTTCCTGTCCCACATCCGGTCGTGCTCAACCGCCCACTGCCTGAGCTGCTCGCGTGTGGCCGGCCCGATAGCCGACGCGAGATGCAGTTCGTCGATCGTCGTCATTCAATTCTCCTCCGTGAGTTCCACCTCGGGCGTGCGATTGCGCTTGCCCTTGCGGCGCGCCTGGAACAGCTGCATGCGCAGATCCGTATCGCCGTGGGCCTCGCGCGCGCACTCCTCCCAGATCGCCACGTTGTCGAGACTGCTGGACAGCACCGCGATTTCGTCGTTCATGCCACCCAGATCCAGCGTTGCAAACGCCGACTGGTTGCTCTGCTTGATCAGGAAGGTCCGCGATTCCTTCGAGAGCCGCTTGAGCGTGTCGAACTCGCGATCGGTCAGGTTCAGGAGCTTGTAGCCTTCGCGCGTCGCATCCGGATTCGGCAGATAGATCTTGGTCGCCGTCAGGTCGCGGATCTCGGCGAAGACCGGGCACTGGATCGCGTCTTCCGGAGACTGCGAATCCAGGATCATGAATTCGTCGGCCTTGCGGCCCGTCTTCAGCGACTTGCGGATCAGCTCCTGCGTGGTCGGATAGCTCGCCGGCAACCAGAATTCGGCGATCACCGTCGCAAGCAGCCCGCCCTTCTTCTGCATCTGGTCCTTGAGATACAGCAGGTGCGCGAGGACCGGCTCCGTGGCGGCATAGTCTTTCTTCAGGAAGTCCGTGACGTCGAAACCGATCCGGCGCACGTCAGCGATGTTCGTCAGCGTGCTCGGCACGTTGTCCAGCGCCCAGGCGAATCGACCGTTAGTTGCGCCGCACCACTGGCTCAGGCGCAGCCACAGACTGTTTTCCTCGCCCGTGTCCGGAATCGACTCCAGCAGGCGGCTGAAAGTCCTGTGCTCGATGTTTTCCAGCTTCATCACCGTGTCGACGGCATGCTTGATCTGCCGCTGGTCATCGGCGCTGAGCTTGCCGTTCTCGTCGCGGCAGCAAGCGCCCACCAGGTCATACAGGTGCGCAAGGTTGCGCTTCGTATCGGGCAGGCCGAACGGCGCGAGACCGGTCGGCTCGCCCTCGCGCAGCGTGTAGTAGAGCGCGCCCATCTCCTCGAGGAAGATCCGCAGGCCCTGATCGAGGTCGAGCGCGAAGATCTTCGGGTCGAACCGCTCGAGGAACGCGAGCAGCATCGTTTCGAGCGTCGTCTTGCCCGTGCCCGTCGAGCCGAGAATCAGCGTGTGGCCGGCCACCTTCTCGCCGACGCTGTCTTCATCCAGGCGTGAAGCGTGGCAGTTCAGGCTAAACAGGCTTTTCGCGACCGTCTGCACGGGCATGAGTGCCGAGCCATCACCCAGCGGATTGCCGCGCGCCTTGCCGGCCGAATAGGTGTGCATCGAGAACGACGATGCAAGACTGCGGGTCGACTTTGGCATCGGCCGTGGCTTCGTCCTGAATCCCGGCACCTGGCTCATGTACGTGAACGGCGCCGACGCCGTCGCCTTCACGAACCTGAAGCCGCAGTCGTTCAGCGCCCGGCTCGTCACGTACGCGCCGTTACTGATCGCCTTCTCCGGCGTGTCGCCATACACGACGAGCGCACCGTGATAGTCGCCGAAAGCAAGATCGCGCCCGGCGATCAGCGCGACCGCCTGTTTCAGTTCGTCAATCTGGTGCTTTGCCTTGTCCTCGACCGAATTCAGGTTGTTGATCTGGTCTTCGATCGCCTTCATCGCCTCAGCGGTGCTCAGGCAGCCGAAGCTCTGCGTGAGGGTGAATTCGACCGGCAGCGACAGCAGCGGATTCGTCTGCCCCCAGCCTGCCTTCGGAAAATCCTTCAGGTCGTAGCAGACCGCGAAGCGCGTCGAGCGGTCGGTGCGGATCTCGACCGTGTCATAGTGGAAATGCAGGTGCGACGTCGGGATCAGCTCACGCCCCGTCGCCTGCGTGACCGGCACACGTTCATCGATGCCGTTCACCAGTTCGCCGATGAACTGGTATGACTCGGAGAACAGGATGCCGTTGTGCCCGTACGTTTCCAGCAGCTGCGGATCATAGGACACGAGGGCCTTCGTCAGCCCTTCGCCCAGCTCCTCGAGCTCGCGCACCGTTTCATCCAGGTCATTGCCCTGAAGGATCACGGTGATGTAGAAACTGTTCTCGAAGTGGTCGTGCTTGCGGAATCGCTGCAGGTACTTGTCGACGGTCTGCTGGATGAACGGGTTGTAGAAGCGGTACTCGTCTCCGAACGACACGCGCCGCCGGCGGAACGTGGTCCACAGCGACAGGCGGTTGCCCTTCTCCAGCGTCATCGCGGCCAGTTGACGGTTCCAGCTGTCGTAGCGGGCCTCGATCTCGCCGCGGCTGACCGATTCGAACGGCACGCCGTTCACGCGCAGCACCATCATGGCGCCGCCGCTGTCGATGCTCGTGGCACTGACCGACACCGGGCGACCGATGCGCGGCAGCTTGTCCTCTGCGGCCGCGACGAGCCGGTTCAGCTCGTTGCTCACGCGCATGGCTCGTCTCCCGCGCCCGGCGCATCTGCCGGGTTGCCGCTGCCGCGCACAATCCAGAACTCCCGCTCCGTCAGGCGAAGCATGTCGTAAAAGACGTTGAAGGTGGTCTTGCCCGCGCCAGGGCGCCCGTGAATTATCGTGTTACCCACCTTGGCCGGCCTTGCACCGTCGGCGGCCGGCATGCAATCGCGGTTACTCATCTTCGTCCTCCAGTGCCTGCGAGAGCAGGCTGTGACGCAGCGCCTCGAAGCGCTCCAGGTCCCGGCCGTGCGCAAACGCGCGGGTGTACACGTCCAGATCGCGCCCGTAGCGCATCGGCGCGAGCGTGCAGGTCTTGCCGAACACCGATACGCGCCGGCGGTCGAGCCAGCACAGGAATTCCAGCCAGGTCAGGCGCAGCGCCTGATCATCGGTCTCGCAGACATGGCGGAAAAACAGGAAGACCGGCACGCCGGCCGAGCCGATCAGCAGGCCGCCAGGGCCCAGCACAAAGCCGCCGGTCATGCTGGCGATCAGCGATGCACAGCCGATGATCAGCGCCGGGAACATCGGGACGCCGCCGATCATCGCGATCCGGTTCAGGCCCGCGTAGGACGGATAAAGCGTACGGTCGTCTTCCATGGCGATCAGCCGAAGAGGCCGAATGCCCAGCCGGCCAGCACGAGTGCCGAACCCACACCGGCCACCTTCGCAATGCCGCCGCCAAAGTCATGGATCCAGTCCGCCTTGTTGGTCCAGCACTGGATCCCGGTCCACAGCAGATACGAACCGGCGCAGATACCGCAAAAGCTGTAGAACCACGTCGTGAAAGTGTTGGCGGCCTGCGTGCCCGCGGCCAGACCGCCACCCGCGCAGGCGGCGCGAGCGACCATCGACATCACCACGCCAGCCCCAATGCGGCGCGCATGCATGCTGCGCATGCGCAGCAAGGCCACGGCGCGGCCGGCGACGGTTTTGGGAAAGATCTTCTGCATCTGCCTGCTCCGTTAAAAATCGCCCAGGGCGTCCCAGGCTGGGTGGTGACCGGCCTGCCGGGCATGGTCGGCCCCGGTGGCGGCACTGGATGAGTCATCGGCCCGTCGCACGTGAGCCGGGTGCGCTGCCGCGCGCGCAACCGGTGCCGCGCCATCCGGCACGACAGCGATCGGTGGGACGACCGTGGCGCTCGCACCGATATCGACTGCATTCGCAGCCACGCGCTGGACGTAACTCGTGCCCCCTTCGTCCGCCCTGAAGCCGCGCGTGAAATTGCCGCTGTAGTAGCAGCTGAGCGCTGCCCGCACGGCGTCCTGAGGCGGGCGGCCGCCGGCGGATGCGCGGGTGTAGCAGTCGGAGAGGATGGCGCCGCCGGCGCGCAGGTTCGCGCAAGGATCGAACACGGTTTCGGTGGTGAGGCCATGGACGCGCAGGTTCGCGCGGTTGACCTGTGCCAGGCCCATGCTGTAGTTCCAGCCGGCCGCCTCAAGCGCACGCGCGGTGACGATCGCTTCGTCGCGCGTGCGCGGTTGCCGCACCAGGCGACCGCCGACCACGCCAATCGCAAAGGGATTGAAGCCGGATTCCGTCTTGACCAGCGCCTGCAGGGTGCTGGGATAGACTGCAGGGGCACACTGCTGCGCGAGCATCGCGAAGTCGACCGGCATCATGACGGCTCCCATGCATGCGCGCATCTTGGGGGTGCTTTCATGCGTCACCTCGCCCGCGCCAGATCCGCTGCGCGGCGCCCTCCGCGAGGGCAACCGCGATAGGGGCCAACTGGAGCGCCACCAGCACTACGGCCGCACAGGCTAGGTCCAGGGCGAGCGCCGCTGGCACCACGGCCAATAGCGATAGCCTCTGCACCCGCTGGGCAGCCCAGGGCACGTAGTACTCCAGAAACCACTGCATGCCACCGCAGCCCCACGCGATGAGCACGCCCAGCTGCATCAGGCCGACTCCGAGCGGTTTCGCAAGGGGATGTCTAAACAGGTTGCGCATGGTTCACCACTCCCGGGCATCGCGCGGCCAGCCGCGCCGGTATGCCCCATAGCCAATTGCAGCCCAACCCAAACCCACGAGCGCCACCGCAATCAGATCGCGCAACGACGAGTGCCGCCGGATCACCCAGTACGCGAAGCCAAGGAACGATGTCGCCGCCACGAACAACAGCAGCGCGCACACGCCCTTTCGAATCCACCCAAAAACTCTGCCCATACGGCGTCCTCCGATGTCGTCAGCCCCCTTCGACATCTAGCCGGCCGGCGGTGCCCACGCCCGCTAGATCTCCTGCCCGGTCTCACACGCGCGCACGAAGCCACGACACGGCAACGCGCGCTTTGGCTCGTCGAAGAAACGGCGCGTTGCCAGCGAATCCGGCATGTGAAAAGCACGCGGGTAGGCGGCGCACAGGATCTCTATTTGCGCGTCGATCGCATCAACACCCGCGAGCGACGCATTTAGTAGTACTATTTTTTCCGCGTGACTCAATGACATGGCATTTTCCTCCGGGGATAATCAATCAGTGACGGCTACCAAAGCCGTACAAGCGGAGTGGCGGGATCGTAGTGGAGTGGCGACGAGGTGACCCCGGCGTATTCGGGGCGGGATCTTGCTTGTTTTTGATGCTCTACCAGACACGCTTATGGGCCTGTCCCCGCGTCGAAGCTTCGGACGCCCGAGTAGCGCGGCCGCCGCGGCAAGCGCGCGCAGGCCTACCTTGGTCGCACAATGGGACCAATGCGCTACAATCCGCGTAGCCATTCCGGTTTTCCTCAACAGTTGCTGCGTAATGGTCAGGTTGATACCGGTGCGTCAACACCGGTATCAACCGCTTCTACCGCGACTCCAGAACAATCGACCCAATTTCCACGCTGATGCTTTTCGCGTCAGTGCAATACGTCAAGGCAGCCTCGATCGCCTTATCCAGCGCAAGCCATGTGCGCGTTGGGCCTCGCTGCGTTTGAATCTGGTGGATCTGCCGGGAATCGGTAAGCAACTCGATCTCCCATGCTTGGCCACTACCCAAAAAAATCCTGACCCGGTACGGTTCATCAAGCAGGCCACGCGCGATCTCTGCGAGCGTCACTCTCATCTCTGTTTCGGTCTGTTCGATCAAAACAGGCTTTTTGCTGGATCGCGCGGAAGACATCAATCTGAAATTATCAAATTCGAATTTTTTCATCAAAATCCATATTTGACTTTTACATCAGACAGAGGCCGGCGTCAAGTGTCAGACGAATCGACTTGGGCCATTTGCCGATCCTTCTGACAAACTCAGCAACACCGCGCCAATCATCAACGATTGATCGCGACCCGACGAATTGGCGCACGTCTTGGCTTGACTATCGTTCCGCCACTTCCATAGTGCCTGAGTTATCGCCCCCAGGTATCGCCCCTCCACTTCGGCCCTTCGCGCACGCAGCTCGACAATCAGCTGTGTATTTTTCGACCTTTCCTCCATTTTCGCGCGCGCTGCTAACCATGCGTCCACATCGCTTGGCAGTCGATATTGCGAACGAACGATTCCATCCATCTCAACCTCCTGATGCGCCTCCAATTAACTAACCAGCCAACATGAAGTTGTCGGACCGCATGATCAACCCAAACTCAACCGACTAGAGCGAAGGGCCTTACGATTTTTTCGCGATACCGACAGTCCACGCGAATGGTCTGCGGCCTAGTCCAAAAAACATTAAGTTATGTTGCAAGCAGATTTAAATGTTAAGCGTTGGGCGTGCGTCCTCATCCGGTTCACGCTGAAATAAAGCGCCACGACGAAGAATTCGCCGTAAAGCCGGTCACGCAAGGCCAGTACTATGGATATGCGATCGAACCAAACACGCATATCAGGCGACGTGTGCTCGACGTACCCTGAAAAATCGATGTCGAAGTTGCGTTACTTGGACGAAGGAACCCGTCGATCGGTACAAAGCTGGGAGATCTACTGACCGGCCACCGAGTCTTGATTCCCGTGAACACTAGCTGAGTGGTAGTTTAATGCGTCATTGATGGCCAAATCGCCACTCGATTTACCCCTTGTCAACACGGGTGATTTACGGTAGGCAGACGATGAATCCTTCAAATTACCTATTCCAGCAAGCCTTTTTCTGTCGCTATAGCCAGAGATTTGGTAATACTTACCGATCCCAATTTTTTATCAATCTGTGCATAAATCCGATACACAGTCTTGGAGGATAGACCTAAGCTTGATGCCACATTTGCAGCTGACCCTCCCGCGCTGACAATGCGAAGCACCTCTATCTCCCGGGGTGTCAGCTTATAAATGGAAGCAGCTTCGTTGCGGATGTTTCGTACCTCCCAGCTCAACAGCTCAGTTGCAAGATCTCGCAACAAGAGCCGCTTTGGCGCCTCCAGCATTGACTCGACTGCCGCCGCATTTGAACCCGCAATCTGGAGAACTCCGATCAGTCCTTTTCTGAGATGTACCGGGAATACTGCGACGTGGCCAAATCCATACTTCGGCGCATCGATCTGACTCCAATGGAGCTCGCTGACCTCGAGTTGTCTACCGGTGACAGGAGACACACTACGCTTCGCATATTCGAGTACAGGGTCATTCATGTACCAGACGCGATGAATATATTTGTGCATCCATCCCGGATGACAGCCTAACAAACATCGCTGATTGCTAATATCGTTTGTTTTCTCCTCGACGTGAATCCATCTATACAGAAAACTCGTGCCACCAACATCCTGTATAACAGCGGTGACAAACTCATAGAGTTCGCTTTCATTAGCGCAATCCCGCACTCCATCGATACTCTGACGTCTCGTTACTGCACTTCCGGCTTCACCTCGAGTCACATCGGATTGTCCTAGTACGCTAGCCAATATGTAGTATTGTGAGCGTAAGTGTTCTCCATAAGGATCGGCTGCGCAAAATTCTGCCAGCCGCGCATTTTTTTCAAATGCAAAGAGTTGGCTAAGTGTCATCCCGCCATACTGAGAAATCTCGTGCTCGAGTAACAGCGCGCTGGATCTTTCGCCGCGACCCCATAACCGAAGATTCACCACATCGCGGGCAATTCTTACGTTTGCTTCGTACAAAACGGGGGCACGAGAGTCATTGGCTCGCGTCATCGATCCTGCTCTAGAGAGGCAGCGGTGATCACTCGCACAATTTCACCTTGCGCACTAATCCCTTGGTACTGACGTAACCAGGATAGCTGATCCACCCCGTCAACCCCGTCGACAACTACTGACATTCCGAGGTTAAGCGCGACGTGGACAATTCCTTCAAAGACGATCAAGGTCGGGCGATCCTTTCGCGCGTCGCGCACAAACTTGCGATCGATCTTGACTCCTGCAAACAATTGACTTGACAGCAGAGAAAGCGACGCAGCGCGAGCGCCAAATGCTCCGACGATCACTTGGATACCTTCAGCTCGTAGCGCCTCCAGCCTCGTCTTGAGTAGCTCTCCTCCACCGTGGATTTCGCCCTCAGCTAGCTCCATATGCAATGCAGTTGGATCGATGTTAAAAACTCGCAGCCAACGCAAAGCCAATGAAGCGATATCTCCTTCTATTAATTGGGCTAGCGATACCTTAATTAAGAGATATTCGGGCGCGCGGCCGCGCGTGCGCCAAGCACTGAATTGCCGAAGCGCTAATTCCATCGCGACCGCGCCAATTTGCGGACCGAAGCCTGTACGCTCAGCGAACGGGAAAAATTCCTCCGCAGTCAGCAATCCTCTCTCTGGGTGTTGCCATTTTAAAATAGCCTCGACACCGGCCTCCCGCTGCGTCGCAGCGTCAACGATCACCTGATAATCAAACAAGAACTCCCCTTCACGAATGGCATACTGCAGTTCCTGTTGCCGTTCGATTTCGTGCATTGCGCGAGTCGAGAGGTCCATGGTGAAATGCCTGTAAGCACTGATACTGTCAATGCGGCGTGCAGATTTCGCCGAGTACATTGCCAAATCAGCCTGAGTGAGCAGGTCAAACTCTGACGTCGCTTCGTCGTGCAGTGTTGCAATTCCCATGCTCAAGCAAACTATGTAACTGTCCCCACGCAACCCAAACGCGATTTTAAATTCCTTAACGACTTCTTCAGCAATTCTTTGTGCAATGTTCTGAGATTCGTCAGAATCCACGATTATGGCGAACTCGTCACCTCCAATTCTCGCTATGACGTTCGCAGCACCGGCAATTTCAGATAATCGTCTCGCAACACTCTTTAGCAATTCGTCGCCGTAGTTGTGCCCTAGCAAATCGTTTATTTTTTTAAAATTGTCTATATCTACGTAAATCAAAGAAAGCGCACCATATCGGCACAACCTTTCGATACGGGTCTTTAGTAGAGACATTAAGTAGTGTCGATTCGGTAGCCTGGTAAGGACATCAGTCTCAGCGAGATATTTCATTTCACGCGCTAACCGACGCATCGTGGCCTCACTGGACACTAGCCTCGCAACGACCGCACTTATTACAAACGCGGAACCTACGAGTACACTAGTTAAGATCGATGCAAAGATTACATAGCGGTACGGGAACTGATGTACAGACTCGGTAGACGCCGAATAGGCGGCCTGAATCTGCACGTAAGCGAGCAACCAGGTTGAAATGGTTATGGCAAGAGTAGTCAACCAAATAGCCAACAACGGGCGAAATTGGGTGCTCCTTTCGACGCTGGCCATCAGTGCAAATTACCTTTTGGTTTCGAGTTTTGCTGCGCATTTAGAACGCGCATCAATTCATCAGGTGCCTCATCGTCCTCGTCTTCCGAATCAATTTTTTTCGTGTAGAGACGATCGATACCCAATTGAGTAAATTCTGCTCTAACTGGTGCGTCCAAACAATCTTCTTCGTCAAAATAGGAAATCACTTGCGCTGCCTCGTGAAACGTTCCACAACAAACTACCAGATCTCCTCCACGAGAGCAGATAGTCTTAACTATAGTTATGCTATCCAGCGATTTTTTCTGGAATTTGTATGTAATGCGCGAATTTTCTGCGGTCTCGACTGAAACGCTAATTGGGTATTCCATTTTATGCCTCTCAAAAGGAATTTTGCGCTCAAAAGCTTTCAGCGCCGCATCAAGAAATGCACCCGTTTCAGCTTCACACCTTGTCATCGAGCTTACAAACTTAGTGGTCCGGGCAACTTGGTCGAGGGTAACTCGCTCGTCGCACAACCCTGCATCGACCGCTGCCCTATTTCCGCGCAGTATATTTACCCAGTTATTCGATAGTGCTTGCAGTTCTAACGGGCTTTGTCCTTCGAATAATTCTGTGCATGCAATCGAATCATTCGATAACGTTGGCGGTTTAACCAAATCAAAATATGTCAAACTGATCGCCAGCATGCATAGACCAAACGCGACGAAAACAACGCCAGGTGGATATATGGCATAACCATAGTTGACCGCATAATCGATCACGGCCAAACTGAAGAAGCACACGCCTGCCAGACAAAATCCAAACGCTATCCTGCGATTTCCAGCGGCGTAACGCCTACCATCCGCAAAAAGCACCATCACCCTGATCGCTGCGACCACCGTTTGCGCAATGTGCAAAAAAAGCAGAGGCCCAGCTTTAGGATACTCACCAAAGAAATACTTATGCGTGCCGTGTATAACGGTATTTGTGACAAGCAGAAGCACCAATAAACTTAAACTAAACGCATAACAAAGCCAGACCGCTACCCTCTCACGTTTCCGCTCGGTTACCTCAACAGCAAAATGATAAAATGTTGCCGGGATAAATAGAATGAATGCGTAACCTGTTTTTGCAATAAAAACTGATATGCCTAGTGAACCAGAGACGAAGAGAAACACCCATGCGCATTGCCAAGCGAAAGTGGTAAGGCTTAGCAGGAGAAATGGAAGACAAATACGCATGGGCTTTCCAACTGCAACAACGTACAGCCCATAGGATAAAAAAATGGAGGAAACAATTGCAGGCAGCGCAGCGTACACGATTCTCGCTCATGCATATTTACTGTGATAGTCTTTTAGACTGCCAACGGCGTAATCTCATGTCAATCGATTCGAACAAAATTTAACATTTATTTAACCCATTTTGCATAGGTATTAAATGCCGAAATCTTTCCAGACGAGAAAATATTTCCGCTATTAATAAATGTGACACCGTATAGCTCAGATTGGCATCGCTGTTTGAATCGGAGCGTTTACACACATTGCGTGCGGCCTGTTTCATTCGATATTCGTAGACCCCAATGAAACTGTCACCGGTGCGACAATAATTGGTCAGTGCTCCGTCTCTTACAACGAGGCCTAGCAAACCACGTTGTTCCCGAATCATGGCCTGTCCACGGAACGCGAATAGGACGCGAAGTTACCGGCGCTGGCGAAACGCTCGATGGTCCGGTTTCCAACAAAATGATCGTGGCAAAAGTGCGGCCAATCGGCACGGTCGCCAGCAGGGCGTAATCCAGGTTCGGTGCAACTTTTCCTGAAGACGCGTTTCCACGATCTCGATCTGGAGAGCAAGCGTTGCGGCTACCGCCACGTTTTCACGAATCGCGAGCGCCACGTCTCCTTGCAGATGTGCCTGATCGATACCGATCTGCGTTACCCGTTCATGGCGCTCTCCTCTACCGTGGACCGAACTACCTGTCGTAGAGTCGTAGAACGGGCGCTGGGACCGGGCTGGCCATTTCATTGTGTCCCATACATTAGAATGTCTGTGTCCAGCAAATGACTCCTGGATTAGACCGGAAGCCAATGAAGTGCGCGAAGTGCTCCGACGGGGCAAACTCAGCGGCGCCAAGGCCGCGCAGATACTGGGCCTCGGTACCGGGGGCGACGCGGCCATTCCCTATGCGAGCTGGGCCATCCTGTGCGAGGTCACCGGCCTTGGCCGCATCTGGCAAGCGGCCGGTGGTTCACCGCTCGCCAATGCTCCGCCGTCTTCAAGTGTGCCCCCTCGCCCGACGAGCTCGCGGACGCATTTGGACGGGCCGAGGAATTCATCGAACGAATCTGGATCGGTCAGGACGCCGCTTCGGTAGCCACCATCGGCAACTGTCGCGATGCACTCGTGCGGATAAAACAGGCGCAGCATGCCATGTCCACACGCGAGCAGACAGCTGGGTTCGATCACGCCCGGTCGCAGTGCGACACAATCGTCGGCGGTTGTCGCCAGCGGCTACCTCTGTCTGGAATAACGCGACGACAGCGAATACTGGCCAAGGGGAGATGCATGAACAGTTCTACAAGGTGAAGGCGTAACCGGTGGTCGGCCGCCGCCTCGCTCACTTCGGGCGCGCGTCGATTACCTTCTTCATGCGCGAACACACGTGTGTGCAGAAAGTCTCAGCGAGCTGCCGGTTTGCCGTGAGGATGTTCTCAGTAGTGAGCGACTCACGCGAGACGCCAACCCTGGCCATTTGCCGCTGGTGCAGCAGACCCGTCACAAACGTGTGCAGTAGTTCTTTTCGGATATGGGCGTCCGCCGCCTCATAGAACTCCCTGCCGGCGTCAGCCTCCGAACGGACCTTGGCGGCTGCAATTTCGGCCTGTGCTTTCTCAGCCTCTCGTCGCTGCGACTCCGCGTTTTGACGGGCACGTGCTTCCTCCTGCGAATGCTGGGACTGTTGCGATTGAACAGCCAACATCTTCTTTTCGGCGCCACCAATGCGGTAGTTGCCTTCGAGCGACTTGAAGAGATAGCCCTTGGGGCTGATGGTGACCTTGCCCTGCGTCAACCTGGTCTGCGTGTATTCGATGGCCTGCACAAGGCGTTCATCCGTCCAGGTGTGCCGATTATTTGCGAGGCGCAGAAAGTCCAGCTCATCAAACGCAAACTCGTTATGAAGCACGAGATACATTTCATCCGGAATGCCTGCGCGCGCGGCATCAGCGCCCTGTTTCTTCGTGAACCGGAAGCGCAGTTTCATCTTGTCCGCGGACACGCGCGCGGCATTCGCTTCCCAGCTAACCTCAAAATCCGACTCTTCGTTGAGCTGCTGCACGGCAGGCTCAAGGAAATGTTTCCGGAACTCCTTGAAGACCCTGCGCGATACGCCGACCTTTCCTGGCCATTCGAGAACGTCTTCGTACGCGAACCACTCAGTTACACCATGGCCCTCGCATGGAATGAGGCGATCATAGACTGCGCGCGCGAGCGATAGCGTAAACTTCGCAGCATCGCGAAGGCTGAGCCAATGTGCCTTGTACGGGCTGATGAGATATCGAATTACTCGGCCTGAGAGCAAGATGCACACCACGTTTCTCTCGATGTAGCAATCGCCAAGCAGACTTATCGTGCCCCACGAGTCCTTCTCGGTCAGTTCCTCGATTGAGGGGGCTGTCATGATTTCAACGCGAGCCTTCGCGGCGGCACGCATCTGGGTAATGAGATGGCTGTGGTTGCGACTGTCGTAGCGCATCAGCCACTTGAAGTAGTTGATGTCCTCGGAAAACGTGTAGACCTTGTCGTCGATGAGTTCGTCAGGCGCCTTCGATGCGACGATGAAGTATGCGGCGTCGAGCACCCGGCGCGCGGCGATACCGAGTCCGCCGACACGGGTGAAGATGTTGTTTCGGAGATACCCGATGTCCCTGTCTGCCTGGTCTATCCGCGCGTCTTTCCCGGACATGTCGTCGTAGATGTCCAAGGCAAGTTGATGCGGCGTGGCGGGAAGCGTCGGGTTTTCCATTCGTTCTTTCGGCTCAATGCCGGCACTCTATCAGCCAAGCTGCGGCTGTCAACACAAAAACCGCCCCTAATGTTGGGCACTTTTCACGCACAAAAAGCACCCCTTACCTTCTAGCTGGCGCCCAAAAACCGCCCGACGTCATCATAAATTCCGCCCATCCAAACCCAATTTCTGCCAGCTACATCACAAAAAGCGTCCCAGCCTTCACAAAAACCGTCTCTATCCACAGGCTTTTGCTTTGATAAGAAAGACTTTTCTTGGTCCTGTTTGTTCGCTTGTTGGTTTATGTTTACAGAAAGCAAACAGACATAAGTCCAGCCAACGCGAAAAATTTCCCCATAAGATAACCCTCGCATCATTGTAACCATATGATTTCAATGAATAATTTATGCCGATGAGCGGCACGCACAAAAACCACCTCGGGGGTGGTTTTTGTGCTGACAACTTCCTCGCTCGGTCTTGGGAAGCGTGATTGGTTCGCCGCGCGCAGTGGACTTTGTCTGGGTTCTACCGCCGGTGACGCGCGCTACGTCTCATCGCGAACACACGATTTGGACGTGAAATCAATCAACTGGCGCGGAATCTTGATGTTTCAGCTAAAAAATAAGGCTCAATACAACCCTGTTTACACATAATGATGTATTCTGCGCTTCATCGTCAAAACACGGAGAAGTGCAGAATGGATGCAGTGGCTACCGCCCTCCCTATTGAAAGCCGTCGCACGACGCTTCGCGAGGTTGCAGAGTTCGCCGAAAAACTCGCACCGTTCGCGGACAACCTGCGCGAACAGATTCTCGCACCGCGACCGCGCAAGACTGCTCCCATATTTACTATCAGCGAACTGGCCGACATGTGCAATCTGTCGCGCCAGCAGATTCAGTATCTGGTGACGAAGGCGGACCAGGGGCTTCCGTCGGGCACGCTCAACGGCACCGGTCGCAGCCGGACGTTCACGCTTGCCGAGGTGCGAACGTGGGTGAAGATGGCCTCGGACATCTATCAAACGCGACTTGCCGAGCCGGACAGCAATTTTCGAGGGCGGGTGCTGACGACGGCTCAGCTGAAGGGAGGTTCGGCGAAAACCACCACGACCGTCTGTCTCGGACAAGCCTTGTCGCTGCTCGGGCGCAAAGTACTCATCATCGACCTAGACCCGCAGGCTTCCGCTTCGGAATTGTGCGGGCTGTATGCAGAGAAGGAAATCAGCGGTGAGGACACCGTCCTCCCCTACATCTATGACCAGTCCATTGAAGGCGGGCTGAGTTCAAAGGTGCAAAGCACTTATTGGGATGGCCTCGACATCATTCCGGGGCACACGTTTTTGTATGGAGCGGAGTTTCTGTTGCCGGCCCGGCAGAAGACGATGAAGGGTTTTCGGTTCTGGTCAGTGCTTCGTGAAGGCCTCGAGCCGCTGCGTTCGCAATACGACTACATTCTGATGGATACCTCCCCGTCGCTGTCGTACATGAACCTCAACGCATTGCTCGCCGCGGACGCACTCGTGATGCCGATGGTTCCGGAGAACCTGGACTTCATCAGCTCGATGGCGTTCTGGCGTCTCTTTTCGGAAGTCGCGGGCGACTTTCTCGCGTACGAGGAAGACAAGGTCTATGAGTTCATCTCCATCCTTCTTTCCAAGGTGGATTACGGCAAGACTTCATCGGCCCCGGTGGTTCGGCAATGGGCTCAGACAGCTTACGGGAAATGGTTGGACCCGTTCGAAATTCCGGCAAGCTCAGTGATGAGTGGTGGGGCTCTCTCGTTCTCCACGGCACTGGATATCACGAATACGCATTCGACCGCTAAGTCGCTTCAGCGGGTGAAGCAACCACTGATGCTGTACGCGCGTTGGCTTGACGACATGTTCGTCAAGAATTGGAAGGAGGAGGCATGAGCAATATTCGCGAGCAGCTATTGGCCAAGACTGCAGGCCTGGCGTCGCCGGCTGAGATGACGCCGGTGAGGAAAGAGCCTAATAAGGGTACTCGCAGTCCGCAAACCATGCCGGGACTTACCAGCGCCTTGACGGCAGCGCAAATCCGCATCCAGGAGCTTGAGGACAAAGGAGTAGGGACCGATTTGCCGGTCAACGAGATTTCGCCGAACCCATGGCAACCACGCCGCGAATTCAATGAGACGAAGCTGCATGAATTGGCTCGCTCGATTGAAGAGACCGGGCTACTGCAATCAGTGCTAGTGCGTCGAGTGGGCGATGACGCCTACCAGCTGGTAGCCGGTGAGAGGCGTTGGCGTGCACATAAGCTCCTCAATCGGGAGACCATCAAGAGTGTGGTCATTGATTGCACTGATCAGGATATGGCCGCACTCGCGCTCGTCGAGAACGTGACACGGGACGACCTCTCCGATTACGAGATTGCGTTGTCGGTCCGCCGCGCGGAAAGTGAGTTTCCGAATAAGACACGTCTTGCCAAGACGATGGGCATTTCCAGAAATGAACTCTACCGATACCTTGCCTTCGATGAGCTTCCTGACTTCGTTAAGCGTGACTTGGACCTGAGGCCGACGCTCTTGCAATCAAATCAGGCACAGGAAATTGTGAGCGCGTTGAAGAAGACCGGCGATGCCGGCCTGAAGGCGCTAACGGAGTTGTGGCTGCAGGTAGTGGCGGGCGACCTCCTTGAGTCCAAGGTCGCCCCTGCGATTCTCGCTGCAGCGACTCGCGGCGTGTCGACACGTGACGCGGCGGGCCGGAGTATTCTCAAGATTTTCTCTGGAAATGTTCAGGCGGGCAGCATCACGAAAGATGTCGCGGGGCTGACCTTTAAGTTCAAGGCCGGTGTAATTTCCGAAGAGCAGGAGCGCGCGCTCCGAGAGACAGTCGCGAAGTTGTTCTCGGTTCAGCCGGAGTAAGTTTGTAAGATTAAGATAAACAGCCTCGCAATTCGCGGGGCTTTTTTATTGCGGCGCCGATTTCATCGTGACCGCGTGAGTGTTCGGACCCGGACACTTTTGTTCGTGGTGAACTGAGGCGCTCGGAAGCTTTGCTACGCATCAACCTGGCGGAGGGAATCGGCTGGAGGGCAAGGTGTTCGGAACCGAACACTTTTTGGCCGCTGAGACGTGTTGACCTCGCGCCGACGAAGGTGTTCGGACCAGAACACTTTTGTGCGACGAGCTGCGTGGAGTGGGTTCGACATCGAATGGCAGAAGGTCTCTGAGCGGCAAGGTGTTCGGAGCCGAACACGTCTGCCAGAAGAGAACAGCCAGACACGAGGTCGCACTGTTCGGGCGAGACATTCCTATTAATCGACGATGCGTCGATAGAGCCGCTGAATCTGCTCGAAAGTGAAGATCCATGGCCTCCAGTAATCCCGCCATCCTGACTTCAGACGGCGTTTGAGACGGTCCTTCAAGGTCAGCGCATCGATTTGCGTATTCATGGTTTGGTCCCGAAATATGCGCTCATTGCTCAGATGGGCAAGCCTCCCGACTTGCCGCTTGATGCCTTAGTGACGTTTGTTTCCAAGTACGAGGTGTCTGAGCGCGACACACGAAAGTGACGCAATCACTTGAGAATGCCACGTTCTCGAGAACGCTCAGTACCTCAAGCTTCCAGCCTTCCACCCGATGGCAATGGACCTGGGTGCATACATGTGCGAACCCAAGCCCTAAAGCACTGAGCCCAATCACGACGAATAGAACAGTTGAGTAGCCTAAGACGATGAGCCTTTCAGCCGGCTCCATCACTTGTTACTTGATGTCACCGGGGGGGCCTGCGCCGTTGTTTGGGCGAGCACCAGCCGCTTTTTATTTGTTTTGGCCATGATTTTTCCTTGCTAGGTAAGACCCCGGTCCGAAGACCGGTTTGCATGATTACAAGACCATATAGCTATGGTTCGGGGGCGCCCAAAGGGAAAATCAGGAGGCGTCGCCGAAAAACCTGGCGACTTCCTCGATGCTGCGTATGCGCTCGGCGTGCGTGTAGATGACTGAGGTGCTGAGAAGCGCGTGACCCAGCAGGAGCTGGACGACGTCGAGCGGCATCTTGCACGAGACTGCAGCCGTGGCCCACGCGTGGCGAAGGGCGTGCGGAGCCACCTCGCGCAGCAGCGCGCGCTCAACCTGCTCGAGTTGCAGGCTCTCGTCATCGGCGGGACGGAGCAGCGTGGACGTCAAAGGCGGGTGAAGGGCCGCCAGCGCGAAGACATCGCCCCCTGTGATTGCCGCCCTTGCTCAGATGCTTGTCCTTCGCGGTGGTCGTCGCAGGTACGACGACGGCCGAGACCAGCGCCATCGCACAACAACGCGTCGAAGTCGTGGCCACGGTCGGCCCGGTGAGCGTGCAAGGCGCCAATCACTCGCTCCGGAAAGACTATCGCGCGCCACTTGTTCCCCTTGCCCGGGACAGCCAGCAACCACAGTTGCATCTTCCAGCCGCGGCGCTCAACCACCGGTCCGAGCTTGTCGTGTGTGGTGCTTACCGCTTCTGCCTGGTGCACCCTGTCGGCAGTATGGCCGCTCGCGGCCCATATTGGCCACCGACACCCGAGGGCTCCGGGGCAAAAACGGCCGACCCAGAGGCGCGGCGGTGTAGCGCGCGCGTACCCGCTCGAGGATTTCTCGTCCTTGGCCAGCGTCGCCCTGAGATGGCCGGACAGTGCCTTCTTGATGGTGATGTGGTTCTCCTTCAGCGCGACGACGGGGAAGGTTACCGTCAGCCAAGGATTGCCGCCGAGATGGCGAACGGCAGTCAGTCACTCGAACAGGCCACGCAGCGCGAGCACAGGATATCGTTGGGTGTCAGCCGGGAGCGGGCCGGCAAACAGGCGCTAGCCTGACGAGAGGCGATGTGCTTGGGACATGCCCACCCAGTCAAGCGACGGGGTGGCGAGGAAGTCCTTTTAGCGTTCGCATTCGTCGGCGCTCACGCCAGACGTGGCCTTGCGCTCGATACATACGCACCACAGGGGGAAGCGTTCCAGTTCCCTCTGATAGCGGCCTCCGGTCTGCTCGAGGTCGCGATAGGGGGGCAGGTCGGCCCGGATGGTATCAAGGTCGTGCCAAACGGCAATGAGACAGAAGCCCCGTGCAGTTGGGCCGTTCGCACCCGTCCAGGTTTCACGATGCGGCACCCGTGTGCCAAGGGCACTCAGATATCTCGCTGACCGAGGCAGACGAGCATCAGGTCTACGCGCGGCGTTCCCGGTTTGACCTTGATCGGGTCCAGTGTCGCAGCATTCGTCTTCGACTACTTCTCGATGACGCCAGCCTCATAGGCACCGATGCGTTGCACAGGCACAAACCAGTTCGGTCCGCTCTGCTCGATGTAGGCCTTGAATAGCGACGATGCGCCATAACCGGCACTGCTCTGGCACCGTGCCTTGTCCGCCCGGGGCAGAACCGGTAACAACGGCCCGCCGCGCATCGCCGCCGCATTCATGGCTTCAGATGATAAGACCCCAATTATAGCACTTCAAGCAATCAACTGGGTCCCCACGCTAGCGGGGGGACAGGAACAAACGGCCTGAATCCAGATGGCCGTCCGGTGGGCGGCTCGGCAACGACGAAGGCTTACGCCTAAGGTTTTTGAGGAGGTTGTGCTTGCTACGCGGGGAGTTCCGTTTTGCATGAGGCGTACTCGTGAAACATCAACGAACGACAGCTGATTCGGCTCAAGGCCTTATGCAGCGGGCCATTCGGAAGAATTTAGGGTAAATGTTTCACGAAAAAATACATGCGCAGCGGTGAAAATCGTCGAGACACCTGCTGATCTCCCTCACGTGCATCGCCTGAGCAATATTCGTAGCAAACACTACGTAAAGCGTAATTCTGTTGTTCGTTTGCGGGCAAAGCTGCCGAATAGTCGCAGCGACCGCAGTCAGCCGTGCATTCGGCAGCCTCAAAGAAGTGAAGCCGCGCCTGGCTCGAAATTTTGCCTTCCATACTCCCCCATGTTTTCTTTGGAACGCACATCCCTGGACGGCGACACCCATTAGCCTGGCCGGCGCGTTGCCTCACGGGATGTCGTTACTCCCGGGTAGTTATCACCGTCCGGTTGCTTGCGATGAATGCTGGCTCCCCAATTCTGTTCACATGGAGCGTCTGCACGCCAATACACGGACGCTGCTCCGGCAAAGTATTGAGGTGCTGGGAAAATTGATGCCTGGCGAAGAACCGGACTGATGCGATTTTGGTCGGCGACTTGTCGCATGGGATAGTGGCGGCAAGCGTCTATTGCACCGGCGCGTCGGGTCAGCTGTATCGACGGGAGGGCGGCTTATCATCAATGCAACTAACCGTCAGAGACGACCGGCTATACCGAACGCCGGCTTCGGGTACGCATAAATCGCGAGCAGGGCCACGGGTACCCGCCGCATTTCTTGTCCCCTTCTTGAGATCGCACGTGTCATAGGTAGCGGAGCGACGTCCTGGACTCCGCGGGCTCAATTGCCCACGCGTTCCGGCATACGAAACTGCACATCCGATAAGCCGGGTCGAACTAAACCGCTGACGCGGTATGGATGGTGGGTTGACGTTTGTGTCATGGCCTGCGCCATTGGCTTTCCTTTCGCGTGGCCGTGTCGGTTGGCCGCCTCGGCAACGGGCGCCTGCACCGCGCCGTGGTCGTGCTGCCCGACGCCATGGGCGAGCCGGGCCGCGGCTACCAGGAGCGCATCGTGTTTTTCGAGGTGCGGGGCACGACGGATGCCGCGCTCCACCTCGAGCGCCTGCTGGCCACGGCCTCGTGTTGTGACACGACCGGCTGGTGTGAGGACGGCGCCATCTACAACATCAAGCCCATCAATGAGCTGATGGAGCGGCCGGCGACCGACGCGGCGCGCGAACTGCAGTTGCTGGAAATCGGCTGGGGGGCAAGGGCGGCCCGGGGCGATCCGCTCCCCGTTGCTCGGGCGAGCGCAGCGGTTCGCCCTGCGCGCGGGCGCTGCCCAGGTGGCGGGGCGGGTGCGTCGCGAATGTGCGGCGGGCAACGCGAAGGTATCGCTGCCGCTGGTGCGGGAGGCGAGGCAGCGGGGGCTTTTCCAGGCGCCGATCGCAGTGGCAGGCGCTGCGAGGCCGCGCGCATCGCAAGTCAAAGCCCGGGCGACCGCGGCGATCAGTCTGTAGTGGCCACAACGCGGTGCTGGGGGAGGGATGAATCGTCTCCGCGCTGCGGAGACAATTCATCCTGAACGGGACCGGCGGTTCCGGCCGCGAGCGGTTTGCGGTAACGTGCCCGTTTTCAGACACAAAATGGTCCTTGGGCTTGATGCATGTTCCAGCTGCGACCCAGTGCGCTTTTCGAGGGCATCATCTGGCGATGCATGCAGAGCTCCACTTTCCGCTGGAATGCATCCGGCCATTGGCGCGGCCAGGGTTGCGCCGATACGGAGTGAAATCGCGTTGGCAATCGAGTTCCTCGATGCAGTCAAGGCGATCTGCCGGCACGCGATCGATGTGTGCGCCTGCGGCGGCGAGCTACCGTCGTGACGGTACGCCGTCGCCGGAGCAGTGCAGGAAGTTGTGGCAGCACCGACCGGCGGGGACGCCGCGAATGTAATTGCAGGCACGATGACTGGTCGCGCGCGTCGGAACCGACTTTGCCACTGCGAGGGGGCCGCCGAACACCGCGCCGGACAGCACGTTCACTGAATATGGAAAGGAAGCCTGGTCTCCATGCTGTCAGCACACAGTTTCCCTGCCGGCTATGACGTTGATGCGGCGGACACACGCGACCGCGTGATGGCGTTTATTAACGTGACCGGCATTCCCGCACGCTATGAAAGCGGGGCAAGCGGGTTTTCCGAAGCGTGCCGTGTCGACCGGGGAACGCTCGCCATCGATCCCGCATGTCGTATCTCGACAATGTTTCATGAGGCGGGACATCTTGCGATCACACCGCGCCGCTTCCGGCCGTGGATGCACGGGAACCTGCATGCGGGCCAGCGCAAGATGCTGGAGACAGTTGATGAAGCGGGCCTGCATCCCAACGATCCGCTCTGTCGGGCCGTGATCCCGTGCTCGGACCCGGAAGCGACCATGCGGGCATGGACCGCAGGCGTCGCACTCGGGTTACCCAGCGAGGAGATTGTCCGGGACGACGAATGCGGTGGCGAAGGCGAGGCCGTCCGTCTCTTGCTGCAGATGCGTGCCTGCATTGGGGTTTATGGACTAGTGCACGACGCCGCGTCTTGCGAGATCCGGGCACGCAATGGCACGGCGGCGGCGTGGCCGCATCTGCATTGCTGGACGCAGGAATTGGGGAGCGCCGACGAGGCGGGCGCCATCGCCACCATTTCAGCGGTTCTGCAAGCGGGGGTCTCCTGATGGATTCTGACGGGACGGGGATGCTCTCCTGTCCGGTGAGGCTCAAGACCAGTAACGCATACGAGGATGTGCTGAACGGACTATGACGAAAAAGGACATTGAGCAGGTTGCCTATGCCGGCCTGCACCGTGAAATCACGGAGGTGGTGGAGTCCACGCGCGCGGCCGCCGCGCGCAGTGTGAATGCACTGATGACGGCGACCTACTGGGACATCGGCCGGCGGATCGTAGAGTTCGAGCAGGGCGGGGAGGGCAGGGCCGCCTACGGCGAGGCGCTGATCAGGCGTCTCGGTGCCGATCTGTCCCAGCGGTTCGGCCGCGGCTTCGGTGCGCGCAATGTCGCGCAGATGCGGGCTTTTTACTTCGCCTGGCCAACCGACCGAATTGTGCAGACGGTGTCTGCACAATCTCCTGCGTCGCGGATTTTGCAGACACCGTCTGCAAAATCGCCCAAACGGACGGCGCTAAGCGCTGCCCCGGGCAACGCATCCGAACTGGCCACCGTCGCGCAGGCTTTTCCCTTGCCCTGGTCCGCCTATGTGCGGCTGCTCTCCGTGAAGGCGGAGGCCGCACGGACGTTCTACGAAACCGAGGCGCTACGCGAAGGCTGGTCCGTGCGTCAGCTCGACCGCCAGATTAGCAGCCAGCTCTATGAGCGGCTGGCGCTCTCGCGCAACAAGGCGGCGCTGCTCGGTAAAGCTTCTCAGGTCCAGCCAGATGATCTGCTCACGCCCGAACAGGCGATACGCGACCCGTTTGTCCTCGAGTTTCTCGACATGAAGGACGAGTACTCGGAGTCCGATCTGGAAGCGGCCCTGATCCAGCACCTGGCGGATTTCCTTTTGGAGCTTGGCGACGACTTCGCCTTCATTGGCCGGCAGCGACGCCTGAGGATCGATGACACGTGGTTCCGTGTTGATCTGGTGTTCTTTCATCGCCGTCTTCGATGTCTGGTCATCATCGACCTGAAGGTCGGGCGTTTCAGCTATGCCGATGCGGGACAGATGCACCTCTACCTGAATTACGCGCGCGAGCACTGGATGAAGCCTGGAGAAAATCCGCCAGTCGGGCTGATACTTTGCGCAGAGAAGGGTGCTGCGGAGGCGCATTACGCGCTCGACAACCTGCCGAACAAGATACTGGCGGCGGAGTATCAGACCGTTTTGCCGGATGAGGCAACGATCGCACGTGAGCTCGAGCGGACCAGGGCAGAGCTGGAACGGCGCGCTAACCTCGCAGAGTAAACGAGTACTTCGTTGTACAAGCGGATTCGTTCAACTTCTACAACTACTTCGTCGTCACTTGCTGTCAGCGTGGTGGCGTAGTCGTGAGATGCGTTGATGACCCGGCTCGTGAGTAGCGTAAGTGTCATGCCGCTGGCTGCATAAAGGTTGATGAAGCCGCTATTTGTCGGCGAATCTGAAGGTGGCAAGAGAGAAAGATGCCCGCGCCGTAGCATCCACGCACACATCCCGGTCGCAAGCGGCCGGTCCCCGGGGCGCAGCGTTAGTGAAGGGCCATCACCCAGCGGGGGCCGTCTAGAGAAGCCTGAGGTTGCGGATCTGGCAGGGTAAGGAAGACTGGCTGTCCGAGCCCGCCAAGCGGGATTGCACGGCGGAAGAAGTCATAACGCGGCTTCGCCTGCAGGGTCTCTGGACGGATTATCCGCGCGGCGATAGCGCAACGTTTAACCGCCGGGCTTCATCGCGCGCCGTTGCAAGCGTGACGTTCCTCATCCTGATCGTGCCGTGGTCGTTGGCGTTAACCGTTGCAACGACGGCGGGGGCGTCGGCATCCGCGCCCGCCTCAAGCAGGACGTTTATGGCTTCGAGGTTGCGAGACCAGATCGCGACCGCAAGCGGGTTTGCCTTGACCATCGGCGGAATCAGACCCACGGTTTGCACGCCGTGACGGTGTGCCGCCGCCAGCAGGCCGTCGAATTGCGGAATCGACGCGCTTTGCGCCTGCGTGAAGGTCAGCAGCCAGGGCGTCGAGAGCGCGTGCTTGTCGAACGACGGCTGCGATGCGAGCAGCTTCAACGCTTGCGCGAAGTGCGCGTTGTTCGCCATGATCGGTGCTTCGAGTGTCGATCCTCCGCGCTTGCCAAACTCAGGGAGCGCCAGCGGCATCGTCTCGTTCAGATGCATGTAGAGCGCGATTGCCTCGGTGTCACAGGTTTCGATCGCGCGCGCCTTCGATCCGTCGTCGAGGCCATAGCCGAGGTGCAGGAGACGTCCGCGGTCGTCCTGCGGCACGACGGCACTGCGAATGGCTTGCGTGTCATTCTGGATGTTGCGCTCGTTGACGGCGAGCGCATCGACCTTGCCGTGCAACTGCAACAGCGATTGCTGGAGCGTGCGGATAGTCGGAATGGCGGAGCCGAGCGCACTCGGGTTGGGCGCGTCTCCGTGAGTGCACGTCGCAAACGCGAGCGCCGCGCCGCCGCTGCTGATCATGGCCGTGAGCCAGAGTTTGCGTGAGCGCGCATAGAACGCGAGGCGTCCCGGCATCGGTGCCATGCGCCGGCGCTTCTGTTCGAGATGGCTGACGCTGAACAACAGGAGCAGGAGGCACAGCGCGCCGAGCACGGCGGCGACGCGGCCAGCCGCGTGTCCGAGCGCGGGCGCGAGCAGATCGAGCACGACCGTCGAGGCGGTCACGGCCGCGTTGACCGGCGACACCCAGTCTGACGACAGCTTCAGCGCGCCGCGCACCGCCGAATCGCCGTTCGGCGGGGTAGACGGCACGGGAGCGAGATCGGGCTCCTTCATCAGGCGAACTCCGGCGGGTTGATCGACGTTACTTGAAGGGCCACGACAGCCTGAGCGACTTCTCGAAGTGGTAAATCGCCATGAGGATACGCATCGTCAGTTCGCGATGATGCAGATAGAACTGCTGCGCGGTGACGCAGAACGCCAGCACGAAGAGCGGCAGCAGCACGATCGTCCCCGCGATCTTCAGATACCACGGTGTCGCGCGCTTGCCGTTCGCCACACGCCGCGCAAACCAGCCGTGCAGCAGCATGCACAGTGGCAGCGCGAGCACACCGGCCACGCCCATTTCGATGCGGTGATGGGCGTAGATGCTGTATGCCGGTCCGTTGACCGCCACGTCGAGCAGGGCGTCGATGGCGGGAAAGCCGCGGCTCGTGAACCAGCACAACAGATCCAGCAGCAACGTATAGACGGCGAGGCAGGACAGCGCGAGCGAGAACGAGCCGCGAAAGCCGAATCGCACGCGCACGCCGCTGCCGAGACGCGCTGCGGCGCGCAGCGCAACGAAGTACCCACCTACCGGCAGCAGCACGAAAGTGAGCGTGAGCGCCCAGAAAAATGGGGCGAGCGGGCCGGCCACCAGAACCCAGAGAAACAGCAGACCGACCGCGGCCAGGAAGGCCAGCACCTGGATGGGATCCTTCCAGTTGAGTTCGCTGGCGATAGCGCCGAGCGCCGATCCTGCCGCCGCCACACCGCCCGGCCCGTGCTGCGCCTGCTGGTGATAAGCCACTTTGATCTGTGCGCCAAGGGCCGTGTCGTAAGCGTTCACGCCGGCTTTCCGCTGTGTTTGCGGGTTCGCGAATACGCCCTGGCTGCCGGCCTGGAACGTGCCGTCCGGATTGCGTCCCTGTTCGTCGCTCATGGTGGGCTCCGCGGCGTCAATGTGCCATCTGCGAGGCCGACGGCACCGACACGACCCACGCGCGGTGATCGTCGGTGTTCTCCGCGAGGTCGTAGCCCATCGCAAACATCAACTGCGCGAAGAGATTCATGCCGTTCGTGCTCACGAACGACTGCACGTAGCCCGAGCCTTGAGGGAAGTTGTTCTTCGGCGGATTCGGGCCGGTGGTGCGACGCGCGCCCGTGTTCGCCCCCTGCGCGAGCGAGCCGCCCCAGAGCAGGAACTGGCCGCTGTCGGCGGAAACGATGTTGTTCGGGATGTCGTTGCCGCAGAACTTCACACCGTCGAAGTGCTGGCTGTGGCCCGCGTCGTGCCACAGCACCACGGAGACGTTCATGCAGTAGTCGGGACCATACGAGAAGGTCCCGATGCTGCGCGCGTAGGCCGTGGCGGGCAGGCTGTTGATCGTGATGGCCGCGCGTGGCCAGCCGTTGCCGCCGTCCTGGAGGACGTGAGAGAGGCCCGAGTCCTTGAAGTGGCCCGGGCCCGGTCCCATGACGGCGGTGGTCATCCCGTTCTTGAGACCGTCTGTAAATTGCGAGACGGAATTGCCGAAGCCGGTCGAGCCGGCGCAACCGGCCAGGAGTCCTGCCAGCGCCGTCGCCGTGCCGAGTGAAGTGAGCAAAACCTTTTTCATCGTGTTTCCTCTCCCGCTTAGAGCTTGACGTGAGCCTTACTGCTTGACGCAGAGGCCTTCGACGAAGAAGCCGTTGC
The DNA here is from genome assembly GCF_000685075.1 of Paraburkholderia oxyphila NBRC 105797. Classification (GTDB taxonomy): domain Bacteria; phylum Pseudomonadota; class Gammaproteobacteria; order Burkholderiales; family Burkholderiaceae; genus Paraburkholderia; species Paraburkholderia oxyphila. The sequence continues at coordinate 53,178 of NZ_BAYD01000058.1, forward strand.
CGTTGACTTCGTCGAGGTAGTAGATGTTTGTCGACGAAACCGGCAGGAACATCATCGCGCTCTGCACGGTGTTGCCGTTGCTCGTGGTGCGCAGCAGCCCGGCCATCAATCCGTTCACGCCGCTTGCCAGCGTGGGCGTCGAGGACGATGACGCGGCGTTGAACGTCGCATTGAAATTCAGCGTGAACGGGGAGGCGTTCTGGCCGGATGGCGTGAACGTCGTACCCGCAATCGTCACGCGATTCGCCACGATGTCGCCGAGCAACTGGTTGTTGTCGCTGGTGTTCGGTTCCGAGCACAGCCACGTGCCGTCGTACGTGCCGCTCGTGAGTGGCTGCGCCGTGTGGAACACCCACGAACCGGTCCGGAACGTGCCGTCGCTGTTCGAGCCCGCCTGATCGAGCATCAGCGTGAGGGTGCCGCCGCTCGTGCTCGCGAAGAGGCGGCCGAAGGACTGGCCGTTCAACGTCATGTCGAAGGCGCCCGGGTACGTGGCCTGGTCAGGCTCGACGGTGATCGTGCCGGTGTCGGCGATGCTTGCGTTGCTGTCGTCCATACAGTTCGCGCCGTAGGCGGCGCTCGGGCAGGCGCGGAACGTGCCGTCGGCGTTGATCAGCATCTGGCCGCTGTCGGCGTCCTGCGAACCGACTGGTACGCCGGCTTTCGTGTAGTCGCCCGAGAGCTTGATGAAGCTGTACGTGCCCGCGAGGCCCGCCACTGTGGTGACGCCGTTGTTCGATGCGGCAATCTGGCCGGAGAGCGTTTGCGATCCGTTGCCTGCCGTCACGTTCGGGACGTTACTGAGCTGGCCGCTCAGGACGCCGTGGTTGCTGCTGTCGGTCGCGACGCTGAACTGCATGCCAACAGCGTTCGCCCCGGCCGCGAGCGCGGAAGGCACCGTTCCGCTCGCCTGAAAAGACGTCACGATGTAATTGCCGTTCGTCAGCGTGTAGTTACCCACAAGCTTGCCGGCGAGGCCGAACTGCGAATTGATGAAGGTCGTCGTCACCTGGCCCTTGGCCGGGGCGTCGATCTGCACGGAGATCGTGTCGCCGAAGCTGACCGTGCCGATATAGGTCTGCTGCGCGGCGAGCGGCTGCGCTTGCACCTGTCCCGTCTGCGACCCGCTGCCCGACTGGCTCGAACCGTTGCCGTTACTGCTGCCGTTGCTTCCGCTGCCCCCACCGCAAGCCGACAGCACCGCGCACACCCCAATGCAGACCAGTGTTTTATTCATGCTGGATTCCAGATTCGATCATTTGACTTATGAAATTTGATTTTTTTGCCGACGGGAATTCCGCCGGGCGACCCCGCGATTCGATTTTTATCCGCTCGCAAACGTAAAACAGCGATAAATTTCACTGCATGTACTATTCATTTGAGCTGTTGACGCATTTCGCATAAGGTCCGCCAATAGCGGGTTGCCCACTCCTTTTGGCAGGGAATGTTCTTTACGGCCCGTCGGTGTGGCATTCTCCAGCGAGTGTGCCCGGGGGCGCATGATCAAAATTGATCATGTGAATGAAGCAGGTCGGCCGCACACTAGATGCGAATTAGAAAGAAAAATATCCGAGGCCGATTGGCAGCTTATGGCAACACGTGAAGTCAAGACCGGTAAAGCGGACGCGCTCGATGCGATCCTCACGCAGTTCTACGACGCCGTGCTCGAACCGGACGCTTTGTTGCCGGCGCTGGCGCGCTTCGACCATTGGGTGGGCAGCACGCTGTGCCATATGCTCGGCTGGAATCGCGTGCACGATTGCGCGCAGTTCAGTTTCATGACGCGCCCCGAGTTTCTCGCGACCGGCGACGCGTATGCGAATTACTATGCCCCGAAAGATCCTCGGCGAGCATTGGTGAATCGCCTCGACGAGGGAATCGTGGTTCAATGCGCGGACTATTTCGATAGCGGTTATGTCGAGCGCAACGAGTTTTACCAGGATCTCCTGATTCAGAACTCGCTTCGATACAGCGCAGGCGGCTGCGCGTTTCGCGACGAGTCCGTCGACGTGCTTATCGTCTTCAATCACTGCGTGGGTCAGCCGGCTTTTTCGATGGCGCAGATTCAGGGCCTCAAGCGGCTATTTCCGCATTTGCGGAAAACGCTGCGCCTCATGAGCCGTACGGAAACGCTGCGCGCGGGGCTGTATGCCGGAGAGGCCGGTTTGCAGTCGATGGGGCAGGCATTGATCGTCCTTAACCGGCAGCAGGACATTCTGTTCTGCAACGAGGGCGCCGAAGCCATCTTGCGGGAGCGTCACACGCAGCGTGTGCTGCCGCTGCGGATGGCGGGTACGCCCTTGTGGAGCCCGGCGCTGGGCGATGTGTTGCGCCGTGTCCAGCTTACGCGCCGCACCGAAAGCCTGCTTGCGCCCGCGCGTGACGGCAGCCATGTCCTCACCGTCATCGCGTTGCCACGTGAAGGCATCGGACAGCGCGCGCAAACGGTCGCGCCGATGCACGGCCAGCCGTCGTGGCGGCACGACGCTGTGCCACCGGGGCTCATTCAGCCGTTCGGCCAGGCCGATCTCATGATTCTGATCTCGCGCCAGAATCACGAGGACGCGATTTCTGCCGCTCAACTCGCGCAGTTGTACGCGCTCTCGCCCGCCGAGGCGCGCCTCGCCCATCACCTCGCTAAAGGGTTGTCGATCGAGGAGCACGCAATCACCGCGGACGTGTCGATCACCACGGCACGCAACCAGTTGCGCGCCGTGCTCGGCAAGACCGGCTACCGGCGCCAGCAGGATCTCGTGCGGGCGTTGTCGCGGTTGCCGGCATCCTTGACATCGGTGCAGTGAGAGAACAGCAAGAAGCGAATCATGGCGCAACGTGAAGTCATGACCGGCAAGCCCGAAACGCTGGATGAGATGATCGTGCGGTTCTACGATGCGATCCTCGATCCGGGCGCGCTGCTACGTGCGCTGACGGAATTCGATCGCTGGATCGGCAGCCGTCTGGCGCATATGGTTGGCTGGGACGCGCGCACGCAGAGCGCGCCGGTCAACCTGATGACGCGTGCTGAGTACATGCACGCGGGCGAGGCCTACGCGCAATACTACGGCAAGATCGACCCGCGCCGCGCAGTGGTACTGCATCAGCCGGTGGGACGCGTGTTCCAGTGCGCGGATTATTTCGACAACCGGTACGTCGACCGCAGCGAGTTCTATCAAGACCTGCTGATTCCCAACGGCATGCGTTACATCCTCGGCGGCTGCGTGTATCGCGAGGACGCGCTCGACATCTATCTGGTTTTCAATCATGAGGTGGGTCAGCCGTCGTTTTCGACGCAGCAGGTGCAAGCCGTAGACCGACTGATGCCGCATTTGCAGAAGACGTTGAAGCTCATGCTGCGCAGCGAGTCGCTGCGCGCGGGGATCGTCGCCGGCGAAATGGCGCTCGCGTCGATGGATCAGGCGATCGTCGTGCTCAATCCGGCAAACGAGGTCGTGTTCTGCAACCACAGCGCCGAAGCGCTGTTCAAGGCACAGCGCATTTTGCGAGTGTCGGGGCGCCGCATCGAATCGGCGAGCTTCTGGAACGATACGTTGTCCGGCGCGATCGGCCGCGTGCGCGAAAGCGGCAAGCCCGAAAGTCTGCCCGTGGGTGCGGGTGCGCAGCCGCGCTATCTCACGGTGCTTGCGCTGCCGCGCGCACTCGGCACCGGAAACGGGCTCATGCTCGCGAGCGCAGACATCATGATCGTCGTGACCGAAGCGGAGCGCAGTGCCGCGGCCTCAGAACGACAACTGTCCCAGTTGTTTGGCTTGACGGCTGCCGAGGCGCGTCTCGCACATGGACTCGCAAAAGGACTTTCGATCGAGGAATATGCGAATGCGTGCGGCGTGACAATTACGACGGCGCGTAATCAGTTACGCGCGGTACTCGGTAAAACAGGCTATCGCAGACAGCAGGACCTGGTCCGTGCACTCGCGGTTTTGCCGGCGATCGCAGGCACGCGTGTTCGTGAATGAATAGCTCGAAGGGCTGCCCGGACCGTCCTGTGCTTAAGCGCGAAGACAGGGACGGGCGTGCAGCACGGGGGGCATCGCATCGCAGACCTGCATCGGGTATGGCCAAGGGATGTTCGAGAACGTCACTTTGAGCGGCGGCTTGCGAGTGCGGAGCCGACGCTCGCGTGACCGCGATGCGCGACTGTCGAGCGGCGCTTCCTGGCTCTCGAAGGGACGGCCGTCGTGCCCCTCTAGGCGACCGTCGCTCATCTATTGTGTTGAAAAACTCCCCGACCATGACTTAAGCGAGGTTTTCAGGGGGCCTCTTACCCTTAGCCGATGCTCACGAGCGGCGTATAGAGAGATCTGAGAGGCCGATTTTTTGCGCGCCGGCCCTGCTGCGCGGGGAAGTGAGTTTTTCAACACAATACATCCGAAGCAGACGGTCGCAAAGTGCATCGGACGTCCAACGGGCGCAGGCACGCCCAACTGAGTGTCCCCCGGAGTCAGAATGGTTGTCGCCTCGTTAGAATCTGAAACTGTGGGGCGATAACGGAAAGATGAAGTGGCAAGATACGGACAGGTATTCAAGGACAAGGCTGTAGCGCGGCTGTTGCCGCCCGAGAGCGCGTCGGTGGAAGAGGTGGCGCACGAGTTGAGCATCTCGACTTCGACGCTCGAACGGTGGCGCGCGGATGCGCTGTCCAGGCCCGCTCGCGAGCGGGCCTGGACAGCGGCGGCCCGGTTCGAGGCGGTGCTGGCGACCGCCGCAATGGATGAGACCAGCAAGAGCGCCTGGTGTCGCGAGAACGGCGTGTATCCCCATGAGCTGGAGCAGTGGCGCGCTGCGGCCACCCAGGCACTGGCTGAGCCTGAGGATGCGCGCGCCACCCATCGCGAGACGAAGGCTGACCGGCGACGCATCAAGGAACTCGAGCGCGAGCTGCGCCGCAAGGAGAAGGCTCTGGCCGAGGCTGCTGCGCTGCTGGTGCTCTCAAAAAAGCTCGAAGCGATCTTCCCGAAGGACAAGGACGAGGACGCATGATCGGCCTGGAAGATCGCCAAACGATGGTCCGCCATATCGAGTCCGCTCATGCAGCCGGGGCGCGCCTGGGTCTGGCCTGCGAGGTGGCGGGCATTACTGTTCGTACGCTGCAGCGCTGGAAAGCGCACGCTGGACTGGTCATCGGTGACCGCCGCCCGTGTGCTGAACGGCCGATTCCTTCGCACGCGCTGAGCGAGCAGGAGCGTGAACGCATTCTGGCCGTTGCCAACGAGCCGCGTTTCGCCGCGCTGCCACCGGCCCGGATCGTGCCGATGCTGGCCGATGAGAATGTCTATATCGCGAGCGAATCGAGTTTCCAGCGAGTGCTGCGCGCCCATGGCCAGAACCGGCATCGCGGTCGCAGTCGTGCGCCTGCGCCATCGCGGGCGCCGACCACACACGTGGCCACAGCGCCCGGACAGGTCTGGTGCTGGGATATGACCTATTTGCCAGCCCAGGTGCAGGGTCGCTGGTTCTACCTCTACCTGATCCTTGATCTGTACAGCCGCAAGATCATCGGCTGGGAGATCCATGACAGGGACGATGCCGAACACGCCGTCCATCTCGTGAAGCGCACCGCGCTCGCCGAGGGTATTCATGCGCGCCCCAGCAAGCCGGTGCTGCACGGCGATAATGGCAGTACCCTCAAGGCCACCACGGTACTGGCGATGCTCAACTGGTTGGGCGTGAAACCGTCGTACTCGCGCCCGCGCGTCTCCGATGACGACGCCTTCGTGGAATCGTTGTTCAAGACGGCCAAATACCGTCCTGAATTCCCGGTGAGCGGCTTCGCCGACCTTGCAGCCGCCCGCGCCTGGGGCCACGACTTCGTCCACTGGTACAACTTCGAGCATCGCCACAGCGCAATTCGCTATGTCACACCCGCGCAGCGTCATGCCGGTGAGGACCTGGCAATCCTGCAAGCGCGTCATCAGACATACCTCCAGGCGCGTGAACGCAATCCGGCACGTTGGTCAGGTCGCACTCGAGACTGGTCGCCGATCGTCGCCGTCACACTCAATCCCGAGCGCGACGCTGTCATTGGCGATCACCTTCGTGCCCGGGATAAAACTCAATTGGTTGCATGAATCAGACGACAACCACCTTGACTCGCTCCGGTGTCAACAACCTGCTAGGCTAGCTAGTCTCGTGTCAGGCGGATTTCCCTACCTGACACCCGGTTGCCCAATTCCGATGACGTGGAGGAAGTTCCGGTAGTGGATTTAGGATACGCTACGAACCGTAGTACGCTCGCCCGCGTTCTGGACTGCTGTTTGGCACATCAGATACTGCAAATTCCATCGAGAAGGAATTCGTACCGATCGGGGCATCGCGTTCAATTTCGCGAAGATCGTGAAGTTGCAACCAATGGCGTCGCAAGTGCGACGCGACTTTGCGCGTGGCTCGAGCTGTTCCGCCGCCGACCAGCAGCGCTACTCCCTCGCTAGGCAACGCAACACGGGCAAGCAGACCAAAGCTCCCAGATTGAGATCGGTTTGAGAAAGAACTCTCCTCACGGCGCCACTGCCCTAGCATGTCAGGCGAGCGCAGTTTCATTGGCGCAATCTCGAGGTATCTGTTTCCATTCTTTGCATCTTCCGCGCCTGACAACCTGAACGATCTGTCCGTATTTATAGATTTGTTCAGTTCCGTCGCAATTGCATTCGAGAATATTCCAATAACGATGAATGTTTTGCATTCGCGAATTTCTTTGTAGCGTTCGTCGTCCAGACGCGTTTCTCCGAAAACAACTCGCCAGACATCATCGTCGAAGAATATTCTCGGAACTGGTGCTCCATTCTCTGCAAACATGGCAGAAATATGCCGCGCTGCTACAAGATCATCGATGGACACACAGGCGCGGTCCAGCTCCTTAAATTCCTTCAGGCAGAGCCCATTGACACCGTTGTCCTGGGCGCTATCGGGCGGACTTTCAATTTTGAATCGTGGCATAACGATAATGACTTTGCCGTTCGGTGGCACGAAGAAGAATCGGGCAAACTTAACCCTAGCCTCCTTGCGTACAAAGTCGCTATAGAAATGAAGAAAGAGCGGCACCAGAGCAGCCGCCAGAATGGAGCCGCCGACAGCCAAAAACGCGTTTATTGATCCCTTAAGAGCCTTGATTAGCCATTCGGGAGAGGCGTTCGATTCGGGCAAAAATTCGGCGGCCAGAGCCGACGCGACTAAGACCATCGCCAGCACGTACACCAGCTTGCGCAAATCTCGTAGATATGGCTCCGTGACCTCATGGTTAGCCATGGGCAGATTCCTCCAGAAAACAACAGGCCGGTTGAGTTCGATCCACGAAATTGCTCCACAGGGGCAGGAGTGTTGCCGCGCGTCCTTAACAGGGTGTTAACCCCGACTACCAGCTTTCACATCGGCTCAGATCAGTTTTAATGCGATCTCTATCGTGAACGAATCATGCAATAGCAGTTCATGGTCCGATAGCAGCATAGATGCTCAATCGGATTTGTTCCATCGCCGCCGGTGCGATAGCCCACATTTGATGGCGCGCCAGCGCCGGCTCTGTTCCAGAATGCTTTCACTGGCAACTGTGGGCATTCGCGTCCGACACATACTTCGCGCGGTGGCCCGGGCGTCGACGCTGACGTTCCCAGTGTCATCGGTGAAAAGGTGCGAAGGCACATCGAGCCATTCACGTGTCCGGGGACAACCGGTAGGCACTTTGCTCCGACATGAAGGTCTTGCGTCAATCGGACGAGATGCTCGAACGCTTGAATGGGATCGCCTTGGGCCGGAGGCGTATCTCGAAGGCCGACGTCGACCAACGCGACTTACGCAGTCGCGCGTGATTGGAATGTTCGAGCAACGAAGCATCAAAACGGGACCCTCGACTGTCTCCTGCAGGTTCGGTATGGCTCGCCTCATCGCGTCTCGCGTAGTGAAGCGACGCTTCCCGCCAGGTGGTCACGAGTCCCCTGTATTCGATGTCGCAACGGATGACAGATTTAATTTGTTCTACGTCTGGCAGTGATCCAGAGAGCCGCCCCGCATTATCAAGCTGACCTATGGAGGCTGCGCGGCAGGGGAGGGTGTTGCAACTAACAGTCGATCGACCTATATTCATGCAGCGCCTGACGGCGGCCACGAGCGCGTACAGAAATGGGGGGCTTGCCGGACCTGAGGCCGCTCCTTGGGGCGCAACGTTGGTGGAGCGCCGGCATCCAGCGGGGGCCGTCTAGAGAAGCCTGAGGTCGCGGATCTGGCCAATGGAAGGCGACCGCTCAATGATGAGTCTGGCGACATATTCAACCAGCAGTGCGCGCAGGATGTTTGCAGGTACGTTGGCTACGACCTGTGACGAAACGTGAACGATGAACTCTTCCGGTGCGGAAGCGAGACTGTTCGCAGGTGGTTGGCGGCGTTGTACACAGCATGGGTACCTCGCTGCGAACAGGTACAGTTGGAAGTGTAACGAGGGCGGGGCAATGCCGGAGGAGCGTCAACAGCGGCTTGGCATGCCCGCAGCGGCAGTGCTCGGGCGCGTGCAGTTTTGCGCAGGTGGCCACGCCGATAAGGGTACCGGTTATGGGAGGCACGTTGCCGCCTTCAATGAGGATAGTCAATCGTTCAGTGACGACGGGCGGACTGACGATGACGCTTATGGATGAAGAGATGAAAGCGGAACTGCTGGCTTTCCTGGTGGTGGGGCAGCTTGTGGCATTGGCGCGCAGTGGTGACTGGCTGAGGACGGACCACCTGATCGAGTCATCCTGGATCTGGCTGAGTTCGAACGGTGCGCGATGCGACTGGCTCACCCGCGCCCGGCTGGTTGCCGCAGCACGGGAACTGGCTCCGCAGGTGCATGACTGGCCTTTTCCGAAAGATGAAACGGGTCTTCTGCGGCTTTTTAATCTGCAGTCAGGCTGGTTCCTGGACTACCGGAGCGAAATCGTGCAAAGGTTGCACGCCGTCTGTGCAGAATATCTGGAGCGGCATATCACGGGTTAGTCAGCCCACAGATGCCAGCGATCGCACGTCTCTGGCGAGGTGGGTGCCGGCAAATGGATCGTTGCGCCAGTCCACGCCGCTGGGCTTGCTCGGCAACTGACCGGTCACCCCATTGACTGCAAAATGCTCGAGCGACTGCCCGGCGCTCGTCGCCTGTTGAAGCCACTGCGGTATTTCGCCCTTGCCGTCCCAAGTTTCCCCTGCAGCGTTGCAGTAACGTGTTTCTCCCTGCCGGCGCTGATCACGTGCGATTGATTCAGCGAGATCGTCGGGTTCGATACCGAACGCCGCCATTCTCCGACGCAGATAAGCCACCATGCTGTCCCGTTTGCGTTCGTCCACGCTTCTTACCCTTCCAGTATCTAACTCCACCATGTGCCGGCTACCAGGATAGTCATGCGGCGCGCTCGAAGCGCTTCGACACATGTCTCCAGAGCGTGGCGGCGATTGTATCGGGGCGTTCCGCGGCTCGCATATTGCCGCGGACCCTGAGAACCACTATGCCTCAGTACCGCTGGGAGCCCTGCCGTCATGTCAGGTAGCGGAAAAGTCTTTCGCTGTGAATGACTCATCTGCCCGCCCGGCCATATGTGCCAGTGTAAATTTACCTGATGAAGT